>NZ_JANUEM010000003.1 GCF_024809855.1 Rheinheimera pacifica
GCTTTGAATTCTGATGTAAAACGTTGCTTGGACATGGTGCCCTCCTAAAGTTGTATTCTAACCTAAGGAGTGTCTAGTGTTTTAGGGGAAGTCCAGATACCACTGCAAAAATAGATAAAATCCTGATGTTTGAAGGTGGCAATCTTGTATACATCTATCCGGCTGGTGGTGTACAGAATAAACCCGCTTGCCACGGTTCTAACGGTGATTATTTGTCATTTAGTATGGCCCGTCCGATGGCAAAAGAGTATTTGAGTGTGCTTATGATGGCCTTTGCAATGCAAAAAACGGTAAGCTTTAGAACATATCGGGATTGTGTAGATCAGCCTTTCTCCGACACAATTTCGTATTTCACTGTCGTTAATTAAAATATTCTATTCAATATTAATTTATGAGAATTAAATCATGCGTATATTTTTATTAATATTTGCTACTTTATTACAGGCTAGTGTTGTTTTTTCTGCTGATATTAATTGCAAAGGTAAGGTTACCAGATTAATGGATTACCCACAGTAGTGTAATGGTAACACCACGTCTAGTACTGAAAGCTCTAATCATAAATGTATTTGCCCAACATCGAATAAAGGCGATGGATTGCTACTGGTGGCGCTCGCTGCAGATAAGATAGTGGACGTTTATATAGATAGCCAAGATAACGCTTTTAGTTGCAATAATTTGCCTAACTATATAAAAGCCAGATATATTATAATTAATCCTTAGTGAAAAAATCAGAATTTACGTTCATGGCGCCAGAACCGATGGCGTAGTAGGTGTGAAATAATATTCTGTATAAACAGAAAGGAGATGGTAGTGAAATTGTTTTCAAGTTTTGTAGCTGCGGCTGTATTGATTTTTCCAGGAGTCTTGCTCGGTGCTACCGCGAGTGGGAAAATTACTATGATTCAATTGCCGCTAAATAACGACGTTAATACTGTTTATTTTCAAATAGACCCAACCCCAGAGGCCGTTCCGCAATGGTTTTATTTAAGGTTTGGCACGGGCGACTCGGCTGGTTGCGCTAAGACAGCTAACGCAGAAAATTTCTCTCGTGCCTACTCAGCATTACTTGCGGCGCATCTGGCAAATAGAAGTATTAATATTGTTTACTGCTTAGATAGCAATGGCTATGGGCTTGTCAATCAACATATTGGTGTTGGCAGGGAGTAACCTTAATAACTCAAATGACACAATCCGCTTGATATTTATTTTGATGTTCGTTGTTCAATCGCAATTTATTTCAGTTTTTTTAATTAGGAACGTAAATGGGAAAAATAGCTGCTATGTTACTGATGGTTCTATTTTCAGGTGCGACTGCTGCCTGGGACGGTCAGGTATATGGAAATATACAAAGTATAGATGTAACCGGCGGTGGTAATTATGGCTTTAGGGTTACATTCGAAGGTGCACCAACAATATGTGGCAATGCTAATACGTGGGGATTTTTAAATGATACCGATAGTAACTACCAAACCTACGTATCGGTATTGCTGGCCGCTAAAGCTGCCAAGATGAACGTAACTATATTTACTGTAAGAGATGTAAATGGTTATTGCCATGTTGGGCATGTTAGTATTAATTGATTTACTATCTTTTGAATAGAAATATGTTGTTGTTATTCGCTGGAAATTTAAAGGGTTAAATAAAATGAAGTGGTGTATCTTTCTGTATTTATTGCATTTTTTAGTACTTTAACATTCGCTGGTTCTGGTGTTGGAAAAATACAGCGGATAGAGCTGGGACCGATGTATAATGGAAAGGTATTTATTATTGTTGAGGGCGTGATGGAAGGGCAACCAACATGCCGCCAGCAAGGTAACTATCACTTCGTATTTGATGCCGAAGCTCCTGGTGGTGCTGCCTTGTTATCTGTAGTGCTAAGTGCACAGGTGGCGCAGAAAAACATTCATATATCTGGCTACAATACCTGCAATATTTACAATGGTATTGAAGATTTAAGATGGCTTCGTGTCGAGTAAATTAAGATTTTCTTATTCATTGAAGAAAGGATATGTGATGAAAACTCTGAAGCAGGCAAAAAGCAATACGCTATGCTGCTTGCTGCCCAGGCATCTGGCCGTGAGCTAACAGTGCGTGGCATGAATACTTGTAACCGTTGGGGCGATGGCGAAGATGTAAACTGGTTACAACTTAGATAAACCTATGGATTAGATGATTATGAAAATTACTACTGCTTTATTAACGGGTCTATTACTTGGTAGCCCGTTCTGTTTCGCTGAACGTTACTGGCCGGCAGTGCCGCTTAGTGACTGGTCATTGTCATTAAATAATGGCGTTGCGTACATTACCTCAGCACAAATGGCAACGCATTGTACTCATTCCAGAGCGCAAATTAATATGTCTGGTACTGAGTTCGATAAAGCTTTATACGCCTATGCGTTATCAGCGAAAGCTAAAGGAAAAAAGTTAAAGTACGTAGTTGATAGTGACCACACTACGTGTGTTATTTCTGGCTTGGCGGAAATTGATTGATATTTTGTACTAGGGAATAATATGAATTTTACACGCAAGGCATTTTTCGCATTTGTGTTATCCACTGCATTTTTTCCAGAATCCGTGTTTGCTACCATAAACAGCGGATGGACAAAAATCCGTTATATCTACCCGACAGGTACGGGGATGTTATTTGTTACAGAGTACAAGAACACTGAACTAAGTACCTGCGATGGTGGTTCCCGATTTTTATTGAACATCAATCATCCAGACTATCCAACACAAGTGTCTGCACTGATTGCGGCATTTATCGCACAAAAAGATGTTAATTTGTTTATAGTAGAACAACCACCGGCTTGTCATGCTCTAGTTGACAGATTTATGGTGGGTAGGTGATGGAAGCTCAAAAAATTTACTCAGTAAAGTGTATTGAACACTGCACATTAATGAAAAAAATATTCTGTAATGTAAGAATTCTTAACCAGTTTAACCTTAATGTTTTTATTGAAAAAATAAATTTCGAAAGTAAAATCTGCAATCTTTTTTCTATTTATTTGCACTGGGGCTTGCCCTCTTTTAAGTAATAACTATTTGTATAAATTATAACCGGCTCTGAAAGGATTAGCCCATGCGTGCTGTTTTTCGTTACTTACTATTTTTTTTTCTTGTGGTAGCTGCCACTGCAACAAAAGCTAATACTGGGGAGTATCTGGTTTACAGTGATCCGTCGGGTAATATTTATCTGCAAGCGCCAAAGCAGTTTGTATTAATCCATGGCGAAGTGGCAGTGCCGCTGTTAATTACCCCCAAGAATGGCCTGTTAAAGTTGGCTAAATCAGATAGCAGTTGGCAGCTGACAGTATTAACGCCAGCGCAATGGCAGTTGCTGCAACTGACACCAGGCAGCGCCATAGTGAAAAGTATTGGTTATGCCGATTTTGACGGTGATGGTTTGGCAGATATCCGGCTTATATTCAACAATGGCCAACCTGCTATTACAGTGACCGGCTTAACTACGATTGTAAAAATTATAACGCCTGTGGTTACCTATTTACACACCGACGTGTTGGGTTCAGTTATTGCTGAGTCTGATGGCAGCGGTAATATAATTAAAAAGACAGATTATAAGCCTTTTGGTGATGTTAATAAGTAATCTTCATCTCTATTGTTAATTTATTTCTCTTCATGTGGAGTGTTTAATGGCTTTCCTCTCATTATATTTTATAATAGTTCTAAATTATATTTATTGTTGTTTTAGGTGTTTTTTAACATTTAATTCATTGATCGTGTTATTCATTATTTTAAATTTTTCTTCAACTGCTTTAGCAAATCAAGGTCTATCTTTACTAGAACACAGCAAAGCCAGATTAATTAATGTTGATGGTTTAAAAATTGAATCATTTGAAGGCTTTGGAGATGAAGTCGACATCGCTACTGGGGATGTCAGTTTTAGTGCGATTGATATTAGTATCCCTGGCAATAGCGAATTAAAAGTTGAGTTTCGTCGAAAAATGCCGACTATTTCTACTTATTTATCCGCTGTTTCTCCTAATCACGATTTAGGTGAGTGGAGAATCGATCTACCATATGTTACGACCAGAGTAATATATGACGAAAAAGATAAAAGGTTTAGAGGGAAATGGGGTAGTGGTAATGAATGTCGTGGGCGTTTGCAACCTGGGTATGATAGAAGACCTGATGATTATATTGAGCTCTGGGACTATTGGCATGGAGTTTATCTCAACGTACCTGGAGAAACAGCAGAGCATATTTTAGATAATACTGGTCATCTTGTAGCACGTAATTACGCCGAGAAAATTACTAAGGGTGGCTGGCTTGTTCGATGTGAGGACAATGTAACCGGCGGAGAGAGTTATGTTGTTACATCTCCATCGGGAATTACCTATACATTCTCACAGAAAAAATTTGAATTTTATCGAACTGTTAGCCGAGCTCTTGAAGATGGTGGTGGTTGGCCTGATACAGCTAAGGTGTTTAATGCCTATTTGTTAGTTTCTCGTGTGGAAGACCGTTTTGGTAATTATGTTATCTATAATTATGAAGGCGATAAACTAGGTTCTATAGCATCTAATGATGGAAGAATAATAACGATAAAATATAATGAAAATGGCAAGGTGAAGACAGTTTCGTCGAGCGAGCAGTCGTTTGGTTATGAGTATGATTATAAGTTTGATATTCATGGGAAAGTTAGCTCGTCCTATTTAACTAAGGTGGTTTTGCCAGACCAAACATATTGGAGTTATGATTTAAAAGCTATCGCTAATGCATATTTGGTGCCATTGCCATATCACATGCGTTACAGCTGCACGAACTTTACTGATGAATCTGATAGTAAGTTAATCTCAGGAAATATTAAATCGCCAACCGGAGCTGAAAGTACATTAAATTTTAGGCCAAGGCGATTTATGCTTGAGGGTAGTATGCATGATGGTATTTCATATGGTGAAGATCTCTGTCAAGTTCAATACTCCCTGACAGACCGAGTGGTTAAGTATGCAGGTGGTCAAGAGTCAAGTAGGTGGCGTTATGAATATACACAGAATAAATCAATGGACGCAAATGGTAGTCGACTACCACCTAATATTACAAACCGTGATCATAAATGGACAACTGTTCATGATATGGATGGTGCAAAACAGATATATTATTTTAACCGTGTTATAACTAGTCCTAAAGAAGGTAAGCTTGAGGCGTTAGAAAGATATAGCAAAGAAGGTAGACTGCTTGATAGGGTTATCAACTCCTATAAAATTGGAGAAGTTGTAGGGGATGCCGATCTAACAGACTATTATTCTTATCATGTTGTAGAGGTGACTGCAAATACAAACTTGATTCATAAGTTGAGTTATATTGATCATGTTTCAATAGAGGTTTTCGGTGCTAGTGGGGATGCTACGAAATATAATAGTTATTATAGTGATTTTAACATTTACGGCGTGCCTGCTAAGGCTAATTTTTATAAAAATTCAGATGAAGTAAAATATTTTAGGTTATCATATTATCATGATACAAAAAACTGGGTTCTTAATCTGCCTACCAAGACAGAGGTATCAGATGATGGTAGTAAGTGGAGCACTGTAGATTCACAAACTTACTACACCAGTGACCACACAGCGAAATCTCTGCCTTATCAACAATATCGTTTTGGACAGTTACAAGACACAAAGACCTATTACAGTGATGGTAGTCTTTACCAACAAAGGTTTAATGTTGCTAACCGCTGGGTAGAGTTCCGTGATTATAAACGTGGAAAGCCGCAGCTGATTAAGATGCCGAACCGTTATACTGCCAGCTGTACTAACTCGGCTAGCTGTTATATCAGCGCCAGCCAAGCAATCAATGATGATGGTACCGTCGCGCAGGCAACTGATTTCAATGGTAACCGTACTGACTATCAGTATGACACCATGCGCCGCTTAACTGACATTATCCCGGCTGACACCCGCTGGAGCCCTACGACAATTAGCTATGCAACATCCGACGGTTATTTTACGCAGACGATTACACGTGGGAACTTCCGCAAAAAGATACAATATGACGGTTTACTACGCCCGGTACTAAGCGAAGAATGGGATAGCAGTAACGCGTCGGCTACACGCCGTTATACCGCGCAACGTTTCAATGCTTATAACCAGCCGGAATTTATCTCTTACCCCAGTACCAGCAGTGCAGAAAGCCAGGGTACAGCATTTGAATATGACGGCCTGCAGCGCTTAATACGGCAATACAGTACGGTAGATAACAAAGGGATGGATTACGCCTACCTGGCGGGTAACCAGATACGCACCACTGACGCTCGTGGTAACAGCACCATTACTACCTATCGTGCTTTTGGCAGCCCAAGCCAGGATTTACCTACTAAAATTGAACAACCGCATGGCGTAACCACCGATATAAATTACAACTTGTTCGATAATATTATTACCATTAGCCAAGGCAGCATTACAGAAAGCCGGCGCTATAACGCTCAGCAGCAACTATGTCGTCTGGTGCGGCCAGATATCGGTCACACTGCATATAGCTATAATGCATTAGGTCAGCCGGTGTGGATAGCGCAGGGTGCCTCCGGTGGTGCTACGGCCTGTAATGAAGCTTCAGTCACCGCAGCCCAAAAAGTCAGTTACGGTTATGATAACCTCGGGTCACTGCGCATAATAAATTACCCGGACAACACGCCGGATAAAACCTACACCTATGACAATCAGGGTAATATTACTGCCCTGGCTGCTGGCACGGCGATATGGGACTACACGTACAACAGCGCTAATCTGATGGAAACAGAGGTTTTGACTCTTAATAATATTAGCTGGATAACAGACCCAACGTACAACGCCATGGGCCATGTCAGTAGTATAACTTACCCGTCAGGCAAAAACGTAAGCTACGCGCCAAATGCATTGGGCCAGCCGACCCGGGTGGGTAGCTATGCAACGGCAGCCAGCTACTATGCCAATGGCCAGCTAAAAGGCTTCACTTATGGTAATGGCTTAAGCTTCAGCCAGTTACTGGATACGCAGCAAAGGCCAGAATATCAAACGGTAAAACGCAGCAGTAGCAATGTGCTGGATTATCGCTACCAGTATGACAACAACCATAATATCAATACGATAAGCGACCTTATCACCCCAGCGAAAAACATCAGCCTGACTTACGATGACTTAGACCGGTTAGACACGGCAGAAGGCTTTTGGGGCAGTGGCAGTTTTGATTATGACAGTATAGGTAATATTACCAAAAAGACCCTAGGCAGCCAGAGCCTGACGTATGCCTACAATATCAACAATCGCTTAACCGGTATTAGTGGTAGTGTCAGCAGGACTTTTGCTTACGATAGTCGCGGTAATGTAACCAACAATGGCCAGCGCGCGTTTAGTTTTAACCTGGCTAATCAGCTGATTACCTCCGGCACTAACAGTTATCAGTACGACGGCTACAACCGCAGAGTTAAAAAGGTAAGTAACGGTAAAACCCAGTACAGCCTGTACAACGCAGCAGGTCAATTGCTGATGACCGACGGCGATAATGGCCCGACGGAATACTTCCATTTGGGTACTAAGTTAATCGCCAAAGAAAGCCAGGTGCTGACCAGTGAAGACACCCCAGGCTATACCGGACATCTGGAAGATGACGATCTGCAGTTAACCTATATGCAGCAGCGGTATTATGACCCAGTCATAGGTCGTTTCTACAGTAATGATCCAGTCGACTTTATGGGGCATATGCAGCGTGGCAACCCGACGATGGGGTTTAATCGGTATGCATATGCGAATAATAATCCGTACAAATATACAGATCCTGATGGCCAATTTATAAATTTTGCAGTCGGATTTATAGTTGGAGCTGGTATTGAAGCGGCTGTTCAGTATGCGACAACTGGAAGTATTGATACTAAAAGTGTTCTTATTGCAGGAGCTGTTGGCTCTTTAACTGGTGGCGTTGGCGCGAGCTTGGCAAATAATGCAGCGAAAGGTGCGATTTCTTCTGCCAGGGCTATTAGCACAACTGCTGCAACAGGGGGAACAGCGAATGCTGCGGGTACTGTTGTATCCAATGCCATAGATGGCGAGGTGACTTCATTCTCTGAAGTCGGTGTTGCTGCGGCAGCTGGCGCAATTGGTGCTGGAGTTGGTGCAAAGCTTTCAAACTCTGTGGCATCGACCCTTGAAAAAGGGTTTGGTGGATTAAATTCATCAATTACGAATACAACTCGAAGCTCAATGGTTGGTAATACTCAGGCTGCAGCAACGACCTCTGGTTTTACTGAAGCAGGAAAATTGACTGTTGATGTGGTAACGAATGTGGCTCAAAAAGAAATAGACAAACAATGATGAATTTTAGCTATAAAACCATCTACTTTATAAAGTTAGAAATAGTATATTTCTTACTGTCCTCGTTCATCGGTGGTATCAAAGCCTTTGAATATGGTTTACTTAAAGGATTTGAAGTATTTGTATATGTTTTTGTTTTTATGCAGCTTGTCATATTAGTTACAAACTTTAGGTTGATATTTAAGAAAGATAACTAATCGTCTCTCGCAGCAATTGCAAGATACTTCCCTGTCTTAGGGCTTAATTTTGAACAGAAGAGCTGACGCTTGTTAACGGCGTAGCTCTCTGTTCAAAATAAGCAAAACCACCAGCAGCCTGGTCAGTGGATTCCAGTTGAACTGATCAGTGCTCGCCAGCAGGGCGGGCAATATGGTGCAGCGCCAGCATCATGTAAAGGTGCGTTATATTTATCAGGATTATTAAAATGAAACAGGCGGTATTGGTATTTTCTTTGTTGTTAATTTCGGCTGCGCAGGTCTATGCAGCTGATGATTACGTAGGTGGTCAAATTACCTCGCTCAAGGCTCATGGTACAGACCCCGCTATTCGTTTATCGGGTAACGTTGTTCCTGCTAAATGTGATGGTGGAACTTACGGTTATTGTATTTCGCCGGCTTGCCGGAGGAGCTGCATCGTATTTATGCTATAGCGCTGGCGTTGTCGCTCACCGGTAAGTACGTAATAGTTTATACAACAGTGGCGGCACTATCTGCCGTATTAACAATATTCAAATTATTTCTCGCTTGAATTGACGGATTCGAAATCAATACTTAGCGACTGAAAACGAATTATGTGAGGTTTAAAACAAATGGCGGTTGTAACAGGGGTATTGTTGGTGTTTGGTTGGAGCTTGCTGCTTGCAGCACAAAGCATACAAGCCACAGAGTACTTTAGAGGCCGCGCCATTATTGGTGCTGGGGTGTTTACGTCTGGTGGATAAAGTATTTTGCGGATTGATATCTGCGGTGATAAAAGCACGATACCTGCGTGTGCCAGTACTGGCCGGTTAGCTATCGATAGCATATAAGGATGTGATCGCTATTGTTATGACTGCATACGCCACAGGCGAAACTAAAGTCGATATCATCGCCACAGCAAGCTGCTTAAGCTGGGCAAACGCCCAAGATTTTATTGGTATTAAAGTTGGCACTATGCCTTGATAGTTTTGTTTTTTATTATAGGGAAACTCTGTGTTTAAAACAGTTAAAAGTCGTGTTTGTGTAGCTGCAATTGCCATGCTGATTGCAGCACCTGCCAGCGCAAATATTTGGTGCAGCGGTAAATTAGCCGGTGTTTATATAACCTCTTCAGGTGATGTGGTAATAAATGGCAGTTGGCGCAACGATTGGACGCGGATTTGCAATCTCAATGCCGGCGAGGTTAGTGCAGTAACTTGCTCAATGTGGGCCTCTTATGCTGCTACAGCAAAAAAAGACAGCTTAAATGTTAAGGTGGCTTATACGGCGGGACTAACCTCATGTAGCACCATTGGCACCTACGAAACCTCACCTATTCCATATTACCTGATGCTGGATGTATAAACCGAGCTGATATTCACCGGCAAAGTACTGAGTGTTGCTGGCTGTGATAGCTCAAATTGACCAGCTGGCGTTTTATTTAAAAAGCGAAAATAGGTTGATTATGTTTAAAATATTAAAAAAATACGCGGCGGTCTATTTATTTACTGCACCTGTAATGGTTAATGCCGCTCATTATTGTGTAGGGAAAGTCCAAACCGTGGATGTTGCAGGTAATGGAAATTTGCAGGCAGATATTGAAGGTATAGGCTTTGGTAATATTTTATGTTCCTTAAGTGAAAAAAAAGGCGAATATGAGACTGAAGCCTGTAGAGCGAGCTTTAGCTTGTTGTTAGCAGCAAATATGGCAAACAAACCAGTAAGGCTTTATTTTAACAACGATGGCAATACATCTTGCAATAAAGGTAACTGGCTGGATTTTTCTGCACCTATCCATGGCTTTTATTACATACGTTTGGAAGGGTAGTTGTTTCCACATAAAAGTAATCAAAGGGTAGTGTTACTTGAAAAGTATATTGTATTTTTTGATATTTTTTCTTGCTCAGCTATAGCCTGGGATGGTGAAGTATATGAGAAAATACAAAGCATAGATGTAACCGGCGGTGGTAATTATGGCTTTAGGGTTACATTGGAAGGTGCACCACCAATATGTGGCAATGCTAATACGTGGGGATTTTTAAATGATACCGATAGTAACTACCAAACCTACGTATCGGTATTGCTGGCCGCTAAAGCTGCCAAGATGAACGTAACTATATTTACTGTAAGAGATGTAAATGGTTATTGCCATGTTGGGCATGTTAGTATTAATTGATTTACTATCTTTTGAATAGAAATATGTTGCTGTTATTCGCTGGAAATTTAAAGGGTTAAATAAAATGAAGTGGTGTATCTTTCTGTATTTTATTGCATTTTTTAGTACTTTAACATTCGCTGGTTCTGGTGTTGGAAAAATACAGCGGATAGAGCTGGGACCGATGTATAATGGAAAGGTATTTATTATTGTTGAGGGCGTGATGGAAGGGCAACCAACATGCCGCCAGCAAGGTAACTATCACTTCGTATTTGATGCCGAAGCTCCTGGTGGTGCTGCCTTGTTATCTGTAGTGCTAAGTGCACAGGTGGCGCAGAAAAACATTCATATATCTGGCTACAATACCTGCAATATTTACAGTGGTATTGAAGACCTGCGTTGGCTTCGTGTTGAATGAAATAATAACTGGTTTTAAATTGATGAGTTAAGGTTTTTTATGTGACTATATTTCTGATTTCAGTTGTGTAAAGTTTACCTGAAGTCAGGAAAAGTTAATTAAGCATTTTAGTAGCATAATGAGTTAGATAATTATGAAGTATACATGAAATATTTATTTTTATTAATGATGGTTTTACCTTTTCATGTTGACGCTGAAGACTGGATTAACGTTAGTGATATGAGCAAATTGCACTGGCAAATGGCACCTGATGGTAGAGTTTACTTTCGGAATATTGATCAATTCAATCCAGAGGCTTTAGCGTGTTGCTATAGCTACTATATTGATACAACAACAGAGGCAGGAAAATCTGCTTGGAGTGTTATTTTAGCTAAAATGGCTACATCGGGCTATTTGGTTCTAGGTGTTGCTAATATAAAACAGCCAGGACCAATTACACATTTAGGTAACTGGTAATTTTAATATGTATTTTATGGCGAATAAGTGCCTGTTAGTTGAGTACCTTAAATGGCTTGGTAAATACCAATATTTATCATCACTTAGTGGATTAATAAAATGAAAATTATACTCAAGGTTGCAGCTTTTTTCTCTGTTTAATCAACTTTAACGCCACAGCTGGCGGGGAGGTTGATGCAGGAGACATTAATGTGCTGTTATTTTATAAAGGCCATGATGGTCTGTTATTAAAACATCAGTTTCCGTCGGATCCAGATAAATGTGGCCGATGGAATTATTATATTCTGCCAGATAATCACCCTCATTTTCAGCAGATTTATGCAATGCTTTTGGCTGCGCAAACGGCAGGGAAAAAAGTAAGGTTTTACGTTGACGGTTGTCACCAGGGTATACCCGCAATAGCTAATGCCCAGTTGGATAAGCAGTAAACGTGAAGGGATATACTTCAAGCGCAATCAATTGATAGAGGCTTATAGTAAAAGTGAATAGGATGATAAAAGCTAAATGGGCATTTGCAGTGTTGTTGGCGTTGAGCTGTGTTTCGGCAAATGCAGGCAGTCAGGTTGGTAAAGTTACTGGTTTGCTGGTACGAGCAACTGATGGGTTAGTGTACTTCGAGATCGAAGGGGGCGTTGCATCTGATAAGCCGGCTTGTGCAACCAAAACTTACTGGATGATACGAGACGAAAACTCTGAAGTAGGCAAAAAGCAATACGCTATGCTGCTTGCCGCCCAGGCATCTGGTCGCGAGCTGGCTGTGCGTGGCATGAATACTTGTAACCGCTGGGGCGATGGCGAAGATGTAAACTGGTTACAACTTAGATAAACCTATGGATTAGATGATTATGAAAATAATTACCGCTTTAGTAATGGGTTTGCTAGTTTGGAGCCCGTTCTGTTTCGCTGAACGTTACTGGCCGGCAGTGCCGCTTAGTGATTGGTCATTGTCATTAAATAATGGCGTGGCGTATATTACCTCAGCACAAATGGCAACGCATTGTACTCACTCCAGAGCACAAATTAATATGTCTGGCACTGAATTTGACAAAGCACTTTACGCTTACGCGTTATCAGCGAAAGCTAAAGGGAAGAAAGTAACTTATGTAGTTGATAATAACCACACTACGTGTGTTATTTCTGGCTTGGCGGAAATTGATTAATTTCTTTATGTTAGGGGATAGTATTAATTTCACATGCAAGACAGTTTTTCGCATTTTGCTGGCCACTGCTTTTTTGTATAGAAAAGTATTAATTTATTCATCGTTTGGCAGGAGCCAGCTTGCCATGGATGAAGATTTTAAATATTCATCACAAAAACTGGTTTCCTGTCGTGAAGTTTTGCAATCTACCACCTCATTTTATTGTTGAAAAAATAAATTTCGAAAGTAAAATCTGCAATCTTTTTCCTATTTACTCATTAGCACTGAGGCTTGCCCTCTTTTAAGTAATAACTGTTTGTATAAATTATAACCGGCTCTGAAAGGATTAGCCCATGCGCGCTGTTGTTCGTTATGTATTGTTAACTGTGATTATTTTGGCTGGTTTTACTGCAAAAGCCGATAGCGCGGGCTACAAAATTTATTCTGATTATGCCGGTAATATATATCTTGAGGCACCGAAAAAGTTTGTCTTAATTCACGGTGAAGTATCAATACCGCTGTCGTTAATACCCATTAATGGTTTATTAAAACTGGTTCAGGGTGCAAACGGCTGGAGCCTGGAAGTTCTTACTGAAGCTCAGTGGAAAGCTCTGCAATTAACTGAAGGGCACTCGGCCGTTAGTGGTCTTAAATATGCAGACGTAGACGGCGATGGACGGCCTGATATTACTATCACATTTGATGTAGCAAGCTTACCGGCATTGATAGTAAAAGACCTGACAACTTCCCCGGTGTTGCAACAAACAGGTGTTAGCGTTCCGTATGATCCTGTAGACCCAGTGTTACATCAACCTCCCGTACTGGCTACTTTAGTCGGCATGTCCGCTGGCGAGTTCCGGGTTGATGAATCGGGCGCTGCTAATTATCAGCTACCTCTTGCTATTCCCGCTGGCATAGCTGGGGTACAACCGGCACTGGCATTTAACTATAACAGCAGCGCCGGTGATGGTTATATGGGGATGGGCTGGCAATTTGCTGGTGCTTCAGCAGTCAGCCGTTGCCCGAAAAACATAGCGGTTGATAATGTCCAAGGCAACATATCGTTCAGCGCTTCCGACCGGCTCTGCCTGGATGGGCAGCGTTTAGTTACAAAAGGGCGAGCTAATGACATAGGTGTGTCTGACTCAGTGTACTGGTCGGCAACTGAATACCACACTGAGCTGGAAAGTTTTGGCATAGTGCGCCAGCATGGCAGCACCGCTCAAGGGCCATTGGCATTTTCAGTAGAAACAAAATCCGGCGAGATACATTATTACGGCGATATCAGTGCGGTAAGTGGCAATGACTCTATGGGCAAGCCACTCGCCTTGTCGTTAAAAAGCTATGGTGGTTCTGCAGAAACCGGCAGCGATGCTTTTTTTGAAACTGCAGCCAGTAGTAATAAGGCCAGATTGTGGGCGCTTAAAGCAATAAAGGATGTGAAAGGCAACTATATAGCGTTTCGGTATGCGAAGGATGTAAGTAAAGGTGAGCACTATCTGGCAGAGGTACACTACACCGGGCGAGCTGGCGGAGCTGCGCCTTTTGCCAGAGTTATTCTGAATTATGAGAATAACACTAAAATTTCTGTTGGCTGGCATGCTGGCAGCCGTGTGGCTATGACAAAGCTGTTAACCAGTGTAGATATTTATCAGGACGCTGCGTTATTCAGGCATTACCGGCTGAACTATTTTAATACCAATGTATTAGAAGAAAAAAATTACCTTGAGTCCATTCAGGAGTGTACCGACACCAACGCAAAAAGTTGCTTACCAGCAACGGTATTTGAATGGGAGCGCCCAGCCGCCATTGTTACTGGTTACAACACTGAATGTAATTCAACTTACGATGCTTTGAATTATTGCTGGCAGGCTTCTATAGGTAAAAGTTTTGCGCCGTTTAGCACGTCAAGCACCCTAAAAGGCGCCTCAAATGAGCGGCAGTATCAGCAGATCATTGATATTAATGGCGATGGCTATGCTGATATGGTGTACCCACGCTCAGGTAGCTGGCGTGTACGGTTTGGCGGCACAGCTAATTATGCTACCGAGTCGACATTAACTGCACTGGGGGTAAACAAAAAAGAATACGCACAAACTATTGATTACAATGGTGATGGCCAGCGAGACTTATTAATTGCCGATAGTGCGACAAAAAACTGGCATACGCTGGCGTATATTCCTTCTACTTCTCAATCGGTACAGTGTGAGCCAAACGGTGGCGGGACAAAATTATGTGTTCCGGTAACTGTGACGTCAAGTTATACCTTAATTGATACTCAACGTAACGCCTTTGGGTTGGAGGGGCAGGCTTTTGTTGCCGACATCGATGGCGATGGCCTGGAGGATATTGTTTACCTGCGTAACAATCGCTTTAAAATGTACCGCAACCTGGGTAAGTTAATGAACGGTAGCTATTTCAGTGAAGAAGTAGATCTGGGGCCTATTGGCGGTAGTGATGCTACAGGGACATTTAGCCCGCTAATTTTCACTGCGGATATGAAGTCTGCCTCGATGATTGATATTAACGGTGACGGTAAAACCGATATTTTATTAAGGGTAACTGAAAGTAGATGTTCTGGCGGAAATTTCAGCCCAACTGAATGTGAGCGCAGAGGGTTTCGATGGACCTCCATAACGCGTTTAAAATTATTTGTTTCGACCGGCACCCAGTTAGTGAATGACGCTGACGACATGACTAATTACAGTGATGTCAGAGCCGTTGATTTAAATGGAGATGGTTACACAGATATTCTTTATCGTGCCAATAATATCTGGCACTATCGCCTGTCGGATGGCTCAGCTTTTCAGGCCGCACGTAGTACAGGGCTTAGTGTGGCAGATAACCTAAAGCATTTAACGTACTTTTTGGATCTGAACGGTGATGGCCGCACAGATATTTTATTACCTACCAGTAACAATACCTGGCAGGTTTATCTTACCCGTCCCAGCACCAATGCCGAACAGGTAGTATTTGAGCGTCGAGGTACCAGAGCCTTTGATGCGAATGCCACAATTCAGTTTGCTGATATTAATGCTGACGGAAAGCTGGATTTATTAACATCAACGAATGACAGCGGCTGGAAAACCTTTTTGGGTACCAGGCCAAATATAAAAGATCACGTAATTAAAAATATCACCAATGGCTGGGGCGTTAAAACCAGTATTGCTTATAAAAATATTACAGATAGCAATGTATATTTCCGGCAGTCTTCATCAAATAACATCAGCAGTGATTACTTCTCGCCCAGAGCTGGTTTGTATGTAGTGTCTAATGTTAGCACCCAAACAACCGCAACAAACAGTGTGGGTGTTGACTACCAGTACGGCGGTTTATTACTGCATAAAAAAGGCCGTGGGCTATTAGGCTTTGAAGTGCTAAGAACCACTGATAAGCAAACTGATGTGGTGACAGAGACAGTTTATCACCAGGAGTGGCCTTATACCGGTATACCTAAATCTACATCTCAGGCAAAAGGAACGGTACAACTATCGTTTGCGCAGAATAATGTCAATGTTATTAACAGCGCCTATGGCGGTAAATTTCCGTATATTCAAAGCACTGAAGAATTCAGTTATCAGCAAGGCAGTGATGGTCGGGAATATGGCTTGGCAAAAACAAGCAGCACTTTTACATATGACAGCTACGGCAATTTAACTGCCAGCACGCTTGTTCAGTCAGATATTGCAAATAATGCAGAGCGCTTGGTAACCACAACGGTGAACGATTATGGCACCAGCGCAATTTACCAACGCTATGGGCGTTTAACATCGTCTTCTGTCAGAAAACAGCTGTATGAGAGTAATGCATTAAAAAGTGATATTAGCAGGTCCAGTGCGTTTAGTTATTATTCCGGCGATTTGATGCTGGAAACCGAAACGCTATCGCCAGGCGATGCTAAAACAAAAACCACAACACGTTACAGTTATGATGCCGCGGGCAATACAACTGCTAAAGCGGTAACTGCCGGTACCAACGCCAGCGGTTCAGCTACAGCTACCAGAACGAGCAGAACGGTGTATGACAACCGGTTTCGCTATATTAAACAAAGTGTAGATGTAACCGGCCATAGCACAGATTTTACTTACAACAGTATGCCGGCTGACACCGTAACGGGCATTATCCGTTATATCAATGCAACGGATAGCAACGGGCAAACCAGCAGGCAGTATTTTGACGTGCTGGGCCGCCAATATCATGCTTATCAGAAAGGCAAAGGTGATAATGACCCTATAATTAACAGCTATAGCTACCAATATTACTGCGGTAGTTCGTGTGATATCAGCGGTGCTTATGTTCGCATTACCCAGGTAACAGACGGGCAGGCAGAGCAGCAGCAGTTTTTGGATAAGTTTGGCCGAGCGATTGCCAGCAAAACACAGCTTTCAGATGGTACCTGGTCTGTGTCAACTACCTCCTATGATAGTCAGGGGCGGCCGGATAAAACCTATGAACCGGGAAAAGACACTGCTTCAACCCTGTTTAGCCAGGCACACTATGATAATTTGGGCAGGATATCCAGCACCAGTCTCGCCAGCGGCGGCACTAGTAGTATTGAATATCAGGGGCTAACGGTTGTTGAAACTGATCCTAATAATAAAACGAAACGAACCACCAATAACTACCTGGGACAAAGCAAGCAGGTCGAAGACCATTTAGGTAACAAACTACAGTACAGCTATGATGCCTTTGGCAACTTGGACACTGTAACGGCGATAAGTGGCAGCGTCAGTAGCGTGCGTACCAAAAATCTGTACGATGCTTATGGCCGTAAATATCAGATGACGGATCAGGATAAAGGCACCTGGTCATACGTTTACAATGCTTTTGGCGAATTGCTGAGCCAGACGAATGCCAATAATCAGGTAACAACGTTTAATTATGATGCTATTGGCAGACAAAGCCGCCGTCAGGATCCGTCAGGCACCACTTGTTGGGAATATGGCAGCAGTGCAATAAGTTATAACCTGAACAAACTGGTACGGGTACGTAGCT
Source organism: Rheinheimera pacifica (assembly GCF_024809855.1). Classification (GTDB taxonomy): domain Bacteria; phylum Pseudomonadota; class Gammaproteobacteria; order Enterobacterales; family Alteromonadaceae; genus Alishewanella; species Alishewanella pacifica_A. Next base: position 17,640 of record NZ_JANUEM010000003.1, read on the forward strand.
TCGACAGTAATGTTGCTTGTGACACTACAGTAACTCCGGCGTATGAAGAAATATACAGCTATAACAGCAGGGGGTTAGCGTCTGGCAAGCTGGTGCGTACAGCGGGTAGTAGTTTCCGTATCAGCAGCACCTATGATAGCTATAACCGTTTGAACTTATTAACTTATCCATCCTGGTCGTTAAACCCCGCTGATGATGTAGTAATAAAGCATCATTATGACAATGGCGCGTTAACCAAGCTTATTGATAACCAGAGCAATCGTGTTTATCAGCAAGTCTCAGAGATTAATGCCCGTGGCCAGGCCACAAAGGTGATTTATGCCAATGGTGTAACGGAAGACCGGGCGTTTTACGCTCACAGCGGCTGGCTGGATACGCTTACGGTGAAGCGCGGCAGTACCCACGTACATAATATGGACTACAACTATGACTATGTGGGTAATGTTAGCCAGCGCCAGCTGAATTTTGGCAGTGTAGGCAGTCAGGCCGGTTTTACTGAAGTGTTTGGTTATGATGATTTGCATCGGGTAACCTCACGTACTATCAGTGCCGTAAGCGGTAGCAGCGGCTATAACAGCCTGCCGGCGGCGCTGAAGATGAATGAAAGCTACCGCTTCGATCATTTTGGCAATATGACCTTTAAAACCAATGTCGGTAATTATTGCTATACCGCCACTAACGCTGCAGGCATAAAGCTAACAAACCGGTTAACCGCAGTGGGCCCTGCGAGCAATTGCACCGGTACAGGGACATATACCTTTAGTTATGATAATAACGGCAATGTCACCAACGACGGTAAACGCAGTTTTACCTATACCGCGTTTGATAAGCCAGCCCGTGTAACACAGGGCGCTAACCGTACCGACTTTGCTTATGGGCCAGATCGGCAGATGTTCCGGCGTATTGATGTACGTGACAATAAAACCACCGATACGCTATATATCGATGGCGCCTATGAGCGGGCGAATCTGCCAACTGGCGTTACAGAGCATAAGTTTTATGTGGGTAATGCCGTTATTACCAAACGCAGCAATAACGCGCATGACGAACATTACCTGCACAAAGATGGCCAGGGCTCAACCACAAGTATAACGAATGCCAGCGGTGCCTTGTTACAGCAGTTTATCTATGACCCATGGGGCAAGCAGTACAGCGTAAGCACTAACAGTGTGTTTAACACTTACTCAAACCCTGGTACCAGCAAAGGTTATACCGGTCATAATATGGTGAATGACTTTGAGGTTATTCATATGGGCGGCCGTACCTACAACCCGATACTCGGCCGTTTTATGCAAGCTGATCCGTTTATCCAGGCCCCTTCTAACCTGCAAAACTATAACCGTTATAGTTATGTGCTAAACAACCCGATGAGCTATACCGATCCTAGTGGGTATTTCTTTAAATCGATTGGCAAGTTTGTTAAGAAATATTGGCGAGTGATAGCGGCGGCAGTCGTTACATATGTTACAGCCGGTGCTGCAAGCGGGTGGGCAGCAAGTTGGGGATTTGCTGCTGGTACTATGGGGAATGCAGTGGTTGCCGGAGCTATGACGGGAGTTATAGGGGGGGCAATAGCTACTGGAAACTTAAGAGGAGCTTTAGCTGGGGCATTAACGGGAGCAGTATTCGGCGCTATAGGTCATCAAATACATGGCGCGGAGGGGACTGCAAATGCATGGTCTACAGGAGAGCAAATGTTAGCTCATGGGATTGCTGGGGGAGTAATGAGTTCTTTACAAGGAGGCCAGTTCGGACATGGCTTTATTTCCGCAGGTATCATGAAAGGTGTAGGGAAAATACAGACTTCAGCCTCCTTAGGCCGTACATTAATACAAGCAATTGCTGGAGGTACAGTATCTAAGCTGACCGGAGGTAAGTTTGCTAATGGCGCTGTAACTTCTGCAATGCAATATACAGTAAATGAGTTAATGCCTGAGCTCGCTGCCAAAGCAAACAAAATGTTTAGCCATGCCAAGTTTGATGACATGGTTTCTACAAATGCTCAGGTGGGCATTGATTTGCCAACGGGCACTTCTGTATCTACAGATGGAGAAAATGGTGCAATGGGGCAGTCTATTAATATTAACGCAAAAATTGTTGATATAACGGTTGGCGGTGAATGCTCATTTAGTGGAAGTTGTAGTGGAGAGTTGGGTGTAGCAAAGTCATTGACTTTTATTGATGAAAAGCTAGCGTCAGTCCAAGTAAAAGCGGCGCTTAATACTGACGGGAATTTAAGTGGCTCACTCCAAGGAAAAATTATGGGGAAAAATGTGCAAGGGACAGTAACGTTGCGTGGTACTGCAGTGTCAGGTAATGGAGCCACTCTAATGAATATAACAGAACAGAGCCTAATAAAAGCTACTACAAATAAATTCCTCCAGAAAGCAGGTGGGTTTTGAAAAAGGTAAGAAAATCATGAGGACAGTTCTTTTATTAATTTTTTTTCTATATTGCGTTACTGCTAATGGTGAAGTTTTGAATCATGATGCGATAGTATCAGAATATAATAGTGCCAAAAAAGAGGCAGACTTGGGAAGTGATACTGCAATGCTTGAAGTGTTCAGTATTTTTTATAAGACATATCCAGTTTTAGCAGATAAAACTCAGGAGGCAAGCAATTATCTAATGAAGTCAGCGCTTGCTGGAAATGCAAGTGCTCAATTTAACATGGGTTTTTTACAACAAAACGGAGATGTATTCGAAAAAAACATTGACAATGCAATATTATGGCTGGAGAAAGCGGAAAGTAATGGGCATCAAAGAAGTTCAAGACAACTAGGCTTCGCATACCTGGAAAAGTATTATTTGAATGAAGATAAAATTGATCTGTATGAAAAATCTCAATTTTGGTTTAAGAAATCGGCATTAAAAGGCGACACTATTAGTATGCGGCAGTTTGCGCTTGGGGTTTTATCAAGAGAAAAAGATCAAGAATCATTTAAGGTTGCAGAAAATTGGTTGGAGAGCGCTGTCCATAATGGGGATGTACCATCAATGAGGTATCTAGCTCAGTACTATGAGCTTAGGTATGAAGTTGAAAAAGATAAAGATTACTTATCTAAAGCCAAAGATCTTTTCAAACGAGCGGCAGAGCTTGGTGATAGTGAATCGTCTGCTTGGCTGCTAAAAAACTTAGAGTAGAATATAAATAACAATAAATTGGGAAGTAGGTAACTTCTTCGCTACTCTTGGGAGCTAAATATGAAAATATACTTATTTATCGTAGCATTGCTACTTTCTACGAATGCTTTTTCTAACGTTACTGTCCAGGTCGAGGTGGTACGCATTTATCTGGTGGCAGCGCTGATCATTTAAATTAAAAAACAACCATTGTGGGAGTGCTAGCCAGTACTATTACTTTATGCACTGCCTTAGCAGTGAAGTAGAAAAAGCCTGATTCGCCTTGCTGCTGGCTGCCGCTAATACAAGTAAGCCGGTAAGTGTGTCGGTACCAGCATGCCCGACAACCTCTTAATGTGCAGGTGCGTTATATTTATCAGGATTATTGATGATTTTATGTTTAAGATTCTCCTGGTGCTTTATTTAAATTTTTCTCTAAGTTAGAGTTATTATAATAAATTTATCTTAAATTTTAACATTTTCTGGGGTTTTATGACAAAATCAATAATACTTATCGCTTCGGCGGCCTTAGTTTTTAGTTCTTCTACACTTGCCCGGACAAACTGTCCCGCTGCATTGGTGCAAAATATCCAGATTGAATCAGATAAAGTACTTTATGTACAGTATGGCTACCCATGGCGAAGTCTTGGCAATTTAAATGAACCTGGCACTCGTGAAAGGCTATCTGCTTTACTGGCAGCTCAAATGGCTGGAAAAAAGGTTGCTGTTTCTTATAAAGATGCCGAATACGATTGCAGTACTACTAACTACAGTGTTAGTGCTTATTTGTTGCGTACTTATACTGATTGATTTCTATAATACACACAATAATATTTAAAAAAGTATTATTATAGAAATGCCATTCATATTGATATGGATCTTTTTAACTTAGGGATTAAGATATGCCGCTGAAATTGAAGTTCATTAGTATTATATTTTTACTTTTTCATGGCAACCTGTACTCGGCAACTGTAGATTGTGCCAATATGGTTATCAGTTCAGTAACTGTAGAAGGGCCGCGTGATGATCAGCATGTTTTTCAAAATAAGCTATTGATACTTTTCCAATCAGAGTGCGCATCTAAGAGATATGTGCATGCTAGTTTAGACCACCCTGCTTTTAATGGTTTTCTCAGTATTGCACTTGCGGCAAAGGCCTCTAATCGAAAGGTACATATTGGCGTGAATACGAATGAACAAACAGGCGCTTCTAATCAGCTAGCACATATTTCTATTGCGGATTAAATTCATTTGATAATTTTTTTGCGGTTTAAAGGAATTAAATGAGATATTTTCTACTTTTTATAGCGCTATTTCCCTTAATGGGTTTAGCTGGCGAATTAACTCGTGGCGCCTCCATATTGGAGGTGGCAAATCATGCTGGCTTGGACAGTAAAAATTTTGCAGTACAAGTTGAGGGTGGTATTGGCCCTTGTATGGGATGGATATACTTTGAAGAAGAAAACGCACCTTCACCATCAGCCCACAATCAGGCATTCGCCATTGCACTGACAGCGCTAACTGCCGGAAAAAAAGTTCGGATACATAATTATTCAAGTGATTCTTGTACTGGCGCAACATTTATTTCAATTTCTCGTTAGTTTACATGGTGTTGAAATTAAACAATTGGTGATAATGTGAAAGTGAGTAATAGGTTTTCCTGGTTATTTTTATTAACGCTGAGTAGCGCTAACGTTTTGGCAGCTGACTACGTAGGTTCCGGCATCACTACAGTTGATTTTATTACATCTTACAACGGCAATGGCGATGTAATGTTTAGGCTTAAAGAACCGATTGAAGCCTGCTCAAGAGGATATTGGCTAAGCACAACTGATACTGGCTTTCAGGCAAATATGTCGATGTTGCTGGCTGCTTACCAGGCGAACTCTAAGGTGAGAATATATGGGCTGCCAGGCCAAAGTTGGCCTTCAAGCACTAACTTATACTGTAAAGTATATAGTGTCGAGTATCATAGATAGCGGCTCTGGAGATAGTATGAATAAAATGGCTTTTAGAATAATTTTGATAATGTTGACTTTACTGTCGGGGCCAGTGAATGCCGCTGGCGGTTTGCCTGCTAATAAAATAAATAAACTGGCATTTCAGACTGGTGGGCTATTTATTTATGCCAATAACTGGGCGAACCCCAATTCATGCTCTAGAAACTCTGCGGTTGTTTTATTACAGAGCGATCCAAATTATGATAAAGCCTATGCGCTTATCTTGGCAGCATATATGTCTGGTAAAATGCTGTCAGGTTATTCAGATGGTTGCACAGAGTTTGATGCTCAAACCTACAATACTATTCGTGGTCATAAATATCTTACTGTAGAGTAGTGAGGTATGTTTTATCAGTTTTATAGTTTTGGATTTGTTATGAAATTAAAAATATTATTTTTTCTGTCCCTTTTTTCTGCAGCCGTAGAATGCGATCCTATTTGGAGCGATTATACTGAGATAACTAATTTGTATCCTACAGATTACGGTTTGGCATTTAATACATTATATAAAAACCTTGAACTTAGTAGTTGTGATGGTGGCACGCGCTTTATACTGAATAAAGACTCTGCAGAGTACAATACCCAGGTATCGGTACTTATTGCAGCATTTATGGCACAAAAAAGGGTAAATTTATATATTGAAGATCTACCTGCAAAATGTTTCGCAACGGTTATTCGTTTTAGAGTAGCACGTTATTGAGCTCACTCCGGCGGCATATCTGTTCTAAGCATCAAATATCAAACATACGAATTATGCTTAGTATGGCAAGAGCGATATAGGTGATAGCCACAGTTGGCTTTAGCGCCTGGTGCAAATATGACATGGCCAGGGCGGTGATGCCGCCACGTTGTTGCTGCCAGGCGCTGTGCCACTGCATACCAATGTCCTGGTTTTGTGCCAGCGCTTGCTCTAGCTGTAACAGCCGTTCGGCGGTACGCTGCTGTACTGTACGTAGCAAGGCTTCATGCAGCCAGAATAAGGCTATTGCTGCGAATTGAACGCGCGCGCTACTGCCGCTATGCAACAACCAAAACCACACCAGCAGGCTAAGTAGTTTTAACCACAGCGCCTGCATATCCAATTTGGCGTAACTTTGTTGCAGGCAAAGCCATTCAGACTGGGTGCGTGCGGCCATGTTAAATTCCTTTATATTCCGTTACAGGGTTGGTTGGCGTGCCATGCGCGTGTTGTGGCTCTATATGTACGCTAAGTTCAACGCCCAGCTGCTGCATGGCCAGTTCGGCGTCGTCAGCTAACTGATGTGCCTGCTCTACTGTCCAGTGTCCAGGTACCTGCATATCTACCTGGGCAAACTGAAGGGTGGCGGCAGAGCGGGTGCGCAGGTTAATAAACTGCACTTTGCCGCTGGCAAAATGCTCCAGCGCCTGCGCTATTTCATTGATGCGGCGGTCAGGCAAGGCTTTGTCCATCAGGCCGTTTGCCGCACGATAAAGAATACCGCCACCTTCATGCAAAATATGCAGCGCGACAGCAATTGCCACCGCAGCATCTAGCCAGTTTTGTCCGGTAAGCACCGCAAGGCCAACGCCGATAACCACACCGGCGGTGGTCCAGACATCGGTCATCAGGTGCTTGCCATCGCCTTCCAGGGCCGGTGAATTATATTGCTTGCCACCTTTTAGTAACAGCATGGCAATAGCCAGATTGATCAGGCTGGCCAGTACCGTAAGCAAGGTGCCTATACCCAGCGTGGAGATAGGTTGCGGGTTAAACAGCCGTTCAATAGCTGTGGTAAGAATGACCAATGCAGCCAGAAAAATCATGCCGCCTTCAAAGGCGGCCGATAAATATTCCGCTTTGCTGTGACCATAAGGGTGGCTGTTGTCAGCCGGGCGGCGGGCAATGCTGACCATAGCCAGCGCAAAACCTGCGCCTGCAACGTTAACCAGAGATTCTACTGCATCAGATAAAAAACCGACCGAGCCGGTAAGGTACCAGGCCAGGGACTTAAGCGCCATAGTGGCAAAAGCACCCACTAAAGACAGCAGCAGTAACTGGCGCGGGCGTAAGTTGACCATGGAAATATTCCGGAAATTGCTTGTAGTTACTGCAATGTAGAGTAGCTTCTGTTAGCTGCTATGTCATTGTTTAATATATCTGTCGATCTATGGGAGAGCCACAGACGTAATATTGCTGCCAGCCGGAGATTACCTTAATGTCATAAAACTGCCTTGTTGTGCGGCTACACTGCGGCCAGTTGTAAGCGGGATATTGGGAGCGGTGATGTTGTCGAAGCTGAAAATCTCCAGCAGGGTACTGATACTGGGTGTACTGCCTTTACTAATGTTGTTGCTGGTGTTAGCCGGTGCTTTTTGGTCGGCACAGCAAAAAGATAAGTTGTTTAATCAGTTATACGATGATCATCTGGCGATTTTGTCTGATGTTATGGCGGTACAGCAGATTTTACAGCAAACCGCATTGCAGGATATCCGCAAATATCGCACCGGTTGGGCTTCAGCAGAAGCCACTGAACAAGCCATTAAACAGCATATGGCACAGGCACAGCAGCACTGGCAGGGCTTTGTGCAAAGTAGGCCAATGCAGGACGACAGCGAATTTTATACCGAACTGGATCAGGCCTTTGCCAAAGCGGTTCAGCATTATGGCGAATGGATTAGCTATGCCGGCAGCGATGCGCTGCTGGTGCGTATTTTGAATGAGTCTACCGTTAACAGCGAAATCGAGCTTAGGATCACCGGCTTTACCCAACTGACTGAGGCGTTTATTCAGCAGCAACTCAGTGCCGCAGTAACCGTGCGCGACAGAGCGCAGCATTTTACCGGGCAGTTAGTACGGGCTTATTTATTGGGTGGCTTAGCGCTGGTATTGCTGGTTAGTGCACTGATTTGGGCGATACAGCGCTCAGTATGCCGACCATTACTTGCATTGCGTGACTTGCTGGTGCAGGTGGTTACCCGCTCTGATCTTAGCTTGCGGGCAAATGACAAGGGCAACGACGAGCTGGCACAAGCTGCCGGTGCGCTCAACCAAATGATGCAGCATTTTGAGCAGCTGGTTGCCAAGCTGGGCCACAGTGCTGTGGCATTAAACCAGCAGGCAGGGCAGGTTTACGATATCAGTACCGAGGTAAACCAGAGTGCTGCCGTGCAGGCTCGCCAGGCACAGCAACTGGCCGCCGCCGCAGAGCAGATGAGCAGCAGCGTGCAGCAGGTAGCGCAAAACGCCGGGGTAGCAGCACAAGCAGCAGTGAACGCCGAGCAGCTGTGCCAAAGTGGTCATACTGCTGCTGATAAAAGCGCCGCAGGTATCACAGCACTGGCTGCACAGTTACAGCACAGTGTTGAGGTGGTAAGCAGTTTGCAACAAGGCTCCGGCCAGATCTCCGGTGTACTGGAGGTGATAGGTAAAATTTCTGAGCAAACCAATTTATTGGCGTTAAATGCCGCCATTGAAGCCGCCAGGGCAGGCGAGGCTGGGCGCGGCTTTTCTGTGGTCGCCGACGAAGTGCGCACCTTATCTGCTAATACCAAGCAGGCTACGGAGTCAATAAACGGCATGATTTCAAAGTTGCAGCAGCAAGCTTCTGACGCCGTACAGGTAATGCAGCAGGCGTATACGCAGGCCAATACCAATGTGCAGTTAGCGCAGGATACCGGCAGCCGCTTTAATCAGTTGGCCAGCGCAGTTGAGCATATCAGCAGCGCAAATGCACAAATTCACACAGCCACAGCACAACAGCAGGTGGTTTCAGGAAATATTGCCGCCACTATACATCAGTTAAACGACGAGGTTAGCCAGTTAAGCAATGAAGCCAGCCGCTCAGCCAGCGCCAGTGAGCAATTAACCCAACTGGCCGCCCAGTTAAATATCGACTGGCAGGTGTTTGCAAACTAACTGACAAAGCTGCCGTATTACAGTGCTCATTTCACCATAGCAAAGTAGCAACAGGTAACTGGTGTTGCTTTGTGCATTGCATGTACAAATAAAACGCTTTACACTTGCCGCGCAACCAAGGGGTGCAATAGCTGAGATGCCGCAAGGCGAACCCTTAGAACCTGATCCGGATTATACCGGCGGAGGGATGGTGCTAACTCCTCAAGCTGGTGTGATCTCTGTGTTTTTATGGAGATTCATACAAAAATGCGTTTTTTCCCATCGTTAATTGCTGTTGCGGTATGCAGCAGTTTTGCTATTCAGATCAATGCAACTGAAACTGCCGCAGAGCCGGTTGATACGGCTATAGAACGGATCCGTGTGCAGGGTGATTTTCGCCAGCAATCCGTACAACAGGTTGCCGGTAGTATTGCGCTGGTTAGCGAACAGGATGTTAAGCGCACTTCTGCGCAGCACCTGGATGACTTACTCAACCAGTTTGCCAATGTTAACTTTACCTCAGGTGCATCGCGTGGCCGCTATATTCAAATGCGCGGTATCGGCGAGCGTAGCGAGTTTGTCGATACCATTAACCCATCAGTGGGCATACTGATTGATGGTATTGATTACTCCGGTTTAGGCATAAGTGGCATCAGTGATTTAGCCCAACTGGAAGTATTTCGTGGCCCTGAAGCCAGCCGTTTTGGCGCTAATGCACTGGCGGGCATGTTAAACCTGACTACCAAAGGCCCAACAGCGACGCCGGAGGGTAAGTTCAGTGCCACCCTGGCTAACTACAATAGCCGCCAGTTGGCAGGCCAATTTAGTAACAGCATTAATCAGCAACTGGGTTACAGTTTTTCGCTGGAACAGCAAACTTCAGATGGTTTTATTGATAATACCTATTTAAATCGCGACGATACTAATAATATCGACGAATTTACCGGCCGTTTTAAACTGCGTTATCAGCCATCAGATACCCTAACACTGCAACTGGTTACCCACTTTACTGATCAGGATAACGGCTATGATGCGTTTTCGCTGGATCGCAACCGCACCACGCTGTCAGACGAGCCTGGCCAGGATAAGATCCGCAGCAAAGCGGTAGCGCTGCAGGCAGATTACCGTGGTTTACCGTTTGCGGCAGTGCTGGCGCAACTGAGTTATTTAACCGCCGACAGTGATTATGGTTTTGACGAAGACTGGAGCTATGTGGGTATTCACCCCGATGAATATGCCACTACCGACCGTTACTTACGCAGCCGCGATCAGTTTACGCTGGATTATCGGTTTATTTCCACGCCGGCGGGCAAGCTGGGCAACAGCGACTGGGTATTTGGCTTGTATGCCGCCAGTAAAAACTTCGATTTAACGCGGCAATTCTGGAATTGGGATTTATGGCAAGCCGACAGCTTTGTCAGTGAGCTCAGCCGTAGCAATGCCGCAGTGTATGGTGAGCTAAGCACGCCGCTAAGCAGCAGTTGGAGCCTGGTATCGGGCCTGCGGCTGGAGCGTTATGACGATGATTACAGTGATATCAGCGGCAACAATATTAAAAACCACGACACCATGTGGGGTGCCAATCTCAGCCTGAATTATCAGGTTAATAGCCAGGCATTGATATACCTGCTGGCGTCGCGTGGTTATAAAGCCGGTGGTGTAAATGGTGATGCACTGGCTAAAGCTGCTGATGACAGCTTAAGCGAGCTAAACAGCAAAGCCAGCTTTAAGCCAGAAACACTGTACAACGCCGAATTTGGTGTAAAGGGCAGTGCGCTGGACCAAAGCATAACCGCAAGGGTGGCGGCGTTTTATATGTGGCGCGACGATATGCAGGTAAAAGGCTGGCTTAACCCCGACAGCGGCCCGCAATTTGCCGGTTTTATTGATAATGCCGGTAGTGGCCGTAACTACGGTATTGAAATGGAAAACCGCCTGCAGCTGCACCCGCAGTTTGCGCTGTTTTTATCTGCCAGTTGGCTTAAAACCAAGCTGGGTAATTATATTACGCTGGACGAAGAAAACTTCAGCGGCCGTGAACAGGCCCAGGCACCGCGCTTTCAATACAGTTTAGCCACTGACTGGTATATCACCGAAGCCCTTACCTTTAATGTCAGCCTGCAGGGCAAAGACGCCTTCTTTTACTCCGACGGCCACAATGCCCGCTCAAAACGTTACGAGCTGTTAGGCGCACGTTTAAGCTATCAGCTAACCAACTGGGAGCTGGCAGTATGGACCCGCAACGCGCTGGATCAGGACATTGGTGTGCGTGGCTTCTACTTTGGTAACGACCCGCGTGACGGCTACGAGCCGCATGTCTATGAGCAGTTTGCTGAGCCGCGCCGTTTTGGCGTAACGGCCAGCTATCAGTTCTGAAGTGATTGATTATTTAAGGAGCAAGTTATGCAGTTATCCGTTGAAATCAGTAAGTATCCGTTAGCCGACGATTACATTACACCGATAAAAGGTTTTATTGCCGAGCTGAATAAATACCCGGACATAACCGTGCTGACCAACACCATGAGCACCCAGTTATTTGGTGATTATGATGCAGTGATGCAAGCGCTGCAGGCCTGTATTAAGTGGTCATTTGAGCAGTACGGTAAAGTGGTGTTTGTCGTTAAGTTTATTCACGGTGATTTACGGCCATGAACGAGTTGATCACACAGGCTATGGCGCAGTGGCAGTTGATGCACAGCCTTGAGCTGGCAGCAACACTGCTGGCGCTGGCTTATGTGATTCTGGCATTAAAACAAAGCCTGTGGTGCTGGCCGGCTGCGCTGTTAAGTACCGTGTTGTTTACCCATGTTATGTGGCAGTCGGCGTTGTTATCTGATGCCTTGCTACAGCTGTACTATGCTGCTATGGCGCTATATGGTTGGTGGCGCTGGCAGCAATTGCGCCAGAGCGCCCCTGACCAGCGCGGCCCGGTGTATGAGTGGCCCTGGCAACGCCATGCAGTATTAATTGGTATTACAGCTTTGGCGGGTGTGGCGTTGGGGGCCTTTATGGCAAATTATACCCAGGCCGATTTTGCCTATATTGATGCACAAACCACAGTGTTTAGTGTAATGGCAACCTGGCTGGTAGCACGCAAGCTGGTGTCAAACTGGTTGTACTGGGTGGTAATAGACGCGGTATCAATTTTCGTTTATGCACAAAAACATCTGTATTTCCTTACCGGCTTGTTTATGCTGTATACGGTTATCGCTATTGCAGGGTACTTTATTTGGCGCAGTCATTATCAGCAACAACCGGCAGTGAGATTGAGCATGTAACCCGCTTATGCCAGCGGCTGGAGTTTTTTGTTGATCAGCCGCCGTTGCAGGTGCGGGCATTGTCTCATGGCGCAAGTAACCAAAGTTACTATGTAAAAACAGTGCAGGGCGAATATGTGTTGCGCTGTTATCCGGCAGAATCTACCGTATGCCGCCAGCAGGAACTGCGTTGCCAGCACGCGGCCGCAGCCAAAGGGCTGGCCGCTACACCTCTGTGTTTGAATAACCACTATCAGGTGATGTTAAGCGAATATATCCGCGGCGCCGAGCCTTTCGATTATGCCCGCCATGGCGGTAGTGCTTTGTTATCTGTGCTGGCGCAATTTCATCAGTTACAGGTGCAAACCGCCACCCTGGATTATACCACCTATTTACCACAACTACTGGCAGCGCTACCGGCAGATTGCCGCATTAACAAAGCTATGCTGGCTAAGGTGAAGCAGGCCGCACAGCTGCTTAGCTGCCTGGAACCTGATTTAGTGTTATGTCATCTGGATTTACATCAGGGTAATTTACTCTGGGCCGCCGATGCATTGTGGTTGCTTGATTTTGAGTACAGCCAGCAGGCCGACAGCAGCCTGGATTTAGCCGCCATAAGTTTGCATTTTAACTTAGATAAAACAGCCGAAGCGCAAATGCTAGCCGACTATGCCCGCTTACGCCAACCCCGCTTACAGCAACATAGTGAGCTGGCAACATTGTTAGATAAAAAGCTCCCTGCAGCTAAGTTGCTGTACTGCGGTTTTTGCTGGCTGTGGTATCTGGCACTGCCAGATTGCCAGACGCAGGCAAACTATTGGCAGCAGCAGGTGCAGGCTTTACCGTTACAAACCGCCTAAACGTTCAGCCAGTGTTTTGTAGCGCTTTACATCCTCTTCATTAAACAACGGCTTACCTGCGCTGTCTGTTTCAGCCGCTATCAGCAAATTTTCCCGTGCCAGCCGCTCGACTCTTATTGTTTGTACGCCAAGCAGATTTGCAACCTGCTCAACTGTCATTAATGCCATAACCTTATCCTGTTGATTAAAAAACTTACAAGTAATAGCCTAAAATCAGGCATTTGTGAATAGCCAACTGATAAAGGCAGCATAACAGAAGGCGATGTAACACCCGGTTACACTTTTTTAAACCACCGCTAATAGTGTTGTTTGCCACTGCGTGCTAATTTCAGCGGTTAACGGTACAACAGAGCAAAACCATGAAAACCACATTTTATTCACTATTATTTACCGCCCTGATTAGCAGTGGCCTGACACATGCTGCCCAGCCTGCTGCTCCGGTAGCAGTGCAACAACCTTATACTGTTAAATCACCCAATGGTGACCGGCAAGACCCGTTTTACTGGTTGCGTGACGACAGCCGCACCTCGCCGACCGTGCTGGACTACCTGCAGCAGGAAAATGACTACTTTGCTGCCTATGCCAGCAAATATCAGCCGCTTACCAGAAAACTAACAGATGAAATTATCGGCCGTATTAAACAGGACGACAGCTCAGTACCATACAACAGAGGTGACTACAGCTATTACCGCCGTTTTGAAGCCGGCCAGGAATACCCGGTTTATGTACGTAAGTCGTTAAAAGACGGCACCGAGCAGATTATGCTGGATGTTAACAAACTGGCGCAGGGTAAAGATTTTTATCAGGTAGCTAACTGGCAGGTAAGCCCGGACCAAAACCTGCTGGCCTATATGGAAGACACTAATGGCCGGCGTCAATACACGCTTAAAGTACGTGATTTACGTACCGGGCAGGATTTACCCGATCAGCTTACCGGGTTATCCGGCAGCCTTGCCTGGGCAAAAGATAACAAAACGCTATACGTAATAAAAAATGACCCGGTAACCCTGCTTAGCACTAAAGTGCTGCAGCATACGCTGGGCAATGATCCGGCCAGTGCCCGCCAGGTATATGAAGAAAAAGACAACAGCTTTTACATGGGTGTGGGCAACACACTGGACGACAACTATGTGGTTATCTATTCCAGTAGTACAGTGTCTGCAGAGATGCAGGTACAGGATGCCAGCAAGCCACAAAGCGAGTTTAAAGTTATCGCTGCGCGCCAGCGTGATTTTCAGTATACGGCCGAGCATCTTAATGGCCGCTGGATTATCAGCACCGATTGGGATGCGCCTAATTTCCGTTTAATGACAGTAGAAACTGCCAAGCTGGGTGATCGCAATAACTGGCAACCGCTGGTAGCGCATGATGAAAAAGTATTTATTGATGGCTTTGAAGCATTCGACAATTACCTGGCGATCAGCGAGCGTAGCGAAGGTTTGCGCCGTATTAAAGTGATGCCATGGAACGCACCTGATAAAGCCTTTTATGTCGCATCAGACGAAGCGGCCTATGTTACCACCTTTGAAACTAACCCGGAGCAAAACACCGACTGGTTACGTTATACCTATACGTCACTGACTACACCGCAAAGCGTGTATCAGCTGAATATGAAAACCGGTGAAAAACAGCTGTTAAAAGAAACCGAAGTACTGGGCGGTTTTGATAAAAACAACTATGCCACTGAGCGCGTATGGGCCACCGCCGCTGACGGCGTAAAAATACCGGTGTCTTTATTGTATAAAAAAGGCTTTAAAGCCGACGGTACTGCACCTTTATATCAATATGCTTATGGCTCTTATGGCAGCTCGTCTGATCCGTCATTCCGCTCTACCGTGTTCTCGTTGGTTGACCGGGGCTTTGTTTATGCTATTGCCCATATCCGCGGTGGCCAGGAAATGGGCCGCCACTGGTATGAAGATGGCAAACTGCTGAAAAAAATTAATACCTTTACCGATTACATCGCGGTAACCGATTATCTGGTAGCCAATAAATACGCTGCCAAAGATAAAGTGTTTGGTATGGGCGGCAGTGCTGGTGGCTTACTGATGGGTGCAGTAGCCAATATGGCGCCGGAAAAATACCGTGCACTGGTAGCGCATGTGCCCTTTGTTGACGTGGTGACCACCATGCTGGATGAAAGCATTCCGCTTACCACCAACGAGTTTGACGAGTGGGGCAACCCAAAACAAAAAGCTTATTACGATTATATGCTGTCGTATTCGCCCTATGATCAGCTAAGCAAGCAGGCTTACCCGGCACTGCTGGTAACCACCGGCTTGCATGACTCACAGGTGCAGTATTTTGAACCGGCCAAATGGGTAGCTAAACTACGTACGCTTAAAACCGACAACCAGCCATTATTGTTTAAAACCAATATGGAAGCTGGCCATGGTGGTAAATCAGGCCGCTTTTCACGCCTGGCCGAGCACGCGCAGGAATATGCTTTTATTCTTAACCTGCTGGGGCAAACCGAATAACCTGCTACAACACCTCATTAAGCCGGGTTTTATAGCCCGGCTTTTTTCTGCCTGCAATGCCACTTCTATTATGTTTACTGCTGTTTTAGTGCTTCATAACGATATACAAATAAGATCAATTATCATTTGCAAATGATTCTCAATTAGATTAAAGTCTGGCTCGCAAGTTAATAAGAATTATTATCATTAAGGAGCCGTTATGTCGTTGCCACTTAACCGGGCTATTTTTGTTGCTGCGCTACTGTCTGCCAGCGTTGCCGTCCCTTTTGTAGTACATGCCCATGTGCCGTATTTACAGCCCGCCAGTTTTGAGCCAATCCGCGGTGGTTGGGTGAGTCTTGATGCCGCCTTTGCCGACCGCTTTTTTATTCCCGAAGTCGCTTTTGATAACAGCCAGTTCAGTGTACTGACACCGGCTGGCACGGCAGTTAAACCAGCCTTGGTACAGTATAGCCATACCCGCACCACGGCAGAACATCAGCTAACCGATGACGGTACGTACCGCTTTAGCACCGGCCTGCGTTACGGCGCGGTATTTCACACCTATGAGCAAGATGGCGAACGGAAAAACAGCCGCGATGAAAATTTCAAATTACCGGCCGGGGCTAAATCTATTGCGCATTTTCAGGCAGTAACCCGGGCTGAAACCTATGTCAGCAAAGGTGCACCAAGCCATAACGCGTTAAAACCCGGTGGCGAGGCGCTGGAACTGGAGTTTCTCAGCCACCCCAATGACCTCTATACAGACAGCACCTTAAAAGCCCGTGTACTGTTTAACGGCAAACCGCTGGCACAACAGGCAGTAAATGCGTACTTCGTGGAAGCCGGTGCCAATGACGAAAAAATTACGCAGCAACTGACAACTGATGCCGCCGGTATTATCAGCTTTAAACCCGAAAAAGCCGGTACCTATTTATTGCTAAGCCGTTATCGCGCCGATGCTCCGGCCAGTGCCAAAGTGCCGCAATACAGTTACAGCTATAGCGTTGTGCTGGAAGTTACCCAATAGCGCCCACCCGTTAGTGCAGGAGTTTTACCGATGAACAAACAACATTTATATACCACTTTATTTCTGGCGCTAAGCAGTGCCTACCTGAGTGCCTGTAGCAGCACAGCGGCCTCCGACACGCGCTTAAGCGAGGCGCAGCAAAAGCAGCTAGCAAGCGAACGTGCCGGCCACCTGCGCCAAACGCATGTGCGCTTTAATGCGCTGGATAAAGACGAAGATGGCTATATCAGCCGCGCTGAATTCAACCGCTCCGGCGATTTAGCTTTTGAGCGGATGGATACCAATAAAGACGGCGTGTTGTCTGCTGCCGATCCTAAACCGGAACCGCGTGGCGAAGATACTCGCACAGAGCAATCGCGTGCAGAGCAAAGCCGCCAACAGCAAGCGCAGCGCGCTGAACAGCCCCGGCGCGAACGCCTGTTAAAAATGCCAACCACCCATTCTGTTGAAGGCATGCTGGCGATGTACGACAGCAATAAAGACGGCGTAATCAGCCGTGAAGAATATGCCCAGGGCCGTGCTGCACAGTTTGCGGCTACCGATGCCAATGGTGATGGCCAGCTGAGCTACGACGAATACGTTGCAGAATTTGCCACCAGGCTGGACAAACAAATAAGCCAGATCGGCAAAAAAGCCGACTAAGCCGCATTCAGGAGAACAGTAACATGGCTATGCAGTACACTTTATTAGCATTGGCAGTAACGGGCGCCTTTACCGGCCAGGTACTGGCGGATAACACCACGCCAGAGCTGGATACCGTATCGGTAACCGCACAGGCGGTGCAAACTCAGGCTAACAGCAAACAAACCGAGCAACTCAGCGCACAACAGCTGCAACAGCAACAAGCGCAAAATATTGCCGATGCAGTGCGCTTTGTGCCTGGCGTTACCACTACCGATATGGGCCGCTTTGGCAGTAATGGCTTTAATATCCGTGGTTTAGATGGCGACAGGGTAGCCATTACTGTAGATGGTTTATCGCTGGGAGAAACGCTGGACCCGCCCACTTTTGTTGCTTATGAGTTTTTCCGTTCTGCCAGAGGTGGAGTCGATATCGATGCACTAAAGCAAATTGAAATTGTAAAAGGGGCTGATGCTATCGCCGCCGGCAGCGGCGCTTTAGGTGGGGCGGTATTGTTTGTTACCAAAGATCCGGCCGACTATTTAACTGCAGAAGGTGATGACAGCCATATTGGCTTGTCTGCCGGTTTTAGTGGCTCAAATGACGAAACCTCATTCAGTGGCACTGTGGCTAACCGCAGCGGCAAGCTGGAATCTTTACTGGTGTATACCCGCCGTGATGGCAGTGAAACTGAAACGGCCCGCTCTGGTGAAAATATCAGCGGTGCCGGGCGTACTATTGCCGATCCGCTGGATTACAGTAGCAATAATATTCTGGCTAAGTTGCAATATCAGCTAACGGATAGCCAACGCCTGGGCTGGACCGGCGAATACTTTAAACAAAAAAGCGAGCTGGACAACCAATCCAGGCTGGACAGCACTTATTTATCCCGCTTGGGTGATGATGAAATTGAGCGTAAACGCTTTGGCCTGCAATATGAGTGGCTGGCCGCCCAGAGTTTTGCCGACAGCGTAAATGCCACACTGGATTACCAGTCAAACTACACTCATGGTTTAACCACCATGCTCACCACCGGTTGCAGTGGTGCAGTAAATGGTGAAGTATCGCCTTGCCTGCGCAGTGAAGACCGTGATTTTAAGCAGCAACAACTGAAACTGGCTGTGGCGCTGGATAAAGAACTATTTGGCAATACTGTGCACCAGCAGTGGTTGTATGGTGGTTCGGCTGAGCGGCGCAGCGTGGAATATTCTGCTGTTGACCGCCGTTATATTGGCCAGACAGATGAGCTGGCCAGCCCGCCGGTAATTGATCCGGATCAGGTACCCAAAACCGATGTTACTGCACTTAGCCTGTATGCCCGTGATGTGATCACGTTTGACCCTCGCTGGACTTTACGTATCGGCGGCCGCTTTGACTCGCTAAAGTACAGCCCGGAGTTAGATGAACAGTTTAGTGATGACAGCCAAACCGTAGGCGACGTCGATTTCAGCGCCTTTACCTGGCAAACTAACCTGACCTACCAGATAGCTCCGGCGCATCAGGTATGGGTTCAGGCCGGGCGCGGTTTTCGGGCGCCAACCGTAGCAGAAATGTATTCCCCCACCTCGCTGATCAGCCGCACTGAACAAGCAACCGGCGTCATCGTGGATGACTTATGGAGCAGTATCGCTAACCCGGATTTAAAAGCCGAGCGTAGCCTTAACCTGGAAACCGGTTACCGCTATCAAACCGACAACCTGTTACTGGGCGTATCGCTGTTTAAAGATCAATACAGCGATATGATTGACACAGTTACCCGGATACAAAACCCTGATGTGGTGTATGAAACCTGTAGCCGTGGTGTTTGCACCGAGGCACAAGGTAACCAGTACAACACCATTGATAATATTGGCGAAACCGACGTAAAAGGCGTAGAGCTTGAAGCCGCCTGGCGCTTTAGCCGAGCTTTTAGCTCGCGTTTGGCTTATTCGTATAACGAGGGTGAAAAAGAAAACGGTGACCCGCTGCGCAGCATTAACCCGGCTTCGGCAGTGCTGGGCTTTCGCTACGACGCCGCTAACTGGAATATTACTGCGAACGTAACGCACAGTGCGGCTAAAAAAGCCAAAGATGCCTATGACTCAACAGAAAGCTCTTTTGAAGCAAAGCCTTACCTGACCGACAGCTACACTGTTGTTGATCTGATGGCTACGCTGGACCTGACACCAAACTGGCAGCTGAGAGCCGGTATTTATAACCTGTTCGACGAAGAATACTACCAATGGCAACGGGTACGTTTTGTTACCAACTGGGTAGGCAGTGGTGTGCGCGGTGGTGTACTGGCTGACGGTACCGGCCTGCAGCGTTACAGCGAACCTGGCCGTTACGCCAAACTGGCCATTAGTTATAGTTTTTGATGTTTTCTCCCGCTGCTATGCAACCGCTGGCGCAAAGCCTTCCCCCTGCTGTTAAAGCAGGGGGCTTTTTGCTTACGCTGATTGCCGTAAGTGGTGCACATTTATTGCCACTGGCCTGGTATCTGGCAGCACAGGAAAATACCGTAACAGTAAAGCCGCCGGTATTAACCGGGGTATTGGTATCACAACCGGCATCGCAGCAAACTGCCGCGCCACCACCAAAGCAAAAGCCCGTGGTTACAGCAGAAACGCAACCGGTAGTAAAACAAGAAATTAAGCCTGCAGTTAAACCGGCAGCTAAGCGTGAGCTAAAGCAAACTCAGGCAGATAAAAAGCCCGCTAAAGCGACAGAACAAGCACCGCTAACAACAGCCGTAACAAAAACCGCCGAAACAGAAATCGCCGTAACAAAAACCGCCGAAACAGAAATCGCCGTAACAAAAACCATAGCACAGCCGGTTACTGAGCCAGCTAACCCTGTAGCAAAACACAGCCACGCGGCTAAAGCCGTGCCGGTTTCAGCACCGGTGCTAAATGCTACAGCGCACTACAATGCGCCGCCGGTATACCCGCAGTTATCGCGCAAACTGCGCGAGCAGGGCACAGTGGTGTTGGAACTTACCGTGCTGGTTAACGGCACCGTAGCTGATGTTATCGTGCTGCAAAGCAGCGGCTATCCAAGATTAGATCAGGCTGCGCTCAGTGCCGTGCAGCACTGGCGTTATCAGGCGGCACGCCGCGCTGAAACAGCCATAGATTACCGCTACCGCCAGCGGGTTGCATTTTCCTTAACCGAAGGAGTTAACTGATGACACAACTGACAGACAACCCTTATGGCTTAGCCGCGCTTTGGGCGCAGGGTGACTGGGTAATAAAAGGCGTGGCGTTGTTGCTGTTGTTAATGTCGGTTGCCAGCTGGAGCGTAATTATCTGGCGCAGCCTGATGCTGTGGCGCCTGCGCCCGGCCAATATTGCTTCGCGGGATTTCTGGCATGCACAAAGCTTTGCTCAGGGCTTGCAGTTACTGCAGCCGCACAACAATGCCAGCCCATACCGGTTGTTGGCCGAAGAAGGCCAGGCGGCGGTCGATCATCACAGCCTGCACAAAGCCGATTTACACGGCCAGTTAAGTTTAAACGACTGGCTAAGCGCCTGTTTGCGTAACGCCATTGACGACAATGTACAACAACTACAGCGTGGCTTGCCGGTGCTGGCGTCGGTAGGTTCAACTGCACCTTTTATCGGCCTGTTTGGCACAGTGTGGGGCATTTATCATGCACTGGTTAGTATTGGTGTATCTGGCCAGGCCGGCATTGATAAAGTAGCCGGTCCGGTAGGTGAGGCATTAATTATGACTGCCGTTGGCCTGGCGGTGGCCATACCGGCAGTGCTGGGCTATAACGCACTGCAACGGGCTAATAAAGGTGTTATTACCCGGCTTAACCGTTTTGCCCATCAGTTGCATGCGTATTTTCTTACCGGCGCGGCGCCCAAAGCCAGTGTCAGTGTGTTAACCACTAAACAGGCCAGTAACGAGGAGAGTGCTTAAATGGCTTTTGCTACAGGCTCGCAGGATGATGAAATCATCAGCGAAATTAATATGACACCGCTGGTGGATGTGATGCTGGTACTGCTGATTATTTTTATGATCACCATGCCGGTGCTTACTCAGACCGTGCTGGTAGATTTACCTCAGGCCAGTGCAGCACCCGCTACCACACAGCCCGACAGCATTGCTATTAGTGTACTGCGCGACGGCAGCGTGCAGTGGAATAGCGAAGGAGTAACGGCAGAGCAACTGCAACACCAGCTGGCACAAATAGCACAGTTACCCCAGCAACCTCCATTGCAGTTAATGGCTGATAAAGCGGTAGAATACCAGCATGTGCTTAACGTAATGGCGCTGGCACAACAGTTGGGCATTACGCAGTTGGGTTTTGTTACTGAGCCGGTTGAATAACGCCGATGCATAGCTTTCACATGGCGGGTGGCTAAGGTAAATTATCACTTTTACAGCAACAGCAAGCCCGTTTTTTCAGATGTGAAGCGGCCAAGAGTTATGGTTACAGTATGCATAAGAACTTGCTCGATATTATAAATCGCCGCCAGTTGGTGTCGGCAATAAATAAAACTAAATGGCGCGAGTTGTGCCAGGAGTTTGGTGAGCGTCACTCACTAAATATTAGCGTGCGTTATAAATTGATTACCTCAGAACAGGTGCTGGGGTTTAGCCCTGTTTG
The DNA here is from genome assembly GCF_024809855.1 of Rheinheimera pacifica. GTDB lineage: Bacteria > Pseudomonadota > Gammaproteobacteria > Enterobacterales > Alteromonadaceae > Alishewanella > Alishewanella pacifica_A. Next base: position 39,442 of record NZ_JANUEM010000003.1, read on the forward strand.
GTGGGATGAGCTGTTTGCCGAGAGCTCAGCAATAGAATGGCTGGATTTTGATCCCCTGGTGAAAGAACACCAGGGGCGTCTTATCGCAGATAAAGTAACGGATGTTTCGGCTGAAATATTAGCCATACTTAATAAGCACGGCATTAAATACACCGCGCAAGAATCTTATTTCCGGGTCTGGGGTTATCTGAACCCTGGAATTGACCCTAAATTCGTATAACGATGTAAAGCCTCCTGTTTTAGTGCTAGCCTGCTGCAAACTATGCTGCTTTATAAGGCTTTGCTATGCCCTATACCCGTGTTGTGCTGTTAACCCTGCTGGCGCTTGTCGCCTTTGCCGGTAATTCGCTGTTGTGCCGTGCCGCACTGGCTCATACCCAGATAGATGCCGCCAGTTTTACTAGTATCCGGCTGATATCCGGTGCTGTGGCATTGTGGGCCTTGGTAACTTTACGCCGGGGTGAGCATAGTGGCCGGGGTAACTGGCTATCGGCGCTGGCGCTGTTTGTTTATGCTGCCGGGTTTTCATTTGCTTATATTCAATTGAACACCGGTATTGGCGCCCTGATACTGTTCGGCGCGGTGCAAACCAGCATGATAGCTTACGGCTTGTGGCGTGGTGAGCGCTTTAGTTTGTTACAGTGGTTAGGTTTGCTGCTGGCTTGTTCGGGGCTTATTGGTTTGTTGCTGCCGGGGCTGTCGGCACCGCCGCTGTCGGGAGCTTTGCTGATGTTAGCTGCCGGTGTAGCTTGGGGTGTGTACTCGCTGCGCGGTAAAGGCGCAGGCGATCCGCTTGCGGTAACCAGTGGTAACTTTATCCGCGCCGTGCCGATGGCGTTGCTGCTAAGTGTGTTGTTAGTAAAGCAGGCGTCGTTAGACAGCGCCGGGGTGTGGTATGCGCTGTTATCGGGTGTTTTAACCTCTGGTATCGGTTATGCGATCTGGTACACCGCTTTACCGTTACTCAAAGCAACAACGGCAGCCACGGTGCAGCTAAGTGTGCCGGTGCTGGCAGCACTGGGCGGCGTATTATTATTGCAGGAGCCACTAACACTGCGTTTGTTGCTGGCATCGCTGGCTATTTTGGGCGGCATCGCATTGGTGGTGTTAGCTGCAAACCGTACACGGCTATTACGTTAGCTTTAAAGCAAAATCCCCGCCGAAGCAGGGATTTTATCTAATAACGTTTTGCAGCAGGATCAATACTTCGCGGCTACACCTTCGGCCGGTAAAGCGCCTAAGATAAACTCACGCAGGTCGTCGTTCGACTTTTTCAAATCTTCATAACGCAGGTACATCATATGGCCGCTGCGGTAGCCTTTAAAACTCAAGCGATGTTTCATTTTACCGCTTGGATCCAGCTGCCACATATTGTACTTGCCATCAAAATAGTTGGTGGCGCCGTCAAAGTAACCAGATTGCGTCATGACTTTAAGGTAGGGGTTTTGTGCCATGGCCTGGCGCAGGTTTTCGCCGGTGTTGTCGTCAGATCTGTCCCACGGGTGTACCGGGCCAAACATATTGTATTTAATGTCGGTTTTGTATTTCAGATCATTGCGCAGGTAGTGATTAATGGCCGGGGTAAACGAGTGCAACCAGGATGTTAGCTCAGCGTTGTAGTCTGGCCGGTCTCCTGCGTCGCGTTTATCAATACCTAAATAGCGTGAATCCAGCCGGCCAACGGTTTGGCCACGGTCGCGCAGTAGTTCTTTCCAGAAATAGTTGGTAGGAATATCCAGGTTATTTTGCAGCACCGCCTGCAGTGATAAACCAGAATAGCTGGCGACCTGCTGGGCTATGCGTTGTTTTTCGTCGTTACTTATAGCGTTACCTTTAGCCAGTGCTGGCAGGTATTGGTTTAGCGTAAAGTCTTCTACTTCCGGCAAAATATCGTATAAATCTTTTTGCTGCAGGCCGCTGTTAAGCTTCTTGTGGTACCAGGCAGTGGCGGCAAAATATGGCAGACGGTTAGCCGCTTTAACCGGGCCGGCACGTTCTATACCTAAGTCGGTAGGTGATACCAGTACCACGCCGTTTAAATACATCCATTGCTGGTTTTGCAGTGCCAGCGCCAGGCCTGATACCCGGGTAGTGCCGTAGCTTTCGCCAATTAAAAACTTGGGTGATTGCCAGCGCTCAGTGCGGGTAACAAAAGTATTAATCCACTCGGCCAGGTACTTTACGTCGGCATTAACGCCAAAGAACATTTTTTGCTGCTGATCTTTTGATGGCATTTTACCGTCTTTACCCGGCAATACGCGCGAGTAACCGGTATTTACCGGGTTAACAAATACAATGTCGGCAACATCAAGTACAGAATACGGGTTGGTTTTTACACCATATGGCTGCACCGGATAACCTTCTTCATCAATTACCAGCGCTTTAGGGCCGGTGTAGGCAATGTGCATCCATACTGAAGCAGAGCCGGGGCCACCGTTAAATGAAATCAGCAATGGCCGTTTGCTGCGATCTTTAATATCGCTGCGCTGATAATAGGTATAAAACAAGGTGGCGGTAGGTACGCCGTCTTCATCCCACACCGGCTGGGTGCCGGTAGTGGCGGTATAGCCAAAGCGTTTGCCGTTAACTTCGGTTTTATGCTCTGTGGTTACACTGTTGTCAATTTCAATCTGGCGCTCAGTTGCCAGCACCACAGTGCTGCATAGCAGCAGTAATAGCGCAATAGGTTGGAACAGTTTCATCGGACCCCCGGATTATTATTATAGGTAAGTAATACCACTCTCTGTTTACCGTAAAATGCCCGACAATTCAAAAGGCTTGAGACAAGCACCCTGAAATCCGGCTTAAGCTTTAATGTGCTAATTAAACGTTAAGCTAAACGAGTTAATAATACGAATGGTTATCAGTATTATGTTATTGATTATAAACATAATTTTGCGCACGCGGGAATTTTGGTCTACACTGTGCAACAATTCTTGTCGCGACAGAAAAGGTATATTACATGAAAGGCAATCCACAGGTACTGTCTAAGCTGAATGAAGTACTGACAGCCGAACTAACGTCGATTAATCAGTACTTTCTGCATGCCCGCATCTATAAAAACTGGGGCTTAAAAGCACTTAACGATGTGTGCTACAAAAAGTCGATTAGAGATATGAAGCAGGCCGATGAGCTGATTGAGCGTATCTTAATGCTGGAAGGCCTGCCTAATTTACAGGCACTGGGTAAATTGCGTATTGGTGAAGACACGCCGGAAATGCTGCAGTGCGATATGGAGTTTCAGGTAGAACAATTGCCGCTGCTGCGTGCCACTATTGCATTATGCGAAACCGAGCAGGACTACGTTAGCCGCGATATTCTGACCGAAATTCTGGAATATGAAGAAGAACATCTGGACTGGCTGGAAACCCAGCAGCACCAAATCAGCACTATGGGGCTGGCAAATTATCTGCAGGCGCAGCTGGGAGGCGAGTAAATGAAAGGCAACCGCAAAATTATTGATGCACTGAATGTGCTTTTGGCCAACGAGCTGGCCGCGATGGATCAGTACTTTATCCACTCGCGTATGTACCACGATTGGGGCCTGCACAAGCTGTTCGAGCGTATTGATCACGAGTTTGATGACGAAAAAGGCCATGCCTCCAAGCTTATTGAGCGCATTATCTTCTTAGAAGGTGTGCCGGATATGAGCAAACGTGACGCCATTCACGTTGGCCAGGATGTACCCGCTATGCTACAAAACGATTTAAACGTAGAATACAGCGTGCAAAAGCTGTTAAAGCAAACCATGGCGCTGTGCGAGCAAGAGCAGGACTACGTTACCCGTGCGATGTTGCAACAGTTGCTGGACGATACCGAGGTAGACCACGCCCACTGGCTGGAGCAGCAACTTAACCTGATTAAACTGCTGGGCCTGCCCAACTATCTTCAATCGCAGATGTAATAGCAGCGCTTATGAGCATGCAAAACAGTATTTTAGTTTTGCATGCAGTGCTGCCAGTTCAGCCTGGCCTTGTGGCTGGCGCCGGTATAGCCGGGTTAGCGCAATCAGCGGCATATACAACATATCCATACAGGCCTGGCGCTGCATTGCTGTGTGTTGCGGGTTCACAGCGCCGTCGGCCAGCGTAAACAGCGCATAGCGTAAACACCACTCCTGCAGCAGGCTGCTGTTTTGCCGCTCCAGCATAGTGGCCAGCTGGCAGCAGCGGCAGCTGTAATCAGATACCAGCCGGTGATAGTCGTCCGGCATGACCTTTCCTTGCTTTAGCTGCCGGCTCAGGCGGCTGAAATCCTGCCACAGTGAACTTTGTATCAGCATAATGTGCTCCTTAATGCAGCGTGGCAGAGGCGGGCTGCGTTGCCGTTTGTGTAACGGGTGCTAACTGCGAAAAGCGACACAGTTCACGGCGCAGGCTGCAGCTTTCGCGTAGCAGTGCAACATTAGCCGGGTGGGTATCAGGCAACTGCGCCTGCAGTTGCAGCACCTGCTGCAAGGCACGGTTTAACGTGGCAAGACAGCGGCGCCAGCGTTGTTGTCTGGCATAGGTTTCGGCCAGATTTTGCACGCTGATCGACAGGCAAATAATTAACAATGCCGTGCCATCGGGCGCACCGGGTATAACATTGTCAGCCGATCTGGCTTCGTACTCCGGCCAGGCCTGTGTTAGCAACACCGCAGCTTGTTGGTATAAATCGGCCGCCAGCACATAGTGGTCATGCGCAAAAGCACTGTTAGCCTGGCTTATAATGTGTTTCCAGTGTTCTATCGTATCCATATCACTCACCTTGTCGGGAACCTGACTGAAAATATGGCTTGTTTTTCGACTAAATGCAAATGATAATGGTTATCATTAATTGGAGGCGATATGAACTTTACGTTACCGGAACTACCATACAGCTACAACGCACTGGAACCGCATCTGGATGCACTGACGATGGAAATACACCACAGCCGGCACCATCAAACTTATGTTAATGGTTTAAATGCAGCACTTGACGGCAGCGCCTATACTGACTGGCCACTGCAGCGTTTACTTAAAGAAATATCGGCCTTGCCACAACCGTTGCAGCAGGCGGTACGTAACCACGGTGGTGGCCATGCTAACCACAGTTTGTTCTGGCAGATTATGTCACCGCAAGGTGGTGGTGAACCTACCGGCGAACTGGCTGAAGCCATAACGCAGCACTTTGGCAGCTTCGCCCAGTTTAAGCAGCTGTTTATTCAGGCCGCACTTAGCCGGTTTGGCAGTGGCTGGGCCTGGCTGGTAAAAGACAAACAGGGTAAATTGCAGGTAAGCAGCAGTGCGAACCAGGACAGCCCGTTAATGGAAGGGCTAACGCCAATACTGGGGCTGGACGTGTGGGAACATGCTTACTACCTGCAGTACCAGAATAAGCGGCCGGACTATGTGGCAGCGTTTTTTAACGTGATTAACTGGCCCTATGTGGCGGAGTTATATCAGGAGAAGCAATGAAGCTAATGTTGTTGCAATGGCCAGCGCTGGGCCTGCGTAAACTGGCTGGCCTTCTTATAGTACTGGCCGGTGCAGGCTATGGTGTGCAGCAACTGGTGCTATTAATGCAACAGCAAGCGAATGTGCGCTATGCCTTTTATGCCGGTATGGTGGCCGCTACCGCAACGGCGGCCGGTGCAATACCGGCACTGTTTATGCGCCGGTTGCCGCAAAAGTTGCTTGATGTAATGCTGGGTTTTGGTGCCGGTGTTATGCTGGCAGCTTGTATGTTTTCGCTAATCGTACCGGCGCTGGCTTTATTAGCCAATAGCGGCGCCTCTGCGTGGTACAGCTCTGGCAGTGTGGCGCTGGCTATTTTGCTTGGTGGCGCCTTTATGCTACTGCTGGAGCGGCTGGTACCCCATGAACATTTTATTAAAGATGAAGACCGGCTGCGTGGCCAAACCCTGCGCCGCAGCTGGTTATTTGTGTTTGCCATAGCGTTACATAATATTCCAGAGGGGCTGGCCATTGGTGCCTCTTTTGCCAGTGGCGATGTTGCGGCAGCAAGCGCACTGGCTACCGGTATCTCGGTACAGGACATTCCTGAAGGGCTGGTAGTAGCAATGGCATTGCTGGCCGTAGGCTACGGCCGTGCACTGGCGGTGGGTATTGCGATATTATCTGGCTTAACCGAGCCGGTTATGGCTATTGTTGGCGCGGCGGTGTTGGGCGAATCCAGCCTGTTGCTACCCTGGGGCCTGGCAGTGGCAGCCGGTGCTATGTTATTTGTTATCAGCCATGAAATGATCCCTGAATCGCACCGACAGGGCCACGAGCTGGCTGCAACCAACGGCTTAATGCTGGGCTTTGTATTGATGATGTTACTGGATACTGCACTTAGCTGATAGCCTTATCCAACAAGCGTGCCGACACAATTTATTACAATCCAAAGGTGGTTAGTGCTGGTAGTGGCTAGTTGTTTTCATTACATTGACCCTCACAAAAAGTAACAAGTTGCCTAGTCGTGGTGGTTCAATGAAAAAAATATTTGTTATCAGTGCAGTAGCGCTGGCTGTATTAACCGGTTGTGCCGGTGAGCGTAGTTTATCTGCCGATACGCGTGCTGCACAGCAGCAGGTACAGGGCCAGGTAGTAGTAAGCCCGAATGACAGCCGTGCTTATAAAACCCTGGTACTGCCAAATAAACTGGAGGTGCTGCTGGTGTCAGACCCAACAGCAGAAAAATCGGCGGCGGCGTTAAGTGTAGGTGTGGGGTTGCTGCAAGATCCCATGAGCCAGCAGGGTATGGCGCATTATTTAGAGCATATGCTGTTTTTAGGCACCGAGCGTTACCCTGATACCAAAGGTTACAGCGAATTTATGACCGCCAACGGCGGCGCGCAAAACGCTTACACCTGGCTTGATATTACCAATTACATGTTTAAGGTAAATAATAACGCTTACGATGAAGCGCTGGATCGTTTCTCAGATTTTTTTAAAGCCCCCAAACTATACCCCGAATACGCCGATAAAGAGAAAAACGCTGTTAATGCAGAGTGGTCGATGCGCCGCGAAATGGACTACTTCGGCCAGTACAATTTGTCACGCGGTATGATGGGCAACCACCCGGCAAACCGGTTTTTAATTGGTAACCTGGAAACCCTGGGCGATAAAGACGGCAGTAAACTGCAGCCTGAAACCGTAGCGTTTTATAACCGGTATTACTCGGCCAATATTATGAAAGTAGCTCTGCTGAGCAATTTACCGCTAAGCGAAATGGAGCAACTGGCCAGCAAGCACTTTAGCAGTATTGTGAATAAGAACATTGAAAAACCGGCCGTAACCGCAGAGCTGGATTTTAGCCAGTTAGGCGGCAAGCGTATTCACTATGTGCCAAATCAGGACGTAAAGCAGTTACGGCTGGATTTTACCATCAGCAATAACAGCGAGCAGTTTGCCGTTAAACCCAACGAGTTTATCAGCTACCTGCTGGGTTCAGAAATGCCCGGCACACCGGCTGAGCAACTCAAAGCCATGGGGCTGATTTCTAAGCTGAATGCCAGCGCCACGCCCGACTTATACGGCAATTACGGCTCACTGAGCATAGATGTAGAACTGACCGACGCCGGTATGCAAAACCGTGAAGGTATAGTAGCCACTATTATGCAGTACATTGAGCTGGTGAAGCAGCAGGGCGTAGACAGCAAATATTTCAGCGAAATTCAAACCAGCCTGAACAACCAGTTCCGTTTTCTGGAAAAAGGCGACGAATTTGGTTATGTGTCTAACCTGGCCGACGCTATGCAAAAAGTACCGGCCCGTAACGCGGTAAATGCGCCGTTTTATTACCAGCGTTTTGATGCCAAAGCCATTAAAGATGTACTGGCGCAGTTAACGCCAGAGCGCCTGCGCGTATGGTATATCAGCAAGCAAGAGCCGCACGACAGCAGCCTGCATTTTTACGACGGTAAATATAAAATTACCAATATCAGCAGCGAAGAGCAGCAAAGCTGGCAACAAAGCCCGCAGCTGGCACTGAACTTACCGGCAGTAAACCGGCTGTTACCGGAAAACTTTGAGCTGGTAGCGCCGGTACAGCAAGCCAAACCGGAAATAGTGCTGCAGCAAAACGGTATTACCGCCTGGTTGTACCCCAGCCAGCAGTTTGCCAGCCAGCCGCGTGGCGTGCTGGAAATTTTTATCAATACACCGGCACCGCAGCAGGATATTAAAGCCAGAGTAGCCCTGGCACTGTGGCGCGACATTTTCAGCCTGCAGCAAAGTGTGCTGTCAACAGAAGCCGATATTGCCGGTATGCAGCTGCGGTTAACCGCCGGTAGCGGCATGGCACTGACGGTAGCCGGTTTTACTGACAAACAGCCCGAGTTATTACAGCAAGCACTGGCCGGTTTAGTGGTTAACACTGACGAGCAAAGCTTTGCCCAGGCCAAAGATCGCTATATCCGTGGTTTGCAAAACCAGGGCAAGCAATTTCCGTTTTATCAGGCATTTAATGGCTATAACACCCTGGTGCGCAATGGTAACTATGAGCCAGAGCAATTAATTGCTGCGGCCAACAGTTTAACCAGTGCACAGCTGCAAAGTTTTATCGCCGATACGCTGGCAAATAACCAGCTGCGGGTATTTGCCTTTGGTAACTATGACAAAGCCGCCATAGCGCAGGTGGTTGCTACTGTGCAGCAGGCCCTGCCGGCGCAGCGTAACGAGCAGCCATACAGCCGCACAGCTTACTGGCAACCGGCCGCCGGTGAAAAACTGGTACTGCAAAAAGATATCGACGTTGCCGATGTTGGCCTGGTAGATGTGCATATACACCCGGATCCCTCCTATACCCAACTGGCAAGGGCTACGGTGCTTAACAGCCATTTTAGCAATGTGGCTTTTGACAAACTGCGCACCGAAGAGCAACTGGCCTATGCTGTGGGTGGCACTGCCACGCAAATAGAAAATTACACCGGTTTTGCCATGTATATTCAAACGCCGGTAAAAGGTGTAGCTGATATGCAGGCCCGCTTTGACAGTTTTAAGCAGCAATATGCCGCCGAGCTGGACAAGTTAACTGAAGAGGCATTCGCCCAGCTTAAAGCCAGCACACTGATCACGCTAAAAGAGCCGGCGAAAAACCTGCAGGAAGAAGTTGGGCCGCTAATTACCGACTGGTACCGCGAGAAGTTTAGCTTCGACAGCAAACAGCAGTTAGTTGATGCCGTAGAACAGGTAACACTGGAGCAGGTAAAAGCGTTTTACCGCGAAACCATGCTAAATGACAACGCAGCACGGGTTTCAGTGCAAATGCGCGGCACTAAATTCCGCGACCAGCCATTTGCCGATCTACCTGGCCAAACCAGGGTAACTGACGTGGCTGCCTTTCATCAGCAGATGAAAAAGCAGTAAGTTGTACAGTAAACAGAAAAACGCAGCTTCGGCTGCGTTTTTTCGTTTGTACTCTGTGGGCTATAGCGCCTGAACCAAGGTTGCTTACTTGCCGGCGCTATGTGTTTTCTTCAGTGTGCTGATAAGGTTAACGGCCAACGAACGGCCTTCGTCAGTCAGGCTATGGTAATGTTTAAGCAACAAAGCCAGTTGCGCGTCTACCGCAGTGGCCGACGGGCTATAATGGTTGCTTTGTTCCATAACCTCAGTGCGGCTGTGCTCTTCAGCGCTTTGATACAGCGCCGACACCTGCGTATCTAAAGCGTGGGCGATAGCTTCCAGTAAATCCAGTGACGGGCGCTGCTCGTCGCGCTCAATACGTGACAAATTTCCGGCATCAGTTTCTGCGGCATAGGCGACATCCTCCAGGGTTTTCCCTAGCATTTTTCTTCTATGTCTCAGTATGTTGCCAATTTTCATCTCAGCGATTCTCGGTGCATTGGCATAGATGCACAAAGCGATGGCTGCAAAATTAACTTGCTAAATTTGCGTGATGCGCAATAATGTGAAGAAAACGTAAAAGCAAAGAGTGTTATTGACGGCATATTCGCTCTGAGCGCCCAATAGCAAACGGGAAGGACTTCTGTCATGAGCAGCAATGTTAACGCAAAGCCGGTGGCGCATATCGTATTTAGTGAGAAAACCGTGCACGGTGACAATATTCCCTGTGCTTACATTGACTTACGAAACCCGGCTGAATGTATTCTGGAGCAGGATAAAACTGGGATCTGGCTCACTTTAGCCATTAACGCCGAATTGATGGACGAGTTGGCTGTAGCCTGGTGTAAGCAGCGTAATTTCACCTGCAGTAATGCCGCACAAACTCACGATATAAAAGCGTAAATTGCACAATGCCGGCGCTGGTATGGTAAAGAACTTTTTAAAACGCATTACCGGCCGCAGTTTTCATGGCGGGCCAGATGCCTATAGGTGCTTTAACTATAAAGTGCTGCTGGATAAAGATCTGTTAGCGTTTAGCATTCCCAGTGCCAGCCCGATGGAGTTTCCGGTGTTGTTTCCTTACCAAACCCCCGGCTGGTTTGCCCTTAATGCCGATCAGCGGCAGTGGCATCGTTTTGTTTGTATAAACCAGCAACAGTATTGGTACAGCGGGCATTTTTTAAGAACCCACGGCGAGCCGCTGGGGCAGTTAATGCTATCGATCTGGCTAAAGCAGGTTGTAGCGGGTAAAAGCATTGCCCGGCATAATATTGAGCAGTTGGGCGAATACCTTAGCGGGCAAAACCACGATATAAACAGCAGTTATATTTTTGATAGTGCCACGCAACTGCAACCTGCTTTACAGCATTACAATACTTACAGGCGCAGCAATAAATTACTTGCCGGGCAAACACAGCAATACGTTGCGCTAAGGCATAAAGAGCAACTACCGCAGTGTTATAACATTAAGCATTTTGGCTGCCAGCAATGGCTGTATTACACACACGCCAGCCGGGCCTTTACCCGGCAGTATCACTACTACTGTTACCCGTTGTCAGAGCAGTTTTATTTAAAAATCCGTTTTGCGTATAAAGCAAATTTACCGGCTTATTTTCATTACTGGCATGCTAACGCCCGTGCGGCAGAGCATAGCATTATGCAAAGCGTAAAGTTGCATACTGCAGATTAACCCGGCAATTGTGGCTTTAGTGGGTTCGTAAGCCACTACGTTATCCGGCGAGGCATAAAAAACAAAAATAGTTTGAGCAATCACTTTAAACAGTGTTTTAGCTGCTTGTTATCTGCTTAAAAAGCACACTGCTGGTTTAAGACTGCTGTGCCGCCGTTCACATTTTTCTCTGTTTAAGAAAATTCAAACACCGTTACCGGTTTAGCCAGTCTGGCCGCCTGCTAGTAGCAAAATCAGCATATTGCATTCAAAGTGAACTGGTCTATCTTGTTGGTGGACTCTTAATTAGCCTGACGGAAAGGGCTGCACAACAATAACAATAATCTTAGCAAGAACCCTGTTTCAGCAGAGCAAAGACGAGGACAACCCAAATGAAAAAATCTACCCTGCTTTTACTGGCGGGCCTGTTTAGCGGCGCTGCGCAAGCTGCTGTAGGCGGTTATCCGGTGGTATTGGTACACGGTTTTCAGCCGGATAATTTAGCCAGCCGGCCTACCGGCAACCAGGTAAGCACTAATGGTGCAGAGTACTGGGCCGGGTACTGGCGTGATCGCGCCGATGCACGTATTGACTGGCCGTCGCAAGAACGCGTGGCAGGTAAAATTGCCAGTGATTATGTCTGGCCTAAACTGCAGCAATTGTCACGTAGTGGTACCTGTACCAGCGGCTGTATTTTTGTGTCGCATTCTACCGGCGATTTGATTACCCGCTACATTATTGATAACCAGGCGCTGTGGCTGCAAAACGCGGGTTTACAGCCGCTGAATATTGTCGCGACGTTTGACTTTGCCGGTGCTGGCGGCGGGGTAGAGCTTGCCGATTTAGCAGTAAATGTGGCCGGTGGCTCCGGCCTGATTGATGGCGCCCTGCGGCTGGCGATTTCCTTATGGCTGGGGCAGATACCGTCACCATCTAACATTGGTGTATTAAACGACTTACGGGTAAACACCGCACGCCAGTTAGCAGCCTTCCCCGACAGCCGGGTGCCGCGCCTACGTTTTGTTGGCGCCGGATCTGACTTTTTAGGCGCCACCGGTGCATTTTTGCCAGGCGAGGATGACGGCGTAGTGGCCAGCCATTCCAGTTGCGGTGCGGCCAGCGCAGGCAGCTTTAACAGTTGTTCACGCACGGTGGCCTTTGATGGCAAGCTGACATCGGTTAGCGGGCCAGCCAGTTTTATGCCGTACCATTACCCGATGTTAATGAGCGAAGGCTACAGCCACAGCGATGTTATAGCCAACCGCGCGGCTGACGAAATAACTGCGGCCAGCAATAGCGTGAATTATTTAAATGGCGAGCGGTTGCAATTTAACACTGTTGACGAAAACCGCGGCTGGTGGGTGTTTAGCTCGCGTTATCGCATAGTGCGTAACTCGAATAACACCAGCATGTCGGCATTGGTGTACCAGGCAGCGAACTAGCCTAATGAAAAAATGGTTATTATTGTGCCTGCCAGTATTGCTGACAGGCATATGGTTTTTCTGGCCGCAACCAGCAACGGTGGCGCCAACCACATCACAGCAAATTAAAACGCTGCCAACAGCAACTGCTGTTAAGCCAGCTAATACACCGGCAGCAAAGCCACAGCAAATTAACGTAACAGAAAAAATACCCCAGCCGGTAAGCGAAAGCTTTAAATTACTGGCCAGCGCTTATGCTGCAGAGCTTGAGTTGCCGCCGTATTCACGGCCGTTAAGCCTGGATGATGAACACCTGCTGGCGCCAAACCGCTATATACCGCAAACCGTGCCACTTGAGGGCGGGGCCAGTGCAACGATAGTGCTGCCAAAATTCCGTTTTAGCTACCCCGAGGCCATACCGGTAACACTGCAGGTAAGCGGTATTCAGGTATCAGATGTCAGTGTGGCACTAAGCTCGGAGGCTACGGCAACGGTAGTGGCCACTGAAGAAATGCGCGGTACACCGGTTAACTGGTCAGCCACGTTTAATGCAGGGGCCGACTGGAACGGCGCTTTTGAAATCAGTATCAGCTTTAGCGCCAACGGCCAGCAGCAAGTGCTGAAAACCGGTATTGAATACAGCAACCCGGTAGCCACTATTACCGGCGTGGGCGATAGCCGTGGCGTAGGCAGTGATATGCTGATCCCGGTAAACATAACGGTACATCAAGCTGGCTATTACCGCTTACGCGCCAATTTATTTACCGAACAACGCCAGCCGTTAGCTCTGTTAACCGGCAACGCAAAGCTAAGTGAAGGGCAGGGTGAAATAACATTGCGAGCTTTTAAAGCGGTGCTGCAACAGCAAAGCGGGCCTTATATTTTAAGCACCTTTGTGCTGGAAAAGCGCCCGGCAGTACCCGGCGAGCTAACCCAATATGGCGACAGTGAAAAAGCAGAATATAAGCTGGATTATTTTGCGTTAAGCCAGCTAAGTGACGCCCCCTGGCAACCCGATGCCGAAGAGCTGCAACGCCTGCAGTTTTTACAGCAAATGGCCGGGCAGCAATAACGCATTTAAGGCCGGTGTTTGTTTAGCTTACGCTGCAGGGTGCGCCGGTGCATGCCCAGCAATTCTGCGGTGCGGCTGATATTGCCATCCTGCTCGGCCAGCACGCGGTGAATATGCTCCCATTCCAATTGCTCGGGCGATAACAGTGCGGCCGTGTCAGCGGCTGGGCTGTTTTGCATGTTGCCGGTAATAGCTTGTTCCAGTTGTAAAAAATCGACCGGCTTGGTCAGGTAGTCGTCGGCCCCTAATTTTACTGCCTGCACCGCATTGGCAATGCTGGCGTAACCGGTTAGCAAAATAATGCGGCATTGCGGTAAAGCGGCCCTCAGCGGGGCAATAAAGCTTAAACCCGACTGGCTGGCAAAGCGTAAATCCAGCAAATAGGCCTGTGCTTGTTGGGCAATTAACTGCTCTGCGGTAATGGCATCGGCGTAAGTGGTAACACTAAAACCGCGCTGGCCAAAGCGCCGGGCCAGGGTACCAAGCAATACGCTGTCATCATCTACAATAACCAGGTGCATTAGTTGTGCTCAGCTTTTGGCCGCGGAATATCAATCCGCGTTAGCGTGCCGTTATCCAGGTTGCGCCGACGTACCGTGCCACCCAGGCGTTCAATAGACACATTAGCCAGAAACTGGCCAATACCCAGGCCCTGCTCACTTTGTTGCGGCAATTTACCCAGCTCGGCCAGGCGGTTGGCAGATAAACCTTCACCAAAATCATAAATACTAATGCTAAAGCCGCTGCCTTGCAGGCTAATGGCTACCTTTAGCTCAGCGCAGCCATTAGCAACACTGGCATCGGCAGCGTTATCGAGAATATTAATCAGTGCTGCACCAAAACCCTGGCTGTCGGCCAGGCTAAAGTCAGCAGCGGTAATGCTTTTATCAATAGCTAAACCAATGTCGGGCCGGCTGTTTAGCCAGCGGTCTATATGTTGCTCTGTTAGCACAAGCAGTGGTTGTGGTGCGTCGTCGCGGCGTAAACTGCCGGCGTCCTGTCGTAGTTGCTGCACAATTTGCTGGCAGCGGTTTAATTGCAGGCGTAAATCGGTTAACGCCGGGCTGCTGCTGTTATCGGCAATTTCTTCGCAGAGCAAATTCATCGTTTGAATCGGGCTGGCTAAATCGTGGGCGGCATTGGCGGCAAAGGTAGCCAGCGCCAGCATTTGTTCATGGCGCACCTGCTGTTGTTGTAGATCACTGATTTTACGTGACTTAAGCCGGATTAAATTGGCCTGGGCATTAATAAACCAGCTGATCAGAATGGCCGACAACGCAAAAGCCCACCACATTTGCAGCATATGCTGGCTAAAAGCACTACCAGCATCGCTGCTATGCATATGGCTGTGCTGGGCGTGTTCTGCCTGTTGCAGCAGTTGGTCTAAATCGGGAATGGTTAAATCGCCAATCAGCAACAGCAGGCTGTAGGCCATAATAGCCAGCATGGCGATAATATAACAAACCCGGCCTGGCAGCATTACCGCGGCAACCGCCACCGGCAGCAATAACAACGCCACCAGGCCGTTACTTACGCCGCCGCTTAACAGCAGCAAACAGCCCAGTAGCAATACGTCAAGGCAGCAGCTAATGGCATAAATACGTGCTAGGTGGCTTTGTGCACCGGCAAACAGCCGGGGAATAACATTGGTAGAAATGTGTGTAAGTAGTAACAGCCAAATAAGCGGCCAGGAGCTGACAGGGTAGTCAAACAACCAACCGGCCACAGCGGCGGTTGCTTCAAAGCCAATAAGCCCCCAGCGAAAATTAGCATATTGCTGCAGCTGGTGGCGCGGTGATAATTCGGTTGAGATAATCAGTTTTTGGGCCATAGCTTTACATCGGCTTCAGATAAAAAGACGGCTGCCAGGCAGCCGTTTGCAAAATGTCAGAAAAGACTAAACCATTGCAGCGATAATGTCATGTCTGAGCTTTTAGTGTAACCCCGCCAGCGGTTTACGTCGCTGTGGCAAATTGTCGCAGCGGTATATTCGTTTAAAGGCGGTAGTTTGTTGCAGCAAAATTCCTACATCATAAAAATTCTTGATTTACATTCAATTAGCAGCCTAGACTGGGTAAAATTTTGCAAATTGCGGGATCTTCAATTCGCAACTCGCGTGTTTTTATCTTTGAATATACTGTTAAATTTATAGGAGTAGGAAAGTGTTAAGAATCTATCATATCTATATAATTGTCTGCTTGGCTACACTTTCGTTAAGTGTGTCAGCAACTGAGGTTCGTGGAACAACCATAAAAAGTTTATGGGTGAACGACAGCTCTAATAATGTAATCTTTGTAGAGCCAACCAATAGCTTCGAATCAGCTTGTGGTTTGCCTCAAGGGCAATATTTTATCTTAGAGCCTGATTTACCAAATATGAAAGAAGTTTATTCTATGTTGCTTGCTGCTATGATGTCTGGGCGTCAAGTTACTATTGGTGGTAAAGGCGAGTGCTTTAAATATCACGAAAAAATGCGATATGTGTATTTATCAGAGTAGAAATTTAACAAAACCTCTTGTGGGACGCTATATCCTGTAATAGGACGTAGACATTGACTTCAAATTTTAACTTCTGGATAGATGTTGCTTTCACTATAGGGTGGCGCTTCCTAAGATTTTGCAACGCCACGACTTAGTGCATAGAAATGGGAAACTACAGATGGTAATAGGTTACCCGTTTCAGAAAAAACTATAACTGATCTGAAGAAAGCAGCCATAGATTAGGTAAGCAAGATTGAAGACCTTGTAGAAAAAGACACTATTCCATTCTGAATTAAGAAACTCATAAGGGCCATCAATAGGTCAAACCGCTCTTCTGGCCGCATTAGCGGCCTTATCAGCCACACGGCTGCCAACATATCCTGTTTTAGCGCCGTCTAAGCCGCATGGCAAAGCCCATTACTGCCATTGTGAGCAGCAATACCATAAAACCTACTACCAGCATATCGCGGCCTTCGCGGCCGAGTAGGGGCTGTAAAATTCCCCATTTATGTACAAAAGAAAAACTGTACCGCTCCCACTGGCTGGCGCGGCTTTGCTGCTCAATTAACTGGCCGCTTACGGCGTCGATAAATACCCGGCCCCCGGCATAATCAAATTGCCATACCGGCAGGCGCTTATTGCGAAAATCGTAGTCGGGGCCAAAGCGGGTAACCAGGCTTTGCTTGGTTAGCTCTGTCGCATTTAAACCGGTAAATTGCTGTGCCAGCAGTTGGGCGTAGCGTTTGTCATCCAGTGTTGGGGCATCGGTGCTAAGGCCGATAAACTGCGCGCCTTTTTCACTTTGCTGGCCGTTAAAACGGCTGGTGCGCTCGGCCTGCTGCTGCGGGTTAAACTCTGACAAACGCCAGTACCAGTTGGCGTCGTTAGCCAGCACCAAACTGGCGCTGTTATACATAGCGCTGGCATCAATGCTTTGGGCTGTATCAAGCGTAACCGGCAGTTGCTGCATGGGCGGCAGGGTTAAACCGGCTGTTTCAGCGGCGACTTGTTTATAGCTAAAGTGGTAAATACCGCTAAGCAGATACAGCGTAACCGGCATAAACAACAGCCAGGATAACGTATAATGCCAGCGGCGCAGGCCACGGCGTTTGGCACTAAAGGGTAGTTTAAGCAGCAACCAGGCACCGCTAAGGCTAAGTAACAGCGCGCTGCCAAGCAGTATGGCCATAACCACCACTTTCAACCCGGGTGTGGCGTCCAGCCATTGCCAGCTGTGAAACTGGCGAAATACTGCCTGTACGCTGGTTTTGTAGGGGTTGGTTATACCGGCCATGCTCAGGCTTTCGGTATGAATATAAAGACTTAGGCCGTTGTGGTAATCCACCTGATATACCGGCAGCAGGCGGTTTACTGCCGGGTAGGCGTTATTAAAAGCGCTAACCAGGGTTACGCTGCGCACATCCTGCTCAGCCTGGCCGCTGTAATGGCCGGCCAGCCAGATAGCCATAGCTTCATCTGTTGGTGGCGGGTTGTTATCCAGCGCCAGATACTGGCGCGGCGAGGTTAAGTCGCGGCTAAGTTGCAGCACGGTGTGTTCGCGGTAAGGCACCAGCTTTACCAGTGCTTGCGCAGGTAGTGGCCGGGCGGTCAGTTGCTGCATGGCCTGTTGCAACGTATTGCCTGACAGCTGCAGGGCCGGTGGGCGAATGGTAACGGCCTGTGGCCCGGTCCAGCTCATAATGGGGTGCGAAATGCCGGTTAAGGCAAAAATCATTAACGTAATGCCGCCTAACCACAGCAAAATACGGTGCCACCTGATCAGTGTAGAAATTCTCATGCGTTTTGCCTTAAAACAGAGTTAAGCGTTAAAAATTCACCGTGGCACTGACAAACACACTGCGTGGCATGCCGGGGCGGTATTCAATAACACTGGAACCGACCTGGTTGCTGGTGTAAGTAGAGTAGGTTTTGTCGGTGATATTCATTAGCCGGGCTGCCAGAGTAATGTTGTCTGTTAGCGGGTAGCGGGCACGCAGGTGCCATAAATCGTGGCCGTTGTAGGTATTGGTGTTGGTTTCGTCAGTAAAGTAACGGCCTACTTTTTGCCACTCCAGTTCCAGCCACAGGCCCGACACTGCCCGGGGCTGATAGCTCAGGCTGCTTTGCCACAGTTGTTTTGGCGCTTTACCTACATCAAAACCGGCAAAGTTGCGGGTTTCGGTTACTGCCGGGTTGCAAACTGGCGGGAAGCAGCTAAACAGGTACTGAAAATCTTCATACTTTTGCCGGGTAAGGGTGCCGCTGCTTTGCAGCTTCAGCTGGTCGGTCAGGGCCCATTGCAGCATCAGCTCAACACCTTGGTGGCTGGTTTCACCGGCGTTGGTAACTTTACGGCTGTCGGCGTCTATATAAGTTACAACATCATCTTTAATGGTTAAATCATACAGGCTGGTATCCAGCTTAAGGCTGCCAAACTGGCCGCGCCAGCCCAGTTCGTGGTTAACGGCAGTGACCGGCTCAAGTGCTGTGGTGTCGTTGCTGCTGCCGGGGCGAAATACCTGGCCTACAGAAGGTACCCGAAACGCATGGCGGCGGTTAGCGTACAACTGCTGATTAGCAGCAAATTTCCAGACAATACCGGCTTTGGGGCTAAGCTGGTTGTAGCTTAATTTTTGCGATGGCGGCCGTAACCAACTGCTGCGGCCTACCTGTTGTGGTACATCGGCATCCAGTAAGTCGGTGTAATCGACACTAAAGTAGTCGTATCGCGCGCCCAGGCTGATAATCAGCTGCTCTGTCGCAAACCACTGCAACTGGGCATAGGGCGACAGCACAGTCTGGTCAGCATCGTAGTGATA
Organism: Rheinheimera pacifica; assembly: GCF_024809855.1. GTDB lineage: Bacteria > Pseudomonadota > Gammaproteobacteria > Enterobacterales > Alteromonadaceae > Alishewanella > Alishewanella pacifica_A. The sequence goes on from NZ_JANUEM010000003.1 coordinate 58,217, forward strand.
ATTAGTGCGGCCGGTTAGCGCGTAATCGGTATACACCTGGCCATCTTGCGTTAGTGTAATTTGCTGCTCGGCGAAGCTGGCCGGGGTGTAATCTATATCAATACCGGCGCTCCAGTTAATGCTGTTATTGGTAAGCTGGCTGTATTGTGCCAGCAGGCCGTATGACTTAAACCGGGTTTGCTGTAATACCGGATCGTAACTGAGCATCCAACTGGGCATTAAGTCTGAGCGGTTGTCGCGGAAGAACGGTGTTAGCATCAGCTCGCTGCTATCAGATAACTGATGGCGGATCTCGGCCGATAAACGCAGTGCCTGCACATCGCGTGCGCCTATGTCGCCATGATAGTAATTACGCGCCGGGTTTTGCTGAAAATCGGTTAACGATAACCCTGAGGTGCCGCTTTGGTCTACTTTGCCAAAGCTTAGTAGCGATTTTACCCGGGTATGGCTACCCAATTCGCTGTCCAGCCGCAGGTTGCTGGACAAGCGTTTATAGTCAGATTCTTCCCGAAAGCCATCACTTTGCGTGCTGTTTAGTTGCCAGTAAAAGCTGTGGGCATCATTCAGCGGGCTGCTAAGGCTTAGCAGGCCACGTTGCCAGCCGTCGCTGCCCAGTTCGGCCTGGGCTTTGCCGCTGAACTGGGCTGTTGGCTCAGGGGTTAAAATATTAAAAATACCGCCAATGGCATCGCTGCCGTATAACGCTGAGCCGGGGCCTTTGGTTACTTCTACCCGGCCGGAGTTGGGAATATCTATTTCATACAAGCCGTTGTGATTAAAAAAGCCGGTAGGCCGGGTGGGCAGGCCGTCTTCTAAAAACAGGTAAACGCCGCCGGTAGAAATAGGCTGGCGAATGGCTGTCATATGGCCTTCGCCGCCCAGATCATTAACATGCACACCTGATACGCGGTTTAACAACTCAGACGGGTGTCCGGGGCTGACATTTTTAATAGTGTCTTCGTCTATTACCGATACGGCTTCAGCCAGGTTAACCAGCGCCTGCGCCTGGCGGCTGCTGGTAACCACCATAACTTCAATATCCTGCTCTGCAACAGCAGCTTGCTGGGCCAATGTTTGTAGCGGTAATACCAGTAGTGGCAGGCCTATAAATGCCCGTGCGGTGTTGTGTGGTGTCATCCAATACTCATTTATTTGTATGATTTTAATGAGATAAGGTAACAAAAAGGTGTGGCGCTGGGGATGCGGCAAATTGTCGCAGCAAAGCTATTGCTGCAGTAAGGCCTTGCGCCGTCTGGCGCAAGGGGGGAGGCAGATGTTATGGGTTTTGTGGCTGCTCCGGCGGTAAGCTGGTGCTGGCTTCGGCGTCTTGCTGTGGGCTGGCCAGCGTGGCCTGATCTGAGTTAACCGGCATGGCGCGTGATTGCTGGTTAATCTGGTAAATTTGCTCAGTGTTGGATAAATCCTGCTGGTTTTTAATGCTGGCGATGGTTTCGCGATCAGACAGGAAGCCCTGAATGTCGTCCAGTATCGCCTGCAGTTCCTGCGGGTTGTCCTGCATTTCCAGAATATGCCGCGGGTGCTCTACATTTTTGGCACCGCTGTCGGCAAAGGTGCTGCTCATAATGCGTGAGGTAATAATCCACGGCGTTAGCGATGCACGCATAACATAGTTTTCTGATGCGGTAGAATCGTAAATGCCTTTACCTGTGGTCAGCTTGCTTTGAGTGTAGGTGCCTTCGCATTTTAAATACACCAGTAAAGAATCAAAATTCAGTTCGGCCCAAAAGGTGTGGCTGTAGTTTTCCAGCAGGCGGCCAAAGCTATGGCAAATAAGCCAGCTGAAAATCAGGCTTAAAACAAACTGGCTTTCATTAAACAGGTTAACGGCAAAGCTTTGTGTTACCGCATCAGACGGGCGGGCCAGTGCACTGTATTCCCGGATCAGCTGCAGCACAGTTTCGGCCTCAAACAATAAATAAAACAGAATAAAAGGCCCGATTAACAACAGTACCTGGCCGGTAATGGTGGCCAGTAGCCGTAACTGCTTAAACAGCGCACTGTGTTCCATTGGGGCATAAGCGGGCTGGGTTTCTATAATTACTTCGCCGCTAAAATCGCCTTTGCTTTCTGATTGCTCATTTAACTGCGGGTTTAGCTCGCGGTAGATCCGGTTAGGTATTTCTTTGTAGCGCCGGTTGGCCATAACAATATTGTCGATATTAACAAACAGCTCACGCGGATGAATGTTTTCCTGCCAGTTGGCGCGGTATTCCGACACCTTGGTTTGTGCTTTTACCTGGGCAGTACGTTGTTTTAACAGTAAAAAGATAAAGGTGCCGCTGATGGCAGCAAATAACAGTACCAGTAATAGTTGCGGTGCTACGGCAAAGCTTTCCAGCTCAGACTGCTGTAAGTCTGTAACAAACTGCTGAATATCACGCTGTTGCAGCAAGTAGCTGATTAATAAGCCCAGTAACACCGGCGCCAGTATGGCAAAGGCCATAATTTTGGCCAGTTGCAGGTTGCCTTTGGTTTCAATGGTTTTTTCGGCTTTACGGTACACTGTGCTGGCACTGCGCCAACTGAGAATTAAATACACCACCAACACAAACGAGAAAAATGGCAGCAGAATATCGCCGGTGTTGCCGGCCAGGCCGGTTAAACAAACAAAGGCAGTTAACGCATAAGCCACCAGTGCAATAAGGGTAGCAATTAAGGCACCGGAAAAACGTTGTGCCAGATTACGCAGCGGGTAGGGCAGAAAAATAAGTTTTGGCACCAGTGTGTGCACCAGGCGGGAGATAAACCCCACCGGCTCGACGAAGGTTTTGTTTTTGCGCCCCATCAGCATTTCTTCCAGGTCGGCGCTTTTATAATGCGGCTGTTCCAGCTTAGCGGTCTCACGCTCAGATTTGCTGTAATTCGGTGCCAGTGAGGTTGGTACGCTGCGGCCAACAAAAAAGCGCAGCATCTGAAAAATACCGCCACCCAATGCGCGTAAGCCACCTGCCAGCAACATAAAGCCAATAGCGGCATAAAACCAGGCCAGGGCTTTGTCTTGCTGCACCAGGCTTACTACTTGCAACAGCGGGTAAATACCAAGCAAACTGACTACTAAGCCCCGTACTGCCCGCAACAAGCCTTCGGCTTTAAACGGGTTACGGATCCCTAACGACTCGCTACCATAATCATAAGCCATGGTTACTTCCTATTATAAATCAGTTTGTTGAAAAAGAGACTATCTTGCCTGACGGCTGAATTTTTGCAATGCTCTGCCGGTTAGTTTTAGCGCAAAATGCGTTTGAGTGCGAGTTAATTATACGAAGCGCCGGTTTAAGTGCTACGGCTTGGAAATAAGACGTTAGTGAAAAAAGAAAAAGGGGGCCCGATAAGCGCAGCACCCGCCAGGAAAGCTAGTTTAAAAATTCAGCAATTTGCTCTGCCACCGCGCTAATGCCCACCACACCATCAAGATGGCCCCAGATGCCGGGAATTTCGGCATAGTGCGGTGTATTACCGCCGGCTGTCATGGCGGCGGCGCTATGCTGGCTTAAGGCCGGTGGTAGCAGTAAATCGCCGCTGGCTGGCAAAAACAGGGTTTTGGCTGTTACCCGGCTAAGGGCGTGCTGCCAGTTATCGCCCATACCGGCGCGCCATAATTGCGATGCGCGCACTAAGTACAATATATGGTTGGCGTCCTGATATTCTGCCCGCGCTTTGGCGTGTTGCAGTAGTTGATCCCAGACAGAAAATGTAGCTGTGATATGTTGCAACGGGGCGTTATCCTGCGCCGGTGCCGGGTAACGCTGGTTAAAGCCGGTTGGGTGCAGCGCATCCTGGGTAATATACGCCAGCGCGGTGCTTAGCCCTTGTATGGGCTGGCCTTTGTCGTAGTAGTTGCCGTTATGCCAGTTTGGATCTGTTTTGATTGGGTAAGCCCAGCGCTCCAGTTTTACTGCGGCGTAGGCATCGATATAAGCACTGCCGATAACCGGAATTAAGCGCTCGACTTTGTCGGGGTAGCGCACTGCCCATTCAATGGCCTGAAACGAGCCCATCGACGGGCCAATAACCGCATGCAATTTGCCAATGCCCAGGCTGTCGAGCAGGGCTTTTTGTACTTCAACAAAATCACCGATGGTAACAACCGGAAAGCTTAACGCATAGGGTTTACCGGTAGCCGGGTTGGTGGTGGCCGGGCCTGTGGTAATTACGTTTGGGTCAAACACATTGGCGTTTACCAGCGTATCGCTGCTTATCACGTAAAACTTATTGGTGTCTATCGCTTTACCGGGGCCGATAATGGCATCCCAGTAACCGGCGGTATTGTTGTCTGTATGGTATTTACCGGCAGCATGGCTGGTGCCGGAAAAAAAATGGGTAATTAAGATCACGTTAGATTTATCGGCATTAAGCTGGCCATAAGCTTCCCAGCCGATATTGACTTGCGCAATAGTGTGGCCGTTTTCTGTGCTGAAGTTGTCTAGTGTAAAACGCTGCTTTTGCACCAGCATGGCGTGCACGCTGGCAGATACCATAACGCAGCAGAGTAAAATAAGCCTGATAAACATGGTGTTGCCTCCGGTTAAAACCACTGAAACAGCGCTATGGCCAGCATAGTGCCCAGCACCGGCATCAGTACGCTGACAACCGCAACCGGCCAGTAGGCATTTTGATGGCTTTCACCACAGATAGCACGGATGGTAGTAACCACATAGCCGTTATGCGGCAGAGAATCGAGCGCGCCGGATGAAATAGCCACCACGCGGTGCAGTTGCTCGGCATCTACGCCGCGATCCAGATAATGCGGTGCAATTTCCGGCAGCGCAATAACCTGGCCGCCGGAAGCCGAGCCGGTTAACCCTGCTATGGCACTTACTGCCACGGCAGCACCGAGCAGCTCTGGCCCTGGCAGGTGAGTCATATAATCTACTACGCTGCTAAAGGCCGGTGTGAGCTTGGCTACTGCCCCAAAACCGACGACTGCGGCAGTATTACCAATAGCCAGTAGGGCACCCAGTACGCCTTCGTTGGTGGCTGCTGCCGGGTTGGCTAAAAAGCGGAAATTCAATAAATACAATGTGATTACGCCACCGGCCAGAGCAATAATTAATGCCGCCTGTTGCAGGCTGTCGTGCAGCAAAAACGAGGTTACCAGCACCACCAGTAACGGCAGCAAACCGGTTAGCCAATGCGGCAGGGGTTTATCACTTAATACCGGATCGCTGCTACGGGCAGTAAACTGCTCGCCTTTGGCTACAGCAGATTTAATCATCCACATCAGGGTATAATAGCCAGCTACAGCCATAAACAGCGCCACAATAATACTTACCTGCCAGCCGGCGTAAGGTGTGGTGCCAAGGTAGGGGATGGGGATCCAGTTTTGTATTTCCGGTGAGCCGGCCGATGTCATGGTAAAGGTTACCGAGCCCAGCGCCAGCGCGGCAGGAATAAAGCGCCGTGGCAGGTTAGCGCCTTTAAACAGGCTTACTGCCATAGGGTAGGCTGAAAACGCCACCACAAATAAGCTTACGCCGCCATAGGTTAATACGGCGCATGCCAGTACTATAGCCAGCACTGCGCGGGTATGGCCCAGCCGTTTAACAATAGCCAGCGCCACAGCGTCAGCAGCGCCGGTGTGCTCCATTAACTTGCCGAAGATAGAACCCAGTAAAAACATCAGAAACCAGGCGGCAACAAAACCGGCGAAACCAGACATATATCCGTGCACAAAATCGGCTTTATCGGCCAGTTGCCAGAACGGAATGCCATTGGTTATTGCCACCAGCAATGCGCACAGGGGGGCGGTAATAAACAGGTTAAAGCCGCGCATTGTTAGTACTATCAGCAGGCCAAGCCCGGCCAGCAATCCGATAAGACTCAACATCTTGTTATCCTTATTATCAGTTTCAGTTAGTCTGATACAGGACAGCGGGCATCACCATAGTACTAAGGTACAGGTTAAAAATTCTGCGTTTAGGCCTACAGTAAAGCTGCATAAATAATTACAAGATGATGTGAAATCAAACAGCAGGAGAGCCAAGATGGCCAATAACTATAATAGCGATGCACAGCACAAGTTTAGCCGCACCCTACTTAAACCCAGCTTAGTTGCACTGGCGATCAGCAGCTGCTTTGCCACCGGCGCTCTGGCACAGGAAACGGCCACAGAGGCCGATGCTGAAATTAAACTGGAGCGCATCGAGGTTACTGCCCGGCGCACAGTAGAAAACCTGCAGACCGTACCGGTTGCGGTAACGTCTTTGGGTGAAGAAGAACTGGCACAGCGCGGTATGGACAACATTACTGCTGTGGCGCAGTTTTCACCTAACACCACATTGCAGGTATCGCGCGGTACCAACAGCACCCTTACTGCTTATATCCGTGGTATTGGCCAGCAGGATCCATTATGGGGTTTTGAACCCGGCGTCGGTATTTATATTGACGACGTATACATGGCACGGCCACAAGGTGCAGCGCTGGATGTATACGACGTTGAACGCATAGAAGTACTGCGCGGCCCGCAGGGTACCCTGTATGGCCGTAATACTATTGGTGGTGCGGTAAAATATGTGACCAAGCAACTGACCGGCGATAACGAATTTGCCGTGCGCGGCACCGTTGGCACAAAAAACCAGCGTGACCTGAAAATTTCCGGCCAGACTGGCCTGAGCGACAATGTGTTTATCAGCGGTGCCTTTGCCACCTTTAACCGTGATGGTTTTGGTAAGTTTTTAAATACCGGCGATGACAACTACAACAAAGAATTGATGACAGGCCGCGTAAGCCTGCAGTGGAATGTGACTGACCGTTTCCGCATGGTGCTAAACGCAGATAAAACGGTAGATGATTCAAACCCGCGCGGAGGTTTTAGGCTATTCCCCAGTGCACTGGCACCAACAGATGCTGTGCCTGGCAGTGTATATGATGCCAATATCAGCATGCCGGTAACCAATAAGGTAGAAACGGAAGGCCAGTCTATTACCATGACGCTGGATTTGTCTGATAACTGGACGCTGAAATCGGTTACTGCGCGGCGCGAGGGTGTAACCGATACCAATATCGACTTTGACTCTACCAGCTTTCCAACACTGGATATTCCGGCGTTTTATGAAGACACCCAGGTATCGCAAGAGCTGCAGCTGTTATATAGCGACGATAAGCTCAAAGTAGCATCCGGCCTGTATTATTACGACGGCGAAGCCTGTGGTGCCTTTGGCCAGGTAGTGTACGGCTTAAGCACCACTGAAAATGGCGGTTGCGTGCAAACTGACAGTATCGCCGCTTATGCCCAGGGTACTTATCAGCTGGATGATAAATGGTCATTAACCTTTGGTGGCCGTTATACCAAAGATGATAAAGACGCCAGCGTGTACCGCTATGTTTATGCCGGTTATAAATTCCCGCGGGATAATGATGGCGTTTACCTGTCTACCCAAACCGAATTTACCGGCAGTGAAAGCTTTAGCCATTTCTCGCCGCGTGTGGGCGCTGAATATCAGTACAGCCGCGATCTGATGTTGTACGGTAGCTACACCAACGGTTTTAAATCCGGTGGTTTTGATATGCGCGCCAACCAGTCTATCAACCCAGATGCTGACGAACCGTATCAGGAAGAAACCGTAGATACCTTTGAACTGGGTATGAAAAGCGAGTGGTTTAATCAGCGTTTACGCTTAAATGCGGCGGTATTTATGTCATCTTACGATGATATGCAGGTTACTGTGCAGCGCTCGGTTGAAACTGCGCCCGGTGTGGTTACGGTAGCCTCACAGGTATTAAACGCTGCCAGTGCCGATATTAACGGCGTAGAACTTGAAGCGCAGTTTGCAGTAAGCCGTAATTTCGATTTAAGCATGATAGTAGGCTATGTAGATGCCAGCTTTAATAAAGTAGAGTTTTTTGACCCGAACCAGCAGCAGGTGGTGGATGTATCAAACGTTTGGGCTTTTGCCAATACGCCGGAACTCACCGCAACCCTGGCTGGTAAATACAGTATTGCGACTGAAATCGGTGAGTTTGTTATTACAGCCAATATGGCGCACCGCAGCGAAACCCAGATCTTTGAAGTACCGTCAATGCTGGATTACGGCGGTTACACGGTATTTAATGCCGGTGTGAACTGGTATTCAAACGATGGCCACTGGGATGTGTCGTTACAGGGTAAAAATCTGGGAGACAAACAAGCGCGTATTGCCGGTTATAACTTTGCCGGTGCTGCACTGGATAACTCGGTACTGGGTTTTTATATTGACCCGCGTACTGTTAGCCTGAGCGTTGGTTACCGTTTTTAAATTGTATCGCCAAACTATCTGAAAACGCAGATAGGACGGATATATACCCAATGAATTTCAAGATGCACGTAGGCGGCAAGTGATTGAATCCCCATGAGCATAGCAACACTATGTGATTGGGGTGAGTGAGCGCAGCCAACAACCGTGCATCTTGAAAGACGAAGGGTATAAAATGCTTGCCGGGGCGAAAGCCCCGGTACATTATGAAGGGCCAAAAGGCTCTGAACCGGACTTATGATTGCTTTAATTGCTGACGACCACCCGTTGTTTCGCGTAGCGCTATCGCAGGCCTGCGCCAATATTCTTGGCAGTGACGCCCTGCTGTTGCAGGCGCAAAACATGCAACAACTCTGGCCCTTGCTAAGGGCACACCCTGACACCAACTTTATTTTTCTCGACTTAAAAATGCCCGGCTCAGACGGTTTTACCGGTTTAAGCGCACTGCGCACAGAATACCCTGACGTACCGGTTATTATGGTATCGGCAGAAGAAAACCCGGTCATTATCCGCCAGGCACTAACCTTAGGTGCAGCGGCTTATATTCCTAAATCAGCACCGCTGGAGCTGTTGTCTGAAGCCATAGCAGCGGTGCTAAACGGCGACAACTGGTTGCCTGCCGAACTGGAGCAGGATGTACGCAACGCCAAACCGCTTATTGATGAAGATTTTGCCCATCGCCTGGAGCAGCTTACCCCACAGCAGTTTCGGGTGCTAAAAATGATTGCCGACGGCCTGCTGAATAAGCAAATTGCTTTTGAAATGAACGTGCAGGAAACCACCATTAAGCAGCATGTATCAGCCATTTTGCGCAAACTTAACGTTAATAACCGCACCCTGGCCGGTATTATGTTTGAAAAACTGAAACTACCAGAAAGTGTTTAACGCAATAAACGCTGGAACAGTTTTTTCAACGCTACCGGTTTAAGTGGTTTGAGTAAAAAGTAATAACCGGCGTTTAATGCTGTTTCGCGAATGTGTTCATTATGATCAGCCGAGTGAATAATCACCGGTACATTAACGGCGAAATGTGCCGCCAGCTGCGCAGCAACTTCTACGCCGGTGGCGTTATTGTCTAAATGATAATCAAACAATAGTAAGTCGGGCTTCAGGCCGTGTTGCAATGCCTGCAGGGCTTCGGCTGGCTGGCCTATGGCAGTAACGGCAATATTCCAGCTGCGCAGCAATTCTGCTACCGCTGAGCGTAACTGGGGTTCGTTATCCAGCAGTAATACTGTTTTACCGGTAAAGCTGGCGCTGATTTCTTGCTGAGTTTTAGCGGCAATAACGGCAACTGGTGCCTGGGTGACCGGTACTGTCAGGCTAAAACAGCTGCCTTTGCCCGGCACTGATTGCAAGGTTAACGGGTGGCCTAAAATAGTGCTGATACGCCTTGCTATCGCCAGGCCCAGCCCGAGACCTTTGTGATCCTGCTGTTCACCTTGCTGAAACTCTTCAAAAATACGTTGCTGATCCTGTATTGCGATGCCGACACCGGTATCCATAACGCAAATTTGCACAGCGCTGCCGCGCCGCTTTATGCCCAGCAATACTTTGCCGCTTTGGGTGTAGCGTATGGCATTAGATAACAGGTTTTGCACCACCCGCTTTAATAGTTTACGGTCGGTACTTACCGCCAGTTTTGCTGGCCGGTAGTGCAGTGACAAGCCTTTTTCCTGTGCCAGAACGCCGGCGTCTTTGGCGATGTCATCCAGCAGTGCCTCTATAGTTACCGGCTGGTGATGGGCACTGATCACGCCCGAATCAAGTTTAGTTAGTTCTAAAATGGCACCGAGTAGCTCTTCGGCAGAATTTAAAGAACTGATCAGGTTCTGGCTAAGTTGTTTAAGCTCGGGCTCGGTTTGTTTGTCGCGCAGCAGGCTGGCAAACAGGGCGGAGGCGTTAAATGGCTGCATTAAGTCGTGGCTGGCGGCGGCAAAAAAGCGGGTTTTCGCCTGTGTAGCGGCTTCAATCTTTTGCTGTGCCTGCTGCAACTGCTGGTTAAGTTGTTGCAGGGCCTGGGTGCGCTCTGTTACGCGTTGCTCTAATTGCTGCTGGGTGTCGATAAAAGCACTGACATCGCTGTATGTGGTAACAAAGCCTCCGCCGGGCAGCGGGTTACCCTGCATTTCCAGTACACGGCCATCCTGCTGGCGGCGCTGAAATTTATAGGCGCTGCCTTGCCTGAGGTAGCTAAGCCGTTTGTTAATTTCGGCTTCTATGTCCTGGCTGTCGATCAGGCCGCGCTGCAGATTAAAGCGAATAACATCGGCTACCGGGCGGCCAACTTCTACCAGTGCTGGCGGGTAGCTGAACATATCAATATAGCGTTGGTTCCAGGCTATCAGACGCAGATCGGCATCGACTACGCTGATACCCTGGCTGATATTGTCGATGGTGGATCGCAGCAGCGCCTGATTAAACTGAAATACCTGGCTGGCCTCGTCAACAAAACGGGCGACCGATTCCAGCGGCAATGCAGCATGGCGGCCACTGGCGTCCATAATCAGCCGCATGGACGCGCCACCAACAACAGCGGCTAAACTGCGTTCGGCGGCTTGCAGTAAATTGGCCGGTGCCAGTTGTTGCAGAGTGTTTGGGTCTTTTAAATTACGCTGTAGCAGGCGACGGGCTTCTTTTTCTCCGGCAAAGCGTTTTACCAGCAGGTAGCAATCCTGCACGCTGAGGTTAAGTGGCCTGGCGTTGTGCTGGGTAAGCTGGGTACGTAAAAAGCGGCCGCTTTCCAGCCATTCGCCCACCCGGGTGGTGCTAAAACGGCTGACTAACAACACTAACAGGCAATTTACTGTCAGGCTGATCAGTACGCCAAGGCTAATCATATCAATATTTAAACCGAGCATTTTTTGCGGTGCCAGCAGGCCGATACCAAAAGGCCCCTGTGTTAACCACTGATTGCCCAGTAAACCGGCCCGGCTGAGTTCAGGCAGTAAAATAATATAAGCCCACACCAGTGCACCGCCGCACAAACCGGCAATAGCACCCTGACGGTTAATATTGCGGCTGAGCAAACCAAGGATTAGCGCCGGGGCGAGTTGTGCTACCAGAGCAAAGGCGGTTAAACCCAATTGAGCCAGCCCGGTTTCAGTGCCAATCCAGCGGTAATACCCATAACCCAGTGCCATAACCGCCAGCATGGCAATACGGCGCAGGGTTGAAATTTTTATGTGGCCGGCCGCTGCCGCCTGGCGCGCCGGAGTGCGGTAAAGCAGCGGTGCCAGCAGTTCGTTGGTGATCATAATGCCCAGCACCACAGTGGCGACTACCACCATACTGGTTGCGGCAGAAAAGCCACCCAGATAAGCCAGCAAGGCGATATCGGTGCGCTGTGCCGCCAGTGGCAATTGCAGCACCACTAGATCGATATTGGCATTGCTGCCCAGTAACATTACGCCGGCCAGCGCCAGCGGCAGGGTAAACATACCCATTAACAACAGATAAAGCGGGAAAATCCAGCGGGCGCTGCGTAAATGCCCCAGATGCTGGTTTTCCACAAAGGTAACGTGAAACTGCCGTGGCAAACACAAGGTAGCGGCAAACCCCAGTATTACGTGCAGCCAGTACGTATGGGCTGGCAGGGCCTGTTGTTGCACCTGTTGCACCGCCGGGCTGAGCGCGGCCAGTTGGAAAATCTGGCCGATACCATCGTACATGCCCCAGAGTACAAAAGCGCCAATAGCCAGCAGGGCCAGCAATTTAACCAGCGATTCAAAGGCGATGGCGGTCATCAGGCCGGGGTTGGGTTGGTGGGCTTTGGCGCTTTTGCTGACAAACAACAGCGCAAATACCGCCATCCACAAGCAGACATATAGCCCGGTATCGCTGTACCAGGCCAGGCCGGGTGTGCTGCCAACCAGGGTATTAATACTGGTAGATACCGCATGCAGCTGCAGTGCAATATAGGGTACCGTAGACATTAACAGAATAAGTGTGGTGATCACCGCCAGGCTACGCGAATGGCCAAAACGGGTGGCAATAAAGTCGGCAACCGAGGTGATACGGTAACGGCGGCAAGCAATAGCGATGCGGGCAATAAGCTTAAAGCCAAACCAGAACAGAATAAAAGAGCCGATATAGGTAGGTGGCATCCACCAGCCGTTTACGGCGGCCTGAGCAGTAACACCATAAAACGCCCACGACGTACAATAAATAGACAACGCAAAGCTAAACACCCAGGGTGCCAGCGGGTGTTTACTGTTAATACGCCGGCCAAAGCGGCCCACGCTGAATAAAATTAACAGGTAAACTAACGAAAGCGCAGCAATGGTGCCAAGCCCAATGCTGCTGCCGTTTAGCATCATAAGTTCAGGCGCTGCCATCAGAAAACGTTATGTGCGGATTGTGCCCGAGTTTTCAGCATTGAGCTAGCGTGCTGTCCAGCCGCCATCCAGCACCAGGGTTTGCGCTGTCATATGTCGTGCGGCATCACTGCATAAAAAGGCGGCAGTGGCAGCAATTTCGTCAACACCAATAAAAGCTTTCTGTGGCATAGGCGCCAGCATGATCTGCTCTATTACCTGCTGTTCGGTCAGGTTATGTTCTTTCGCCTGGGATGCAATTTGCTGCTCTACCAGCGGGGTTTTCACATAAGCCGGGCACACAGTATTAATGGTAAAATTTATGTCGGCGTTCTCCAGCGCCACCACTTTACTAAAGCCGAGCAAACCATGCTTGGCGGCAACATAAGCTGATTTAAATGGTGAGGCTATCAGCGCATGGATAGAACCAATATTAATGATGCGGCCAAAATTACGCTCACGCATGCCTGGCAGCATGGCACGGCTTAGCATGGCGGGGCCGGTGAGCATAACATTAAGCAGAAGCTGCCATTTTTCCGGCGGAAAATCTTCCAGCCGGGCAACATGCTGAATGCCGGCATTGTTAATCAGGACATCTGCCGGATATTTTGCTGCACAACTGGCGATAGAAGCTGCATCGGTAACATCAAGCACAATACCCTCTGCGGCAAAACCCTGCTGCTTAAGTTCGGCCACTTTGCTGTCGATACTGCTTTGCTGCAAGTCAGCAAGAATAACCTTGTGGCCCTGAGCGGCAAAATGGCTGGCAATGGCAAAACCTATACCGCCGGTACCCCCTGTTACAAGAACCTGCATGCTGTTTGCTCCGTAGTGAAATAGTTGTTGGCTGATTCTGCTCATGCTAGAAGTCGCGCTAAAGTTGGGCAACGCTACTTTAGTGCTATAAGGGGGGCCTGCGTACTTTATGTTACGTTAAAACTGTGCAGTACAACGTTATCTGGATGGCTGATTGGCAGAATAAGGTACTGAGGGTTTGTGATGCACGCCAATTGTGCTAAATTTGCCGGCTTGTAACAAAATTACGCCCGCTCCGATGATGGTTTTGTCTGTCATAAATGTTATTTTTCAGCGTTTTAATAGCTTATTACGCTTTGTATGGCATAAAGCGGCATAATCAGTGTGCTAACCCAGATGGTTACAGCACCGGCTAAAGTCTTACGTTGAGGATCCTTTATGTCAGTTTCTGACAATAACACCGCCGATAACGGCAAACGTGGTTGGTTTACCCGTTTTCTTGATACGGTAGAATGGTTTGGTAACCTGTTGCCGCATCCTGTTACCTTGTTTGCGATGTTTGCTGCTGCGATCGTGTTGGGCAGCGGTATAGCAGCATATTTTGATGTTAGTGCGATAGATCCGCGGCCAGAGGGAACAGCCGGGCGCGCAGCAGATGGCGTGATCCGCGTGGTTAACCTGGTTAGTGTCGATGGTTTGCAGCGTATTGTATCAAACCTGGTTACTAACTTTACCAACTTTCCGCCACTGGGGGTGGTGCTGGTAGCTTTGCTGGGCGTGAGTATTGCCGAGCACTCCGGGCTGATTTCTGCCGCGATGCGCGGCCTGGTTATGGGCGCGTCCAAGCGCATGGTTACCGTAACTATCGTGTTTGCAGGAGTGCTGTCTAATACTGCTTCAGAACTGGGTTATGTTGTACTTATCCCGATGGCTGCAATTATTTTCCACTCACTGGGGCGTCATCCGCTCGCTGGTCTGGCGGCTGCCTTTGCCGGTGTGTCCGGTGGTTACAGTGCCAACTTGTTTATTGGTACTGTGGATCCTCTGTTGGCCGGTTTTACCCAGTCAGCTGCTAATCTGATCGACCCTACTTACATTGTTGGCCCTGAGGCAAACTGGTATTTTATGTTTGTCAGTACTTTTCTGGTGGCTGGATTAGGTGCTTTTGTTACTGAAAAGATAGTTGAACCAAAACTGGGTAAGTACAACGCAGCTGAGGCTTCAGTTGATTTGGGTGAGCAAAAGCTGGATGCGTTAACCCATAAAGAGCGGTTAGCGTTGAAAGTTGCCGGGCTGGCATTTGTGGCACTGTTAGCGTTATTGGCGTTAAGTGTTGTACCGCAATGGGGGCCGTTACGGCACCCACAAACGGGTTTAGTTGCCGGCTCTCCGTTTTTGCAGGGCATAGTGGTATTTATTTTTATTACCTTTGCTATACCGGGTTATATCTATGGCCGTATTGTCGGCACAATGAAAACTGACCGTGATGTAATTAATGCCATGGCTAAAAGCATCAGTTCGATGGGACTTTACATTGTGCTGGTGTTTTTCGCGGCTCAGTTTGTTGCCTTTTTTGGCTGGTCGAATCTGGGGTCTATTCTGGCGGTAAAAGGTGCCACCCTGCTGCAGGACATCGGCCTGACGGGCCCAATGCTGTTTGTGTTTTTTATTGGCATGTGCGCGCTGGTGAACCTGTCACTGGGTTCTGCATCGGCGCAGTGGGCTATTTTTGCGCCTATTTTTGTGCCTATGCTAATGATCGTTGGCTACTCACCCGAGGTAATACAGGCGGCATACCGGATAGGTGATTCGGTTACCAACCTTATTACGCCGATGATGAGCTACTTTGGTTTAATACTGGCGGTAGCGGCACGCTACAAAAAGGATTTAGGCATAGGCACACTGATTGCCACCATGTTGCCCTACACTATGGTGTTTTTTGTCGGCTGGGTTACGCTGTTTTACCTGTGGGTGTTTGTATTTGGCTTGCCGGTGGGGCCGGGTTCCCCCACTTATTACCAGTTTGGTGGTTAACCGCCTTTATTCCGATAAAAAGCCAGCACCTGACTGCTGGCTTTTTTATTTACTAACAGCAGTAGATTCACGCACCAGCAGCTCAGGAATAAATACCGGCTGTTTGTCTGCCAGCATCTTGCTGGCATTAGGCTTGGCATGGCGGAACAACAACTCTGCCGCTTGCTGCGCTATGGTAACGTTAGGTTGATGTGCCGTGGTTAACGGCGGCCAGGTTTGGCGTGAAAACGGGCTGTTTTCAAAACCGGCAATGGCCAGTTGCTGTGGAATAGCAATATTCATCAACCGGGCGCTGAATAAGGCACCGGCGGCAATTTCATCATTACAGGCAAAAATTGCACTGGGTTTTTTGCTCAGGTTCATCAGCTGTTTTGCGCCTTTCACACCCGACTCAAATGAATAGCTGCCCGGCACAATAAACTTAGGGTTGGGAGTAATACCGCGTTTCGTCAGTGCGGCCTGATAACCTGCTAAACGCTCGCCGCTTGAGCTGTGCTCTTCATCACCACATAAAAAGGCGATATCCGTGTGTCCCAGTTCCAACAGATGGTTAGTAATTTTAAAGGCGGCGGTAAAATCGTCTACCAGCACGCAGTTGCTTAACTTGGGCGATGGGGTAGAACCGGAGATAATTCTGACAAAATGCACACCGATTTTTTCCAGCGCTTCGGCAATATGTGGCATTTCAGAAAACGGTGGTGTTAACACCAGGCCAGCTAAACGTGATTGCTGCACTAAATCTATAACCTCCCGCACAATATCGGGAGATTTGGCATTAGTAGGGTGAATAAGCAGCTCATAACCGTGTTTGCGGCAGGCATCAAGTAAACCACGTTGCATATCAATAACATAATAGGCGTTGGGGTTGTCGTAAATATAACCAATGCTAAATGAGCGGCTGCTGGCCAGGTTACGGGCAGCAGCATTAGGCTGGTATTGCAGTGCGGTTATAGCGGCCATCACTTTGTCATAGGTGTCTTTTCGCACCGACGGTTCATTATTCATTACCCGGGATACGGTTTTAATGGATACCCCAGCATGGCTGGCAACATCATTAATGGTTACTTTCATGGTTTATCCCACGGTTTAACTACGTTAAGGCTGCCTATTATATCGCCATTTGTAGTAATGTTTAGTATAGAAATGACAGCGCTGGTCATCTGTTAGATCAAATTAAACTAATGGATACCTCTTTTTTAGCTAAACGGCAAATGTTAATTACTACTGCACTGAGCTCTGCTTTGCTTTATCTGGCAGTATTTTAGTTTAACTTTATGAATATATTTTAAAAAATATACCTACAAAGCTGCTTTTTTTACGAGCAGATTTTTGTCGTAGCAAAGATGTAGTTAAATAAGCTAATAGCGTGTTGTGGGTAATATGGTTAAATTTTCGTCGTATTAGGTTTGCAAAGGCCATTTTTTTTGTGTATGTTCATTTGTAATGACAGCGTTGTCATTAAGTGTCCGGGATGAAGTAAAACAGTAAGAATTAAAACAGGAACGGGAGAAGCATATGCAGCACAATAAAATTAATAAATGTGCCTTAGCAGTGAAACTCAGCTTGTTGGTAGGAAGCGCCGCATTAACAATGCCGGCATTTGCCGCTGATCAGGTTGAAACAACAGAACAGGTTGAAGTTATAGAGATCCGCGGTATCCGCGCGTCACAAGAGGCTAACTTAAATGCCAAGCGTTACTCAAATGCCGTGGTAGATGTGGTTACGGCAGAAGATATAGGCAAATTTCCTGATAAAAACGTTGCCGAGTCGTTATCACGTATTACCGGTGTCGGTGTAAGCCGTGAGTTTGGTGAAGGTGAAAAAATTACTGTACGCGGTGCCAGTTCTTCTACTAACCGTACTTTACTTAATGGCCAGACAGTCGCCACAGCAGACTGGTTTATTCTGGATAATCCGGGACGCAGTTTTAACTACACTATGCTGCCGTCAGCACTGGTGTCTGATTTAGAAGTATATAAATCGCCGCTTGCCAGTATTGATGAAGGTTCGATTGGTGGTACGGTTATTCTGCGTACACGTAAACCGTTATCGATGGATGCTAATTCAGTCAATATTTCTCTGGAAGGGCAGTATTCAGAAGCGTCAGAAAAGTGGGACCCTCAGATCTCTGGCTTGTATTCCTGGAAAAACGACGACGACAGTTTCGGTATTTTAGTGTCGGCTATTAAGCAGGATCGTAAAGTTGTTCGTGAAGGTGTTGAAGTTCTGGGCTGGCCAACTAACCCTGATTTAGATACAAAAGTGCCGAGCCATATTGGTGTACCTCGGTTTGAGCAAGACCGCGAACGCGAAACTTTGTTTTTGTCATTACAGGCAAGACCAAACGACAATCTGGATATGGTGCTGAACGTACTGGATTCTAAAGTAGACGCCAACAACCAGAACCAGAACTGGCTTATTTTTGTCAATAACAATGCCGCTGCACTAACAAACACTGTCATCGAAAATGGCAGTATTGTTGCTGGTGAGGTAGCGACAGGTGGTACAGCGGCATATAACTTTATTAACCGTGTATCTTCTACTGAAACCCGCTCTATAGACTTCGATCTGACTTATAGCGCAGAAACGTTTGAGTTACACACTCAGGTAGGCCATACCAAAGCCAAAGGTGGTACTTATCGTGAAACGTCATGGGAATATGGTACACCGGCAGATATTACCGGCTACACCTTTGATTTGCGTGGAGGTAAACCATCGGCGTCAACTACGGTAGATGCGTCTGATCCTACTCAGTTCCGGCCTGGCTGGATATGGGGTGGTGAAAAGCCAACAACCGACGAAGAAACCTATGGTCAGCTCGATTTCACTATTCCCGTGCAAAAGGGAGCATTTTCAGCAGTAAAAACCGGCGTTAAATATCGCACGGCTGAACGCACTCAGGACCGTATTGCATACAGCTGGCATGGCCCACAAACCATGACGGGTAACGAAGATGTTGCAGGCAGTTATCTGGACCATATTTTTGCCAGTTGTTACGATTTAGCCCAATGTGGCTTATTCAGTGGCACTGTTAATATTGATGCCGTAGTAAATGGCAATATGACACAGCAACTGGCACATAACCGTGCAGTGATGGAGCAAATTGCTTTTGAGGGGTTAAATGGTGTACCGGCAGATTATGCTAAGTCACTTAATTTGCCAGAAATCTGGAGTGTTGAAGAGAATATTTTAGCGCTTTATGTTCAGGGTGATTTTGAGGGCGAGGGTTTCCGCGGTAACGTTGGTATTCGTTATGTTGATACCAAACAAACCTCTGGTGGCTATGAGTTTTCTGGCGATTCCTGGGGTTTACAAACTATAGATCGTGAATGGTTAACACCAGAGTACCTAGCTTGGGTTGAAACGGATAACGACTACAGTGAAGTGCTGCCCAGCCTGAATATTGCTTTTGATTTATCAGACGATCAGATCCTGCGTTTTGGTGCTGCGCGAGTGATGGCGCGGCAAGACTGGAATAATATTTCATCTTCTATCACCTATGGTTCACTTGACGTAGCCCAGCCAACAGGTAGTGCCAGCAACCCAATGTTAATGCCACAAATTGCTGACCAGTTTGATATATCCTGGGAGTGGTATTTTGATGCATCAGCTTTGTTTGCAGTAACGTACTTCCATAAAGATGTAAAAAGTTACCGCAGTTTCTCAACCTTTGTGGATGAGCGCTACTGGGAAGAAGGCGAAGAGTGGGTCGATGTTACCTTTACCCGCCCGGAAAATGGCCCAGGTGGTAAAACAGATGGCTTTGAAGTGAGTTATCAGCAGGCGTTTGGTGATTTTGGCGTAAGTGCCAACTACACCTATACCAATGCTAAACGTGATGAAACGCGTGATCTGACTTTGCCTGGCTCAGGCCTGGTTGAAGGTACATCCAGACATATGGCTAATGCCAGCGTGTACTATGAGACTGACAAAATTGGCGCCCGTTTAATGTATAACTACCGCACTGAATGGTACAAAGGTCTGCACTATAACGGTGATGAGTTATGGAATGACAGTTATGGCCAACTGGATGCCAGCCTAAGTTATAACCTGACCGACAATATTACCTTCTCCCTGGAAGCGGTTAACCTGACCAATGAAGAAGTTGTTGAATACAATACTGATAAAGCCCGGTTATTTTCAATCTATGAAAATGGTCGTCGTTTTGTTGCCGGTGTTCGTATGAACTTCTGATCTGCGAAATATTGACCGTAAAGCCAAAGGTTGGTACTGCTTAGCAGTACCAACCTTTATATTTTCCGCTACTGAGTGGAGGTAATTATATGAAAGATGTTACCCAGTGGCATAACGTCGATGAAGCTTTGTTCCGGCAGAAGATTGTTCCGTTGCATCAGCCAGCGATATTGCGTCAGGCAGTAAAACACTGGCCTGCAGTGCAGGCTGCTTTGCAATCAGATATGCAATTACAACAGTATTTTGCCGCGCTGGATAACAGAGCCGAGGTAAATACAGTATTGGCTCATCCCGATAGCGGCGGGCGTTTGAGTTATAATGACACGCTGACAGGGTTTAACTTTGAACGGCAAAAAGCGCCCGTTACGGCTGTTATTAATGAGCTGCGCAAAATTAACGGTAAAAAAGATGCGTTGCATATTGCAGTACAAAGCGCCCGGACTGATGCCTGTTTACCGGGTTTTCGCCGTTTTAATACTATGCCGTTACTGGCGACAGATATTTGCCCACGGATCTGGGTAGGAAACCGCATAATAGTGCCAGCGCACTTTGACAATGCAGATAACTTGGCCTGTGTCGTAGCGGGTTTACGCCGTTTTACCTTATTTCCACCAGAGCAGGTCAGCAATTTATATATTGGCCCGCTGGACTTTACCCCGGCCGGAGCTCCCATCAGTATGGTTGATATGCTAAAGCCGGATTTAGCCGCACATCCTAAATTTAAAACAGCGCTTGAGCATGCTCAACTCGCTGAGCTTGAACCTGGCGATGTGCTGTATATACCTACCTTGTGGTGGCATCATGTGGAATCATTGTCTGCAGTTAATATTCTTATCAATTATTGGTGGGGTGGTTCACTCGGTGATGGTGCGAATCAGGCTTCACCGTTTGATAGTCTGTTGCACACCTTAATGACGATAAGGCATCTGCCACCAGAGCAACGGCAGCATTGGCAGGCCTTTTTTAATCATTTTGCATTTCATGCTGATGGCAACCCGGTAGCACATTTAGCTGATACACAACAAGGGATTGCCGGTGAGCTGCCGAACAAGCGGGATGCTAACATTAAAGATTGGCTGATAACGCAGCTAAAAACTATGTAAGCAGGGCAGTGATTTGGTATTGATCCCATTGTTGACTTAGCGCATGATAACAGCGCACTGCTGGTGGCGTTTGGGGTAGACGACTTATAACAACATCTTTGCCATCAGTACTTCTCAAATCCATGAACAGAATAAAGAGCAGTTTATGACTTCAACACCTAAGATTGTGCCGTTAAATAAAGAACAGCACGCCGCGACTAAAATCAATAATAACAACGCCTTTTCTCATATCAGCAGCGAGCATTTATTACCGGTAGTGGTACACGAATTTGTTGTGGCCGGTGCCGAGTTTCCTATTGTTTTTGTAAAAGCCAACGACACTTTTCAGCCGGTAGCCATGCTGGGCCTGGCTGCACAACAAAACCTGTTTATGCAAAATGACCAATGGCAGGCGCTGTATGTACCGCGTGCAGCACGTAATTACCCGCTGGTACTGGTAAAAGATAAGCCGGATGGCGATCGCCTGATGGTAGGCCTGGATGAAAGCTCTGAGCGTGTAGGCCAGGCTGAAGGTCATGCTCTGTTTAACGATGATGGCAGTGAAAGTGAATTTTTAACCCAGCGTAAACAGCAAATGGCTGAATATGTAGATATGGGCATGATTACCCGTAACTTTGTGGAAAAATTACAAAGCCTGGAACTGATTAAAGAGCAGGTATTAACGCTAACAATTAAAGGTGAAGAGCGCCGTATTAACGGTATTTACCTGATTGACGAGCCAAAACTGAATGAACTGAGTGATGAAGTGTTTCTTGAGCTGCGTAAGAGCGGTTATTTAACCGCGATTTATGCCCAACTGATGTCGCTGCAGCATACACAGAAACTGGTAAAGAAAATCGCTGATGCCAGCTAACTCACAAAGCTAATAGCCTGCGCTGTTAGCTTTGTTATTGGTGTTGCCTGAAAGCCAGCTAGCTTAGGTTAGCTGGCTTTTTTATATTCAGGGCCTAAGGTCGGGGATTACCGTGCGGCTTACGGTATTGCCAAGGCGGCTGCGCAGCCAAAGCGTAGCCGGTTGTGCTGGCGCGGCAGCCGGGCAGGCGTGCCAGTTCTGGCCCTGATCGGTGCTGCACTCGGTGGTTAAAAACGGCAGCGCGGTATTAACCTTAAGTTGTTCTGCGCTTAGTTTTACGCCCGGTGGTGGCAGGTAAAAGCTGCTGCTATTCGCGGCCAGCCGGCCCAGCTCAACCTGGCTTAAGCGTAAAGCAAACCGCTGCCAGTCCTGGCTACGCTGGATGCTGTTATTATTGGTTTCCCAACCGGCTTTATGCCAGGCGCGCTCGGCCAAAGCCAGCAAACGGGGGTAGATCATCTGTTCCAGTTGCTCTGCTGTACGTATGGTTTCGCTCCATACCTGGCCCTGAATACCCAGAATGTTTTCGGCTTGTTTAAGTGCTGGCATTTCGCGGCCAACCAGTTCTTCTAAATCGGTAATTAATGCGCCGCTGCGGGTGGTGTCGGCATTGGCGTATAAATTGTCAGGCATAAAGCCAAACACTTTATCAATACTGCTAAAGCGGGTAGCCCAGTAATAGCCGCGTTCAGCCGGGTTGGCTTCGTGCGGGTGGTCAAAATACAAATGGGTACCGGGTGACAGGATCACCTGATAACCATTATTCGCCAGCCGGTAAGCGCGATCGCCCACGCCCCATTCCCAGATATTGTCCCAGGCATTGGCGATTACCCGCTCGTTAGCAAACTGGCTACGGTTAAAGGTATTTTGCTGATCATACATTAAGCCGTCTTCCCAGCCTGCCAGCGCAAGGCCGCGCTTTTGGGTAATATCAGCCAGCCGGCTGACAAAATAGGGTTTTAAATCGGCTACGCCTGCTACGCCATTGTCCGGCGTGCTAAACAGTTGCTGGCAGGCGGCAGAGCCCAGCCAGGAGCCATTTGCTACTTCATCACCGCCCATATGAAAAATATTCAGCTTAATACCGGCCTGGCGATACATTTGTTGTAGTTCATACACTACTTTATCGACAAAAGCATAGGTTGAAGGCAGGCAAACATTGGCTGAATTGTCGTTGTAGTTCTGCACGCTAAGGTAAGTTGAGCTGTCATTAGGATCGGATAGCAGATACTGGCTGGCTGCCTGGGGTTGGTCAGCGGCCATTAAGCGGTTATAACGGGCTTTCATAGCCACAATGGCCGCTCTGGCATGGCCTGGCAGGTCAATTTCCGGTATGACTTCAATATGGCGCTCTGCAGCGTATTGCAAAATTTCAATAAAATCAGCTGTGCTGTAATAACCATTACCGGAGCCATCCGGGTGCGGGCCGGTACCCAGTTGGGTTAGCAGGCAGCGCTGCTCGGTCAAATCAAAGCAGCGTTTGGCGCCAATATCAGTCAGTTCCGGCAGGCCGGGAATTTCCAGCCGCCAGCCTTCGTCTTCTGTCAGGTGCAGGTGTAGTTTATTCAGTTTGTAGCGCGCCATATTATCTATCAGCCGCAGAGTGACTGCTTTACCATGAAAATTACGCGCCATATCGTAATGCATACCACGCCAGGCAGCACGTGGCTGGTCGGTTATTTTGCCCGCAGGCAGTAACAGTTTGTTGTCTTGCTGTTGTAGTAGCGCCAGTAATGACTGCACAGCATAAAAGGCACCGGCATTATCTTTACCGGTAATACGGATGGCTTTATCGCTGATATCAAGCTGGTAGCCTTCTGCGCTGACAGCTAAGCTGCTATCTACCTGTAGTGTGATCACGCTGGTTTTTTTATCAGCTGCTGCGCTGCTACCGGGCAGGGCAACACCCATTTGCTGTAACTGCTGCTGCAGGTATTTTGCTTCTTGCGTAAGGCGGCCACTGAAGTGAATGTGCCAGCTTGCATCAAGCGTGATACGGCGCTTGGCAAATTCCGCCTGCAATGGCGTAGGGATAATACGGGTGCTGACATCATCGCTTATACGGGCACTGTTTAACTGCTCGTTGTGGCTAAAGCGTAAAGCTGCGTCCACTACCGGCACCTGATCCGGCTCGCCCAAGCTACGTAGTTGCTGCTCTGCTGTGTTAATAGGCTGCACAAACCGGCTGAAGTCTTCAGTATCAGTATTGGTAAACACTTCGGCCTGCAGGTTAGCAAAGGCAATAAAAGCTCGTGGCATAAAATCACTGTAGCTTACCATCCAGGGGCCAGACTCAAACGGCAGTGTTAATTGTTGCGAGGGTTTAAGGCCGGCAAAGCCAGCTACGGGGCTAATGCGGTGCAGATCGCCCTGTACGTGCTCAATTTGCAGCCCATGCTGTTGGGTACGTTCTATCCGGCGGATCAAATGAAAATATATTTGCCAGTCTGCTGCACCGGCCGGTAAAGCGAGCGCAGAGTTATTCTGTAAAGTAATCGCCGCGTTAAAGCGAGAAGGCGTATTGAGCTGGTTTGACTGCACGGTAAATTGCAACGTGCTGTTTTGGGCAAATTCTGCCAGCTGTTGCTGGGTCCATGCTGCCGATGCCGGAGCTGAACCTAGCAGCAGTAAAAAAATCATAACGCGCATAAAAAGTTCCCCTGTTGTAGCCGGTGCTGTACCAACTGCACCAGCATGTTATTTTAGTATGTTAACAAACAACTCAGACATATTATGTAAATTTATGATTATATTGTTAATTTTAAATTTAATGCGGCCAGTGCCATAAAATGCCAGCCTGATTTTTAAACAAGACACTTGTTATTTGTCAGATTTATTATATGCTGATTTTTAAAAATGACAACGCTGTCAATTTGTGACTTTAACAAGCACAACTAATAACAGACAGCCACAGTGATGACAGCCCAGAGGCATCAACACAATTTGCAAAGAGGTTTACAGGATGAGTACAGCGCTGAAGGCCGATACGCCTTTATATTTAGGAATAGACGGTGGTGGCAGTAAATGCCGCGCTGTTATTGTATCGGCAGATCAGCAAATTCTGGGTGAAGGCTTGTCTGGCCCGGCTAACCCGTTGCGAGGCATGAAAGTAGCAACAGACTCTATTTTAACGGCTACCCAGCAGGCGCTTAGCAGTGCGGGGCTGGCATTTAATGATATGTCGCGCTTAATTGCCGGTGCCGGTTTAGCGGGTGTTAATATGCCACAATATTACCGGCTTTTTTCTGCCTGGCAGCATCCGTTTAAAACGCTACACCTTACCAGCGATTTGCATATTGCCTGTATGGGTGCGCATCAGGGGCATGATGGTGCAGTCATTATTGTAGGCACCGGGTCTTGTGGCCTGGCCGAAGTAAACGGTCAGTTGATAGAGGTAGGCGGCCATGGTTTCCCTTATGGTGATAATGGCAGCGGCGCCTGGTTTGGTATGCAACTGCTGCATAAGGTATTACTGAGCCTGGATCAACTGGCGCTACCTACACAAATGACAACTTTGCTGCTGCAAGAGCTGGCCGCCAGTAATAGCATTGAGGTGGTGTCGCATTTTATGCAGGCAACGCCAACTACTTATGCCAAATATGCGCCCCTGGTATTTATTGCCGCAGAGGCTGGCGATGCTACGGCAATACAACTGGTGCGGCAGGGCGCAGAGTTTATCAGCGCTATTGCCGACAGGCTGCTTAGCATAGCACCGCCCAGATTATCTTTTATTGGTGGCTTGGCGCATAAACTGCTGCCGTATCTGCCAGAACATATTCAGCAACAGGTTACACCGGCACTACAACCGCCGGAACTCGGTGCAGTGTGGTTTGCCCGTCAGCATAGCCAACTGCCATCTTCCGTTATGTCGTTATAGGTAAGAAGTAAAAATGAGCAACAGTATTATGGCTCTGGAAGCCACAGAAGCGCCACAACGTATTGCCGAGCAACTGGCAGCCAATGCTGCTACCGTGCAGCAGGTGGTAGAACACATTCGCCAGCGTGCGCCAAAGTTTGTCTATATGGTGGGGCGTGGGTCTTCTGATCATGCCGGGGTATTTGCCAAATATTTAATTGAAATAGAAGTTGGCCTGCCGGTAGCAGCTGCTGCGCCCTCAATTGCCAGCGTATACAACAAATCGTTGCAGCTGGCCGATGCGCTGGTACTGGTTATTTCACAATCGGGCCGCAGCCCGGATATTCTGGCCCAGGTTGATATGGCCAAACGTATTGGGGCTATGGTAGTGGCCCTGGTAAACGATACCACTTCTCCTCTGGCAGAGCAGGCGCATTATACGTTGCCGCTACATGTTGGTGCTGAAAAGGCTGTGGCGGCGACCAAAAGCTATCTGGCTACCTTAAGTGCTATTTTGCAGTTGGTGTCGGTTTGGTCGGGTAATCAGGCACTGCAACAGGCGGTGCAGCAATTACCACAAAGTTTGCAGGCTGCTATCGAATTACCACAGCAGTTAACGGCACAGGCGTTAGAAAAAGTGGCGCATCTGGTGGTATTAGGCCGTGGCCTGGGCTATGCCATTTCACGCGAAATTGCGCTAAAGCTAAAAGAAGTGTGCGGCATTCATGCCGAAGCATTTTCCAGTGCGGAGTTTTTACACGGCCCGGTTACGCTGGTAAAAAATCAGTTTGCTATTGTCGATGTCACTATAGAAGATGAAAGCTTAAGCGCGCACCGCAGCCAGATAGAAGATGTACGCAGCCGTGGTGCTGCCATAGTGCAGTTGCACCACCTTGGTGTAAACGCTGATGCGCGGGTGCTACCGTTACTGGTATTGCAGCGGTTTTATCTGGATGTTGAAGTGGTGGCGCGCAGCAGAGGTATTAACCCCGATGCACCGCCGGGCCTGAATAAAGTAACCAAAACGGTATAACCCAACCTAAGGCTAGTGAGTACATGCAGCAGTTAAGTGTCAGCCGCCTGTTTGACGGCGAAAAGTGGTTTGATAATGTTAGTGTCGTCATTAAAGATGGCATCATTCAGGCGGTAACACCGGCAACCGGTGCAGTGCAAACGGGTATACTGGTGCCCGGCTTTATTGATGTACAGGTTAACGGTGGCGGAGGGGCGTTATTTAATACCGCTCCCAGCCGCCAGACACTGCGTACCATGTTGCTGGCACATGCCCGTTTTGGTACCACAGCTATGCTGCCTACGGTAATTACTGACAGCATTAGCGTTATGCAGCAAGCCGCTGACACTATTGCCAGCGCTATTGCCGATGCAGAGCCCGGTATTATTGGTGTGCATTTTGAAGGGCCGCATTTGTCGGTGCCGAAAAAAGGTGTGCACCCGCAGCAACATATCCGGCAATTAAGTGAAGCGGAGCTGGCAATATACGGCCGTACCGATCTTGGCATTAAGCTGGTAACAGTAGCGCCGGAAAATATCAGCCCGCAGCAAATACAGCAACTGGTTGCGCTGAATGTCATTGTTTGCCTTGGCCACTCCAATGCCGATGCGGCTACCGTACAAGCCGCGCTGGCTGCCGGTGCCACCGG
Source organism: Rheinheimera pacifica (assembly GCF_024809855.1). Classification (GTDB taxonomy): domain Bacteria; phylum Pseudomonadota; class Gammaproteobacteria; order Enterobacterales; family Alteromonadaceae; genus Alishewanella; species Alishewanella pacifica_A. Next base: position 85,242 of record NZ_JANUEM010000003.1, read on the forward strand.
TTTTACCCATCTTTATAATGCCATGTCGCCGCTGACGTCGCGCGAGCCGGGCATGGTAGGCGTTGCTCTGGCCGATGCCCAAAGCTGGTGCGGCGTTATTTTTGACGGCCACCATATGCACCCTGTTGCTGCCAAAGTGGCGCTGGCCGCCAAGCCTAAGGGGAAACTGATGATTGTTACCGATGCTATGTCGCCGGTTGGCACATCAGATAGCGAATTTGCCTTTTTTGACGGCAAAGTTATCCGTGAGGGTAACAAACTAACCAACGAGGCCGGTGCGCTGGCAGGCTCGGTGCTGGATATGGCCGCAGCCGTGCAATATGCTGTGGAACAGCTTGATGTGAGTGCGGCAGAAGCCTTACGCATGGCGTCGTTGTACCCGGCGCAGTTTTTAGCACAACCAAACAAAGGCCGGATAGTGGCCGGAGCGCAGGCAGATTTAGTATTACTGAATAATAACTGGCAGGTGCAGGCAAACTGGATTAACGGTAAGCCGGTGTTTGCTGCCGAATAGCATAATAATAAAAGCGGGGAATAAATATGGAAATGACAGCTGAGCAGGCGAAAAAGCGCAGCAGCATATTACCGATGATCATAGTGGCAATGCTGTTTTTTGTATTGGGGTTTGCTACCTGGCTTAATGGCTCGTTAATGCCTTATCTGAAACAGATGTTGCTACTGACACCGTTTCAGGCATCACTGGTGTTGTTTTCGTTTTATATCGCCGTAACTTTTACTGCACTGCCCTCTGCCTGGCTTATCCGCAAAGTAGGTTATAAAAATGGCATGGCACTGGGTATGGCCACCATGATGCTGGCTGGCCTGTTGTATATCCCGGCAGCTCAAACCCAGACCTTCGCTTTATTTTTGTTAGCACAGCTGGTTATTGGTACTGGCCAGACGTTATTGCAAACCGCGGTGAACCCTTATGTGGTTAAAATTGGCCCGGAAGAAACTGCGGCTGTACGTATCAGCATTATGGGTATTTTAAATAAAACGGCCGGTGTAGTAGCGCCTATTGTTTTTACTGCGCTTATCGCCAGCAGCTTTGTTGCACCTGGCGGCACGGAGCTCAGCGCAGAGCAGATTGACGCTATGGCAGCCAGTTTAGTGTTGCCTTATCTCGGCTTAGCTGCCTTTTTAGGTTTACTGGCTTTGGCAGTGAAATTTTCACCGTTGCCTGAGCTGGAAAAAGAAACCGGCGAAGGTAACAAAGCCGGGCAGGTTAAAGCTGCACTGGCAAGGCCCAGCCTGGCACTTGGGGTGCTGGCACTGTTTGTTTATGTTGCGGTAGAAGTAATCGCCGGAGACACCATTGGCCTGTTTGCATTATCGCTGGGGGTTGAGCGTTACACCGTAATGACGTCCTACACCATGGCTTGTATGGTACTGGGTTATATTCTGGGCATACTGCTGATCCCAAGAGTATTGTCACAGCAGGCTGCGCTGGCAGTATCAGCTGTGCTGGGCGTAGTGCTTACGCTGGCGATAGTTATGGGTGATGCTTCATCTTATGTTATAGCCAATACGCTGCTGGTGCCTTTTGGTGGTGCAGCCTTACCCGACACCTTGCTGCTTATTGCGGTATTAGGGCTGGCAAATGCGATTGTCTGGCCGGCAGTATGGCCTTTGGCATTGTCTGGTTTAGGCGCACTTACCAGTGTAGGCTCGGCGTTGCTGATTATGGGTATTGCCGGTGGTGCCTTTGGCCCGCTGTTTTGGGGGCTGGCCAGTGGCAGTGCGCTGGGGCAACAGGGCGCTTATATTGTAATGCTACCCTGTTACCTGTTTATTTTGTTTTATGCGCTTAAAGGCCACAAATTAACCAGCTGGCGTTAGAGCCAGCCTGATAGAGCGGTAGCTTAAAAGCGGTATTCCCAGGTTGCTGCCAGGCTACCGCGTTTAATACGCAGTTCTGGCTGTGGCGATTTATCAAACGCCCGGCCTTCAATGCTTAGCAAGCCGTTAAACAGCGGTTGGCGGTATTCCAGCCTTAACTGCCAGTTTTTCAGCTCTGAGCTGGCGGCAAGAAACTCACCCCGCAGCACACTAACTGCCCAGCTGTAGCCGTCAAATGTCTGATAACGGTAACCTGCTGACAGCACTCTGGCATCGGCACCATAACCGCTGCCGATCACCCGGCCATAGCGGCGGTAGCCTTGCGGATAAATGTCGCCTTCGTAGGCGCAATCACCAGCCACCATTTGCTCTTCACAGCGGATATAGGTGTCGGACCATTCTAAATTCAGTGTGTGCACCGCGGTTTCACTGCCAAAGAAAGTACGCACGCCATACAGTTGCATGGGTTTACCTAACTTGCGGCCGCCGTTGTCGTCTGCCAGCTCGGTATAAAAGCTAAACGGGCGGTTAAACAGATTAGTGTGAAACGTCAGATCCACTGCGGCCAGGTTATCGGCGTTATTATCATCATTGAATAACAGCATATCACCGAAGGCATCCAGGCCGTTATCCAGTGTCTTGCCGCCCCACTGGCTTACCCGCGACAGGCCAAGTTCCAGTTGTGGCAAAGGTCTGGCGCTGAAACGGGCACCAAAATGTTTAATCTGCTGCGGGATGCTGCTGTGCTCACCCTGACCAACAAAGGTAGTAAAGCTCCACGGGCCTAACCAACTGAATAACAAAGAGTCACTTGCTTGCCAGCTGTGTCGGCTTAAACGCAATGATGGGATCGGGCGGGCATTATTGGTTACCAGCAGCGAGGTTTGCTGGCCCGGCCCCCACCATAATGGCTGCTGATCTAATGCCAGCACCCAGTTGCCGGCAATAACGGCCATATAGCTGCCGTCATAGGTTAATTCCTGCTCGGTGCTGCCGTCTTCCGGTTCACGGTAATTAATCTGGGTTTTTGCTGCCCAGTTATCGCCCAGATACTCTTTAAATACACTGACACTGGCTTTATCAAAGTAAGTTTCGCCAAAGCTTTGATACAAAGAGGGATCTGTACCGGCTTTAAGTTTAATACCGGCAATATAGCTGTGCTGGTTCGCATTTAATGCTGAGCGTACATGGGCCAGTGCAAAGCGCAGCTCTTCTGTGGGCTGCTCTTGCGCCGCGGCTAAATCAGCAACTATGTTTTTCCACATCAGCGGGTAAGTATTTACCGGGCCGGTAATAACCCCGGCGTGAGATAGTGTTTGCAGCGACTGGCGCAAATAGTTATCGGTAGTGTCTACCCAGGGTGCAGCCGCAGCCGGCAGCGCAAACAGCAATGCAGTTAATAAAGCGGGTTTAAAGGTCATAATTTAAATTTAGCTTTTAGTGCCTGTTCAACGTGGCAGGGTACGAAACTGGAGACATCACCGCCATGGCGGCATACTTCTTTTACCAGCGTAGAAGAGATAAAGGTATTTTTTTCTGACGGTGTCATAAAAATACTGTCCAGCGCCGGGTTTAACTGGCGGTTCATGCTGGCCAGCTGAAACTCATATTCAAAATCGGCGACAGCACGCACACCACGGATCAGCACCTGTGCCGATTGATCTTCAGCAAATTTAGCCAGTAAGCCTGAGAAGCCAATAACACTGACATTGCTGATACCGGTAAAAGCCTGTTGGGCCAGGGCTACCCGTTCGTCCAGACTAAACAGTGGCTGTTTACTGGGGTTAGCCGCAACAGCCAGTATGACCTGATCGAATATACGGGCTGCCCGCTGCACTAAATCAGCATGCCCATTAGTGAGTGGGTCAAAGGTGCCTGGGTAAATAGCTTTTATTTTCATTGAGTTGTAAGCTTTCCTTGGCTAGGGCACAGCAGTGGCTGTCCTGCGACTAGAGTTTTTAGTCAATTTGGCGTTACTATAGCAAATTAATTTAGCTAACAATAAGCCTGTTTCGCAGATGGAAAAGAAGTTAAGAACTAAAGATAAAATTCTGCAAGCCAGCATAGAGCTGTTTAACCAGGTTGGTGAGCGTCAGGTCACGACCAATCACATTGCTGCCCATCTGGGCATTAGCCCGGGTAATCTGTATTACCACTTCCGTAATAAAGAAGACATCGTCCGGCAGATTTTTAAAGAATACGCCAAGTTGCTGGAAACACGCATTAAACCGCCGTCAGATAAAGCTGAAGCCTTAGACGCACTGGCCTGTTATCTGGATGCAGTGTTTGAGCTGATGTGGCGTTTTCATTTCTTTTACGCCAATTTGCCGGATATTCTGTCGCGCGATCCCGCCTTGCAGCAAGACTACCAGCAAGTGCAGCAAGGCGTGCTGGCGCGTGTTATTGCGGTACTAAAAGCACTGAAGCAATCGGCCGTGATCCAGATTGACGATGACGATATTACCGATCTGGCGCATAGCATAAAACTATTGGTGACATTCTGGATCAGCTATCTGAAAACCCAGGCACCGGATCAGGCTATTGATCAGGCCAGCGTCTATCAGGGGGTGCTTAAGGTATTGCTGTTATTTAAGCCTTATGCCACCGAACAAGCCCGGCCACGTATCGCCCGCTTGCAGCAGCACTACGAAGATCTAGCCCGCTAAAGCTGTTCAGATACTGATGTTTATGTAGTTTAAACTTTACAGCTGCAGGTCTGAGCAGCGCTTTGGATACGTTAAAAGCGCTGCAGGACAGCGCCATAAGCTTTACAATGGCGCCGTTTTTTCTGTTCTCTTACCCCCGCAACAGGAGGCTTTATGCGCAATGGCGCTTTTCTGCAACATCTACAACAACAAATAGACGATGTGAAAGCAGAAGGTTTATACAAAGCAGAACGTATTATTACGTCACAACAACGTGCCGACGTTACCGTAGGTGGCCAACAGGTACTGAATTTTTGCGCTAACAACTATTTAGGCCTGGCCAACCACCCGGATTTAATTGCTGCTGCGCAGCAGGGTTTAGCCAGCCATGGTTTTGGTGTGGCGTCGGTACGCTTTATCTGCGGCACCCAGGATATTCATAAAACGCTGGAACAAAATATCAGTGCGTTTTTAAGCACTGAAGATACCATTTTGTATTCCTCCTGCTTTGATGCTAACGGCGGTTTGTTTGAAACCATTTTAGGCGCAGAGGATGCGGTAATATCTGATGCGTTAAACCATGCCTCGATTATTGATGGTGTACGGTTGTGCAAAGCCAAACGTTACCGTTATGCCAATAACGATATGCAGGAACTTGAAGCCCAGCTAAAACAAGCTGATGCCGACGGTGCCCGCTTTAAGCTGATTGCCACAGACGGTGTATTCTCAATGGATGGCGTAATTGCCGACCTGAAAGCCGTGTGCGACCTGGCCGACAAATACGGCGCCATGGTAATGGTAGATGATAGCCATGCGGTAGGTTTTGTTGGTAAAAATGGCCGTGGTACCCATGAATACTGCGATGTGATGAATCGCGTTGATATTATTACCGGCACCCTGGGTAAGGCCCTTGGTGGCGCCTCCGGCGGTTATACTTCAGGTAAAAAAGAAGTCATTGAGTGGCTGCGTCAGCGTTCACGGCCCTATTTGTTCTCTAATTCGCTGGCGCCATCTATTGTTACCGCCTCTATCAAGGTGCTGGATATGCTGGCACAGGGCGACGCGCTGCGCGCAAAGCTGTGGGATAACGCCAATTATTTCCGCGAAAAAATGTCTGCAGCCGGTTTTACGCTGGCCGGTAAAGACCACGCTATTATTCCGGTAATGCTGGGCGACGCCAAAGTTGCCGCAGAAATGGCCAAACGTATGCTGGCCGAAGGTATTTACGTGGTAGGTTTCTCCTTCCCGGTGGTGCCAAAAGGCCAGGCGCGGATCCGCACCCAAATTTCAGCAGCGCATACAACAGAACAACTGGATAAGGCGATTGCAGCCTTTATCCGTATTGGTAAAGACATGGGCGTGATCGCATAAGGGCGGGGCGTAAAAATGAAAGCATTAGCAAAGTTAAAAGCAGAACCGGGCATTTGGCAAACCGAGGTAGAAAAACCGGAAGTTGGCCCGAATGATGTGTTAATTCGTATTAAAAAAACCGCGATTTGCGGCACCGATGTGCATATATATAAGTGGGACGAGTGGGCACAAAATACTATTCCGCACGGTATGGTGGTGGGCCACGAATATGTTGGTGTCATTGAAGGTATGGGCTCGGAAGTACGCGGCTTTAATATTGGCGATCGCGTCTCCGGCGAAGGCCATATCACTTGCGGCTACTGCCGTAACTGCCGGGCCGGTAGGGTGCATTTATGCCGCAACACTATTGGCGTTGGTGTAAACCGTGCCGGTTCTTTTGCCGAGTATCTGGTAATCCCTGCCTATAACGCTTTTAAACTGGCTGATAATATTCCGGATAATATCGCTGCTATTTTCGACCCGTTCGGCAATGCTGTACATACTGCCTTGTCATTTGATTTAGTTGGTGAAGATGTACTGATCACCGGTGCCGGCCCTATCGGTATTATGGCTGCTGCAGTGGCGCGCCATGTTGGTGCCCGCCACGTCGTGATTACCGATGTAAACCCATACCGGCTTGAACTGGCACTGAAAATGGGCGCTACCCGTGCGGTAGATGTGAGCAAGCAGAATTTAAAAGACGTGATGAAAGAGCTGGGCATGACAGAAGGCTTTGACGTTGGCCTGGAAATGTCTGGCGTACCGGCAGCGTTTCGCAGCATGCTGGATACCATGAACCACGGTGGCAAAATTGCCATGTTAGGGATCCCGCCGTCTGATATGGCGGTAGACTGGAACAAAGTTATATTTAAAGGACTGATAATTAAAGGTATCTACGGCCGGGAGATGTTTGAAACCTGGTACAAGATGGCCAGCTTAATCCAATCTGGGCTGGATTTAACACCCATGATAACCCATGAGTTACCCATGGAGCGTTTTCAGGAGGGCTTCGACATTATGTGCTCGGGCCAATCCGGCAAAGTGGTACTGAACTGGTCTTAACACTGTGAACTAGGTGAGATACAGCAAAAAGCGAACTGAGGTTCGCTTTTTTTATGTCTGTTTTTTTGCCAGTAACAATAAGTTACAAGTGTATATTTAACATGGATTTAATTAAGTCATTGTTTTTAAATATTTTTTATGAGTTGGAGTGGTTTATGCATTGTGCTGTTGCAAGCTATTGCATTACTACAACCAATAACAAAATTCAGAGGTATATCCATGTTGAAGTCTATATTGTTTGCTCTATCAGCTTTGGTACTGAGCAGTCTGGCGCTGCCGCAGACCGTGCAGGCCGCACCTATCATGACACAAGAATTCCTGTTTGAAGATGGTACCAGCTTTGGCGTGCTATCTGTTGATCTGGATAACATTGACGAGTTCGGTAATGTACTTCAGTGGGAAGCATTTGAGCTGTTCGGTTTTACCATCGGTGAAAGCTTCCTGTTTCTGGCTGAATATAACCCGTTAAACCTGGCAGCAGGTTTTACTTTCTTAAACTTCGACGTAAATGATATCTCCAACTCTTTTGCTTTCCAGGGCTTCTGGGACAGCGCTTTTGGTGAAGGTTTCATGGATATTTTCAGTACTGATGGTCAATTCATTGATGCCGGTTCCTTCTACTTAAGTAATGTTACTTTAGTGTCTGAGCCAGCAACGTTGTTTTTGATGCTGGGTGCTGTTGGTGGTTTAATACTGCGCCGCCGTCAAGGTTAAGTGTCAGCTTTTTTATCAGTGAAATTATGTGTGGTTAACAACTATGGTAGCTTGTTCACACATGTTGTCTCTGCGGTAAGAGGCAACATAGCTACCATGTTTGTGTTGGTAAGCTACATTGAAGTGTCAGCTTTTTATACATCTGTGCCAACAACGTTGCTTTTGCGTTAAGCAACATTGCTGGCAGATATAAAGCAAACCCGGTTGAACAAATCCAGGTTAAAAAGTGCTCGAATAAATATCGTCAGTTGCCGCAATAAACGCACTGTTTTGGTTTAACAGAACCTGGCAGGTTGCGTTTAAGGCTCTGATGGGTAATAAAAATAAACGGAGATATTACATGCGATTTAACAGAATTATGTCCAGAACTGCATTAGCAGTTGCAGTAGCGGTTGGCGCGGTCCACGCCAATGCACTGGCAAACCAATATGAAGTGACTATTGATCCAAGCCAGCTCAGTCAAGTGGCGGGCGATGACACCGAAGCTGCACCTTACATTGTTCAGGTTAAAGGTAAAAGTGGCGTAGAAAGAGCAGAAGAACTTGGCGAGCTGCTACCAGCCAGACAATCAGTAACTCAGGCGCTGAACCGCTATAATGCCGGTTCTGCCCGTATGCAAAACTATACCAACAGCTTAAAAGCCTTCCATCAGCAACTGGCGGCACAAACGGGAGCTGTTGAGGTTATTTATTCTTACACCCATACCTTTAATGGTTTCTCTGCCAAAATGACAGCGGCACAGGCTGAGGCAATGCGTAGCCTGCCGAATGTTGTTGGCGTATGGCGTGACGAAGCTCAGCAGTTAACCACATCAAATACACCGGCATTTCTTGAGCTGACAGGCTCACCAGATGGTTTACACACGCTGGGTGTGAAAGGTGAAGATATCGTTATTGGTATTGTTGACAGCGGTATTTGGCCAGAACACCCAAGCTTTGCTGATGACGGCTCATACGGGCCGCTGGCAGGCTGGGCCGGTGCCTGTGATGTTGGGCAAGATGCTAATTTTAGTTGCAGCAATAAACTGATTGGTGCCCGCTACTATAAAAACACTTTCGAGAGCGTATATCAGTTGCAACCTGGTGAGTTCGCGTCACCACGTGATGCTGACAACCATGGTACTCACGTTGCATCAACTGCTGGTGGTAACGAGGGGGTAACAGCGGTATTTAATGGTACTCCGGTTGCAACCGTATCAGGTATTGCGCCGCGTGCGCGTATTGCCATGTATAAAGCCTGTTGGAACAGTACTTATGTCAGCCCGGCGGGTGTTGCTGAACGCGGCTGTTTCTATGGTGATACCATGGCAGCTATTGACCAGGCTGTAGCCGATGGTGTTGATGTGATTAACTATTCTATCGGTGGTAGTTTAACTGATTTAACGACTTTAGCTGTGGCTGCCAAACTACGCGCTACGCAGGCGGGTGTATTTGTTGCCGTGTCAGCCGGTAACGACGGCCCGGGAGCTGGCACTATTGGTACTCCTGCACCATGGGTAACCACTGTTGCAGCATCGACTTATGATGGTACCAGTGTTGCTAACGGTATTGAAGTCACAGCGGGTCCGCTACAGGGTACTTATGTTGCCGTTGAAGGCGGTACTTCCAGGCCATTAAAAGAAACCGGTGCTGTGAGCGCAGATGTAGTGGTAGCAGCGCCATTGGACGGCTGTACGGCACTGACTAATGCAGCAGACATCGCTGGCAGTTTTGCATTGATCCAACGTGGCAGCTGTGACTTTACCGTTAAGCTGGGTAATGCTCAGGCCGCCGGTGCTGCAGGTGTTATCGTATACAACAACGTTGCGGGTTCTCCTATTGTTATGGGCGGCACAGGCAGTGTAAATATCCCGGCGGTAATGATCCCCCTGGCAGCCGGTAATGCATTTAATGCTGAAGTTACTGCAGGCGGTACTGTAAATGTAGTAATGAGCCCGTCTGTGTTTGTTACCGATGTGGTTGAAGTTGGTAACCTGATGGCAGGCTTCTCGTCACGCGGGCCTAATTTAGCAACTTTTGATGTTATCAAGCCTGATATTACTGCTCCGGGTGTGAAAATTCTGGCTGGCGCGTCATCTCAGCCAATGTTGACAGCACACGGTAACAGCTTCACTTATCTGCAGGGTACGTCTATGTCGAGCCCGCATATTGCAGGTATGGCAGCATTGGTAAAAGAAGCGAACCCAAGCTGGACACCAGCGATGATTAAATCTGCGCTGATGACAACTGCACGGCAGAATTTAACCAAAGAGAACGGTATCACGCCTGCCGACCCGTTTGATTTTGGTGCTGGCCATGCGGTACCAAACAAAGCAACTAATCCGGGTTTAACTTATGACATCAATAATCTGGATTACTTTGCCTTCCTGTGCGGTGTAGGTAACCGTGCCTTTGTTCTGAGCGCGAGTGGTTACTCCTGTGATGCGTTTGAAGCGGCAAATTACGATACTGATCCAAGCCAGCTGAACCTGCCATCTCTGGCAATTGGCGAGCTGTCTGGTACAGAAACCTTGTATCGTGAAGTTACAGACGTGAGTGGTTCTGCCTCAGTTTACACGGCAACAATTGAAGCACCAGCCGGTGTGGATGTTACGCTTGTCGGTGGCAATAGTATGTCAGTACCTGCCAATGGTAAGGCTGCATATGGTTTAACCTTTAAACCAAACCAAAGTGCTGTTATCGGGCAATGGGTATTTGGTGCTATTACCTGGTCTGACGGTGCGCATACTGTGCGCAGCCCGATCGCGGTCAGAGTAGTACCACCAAAACTGATTGATGCACCTGCAAACATTACTGCTTCAGTAGTGGCTAAAGCTGGCCGTATCAACTTCCCGGTGACCATGAACTACAGCGGAAACACCAGTGCCAGCATTGTAGGCCTGACTGCACCTGCAGGTTCCAGCCGTACTATTCCACAAGACCCTGACAGCACGTTTAGCTTTAATGAGCCGGGCTTAGGCTTACACACGTTCGAAGTGCCGGCAGGTACCAGAGTATTACGTTTCAGTCTGTATGAAGCCTTGGCTTCTGTACCAGGTGCTGATTTAGATATGTACGTTTACCGTTGTATCGCATCGTCCTGTACTGCGGTTGGGTCTTCAACCAGTGTTGGCGGTAATGAGCAGGTAACATTACGCGACCCTGCACCTGCTGCTAACGGTGCTGCCGGTAACTTCTATCTGGTGTTTGTGCATGCTTACGATCTGTTAGGTCAGGCCACGGTTAACTACACTATGCCGTTATGGGTAGTAGGTAGCGACGCAGGTAACACCCGAGTGGCTGCCAGCACCAGAGCGATTGAAGGGCGTGCTAACGTGGTTACTCTGCAAACGTCTAACCTGACTGCCAGCCCATTTCCTTATCTGGGTGTGATGTCATTTAAAGGTGCAGATGGCCTTGAACAGGCAACAACCCTGCTGGAAGTAACAGCAAACTGATAGTGTTGTAACTGAAAGGGCCCGGTTAAATAACCGGGCTTTTTTTTAACTGTAACTGCCGCTGTACGGCTTAATAAGCTGGCCTATACTGAATAAGACTTATAACGCCCTGGAATGGCTGGGAGTTTGTTGTGTTGTTATTGCTGTTGCTGGCTATTGGATTGCTAAGTTTTGTTGCCTTCAGATTTCGCCGTATGGCTGCTGCGTTGCGCGCAGAAATAGCCCGCCACGCGCAAACCGAACAACAACTGATCGAGCGTAATAAAGAACTGCTGCAACTGGCAAGTACTGATCTGCTTACCGGTTTATTAAACCGGCGAGCCGTTATACAACAAGCGCTAAGTGAGCTGCGCCGCGCCAAGCGCTATAGGAAAGATCTGGCTGTGCTAATGCTGGACATCGATCACTTTAAACACATTAATGATCAGTACGGTCATGCCGCCGGTGATAAAGTGCTGCGTTATTTTGCGGTGTTGTGCCAGCAAAGTATTCGGGATACCGATTTGCTGGGGCGCTACGGTGGTGAAGAGTTTATTCTGGTACTGCCGGAAATTGATTTGCAAACCGCTATTTTGTCTGCTGAGCGGATCCGCATGACAGTGTCACAATATCACTTTACTCTTACCGACAGCACAGCTGTGCAGTTGAGTTGCAGTATTGGTATTGCCATGTATCTGCCGGAACGCGATGATCTGGATAAACTGCTCTTAAGGGCTGATCAGGCGTTATATCAGGCCAAGCATCAGGGCCGTAATCGCTGTGCCGTTAAGCAATAATAACTGCAAATACTGAATTGCCGGTTATACTGGCAATCTGCTTAGTAAAGGATCTTGTGTTATGTTGTGTAGTCGTTTGTTGCTGGCAACCATATTGATTACAGCAATAATCAGTGTTCAGGTTAAGGCACAAACCCGCTTTCGTGACACTATTCAAATTGCCGGTTCTTCAACTATGTTGCCCTTTGTCTCTATTGCTGCAGAAGAGTTTGGCTACAGTTTCGCTCAATTTCGGGTGCCGGTTGTAGGCTCGGGTGGTTCGGCCGGTGGCTTGCGGCAATTTTGTCAGGGAGTGGGCAGCCACACTATTGATATTGCCAATACGTCCAGACCCATGCGCCCGGCTGAACTGGCAGCTTGCAGGGCCAATGGCGTAGATAAAATTCTTGAAGTTACGCTGGGTTATGATGCTATTGTGTTTGCCTCGCGTATTGACGCGGCCGCTTTTGATCTTACTCCCGGGCAAATTTTTCTGGCACAGGCTGCTCAGGTACCATCGGTACAAGGCATGGTAGCTAACCCTTATCAGCGTTGGTCTGATATCGACAGTAGCCTGCCTGAGCAACAAATTGTGTTAGCCATTCCCGGCACAAACCACGGTACGCGCGAAATTTACGAAGAAGATATAGTGTTACCCGGTTGTCTGGCGATACCTGCAGTGCAGCACCTTGAGCCCGAGGCTCAGCTTAACTTTTGCAGTGCAATACGCAAAGACGGCAGAGTGATTGAAATTGCAGGAGATTATACTGAAGCTTTAGCCCGGCTTGATGCTCAGCATGATGCAATAGGGGTGTTTGGGGTGAGTTTTTATCAGGCTAACCGCGATCGTATTAAAGTCGCGGCTATTTCCGGTGTGCTGCCCGCTACCGAAACCATTTTAGCCGGTGAATACCCACTAACCCGGCCACTGTACTTTTATGTCAAGCTGGCACATGTTGGCTTAACTCCGGGCCTGCTCGAGTTTAGCCGCTATCTGGCAAGTGATGCTGTATCCGGTGAAAACAGCCCGCTGCAAGATGCCGGTTTAATTGTGCTGACACCAGAGCTGCGCCAGAAAATGCAACAGCGCATTGTCAGCCAACAATCGCTTTAATGCGGCTCAACAGATAAACAATGCAAAAAATATTGCTTGTCATATTGCTGCAATAATCATCAAGCACACTGCACCTCGTCAAAGTAATCCAATACTTATATTTAACGAGGACACCATCATGACATTGAATAACTTAACCAAACTGGTTCTGGCAAGTGCAGTAGCACTGAGCTTCAGCACTGTTGCGCAAACAAGCGGCCGTGACACTATCCAGGTGGCAGGTTCGTCAACCGTATTACCTTTTTCTTCTGTTGCTGCTGAAGAGTTCGGTAACAATTTTGCTCAGTTTAAAACGCCGGTAGTAGGTTCAGGCGGCTCTTCTGGTGGCTTACGTCAGTTCTGTCAGGGTGTTGGTACCAGCACTATTGATATCGCTAACTCGTCACGCCCTATCCGCCCGGCAGAAGTTGAAGCCTGTAAAGCGAATGGTGTAAATCAGATCGTTGAAGTGAAAATTGGCTACGACGGTATCGTGTTTGCTTCACGCATTGATGCAGGTGATTTTAAACTGGAGCCTAAGCATGTATTTTTAGCCCAGGCTGCTGAAGTGCCACAGAACGGTAAAATGGTTGCCAACCCTTATACCCGCTGGTCGCAAATTGATAAATCTTTACCGGATCAGGCCATTTTATTAGCTATTCCTGGCTCTAACCACGGTACCCGTGAAGTTTACGAAGAAAAGGTTGTAGTACCTGGTTGTCAAACATTTGCTGAAGTAAAAGCTTTATCAAAAGATGATGCCGGTAAGTTCTGTCTGGCTATGCGTACCGACGGTCGTGTAGTAGAAATTGCTGGCGATTACACTGAAACTCTGGCGCGTCTGCAAGCACAAAAAGATGCTGTTGGCGTATTTGGTTTAAGCTTCTACGAAGCTAACCGTGACCGCATCAAAGTAGCAACAGTGTCAGGTGTTGTGCCTACGCTGGACACTATTATTGCTGGTAAATATCCGGTATCACGTCCGCTGTTTTTCTATGTTAAAGGTGAGCACATTGGCGTAGTACCAGGTTTACAACAGTTTGCTGAATACTTTGTGTCTGACGCAGCGTCAGGCTTTGGCAGCCCGTTAGAAGCGGCTGGCCTTATCCCGCTGGCTGATGCTGAGCGTGCTGAGATCCTGAAAAACATCCGCGCTAAGAAAACCCTGTAATATTACTGCGGTGTTGTTGATAAGAGCTGGCTTGCCAGCTCTTTTGCTTATTGTCATAAAACTGCAATTATTTGCAGTTACACTTGTGCCACTGGTTTGTCATGCTCAATCAGACGCTTAATTGGAGCAACCATGAGTAATATTTCGTTGATCGTGCTGTTACTGGCACTGATGGCAATTGCCTATCAGGTTGGTATGGTACGCAGTCGCAAGGTCGCGACGATAAACCCCGGTGTGCGCATGCACTCAAGGCCGCAACACTACGGCATGATGGTTGGTCTGTGGGCGGTATTACCGGCCTTTTTTGTATTGTTAATATGGGCCTGGTTTGCTCCGGGTGTCATAAGCACCATGGTGCAGGCCAGCTTACCTGCTGAATTAGCCACTCTGGACAGTAATGAAATGCGCATTGTTATGCGCCGGATCAGTAACCTGGCGGCCAATTTCGGCATCGTTGCCGATGCTGCCGACTGGGAACTGGTTGCTGCTGAATATATGAAGCAATTGCAACATAGCAGTACCATGCTGCTTACTGCGCTGATGGCAACATTAGCGTCGGCAGGGTTGGTGATCAGTTTCTACAAAATTCAACCACAACTACGCGCCCGCCATCAGGTAGAGCGGGTAGTAAAAGTATTACTGGTGTTGTGCTCCACCGTCGCCGTGCTGACTACTGTCGGTATAGTGTTATCGATGGTGGGCGAAACCATGAAATTCTTCAGTTTTATTAAACCGTCAGACTTCTTTTTCGGTACCACCTGGAACCCGCGTTTTTCTACTACCGGAGTAGGTGAAGGTTCGCTTACCGGCAGTCAGGGTAGCTTTGGTTTGTTGCCGTTATTATCGGGCACTATGCTGGTAGCACTTATTGCGCTGGTGGTAGCTATACCGCTAGGTTTGATGGTAGCGATTTATTTATCAGAGTATGCACCGGCAAAATTTCGCGCCACTGCCAAACCGGTTATTGAAGTGCTGGCCGGTATTCCAACCATAGTGTACGGTTTTTTTGCGCTGGTTACGGTGGGGCCCTTTCTAACCGATCTGGGCGCAATGCTGGGGCTGACGATCCGCGCAACCTCAGCCCTGACAGCCGGTGTGGTGATGGGTATTATGATTGTGCCGTTTATCTCATCACTGACAGACGACATTATTACCCAGGTGCCAAAAACCATGCGGGATGGTTCGCTGGGGCTGGGTGCGACTAAATCAGAAACTATTCTTAAAGTAGTGTTGCCTGCGGCATTACCGGGCATAGTTGGAGCCGTTTTGCTGGCAGCCAGCCGTGCTATAGGTGAAACCATGATAGTGGTGTTAGCAGCCGGTAATAGCCCGGCACTGACTGCCAACCCGTTTGAAGCGGTGTCGACAGTAACGGTAACCATTGTTAACCAGTTAACCGGCGACAACGATTTTGCCAGCCCGCAGTCTTTGGTTGCTTTTGCGCTGGGTTTAACCTTGTTTGTCATCACGCTGCTACTAAATGTGATGGCGCTGGTTATTGTCCGTAAATACCGTGAACAATACGAGTAACTGAGTATGAAAGTAGCAGAACCTCTTATCAAGCCGGTAATAACCGCTGGCGCAGTACAACAGAAAGTAACCGCTTCACTTGCCCGGCGGCATCGTAAAGAACGGATATTTAAAGGCATTGGCCTGGCAGCAGTGCTGGCCAGCCTGGCGTTAGTATTGATTTTATTTGTTAATATTTTTTCTAAAGGTTTACCGGCATTCTGGCAGTCAGCTATTACGCTGGATATTTATTTTGACCCGCAAGTGATTAACATTAGCGAAAAACCGGTACAAGCAGCAAATGAAAGTGATAACGCCTTTCGCCAGCGCGATATTGAATGGCAAACTGAAGTTGGCTTTATAAATTTCAACCGTTTAATTACTGATAGCCTGACAAAGGTGCTGCCCGATGCCAGCCAACACCGGCGCGATTTGCAACGTATAGTAACCTCTGGTGAGCGTTTTGCACTGCGTGATATGGTGGTGCAGGACACCAGTATTATTGGCCAGACCCGCACCTTACATTTACTTACCGATGCCAATATTGATGTGTGGTTAAAAGGTAATATTGACCGCAGTTTGCCTGATGCTATGCAGCAGTTAAGCCCGAAAATGCGTGAATGGGTGCAGTTATTGTCAGAGCAGGGCTTGATACAAAATCGCTTTAGTTTTGCCCTGTTTATGAACGCAGATTCACGTAGTTCGCTGGCTTCAGCGGGTTTAGCCGGGGCCTTTATGGGCTCGTTGTATATGATGCTGGTGGTTATTATTCTGGCGGTGCCCATGGGCGTTGCCGCAGCAATTTACCTGGAAGAATTTGCGCCGAAAAACCGTTTCACTGATTTTGTTGAAGTGAATATCAACAACCTGGCTGCGGTGCCTTCTATCGTGTTTGGTTTGCTTGGGGCTTCGGTGTTTATTGGCTGGTTTAACCTGCCTATGTCGGCACCTATTGTAGGTGGTTTGGTGTTATCGCTGATGACATTACCTACAGTGATCATTGCCACCCGCTCTACGCTAAAAGCGATTCCGCCATCTATCCGTCAGGCAGCATTGGGGCTGGGGGCGTCAAAAATGCAGGCTATTTTCCACCATGTGTTGCCGCTGGCGATACCGGGGATTTTAACCGGCGCTATTCTGGGTGTGGCGCAGGCACTGGGTGAGGCTGCACCGTTGCTTCTGATAGGGATGAAGTCTTTTGTGGCATCAGTACCCGGCTCACCGTTTGACCAGTCTACGGCTTTGCCGGTGCAGATTTTCCTGTGGCAGGGCAATGAACTACGTAACTTCTTTGAAGCAAGAACCTCAGCGGCCATTATTGTATTGCTGGCGCTGATGATTTCATTAAACGCACTGGCGATCTGGCTGCGTAAAAAATACGAAAAACGCTGGTAATAGCTATGAATATGATGAATAACAACGCTTTACTCACAAAATCTGATTTAACAGCAGCGGAACTTACTATGAGCAATGTAGCGCAGGACAATGCAACTAACCTTAAAATCATCGCGCGTGACGTTAAGGTGTTTTATGGTCAGGCTGAGGCTGTAAAAGGTATTAGCATGGACATTGCCCAGAACGAAGTTGTGGCCTTTATTGGCCCGTCAGGTTGTGGTAAATCCACCTTTTTGCGCTGTTTTAACCGTATGAACGACACCATAGAACATTGCCGGGTTACCGGTTTAATTGAAATGGCAGGCCAGAATATTTATGACCCGGCACTGGACGTAGTGCAGCTGCGGGCGCAGGTAGGTATGGTGTTTCAAAAGCCTAACCCGTTTCCTAAATCTATTTATGAAAATATCGCCTACGGCCCGAAACTACATGGTCTGGCAGAGCGTAAAGCCGATCTGGATGATATTGTTGAATCCAGCTTACGCCGTGCCGGTTTATGGAACGAAGTAAAAGATCGTCTGGATCATCCCGGTACAGGCTTGTCTGGTGGCCAGCAACAGCGTTTATGTATTGCCCGCACCATAGCGGTTAGCCCGGAAGTGATTCTGATGGATGAACCCTGTTCAGCGCTTGACCCTATTGCAACCTCAATTATTGAAGAGCTGATTGATGAGTTAAAACAAAATTTCACCATCGTCATGGTCACGCACAATATGCAGCAGGCGGCACGCGTATCAGACAAAACCGCGTTTTTCCATCTTGGTGAACTGGTTGAAATGGGGCCGACGAATGAGCTGTTTACCAACCCGCAAAATAAGCGCACAGAAGACTACATTACCGGCCGTTATGGTTAATCTAGCTTGTTAACCCTTTATTGCTATTTCTGACAGGAGACTGGCGTTATGCCAAATAACAAGATCGGTGGCCATTACTCACAGGCCTATGATGAAGAACTACAACAGGCGGTAGATCGCCTGGTAGATATGGGCGGCTTGGTATTGCAGCAATTGCGCGACAGCATGGCTGCTTTTACTACTGCGGATATTGCACTGGCAAAACAGGTAAAAAAAGGCGACCGTCAGGTAAATAACTTTGAGGTGGATATCGACGAGCATTGTCTGGATATTCTGGCGCGCCGTCAGCCTGCGGCGACAGATTTACGCCTGGTATTGTCGGTACTCAAAAGCATTAACGACGTGGAGCGCATTGGCGATCAGGCCAAGCGTATTGCCAAAACCCTGCTGAAAGATGAACAGGGAAGCCGGCCAAGTGCAGAGCAACTGGCAGAGCTAAATGGCATGAGTGCAAAAGTACAACTGATGTTGCAGCATGCTTTACTGGCGTTTCAGCAAATTGATGCCGATAAAGCACTAAGTGTTCTGCGTGAAGATAAAGCAATCGACGACGACTACAGCCGTATTATGCAGCAGAGCCTCAGCGCCATGATGCATGATTCACAGCAGATCAGTGTGAGTTTGCAAATTTCCAATGTGGCCAAAGCACTGGAGCGGGTTGGCGATCATAGCCGCAATATTTGCCAGCATGCTATTTTCCTGAGCAAAGGCCGCAATGTTGCGCATCTGAATGATGATGAGCTACAACAAATTGTTGAGGAAAAGCGCGACTAACTGTAGCTGTTACCCTCTGTAGTACAAAAGGGGCTTTGCCTCTTTTGTACTATCTGCACGCCGTTGCTCTGCCAATCTGCTCCTTATTCTTGCAGTCATAATTTTGTCATTAAACTTTCATAAAAGTGTCGCTTTTCAGTTTGTTGTCTTAATATGTTTATAGCGTTTAACCGCGTAATAAAAACAATAAACAGGCACAGGACACACTATGAAAAAAACAGCGATAGCAGCGGTAATTATGATCTCTGCAACGGCAGCCGTACATGCAGAGCCTATTACCATTTATGGCCTGATTAATGTCTCGGCACAATCTGTTGATGAAGGTGAAGGGCGCTTTTCTGAAATGAAAAGCAACAACTCACGCTTTGGTTTGAAGGGCGATTATGCATTGGACGATGGCCTTACGCTGGTGTATCAGCTGGAGTGGGGCGTTAATGTGTCTGACAGCAGCAGTAGCAATGTTACTGCCCGCAACCAGTATATTGGTTTGGCTGGTGGTTTTGGTGAGGTACGGCTGGGGCGGCACGATACCGCCCTGAAAATGTCGCAGGCTAAAATTGATCAGTTTAACGATTTTGAAGGTGATCTGGGGGCTTTGTGGGAAGCAGAAGTGCGTGCCAATAATTCTATCAGTTACTTTACTCCGGTTATCAATGGCTTTGGTGCTCAGCTGACCTACATTCTGGAAGACTCAGCCGACGCTGAAGATGCCTATTCTGCCGCACTGTTCTATGGCGATGAAAATCTTAAAAACATTAATTTTTATGTCTCGTTAGCACTGGATGCTGAGGTAAATGGCTATGATGCTGTACGGGTAAACACCCAAACTAAAATAGCCGGTGTTACTCTGGGGGCTATAGTACAGCGCCAGGAAGATACCGAAACGGGGCTTAAGCAGGATGGCTGGCTGGTAAGCGCAGCTTACCCGTTGGGTAAAACGGAGCTGAAAGCCCAATACCAGACCCTGGAAGACGACAACTCTTTTAGTGTGGGGCTGGATTATAAAGCCGGTAAAAACACGACACTATTTGCCTGGTACAGCAGTTTTAATTTAGAGACGCCCCAGCCCGACCGCGATTATCTGGCGGTGGGTATCAAGCACCGGTTCTGATAAAACCCCGGTTCTGTTTATCACCAAAACGCCAGCCATAGTGTTGGCGTTTTCTTTTATACCTTAATAAAGTTTAATATTTTGTTTTTAAACAGTTTTATTTTTCCCTTTCCACATGTTTTGTTTTTTTGTGCAAAAAATGCGCTGGGTTACATTGACGTTTTCAGTATTGTGTCTTAACTTATGAAAGCGCTTACATTGATGGTGAAAAATATTTAATCAAAAACCATCATTAAAAACTGAAAACACGGGGAAGGATAGCATGAAAAAATCAGCAAATTTGGCTGCGCTTGTTGGTGCGGGCCTGCTTATGTCAACTTTATCGGGGTGCGGCGGTGCCGAAACGCGCTCAGATTTTGATAATGTTGACGTAACACAGCCGGTAACTGACTGGCAACTGGTGTGGAGTGATGAGTTTGACGGCAACAGCATAGATGCCACCAAATGGACGCACGAAATAAACTGTGACGGTGGTGGCAACAACGAAAGGCAATGTTATACCGACAGCAGCGATAATGCTTATGTTGCTAACGGCATACTCAATATTGTGGCGTTACCGGCAGCAGAAGGTGCTGAAAAACCTTATACCTCTGCCCGGCTGGTTACCCGTAATAAAGCCGATTTTAAATACGGCCGTATTGAAATGCGTGCTCAGCTGCCATTTGGCCAGGGTAGTTGGCCGGCGTTTTGGATGATGCCCACCGATAGCGTCTACGGCGGTTGGCCCAGATCAGGCGAAATTGACATTCTCGAGGCGGTAAACCTTAAAGTGGTCGGTGAAGATGGCGTAGCAGAAGCTAATGTACACGGCACCTTGCATTATGGCCGTGAGTGGCCGAACAACTTGCACTCAGGTAAATCGTATCAGTTACCGAATGGCGTTAATCCGGCAGACGATTTTCATACTTACGCCATTGAATGGCAGGAGGGTGAAATCCGCTGGTATGTGGATGGTTATCTGTATGCTACCCAGCGCCAGTCAGAAGTGCGTTATAACGCCAACGGTGACGCCGTCGGGCTTTCGCATCGTGGTTGGTTTGCCGAATATTATAACATCGCCAGCGGCGAGCTTGAAACGCACTGGGATGCCGCACCTTTTGACCAGAAGTTCTATCTGATCCTTAATTTAGCCGTAGGCGGTAACTGGCCGGAAAACGTTAACAATCTGGGTATTGATGCCAGTGCTTTTACTGAGGGCCAGCGTTTTCAGGTTGATTATGTCCGTGTTTATGAATGTTCAACCAACCCCGTAACGGGCAAAGGCTGTGACACTGTACGTGGGGGTTATGACAGCCCGGACGATGCGCTGGTTACCGGTTTGGCGCCAATCCCGACGACAGCTTCAGGGCTTGTACAAAGCCTGACTATTTTTGATGGTACGCCAAACCCGAACTGGGCCGCCTGGGACTGCTGCGGCGGCACAACGCCTGCGCTGGTAGCTGATGCACAGCGTGGCGATGTATACGAGTTTAGTGTTGGTGCAACACCTACCGTAAATGGTTTTACCAGCCGTACAGAGTTTCTTCCTGAATCTGGCGTCGCATCACCATTTGATGCTTCCGGTATTACAGAAATTGGCTATATCCGCTTTGATATGCAGGTTACCTCGGCGCCGGGCAGCGCACCGTGGATATTTAAAGTAGAAAGTATTGGCGCTAACTCGGCGGTAGAGCTTGAGCTTACCGCCAGTACTGAAGCGACTGCGCCGGTAACCGGACAATGGCAAACCTATACTTTTCCGCTACAGGCGCTGGCTGATGCCGGGTTAGATGTTGCAGCCATTGATGTGGTGATGATATTCCCAGCCTGGGGGCAGGGCGAAGGCGCGGTGTACCGGCTGGACAATGTAGAAATTACTCTGGATTACCCTGAACTGGTGTTATTTGCCGATGAAGCCAACCCGGACTGGGCGTTATGGGACTGTTGTGGCGGCTCAGTACCAACAGAAGTAATGGACGATGCAGAGCACGGCACGGTTGCGCAGTTCAGTATTGGTGCCACGCCAACCGTAATGGGCTTTAGCAACCGCACAGAGAATGGAGGCAGCGGTGAGGTGTTTGATGCCAGCTTATTAACCAACGGCGGTGTGGTGCAGTTTGAGATGAAAGTGGTAAGTGCCCCAGCTAATGCCGCTGTTGACTGGCTGTTTAAGCTTGAAGCCAATGGCAGTGGCGACGGCGCGGTAGAGCTGAACCTGGCTGACAGCGTAGAGCAAGCCGCACCGGTAACCGGCCAATGGCAAACCTATACTTTTAACCTGGCGGATATAGCGGCCACCGGGTTTGATGTTTCTGCTATTGATGTGTTGATGGTCTTTCCTGCCTGGGGGCAGGGCGAGGGGGCAGTGTATCGCCTGGACAACGTCATCATTAAGCAGCCGTAACGCTGAAAAAAACGAAGTGCCGGGTAACAGGCCCGGCCATTAATAACAAATTAAAATCAGTAGGGCCGTTATGAAAAACAGTATTTTTGCAAAAAGCCGCCTGGCTGCTGCTATTTCAGTGGTAATTGCTACAGGCAGTGCGTCATTGCAGGCGCAGGAAAACCTAAACACCAATGCTGCTGAACCGGGCATTGAAGTTATTCAGATCAGTGGCATTCGTGGCAGCCTGATGCGTTCAATGGATGTCAAGCGTGAAGCCTATGGCGTAGTGGATGCAATATCAGCAGAAGAAATAGGCAAGTTTCCCGACACCAACCTGGCAGAATCACTGCAACGTATTACCGGCGTAACGGTAAGCCGCGCCAATGGTGAGGGCAGCCAGATCACTGTACGTGGTTTTGGTCCGGATTTTAACCTGGTTACGCTTAATGGCCGGCAAATGCCGGGCACCGGTTATAGCCGTTCATACAACCTGGAGAACCTGGCTTCAGAGGGTGTAAGTGCACTGGAAGTATATAAAACGGCGCGGGCAGAAAACCCCAGCGGTGGCCTGGGCGCCACCGTTAATATTATTACAGCTAAGCCGCTTAGCAGCCCGGGCGAACGCTATAGCTTTTCTGCTAAAGGTATTTACGATTCTTCTAATGAAAAAGGCGATGATATTACGCCAGAGCTGGCTGCCATTTACAGTAATACCTTTGCCGATGAAAAGTTTGGTATTGCTATTTCATTGTCGCATCAGCAGCGCGATTTTCAGCGCCAGTACGCCAATATTCAGGGCTGGCAGGTACAGACCAATGCACAGTTACCTAACCTGGACCCGTCACAGGTTGTCGATGCGCGGCCAACGGATGCCGACGGCAACAAAATGGGCTATGCCTTTTTCCCCAAAGATATGAACTACGGTATTGATGATGTGCAACGAGAGCGCAGTAACGGCCAGCTAACACTGCAATTTGCACCGGTTAATAACTTTGTGGCCACACTTGACTACACCGTATCACAGGCTATTACCGGGGTAGAAACTATTGGTTGGGGGATCTGGAATGAGTTTGGTGGCAATATCAATGCCTACGAGCTTGATGAACGCGGGACGGCGATATTTGCCGATATCGGCGGGAACGATGGTTCTTTTACGGCCAGTAAAGGCACTACTGAGGTTAAAGCGCGTTCAATAGGGTTAAATCTTGACTGGACAATCAACGAAGACTTTCATGTCAGCCTTGATTATCACGACTCTAATAATAAAACCGACAATGGTGCTGACAAAGGCAGTGGCAATGTTGGCCAGGTGATATTAGGCTCAGATAAGCTGACGACTAAAATCTATGATTATCGTACCGGGGAAATTCCGCAAGCTTCTATTTTATGGCGCAATGGCACCAATGAGCTGGCTCCGGGGGAGATAGACTCTAACTTCAGCCAGTTTACCCATTCACCGGGTGAGTCGGCAATTAAACAACTGCAACTGGATGGCACCTGGTATAACTCGGTGTTTAAAATACCACTTGTTAGTATTAGCAGCGGTGTGGCACATACCAAGCAAACCATGGGTGGTTATGAAGCCTGGAGTGGTTTGCGTGGCGGCCCGGGTTTTAACCCCAGTTTTACGGCGATTTTTCCGGATAGCATGTTTGTTCGCCACTCTACGGCAAACTTTCTTGATCAATTCAGTGGTGGAGGCCTTGGTATGGCTTCGCCTTATTACTATACCTACGATTTTGATGAAGCAGTGGCCCGGCAGAGAGCATTTTTAACTGAAGCCGTGATGGGGGGCGATGTCTATGTGCCAGATGCGTATTTTGACGGCATAGACAGCGAAAGCTCTGTAGAAGAAAAAACCACCAGTATTTATCTGCAGTCTGACTGGCAGTTTGATATTGGTCGTTTCCCGGTGCGGTTAAATGCAGGCCTGCGCTATGAAGAAACCGATGTTACCAGTGATGTACGTCAGCGGGTAGAGCGGCAGGTGACCTGGGATAGTGCGTCAGAATGGATCATGCAGTATGAGCAGGGGCAGGATACATTTCTTGGCCAAACCGGTAAACATGATGTGTTGTTGCCAATGTTTGATTTCCGGGTTGATCTGACCGACGATATTGTGGCGCGGTTTTCCTGGGGTAAAACGATTTCCCGTGCTCCGCTGGGCTTTTTGGCCGGAGGGCGTAGCTTAAGTGGCAGCCCCAAACCAGGTTCCCGTACAGGTAGCCAGGGAAATACCAATTTGCTGCCGTTTGAGTCTACTAATCTGGATCTGAGCCTGGAGTATTACTATGCCGAAGGCAGTTACGCTGCAGTGGGATACTTTAAAAAGGATGTAGATAATTTTATTCAGACCACTATTACTGAACTGACTATCGACGGTTTGCATGATGTGCTGAATGGCCCCCGCTATTTGCAAGCTATTGCCGATCTTGAGGCCCGTGGTGAGCAGGCAACCAGCACGGCCATTTTTGAGCAAATGCTGGCAAACGGGCATGGCAATGCGGAAGGCAAAATTGAGCCTTCTGCCAATGATCCGCTTATTGTCTGGAACATAAGCCAGCCAGCTAACACTGATAAGAAGTCGGTCGATGGTATTGAAATTGCTGTACAGCATCTGCTGGGTGATAGTGGTTTTGGTATTGGCGCCAATGCTACCTTTGTTGATGGTGATGTTAAGTTCAATACGGAAAGTCTGGATCAGCAGGCCCCGCTGACCGGGCTCAGCGATTCTGCTAACTTCCAGCTGTTTTATGAAAATCATGGTTTATCAGTAAAAGTGACGTATGCCTGGCGTGACAAATACCTGATTGGCGTGGGGCAGGCACAAGGCTCGTCTGATGCTCCACCGCAGTTTGCCAGATCTTTTGGCCAGTGGGATATGAGCGTAAATTACGACATTAACGACAACCTGACAGTATTCTTTGAAGGCATTAACCTGAATAATGAAACCGAGCGTGGTTATGGCCGTTACGAAGAGCAATTCCTGTTTGCCCGCCAGTACGGCCCGCGGTATGCGGTTGGTGTGCGTTATACCTTTAAATAGCCTCAGTAACACTGCTTAAATGCACCAAAGCCCCGTTAACATGGGGCTTTGTTTTTCTGCCGACCAGCCTAAAGGCAACAAACGCAATAAGGTTAGCGTTGCTTTCGTCATAAAACTGTCACCAAACAGACATCATACCGACATTTTCTCTGCCGATACTGTGCCCCAGTTAAACACAGGCACATCGATAATAACGACTATTCGGAGAGTAAAATGAAAACAATCAAATTTGGTCTGGTTGCCGCTGCTGTACTGGCTTCTTTAGCTGTTCCGGCTATGGCTGCTGACGTTACCATATATGGCCGCGCCCATTTATCACTGGACTCACTGGATAACGGTGAAGAAGATGGCACTAATGTGTCAAGTAACTCCAGCCGTCTGGGTTTTAAAGCCAGCACTAAACTGGAAGGTGGTTTAGAAGCCTTCGTACAGATTGAACAGAATATCCGTTTTGATGAAGGTTCTGGTAACTGGGCATCGCGTGATTCTTTCGTTGGTATCAAAGGCGATTTCGGCCAGGTACGTGCCGGCCAGTTTGATACGCCATTAAAAGCCGTACGTGGCAAAGTCGATATGTTCGGTGACCGTATCGGTGATATCCGTAACTTAACCCGTACCAGCACTTCAGGCGATACTAATGCCAATATCGGTAACGTGTTTGACGAGCGTTATAAAAACGGCGTGCATTACCGCAGCCCAAGCATGAACAACTTCACGTTTGACTTACACTACACGCCGCACAATAACACCGGCGCAACAGTAGATAACGTGCAGGAATCTTACAGTATGTCGGTAAGCTATGAAGTTAAAGGCTTCTATGCTGCTGTAGCATATGAAACTTTTGAAGGCCAAAATGATCTGGACCCAAGCGCAGTGCGTGTAGGTGTATTCTATGACATCACTGATGCGTTCCGCTTAGCCGGTATGTATCAGAACGCCAGCGATGTACCAGGTGGTGACCGTAACGTATACGGTATTGGTGCCAGCTACAAAATGGGTGCTTATACGCTGCGCAGCCAGTACTACGTAGCGGGTGACAACGATACCGACAACACCGGTGCCAACATGTTTGTTATCGGTGCAGACCGTAACTTCAGCAAAGATTTACTGATGTATATCGCTTACGGCGTAACATCAAACGACGACAGCGCGAACTACCGTGTGTCAGCCGGTGGCCGTGATACACAGTTAAGCACTATTACCGGTGAAAATGCTGCAGGTTTATCTTTAGGTATCCAATACAGCTTCTAAGCGGATAGCCGCCATTAAGCCCGCCTTCGTTGCGGGCTTTTTTATTCGGCAGTATAAATATTATTTGTTATAAAAATGTTTATTTGGTTTTGTTTCATAAAATTGTCATAATTTATGCGCATAATAGGCGCATGCTAAACACTTCGGTAGAACACTATGTCAAGAAGAATCCTGGTTGTAGAAGATGAAGCGCCCATCCGCGATATGCTGTGTTTTGTGCTGGAGCAAAACGGTTATCAAGCAGCAACGGCAGAAGATTTCGACTCTGCCATTAATGCACTGGTTGAACCCTACCCGGATTTAGTGCTGCTGGACTGGATGCTGCCCGGTGGCAGCGGTATTCAAATTGCCAAAAAAATGAAACAGCACGACCTTACCCGTAATATTCCTATCATTATGATCACCGCCCGTGGTGAAGAAGAAGATAAAGTACGCGGCCTGGAAGTAGGCGCTGATGATTATGTTACCAAGCCATTTTCACCCAAAGAGCTGATGGCTCGTATTAAAGCAGTGATCCGCCGCGTGGCGCCTACCAGCCTGGATGAAGTAATTGAAGTTCAGGGGTTAAAGCTTGATCCGGTGTCGCACCGCGTAATGGCTGCTGATCAAGCGCTGGATATGGGGCCAACCGAGTTTCGTTTATTGCATTTCTTTATGACCCACCCGGAGCGGGTTTACAGCCGTGAACAACTGCTGGATCATGTCTGGGGCACCAACGTGTATGTAGAAGACCGCACAGTAGATGTGCATATCCGCCGTTTACGCAAGGCGATTTCTGTTGCCGGGCATGATAGATTAGTGCAAACCGTGCGGGGCTCAGGCTACCGTTTTTCTGCTAAATAAAGGCTAAACCCTAACGCTATGCGCCAACTGTTATCAAAAAGGAAGGTATACACTAAACTCTTCCTTTTTTACTGTTTTATTGCTCTGGTTGGCCTTATTTCTAACAGCCTGCTGCTGGCGTTGCTTATTTTTACCGTCGCGCTGCTGCTTTGGCACTACCATCATTTATTTTTAATGGATAAGTGGTTGTGGCGTGACCGCAAATTATCGCCGCCGATCAGCGAAGGCATCTGGGGCCATTTATTCGAAGGTATTTACTACCTGCAACGGCGCGACAGACGTAAAAAACGCGAGCTGCGCAATGTAGTACGCCGTTTTCGTGATGGTGCCGAAGCCCTGCCTGAAGCCGTAGTGGTGCTAACTGATGACTGGAGCATTATCTGGAGCAATAAGCTGGCGCAAATTCTGGTAGGCCTGCATTGGCCGGCTGATGAAGGCCAGCGCTTAGACAACCTGATCCGTCATCCTGATTTTTTGCATTATTTAAAACAAACCAGGTTTGAGCAACCGCTTGAGCTTGCCTCGCCGGTTAACGACCAGCTGACGCTTGAATTTAATATTATGTCTTACGGCGCAGAGCAATACCTGCTGATTGTGCGTGATATCACTCAGCTAAAGCAGCTGGAGCAAATCCGCAAAGACTTTGTTGCCAACGTATCACATGAGCTACGCACGCCGCTTACGGTGCTGCAGGGCTACCTTGAAGTGATGGACGACGAACATCTGCCTGATAAAGCCATGTGGAAAAAAGCCCATAACGTTATGCTGGATCAAACCAAACGTATGGATTCTCTGGTGCAGCAGTTGCTAACATTGTCGCGTATTGAAGCCTCTGCCAGAGTGCAGTTTGAACCTGTAGTCGATGTGCCTGCTATGCTGCATCAACTGGAGCAGGAGGCACAAACACTAAACCGCGAAAAACAGCACCGTATCCGCTTTGATATTGACGACAGCCTGAAGGTTACCGGTGTAACCGAAGAGTTACGCAGTGCTTTTTCTAATCTGGTAACTAATGCCATTAAATATACCCCTGCCGGTGGCGATATCAGCGTTAGCTGGCAGCGCCAGCATTTAAAAGCGTTGTTTGCCGTTAACGACAATGGCGAGGGTATAGCTGCGCACCATGTAAAGCGCCTTACCGAGCGTTTTTACCGGGTAGATCAGGCCCGTGCCCGCAACACCGGTGGCACCGGGCTGGGGCTGGCGATTGTAAAACACGTACTGTCGCGCCATAACAGCCGGTTAATGATTTTCAGTGAACCGGGTAAGGGCAGCAGTTTTTCTTTCTCTATACCGGCAGAACTGGTGTTGGGGCAGAAAACAACAAAACGTGAGATGAAACCGCAGTAACAACCTGCAAAAATATTATTGCGTCCGTTTTTTACTACGCCAGCCACGTTTAATCGCTTGTTGTGCAACCACAGCTAACACATCCTGATCCAATGCATCGGCATGACCCAAGAAAGTCTGTGCCAGTTCACGATCCGCCAGCGCTGTTGCTATCAGGTTTACTGCATCAGCCAGAGTAGTGCCATGTTCGTAATATCTGACATGGTGGCGGGTATCCACTACGATATCAGCAGCCTCCTGACACCAATTTTCAAACACTTGTTTCGTTAGTTGCCGGTAACGGGCCTGGGGGCCGCCAAATACTACGAAAAATGTATCAGCGGCGGCTTTGCCGAATTGCTCCGCTATTTCATCTAAAAACCGCAGTAGTTGTGTTGTTTCGTCTGTCGCACTTTGCAGCATTAGCTGTGCAAAAACGGGTTCAAGTTTGCGGCTGTATTCTAATAGCAAGCCGTGATCAAGGGTGCCATCGTAATTTGCCGCATTGAGTAATTGCTGCGTGGCAGCAAATAGCAGCTGACCGACGACATTATCTGCCTCACATTTAAGCTGTGTCAGGAGCTGGTTTAGCAACGCTGCAGCATCAGCCTGTGGAGTTTGCTGCAGTGTGTAATAAACCGCCATGGTGCTGTGGCTCAGGGCTTTCAGCCGATGATAGCCTGGACCATTAACGATAAACTCCTCGATACGGGTGCCACAACAGGCAATCAGCCGGCTATCCATGCGCACTATAAGCAAAATATGTCCGTGTTTGATTATGTCGACAAAATGCTGCTTTCTTTTTGCATACTGACGATGAAATAACTGATTAATTTCGCCCAGGGTTAAGTCTGACGGTTCAGCTCTGGTGTCTTGCAATTTAATGTTTACCAACTTATCTGCTGCAGCTTTCATCTTAAGGCAAATGCTGGCCGCCGGTTACGCCCAGAACTTCAGCGGTAACATAGCTGGATTCCTGCGACGCCAGATAAACGTAAGCCGGTGCCAATTCAGCTGGTTGGCCAGGGCGGCCCATCGGCGTATTCTGGCCAAATTCTTCCAGTTTGTCTGCAGGTTGGCCGCCACTTTGCTGCAGTGGTGTCCAGATTGGTCCGGGCGCTACGGCGTTAACCCTTATGCCCTTTTTAATCAGCATCTTAGCCAGGCTTTTGGTAAAACCGGTAATAGCGCTTTTACTGGATGCATAGTCCAGCAAACCGGCCGATGGTTGGTAAGACTGGATAGACGTAGTATTAATTATACTTGCACCGGCGGGCATATGCGGCAGTGCGGCTTTGGTAATCCAAAACATAGCAAACACATTGGTTGCATAAGTTTGCTGAAACTGTTCACTGCTTAGCTCTGCCAATTCTGCAACAAACTGTTGCTTGCCAGCGTTATTGACCAGGATATCAATACAACCCAGTTTTTCAGCTGCTTGCTGTACCAGGCTTTGGCAAAATTTTTCATCTGAAATATCACCGGCTGCTGCATAGGCCTTTACATCCGCTGCATGTAGTTCTTTTAGTACGGTATGAGCATCTTGTTTTTCAGATGGCAGATAATTAATCATCACATCAGCGCCTTCGCGGGCAAAGGCAATGGCCACTGCGCGGCCAATACCTGAATCACCGCCGGTGATCAGCGCTTTTCGGCCTGTTAATCTGCCACTACCCTGGTAGCTGTTTTCACCGTGGTCTGCTCTGGGCGATAATATTGCATCAAGTGCGGGGTCTGGCTGGGTTTCATCATAGTGGGTGTTATCTATCGGGTACTGCTTACGGGGATCTTGCATACTGCACTGGTTTTGCGCTTTCATCAGGTACCTCCGGTTGAGTTACACAGAACGATACTAGGGGTATTAGCAAAGTAAGCAGTTTTTGTGCCTATACGGCCAGGCTAACAAATAGCGTAGTTGAATCAGACAGAAAGGTTGTCAGGGACTGGTGAGTGGGCTGGGTAACGGAAGTAAAAATTAAGCCGGGGCTGAATATCTTACCGGGGTAAAACGTAAAATTTTCATAAGCCACCAACAGCAGCCGAAGCTGATCTACATTAACTTCTGTTTTAAAGCGCCAGATTAAGCTGGCGCCTTGTTTGGAGCTTCCGGGCATTCGGTGCAGGTATTTTTACCTCAGCCGGTTGCATGTTAGTTTGTTACTGCCTGTGTTTTGCGAAAGCAGTTATTGTGATGATCATTGACCATACCGCAGGCCTGCATATGGGCGTAAATAATGGTGGAGCCAACAAACTTAAAACCACGTTTTTTTAAGTCTTTGCTCATTGCATCCGATTCCGGGCTGGTTGCACGGTAATCGGCCGGGCTGGCGATGCTGTTTAACTGCGGCTGGCCGTTTACAAAGCGCCATTGATAGTTGCTGAAGCTGCCAAACTCGGCTTGTACTTCTATAAACCGGGCGGCGTTATTAATAGCCGCAGCTACTTTTAACCGGTTGCGGATAATGCCGGGGTTTTGCAACAATTCGGCGGCTTTGGCGTCATCAAAAGCGGCGACTTTTACCGGATCAAAGTTAGCAAAAGCAGCGCGGTAGCTGTCGCGCTTTTTCAGTACTGTATACCAGCTAAGCCCGGCCTGTGCTGCTTCCAGCGTTAAAAACTCAAACAGCTTGTTGTCGTCATACACCGGTACGCCCCATTCTGTATCGTGGTAGGCAACATAATCCGGTTTGGTTAAATCTACCCAGTGGCAGCGGCACGGAGTGTTCATCATCGGTTCCTTATTTTTCCAGCTTGGGTGGCTGGGCCAGATAATCCAGTGCCAGGCCGGTTAATGCACGTACGCCGTTCACCAGTGCATCTTCGTTAACATCAAACATCGGTGAGTGGTTTGGCGGCACTTCACTAAGCGGTTTACCTTCGGGTGAGATGCCTAAAAAGAAAAACACGCCCGGAATTTGTTGCTGATAAAACGAGAAGTCTTCGGCGCCGGTAATGGGTTTAATAGATGCGACACCTTTATCGCCGGCGGCCCATTTCAGGCTTGGCATCGCCCATTCTGTCAGTGCCGGATCATTCCAGGTTACAGCAGCAAAATTATGTACGTGAAAATGTGCTTCAGCGCCGCTGGCTTTGGCAATATGTTCGCTGGTGTGTTCCATGCGGGCAATTAAATCTTCACGCATTTCGCTGTCAAAGGTACGAATGGTACCTTCGAGCTTTACGTCGTCCGGAATAATATTCCAGCGGATACCGCCATGTACCTGGCCAAATGACACCACGGCCGGTGCTTTAGTGACATCAATTTGCCGCGCCGGTATCAGGTTAATAGCGCTGATTAACTGGCCGGTAATGTTGATTGGATCGATACCTCGCCATGGAGACGAGCCATGTACTTGTTTGCCCTTAACGGTAATCTGAAAGCTATCGGCCGCCGCCATAATGCCTTCGGTTTTTACCTGCAGCTGGCCGGGCTCTCCTGGCCAGACATGCAGGCCGAAAATGGCGCTGGGGCTTGGGTTAGCAAATAGGCCTTCGGCCAGCATCATCTTGGCGCCACCTTCTTCACCGGCCGGTGGGCCTTCTTCGGCAGGCTGAAACACAAACATAATGGTACCGGCAATATCGGCTTTTTGTTTGCTTAGCACTTCGGCGGCACCCATTAGCATAGCCACATGAGCATCGTGGCCGCAGGCGTGCATTACGCCGGTTTGCTGGCCGTTAAACTCACTGATAACTTTTGATGCAAACGGCAGCCCGGTTTGCTCTGTTACCGGCAGTGCATCCATATCGGCACGCAGTGCTACCACCGGGCCATCTTTGCCACCCTTTAAAATACCCACCACGCCGGTATGGGCAATGCCGGTACGCACTTCTAAGCCGAGCTTTTTCAGATGTGCTGCTACTTTGGCTGCAGTACGCACTTCGCGGTTAGATAATTCCGGGTGTTGATGGATATCACGGCGCCATTCTATAACCTTAGGCATTACTTGTTCTATTTGTTTGCTTAGCTCTTGCCGCTGCCCGGCAGCAGCTATCGGGGTATGTAACAGTGGTAATAAAGCCAGGCTTAATAGTGACCAGCGCATAGTAACTCCATCATTTTTATATAGTGCTACTACCTTAAGCGCCCCGGATGAAAATGGCAATTGCTGCTGGAAAATTGCCGTTAGCTTAGGTAATGTCGGACCAGTTGCTTCAAAAAACAGACTCAGGCCGATGCAGTTACATATCATTCCGGGATACATTCAGAACATTTATCTGGTGCAGGATGCTGCAGGTTTATTGTTGCTTGATGGTTGCAGCCGTGCCGATGTATCCACAGTGTGTGACTTTATCAGCAAAAAATTAGCGTTGCCGCTAACGGCGCTTAAGCTGGTGGTGGTTACCCATATGCATCCGGATCATGCCGGTGGCGCCCATCTGCTGCGGCGTAAAACCGGCGCCAGCATTGCTTGTCACCCTAAGGCGTGCCTGTGGTACTCGGGGGGCTGGGTCGTACAGCGCATATTATTGATGTTAGCTTAACCTGGTGGGTAGCCAGCCGTTTGGGCAAGCCCAAGCGTCATATCTGGTATAACCCAATACTGAAAACGGATATTGCGTTGGCCGACGGGCAGCAATTGCCTGATTTTCCAGACTGGCAGGTTATTTATACTCCCGGCCATACCGACCATGATGTGTCGCTTATGCATCAGCCCAGTAAACAGTTGTATATTGCCGATTTAATTGTGTCGGTTAAAAAGCGCCTGGTGCCACCTTACCCGGTTTGTCACCCTAATCAATATAAACAGTCACTTAAGCGCGTTAGCGCGTTGCAACCGAGCCAGCTGTATTTTGCTCATCTGCCGCCCCGCGCGGGCGACAGTATCAATTTCGACGACATTCTGGCGCAAGCACCAACTTTGCCAAAAAACCACTGGCACTCAATGCGTAACCGCATTTTGCATACCTTGGGCTGGCAAAACCGCTCGCACTGAGTAGCGGGATGCCGGTTTAAAACAGTACGGGACTTTACTGCATCAAACAATAAAATTGGCAAAATATGCCTGATGCACTGCTAAGCCGAGTGCTTTGGGCCGCAGCCCTTGTACCTTTGCTGTGGCGTCGGCTTTGCTATAACCCAGTTGTGTCATCAGTATTGTCGCCATTAAGCTGGTGCGGCCAGAGCCCCCTTTGCAGTGAATAGCTACCGTGTTGCCGTCTTGCAGCAAGGCCAGTATTGCGGCTTTATGGGTGGCAAAAGCCTGCTCAAACGGTTGTTGTGGCGCGCAATCATCTTCTACCGGTAACTGAAACCACTGCAAGCCAAGGTCGCTGCAAACAGCGGCCAGATTTTCAACGTTATTCTGTGCTAACTCCTGCTGTGGCATCATGGTAATAATGGCTGCTGCACCGGCAGCTTTAAGCTGTGCAACGCTATCGGTAAGGCTTACGCCTTTAGTACCGGGGCAGGGTGTAAAAATCAGTTGGCCTGTACTTAGCGCTAATATATCAAACGGATGGCTCATATTTTGTCCTGTAGTAGTTTTTTATTCAGTTAGTTAAACCAGTGCCGGGTGCGGTTAGCAAACCATACCAGCGATAGCATTACCGGTACTTCTACCAGTACGCCAACAACGGTGGCCAGGGCGGCGCCGCTGTTTAGGCCAAATAAGGCAATGGCCACGGCTACCGCCAATTCAAAAAAGTTAGAGGTGCTAATCATACAAGCCGGAGCAGCGATGTTATGCGGCAGCTGCATTTTTTTCGCCACTGCATAAGTAATGGCAAAAATGCCGTAGGTTTGAATTAACAGCGGTATAGCAATCAGCAAAATAATCAGCGGTTTTGCTACTATAGTTTGCGCCTGAAAACCAAATAGCAGCATTACGGTGGCGAGCAAACCAAGCATCGACCAGGGTTTGGCTTTAGCTAAGAACTGGCCAATGCGCTGCTCACTGCTGCCATTATTAAGCTGCTTACGCGTTAGCATTCCGGCAATCAGCGGCAGCAGCACATAAAGCACCACAGATAACAACAGCGTTTGCCATGGGATAGTAATATCACTAACGCCAAGCAGTAAGGCGGCCAGTGGCGCAAAGGCGAAAATCATAATAATGTCGTTTACTGACACCTGCACCAGGGTGTAGTTGGCATCGCCTTTAGTAAGCTGGCTCCAGACAAACACCATCGCAGTGCAAGGCGCAACACCGAGTAAAATCATACCGGCGATATATTCATTGGCGCTTTGTGGATTTACCCAACCGGCAAAAAACACTTTAAAAAACAACCAGCCTAATGCAGCCATGGTAAAGGGCTTTACCAGCCAGTTCATAACCAGCGTCAGTATTAAGCCTTTGGGCTTTTTGCCGACATCTTTAATGGCGGCAAAATCAATTTGCACCATCATTGGGTAGATCATCAGCCAAATCAGTACGGCTACCACTAAGTTGATCTGGCCATATTCCAGCGCGGCAATGGCCTGAAATACTGCCGGTAGCAGGTTGCCTAGTAGTACACCTGCAACGATACATAGTGCCACCCAAACCGATAAATATCGCTCAAAAATGCCCATTCGTTTCATCCTCTAAAGGATATTGCTTGATATTTTTAGTTCTGTGCTGATATTGATTCAGCCAGTTGAAGGATGTGTTGTTTAATCTCGTCTCTGGCAGTGCGAAAGCCCTGCAGCAGTTGCTTTGGCGTTTCGCGACCAGCAGAAGGTTCATTGATCGGCCAGTGTAAACGTTGCACATTACCTAAAAATATTGGACACACTTCTTCGACACATAAGGTAATAACGGCGTCTACTTGGCTACTGTCAATATCTTCAACCGCTTTAGCGTAGTGCTTGCTGATATCAATACCCAGCTCAGCCATGGCAGTAACCGCATAAGGATTAAGCATTGACGGTTGTGAGCCAGCACTTTGTACCTGAATAGTTGCTGGCAAGTAATGTTTGGCTAAGCCCTCAGCCATCTGGCTGCGGGCCGAGTTGGCCACACATAAAAACAGGATCTGCTTCATATTTTACCTCTCTAAATAGTGCCTTGGTTTACCCGGCTTGCTACCGCTTCTGCCGATTCTTTGCGCTCGGAATAACGATTTACCAGGTAGTCGCTGCGATCGCGCACCAGCAGGGTAAATTTCACCAGCTCTTCCATTACATCAACTATGCGATCGTAGTAGGGCGAGGGTTTCATCCTGTCGCTGTCATCAAATTCCTGATAGGCTTTGGCAACAGAAGACTGGTTTGGAATGGTCAGCATACGCATCCAGCGCCCTAGCACCCGCATCTGATTAACAGTATTAAAAGACTGTGAGCCGCCGCATACCTGCATTACTGCCAGGGTTTTACCCTGAGTTGGCCGCACTGCGCCAAGCGATAACGGGATCCAGTCAATTTGGGTTTTCATAATGCCGGTCATGGCGCCGTGGCGTTCGGGTGAGCACCACACCATGCCTTCACACCATTCTACCAATTCGCGCAGCTCGGCTACTTTAGGGTGACTTACATCTTCGCTGTCTGGCAGCGGTAAACCTGCCGGGTTAAAAATACAGATTTCTGCGCCCATGGCATCTAACAGGCGTGCAGCTTCTTCTGTTACCAGCCGGCTAAACGAGCGCTGGCGCAATGAGCCATATAACAACAAAATACGCGGTTTATGCGCTGAAGGTTTGTCGGCAAACACCTGAGCATTGTCCGGCTGTTGCAATAGCGCTGGATTAATATTAGGTAAGTTGTGCATAGGTTACTCCGGATCACGAGATGGCTGATCACAAGATTGCGGCGTAAGCGGGCAACACAGGCCATCGCTGCCAGCAACGGTTGTTGCTGTATCGGCCACAAGCTGTAGCAGGCTCATTAGTGGTAACAAGCTGTTAAGGTTAAGCGAGTAACACACGCGCGGGTGTTCTATTTCACCTGCCACCACGCCAGCGGCTTTTAGAATACGCAAATGCTCTGATACCGTAGATTGCGCCAGGCCAACTTCGTGGGTTATCTCGCCGCCAATGCAGGAGGTTTTGCTAAGCAGCAAACGGATAATTTGAATGCGTGCCGGGTGTGCTAAAGCTTTGGCAATAGCTGCCAGTTGCTCATTGGATGGATCGTTTTCTGTGCTCATTTATTTTATTATCGTTATTCGACGATAAACGAAGTTTGCGCCTATAGTAAGGCGATGTCAAATATCAAAATGAAAAAGGCGGGTGGTTACTGGGCGCTGCTATTTGTATTGCTTAGCTATATTGGTACAGCGGCTCAGCTACGACATTAAGCGTTGCAGCTTTATGCAGATCATATTTTTTGCAGCAATACCTGTCCTGGATGTTGCACAGCTAACTTGGTGCTACGTGTTAAAACGGTCATATCAGCCTCACTGAAATTCATCTTAACCTTAAAGCGTTACCTGTGGCGTAACTATTAAAGTGTAGTGTGAAAAATGCTCAGCCTCAACACGGGAGCTAAGAAGCATTGTTAGGTGGGCGCTGAAATTGCAGAAGCAAGTTTGCGTGCTGTTGAAGCATCAGCCGCTTCTCTTCTGATGTTGCTGCTATTAATACGCCGGATACCACGTTGTTACTCACGCCAGACCATTTCATAAAGGACATTTGCGTACAAGAAGTGCTTGCAGCCGTGTCATCGTAGGCAATTGCGATCGCTACGAAAAAGCCTGGGTCGTTGTAGTTAGCCACATCTGATCCTGGAAAGTTGTCTGGAACAACCTGAATATAGCCACTCTTGACATTCCATTCCGTATTAGGCATTGCATCGTCGGCTATTCCTATAGGAAAGGCTTTGACCTCTTTGCGCTGTTCATACGGTAGTACAAATGCAAAACCCGAGACGTTGTATGCAGGACGACGGCCGGAGTTACGAATGTAGCCTGATATGATGCCTACTCTAGGATCAAGAATTTCTTTCTCAGTACTGAGAGCTTTTGAGACTGTCGGGCGTGTGAGAGAAAAGCTAGCAAAAGTAAATAGAGGCCGTGACTCGAGAAATTCGGCACGTTTAGCTAGGTTACTTTGCTTACGGGTGCTGGCAGCAAAATAAGTAGCCAAGCATGCCGCTAGAGCTGAGATACAGGTCGCGACAGCGGTTAGTCCCTCCCACATGTTACCTCCAAAGTCTCCATAGTGTAATCAAACGCCATAAGCGTCTAAATACGGATTAACCAGCCTTTGAGTATTTAATACAGTTCACATTACTCCGTCTTTCAATTGCTTACAATGGCTTACAGGTGCAAGCGTTTTCAGCTTGCAGTAATAGTAACGAAAGCATGCAGTTTATAATGTCGAACTGTATCCACAGGCGGGTTATTCGCGGTATGGCTGCTTTAGCACTGGTGCTAATTCGTCTGGAATTGTTAGCCGGAAAAACTGCTCAGTATCGTAATTATCGCGCGACTCACTGATCCGTTTTACGTGGATGCTGCTAAATTCTGAACGCGCAGGTTCTTTACCTGTATAGAGGTAAATATCAAACGGAGTGCGGAACAGGCCAACAAACTCTAATGCCGTAATGCTTGGTACCAGTGATTTTTTATAACGATTAATTGCTCTGGTTACAACACCTTCTTCTACTTCGCTACGTAAAATAACGCGGTTGTAGAATTCCTGATAATCAGCTTGCTCGATCTCTTCGGTAGGTTGAGGAGCCTTATGTTGAAAGTAGCGAAAACCAGATCGCACAAAAGATTCATAGTTGTATTGTGTCCCTTCGTTGCGATCGAGTTGTACAGGTACACTATCTTCCAGGAATAATTGAATTTGTAGTACCGGCAACTTATCTCGATATTCATGCGGCTCATACATTGCATAAACAGCATCTCGATTGGCAAATACCGTCCAGTAGATACGAATTGCTAATACACCAGAGTTAAGTTCAATAGCGTTTGTCGGATCCAAGCCGAAAATCTCAGCAAAACGTGCGGTGTATACCATTTGCTCGTTTAGCAAAGAATACTGCTTAGGATCATGCTTTGGTATGTTTTCGGGTTGTTCAGGTGCTGACAAGGCATTAGGCTCTGAGCAACTCAGCAATGCAATAGACGCCAACAGTAATAACAAAAAACGCATGCGGCTAACTCCAACTAATTGGTTTAGTAAATTCAGGCTCTGTCGCAATTAATTGTACTAAACCAGCCATGCTATGGGCGCATAATGTGCGTTGCCCGGCTTGTGCCGCGCCAAGTGCGGGAGATATTCTGCCAGCCAGGCTGATATTGCCACATTGATTATTGCTAAGCGTGCGGGTATTGCCGGTAATTCGGGGGCCGGTGCCTACTGAGACGGTATCGTGCTCGCTGCGGATATGCAGCACCTTTTTAAAGTTATTGCGGTAACCACTTAAACGGACACGGTTAATTAAATTACCAATTAAACCAAAGTTAGAGCTGGTTGCAGCCCTTAACATACCCGGTGCATTAAAAGTGACCAGAGGTAAAGGTGAACTGTGTTTAGCCGATAATAACGCTGCTAAACCGCCGCCCAAGGAATGGCCTGTTACATAAAAATTATCAGTGTTAACTTCCGCCCGATCAAACGCCAAATTAAGCGAATCTCTCGCTGGTCTATACTGGGTTGGCATGCCCCCAGCAAACAATGTGGCATTGCTGGGGACATCATGACGCAGATCATCGGTACCGCGTACAGCTAAAATGGCGATATCACCTTTTTTGAACAGGGCGGCGTAAAAACCATACGGAATGCGATTATATTCTTCGATTAATCGCAACCCAGGTACAGAAGGGGCTGTTTCATATACTGCACTGCAACATTTCGCTAAATCTAATACAGAGGCCATTACTATTCCTTGTAGAGTGAAGTACCTGAATAGTATTTGGCTGCTTATTTGTTGTCAAATTGTTCTATTTGTGTATGGGTTGTTGTTTTGTGTCTAGGGCAGATGATCTTGAGCATAAAACTGCGCTGCACAAGCATAGTTTTAAATGCTACAGCCGGTTTACCCCGGCACTGCATCCACCAAGCCCGGGCAATCGAGCACAAAAGCAATTTTTTTCAGCGATTTTTGCTCCTGCATTAAATCGGCTGCCAGCAAGCTTTGTTGTGTTAGCCAGTCTGTGCTGAGTTTAAGTTGTAGATACTGGCTACCGGCTTCGGCTTGCAGTTCTGGCAGCAGGTCGTCGCGGCGCTTTTGGTTCAACAGTACTGCCAGGCGTAACAGCACCAGCAGATATATCACTTGCGGTAGTTGATACAAACTAAAGGCCGGTATTTCATCGGCACGGATTTTACGGCGGTGAAACCGCACCAGGGTGGCGATAAGTTGCTGTTGTTCCTGGTTAAAACCGGGCAGGTTGGCATTTTGCAGAATATAGGCCGAGTGTTTTTGTACGCCGGACGAGTTAATGTGCAGGCCCACTTCGTATAAAGTAGCGGCCCAGCCCAGTAATACTGCATCTTCATCGGTCAGTTGCCACTGGCTACGTACCTGGCTAAACAATAGCAGTGCGGTTTGGCTAACCCGCTCTGCCTGCGCCATATCAACGTCATACCGGCGTTGCAGGCTAGCCACGCTATGTTCGCGTATATCCAGATGCTGCAGCCGGTCGCTCATTTCGTACAGTACGCCTTCGCGCAGGGCTGCATCGATATAAATCAGTTGCTCAATTTGCAGTAGATTAAAGGCGGCAATCAAAATGGCCAGGCCAGAGCAAATCAGCAGTTTGCGATCATCTGTCAGGCCGGGTAAGTCCAGCTGATAGCTGTTTTCCTGCTGCACCAGATGCTCTTTTAGTGCCAGCAGGTGTGAAAGCTCCAGTGCATTGCTGCTTAACCCCATACCGATAATAATATCGCGGATGGTTTTTACCGTACCGGAGGTACCGACTGCCTGCTGCCAGCCTGCGGCTTTAAAGCTGCTGACAATCGGCTCCAGCTCTTGCTCGGCCTGTAGAACAGCGCGGTTGAAACGTTTGTCACTAATGCGGCCCTGGGCAAAATGTTGCAACGCGTAGCTGACACAACCCATATTGCGGCTGCTTAGCCGCAGGGGCTGCACACCCTCGCCAATGGCGAACTCGGTACTGCCACCGCCGATATCTATTACCAGCCGCCGGCCGGAGAAATGCTCGAAATGTGCTACACCCTGATAAATAAAACGGGCTTCTTCCTGGCCAGAGATCACTTCTATCGGAAACGGGAATACGGCTTTGGCGCGGCGTAAAAAGGTGGCAGAGTTACGTGCCCGGCGCAGGGTGTAGGTGGCAATAACCCGCACTGACTGTGGCGCAAAAGGAATTAAGGTATCGGCAAATTGTGCCAGCACACTCAGGCCGCGCTCTATGGCTTCTTCACTTAATACCAGTTGCTCGTTTAAGCCTTCGGCCAGTTGTACTTTTTGTTTTTCGCGGTGTAACAGCTGAATATCGCCATCTATTACCCGCGCTATTACCATATGAAAAGAGTTTGAGCCCAGATCGACCGCTGCCATGTAGGCGTGGTCGTCCGGGCGGTCTTTACTTGGTTGGTTGTCGTTCATTCCGTCTCGGTATTGATCAGTTGCCCTTGCTGGCGGGCCAGATATTCGTAGATCTGCTGCTGCGAGCGGATGCTGCGTTTATTGCCACGTTTAACATAGGCATTACTTTGTTTGGCATCAATAATACGTGCCTTTACGTTGTCCCGCCACTGAATATCCAGAGTGTCTAAAACTTGTTGCTTTAAACGCACATCGTATATTGGTACGCCTACCTCTACCCGCTGGTCAATATTACGCGTCATCCAATCGGCTGAAGACAGGTAAACATCGGTTTCGCCGCCGTTATGAAACACGTAAATGCGTGAATGCTCTAAGAAGCGGTCCAGTACAGAAATTACTTTGATATTCTGGCTTTTGCCCGGCAAACCGGGAACAAGTGAGCACATACCGCGGATAATCATGCGAATTTTTACCCCGGCCTGGCTGGCGCGGTAT
This sequence comes from Rheinheimera pacifica, assembly GCF_024809855.1. Classification (GTDB taxonomy): domain Bacteria; phylum Pseudomonadota; class Gammaproteobacteria; order Enterobacterales; family Alteromonadaceae; genus Alishewanella; species Alishewanella pacifica_A. The sequence goes on from NZ_JANUEM010000003.1 coordinate 126,664, forward strand.
AACAGGTCAACAATTTGCTGGTCAACCAGGTTATTTACCTTAAGGAAAATTTCCGCTTTGCGGCCGCTAACAGCAAAGTCGATTTCGCGCTGAATCAGTTGTATCAGCCGTGGCCTGCTCCAGGTAGGCGAAACAATCAGGTGGTTAAACTGGTATGGCCGGTAGCTGTACTCAATAAACTCAAACACCTGGCCGATTTCTGCAGTAATTTCCTGATGGCAGGTAAACAAGCTCATATCGGTGTATATACGTGCGGTTTTCTCGTTAAAGTTACCGGTGCCGATATGGCCATAATGCACCAGCTTGCCTTTTTCCATTCGGCTGATCAGGCATAACTTAGAGTGAATTTTCAGCGTGGTTAAGCCAAATACCACCTGGATGCCGGCTTCAGTCATTTTGCGCGCCCAGTTGATATTGTTTTCTTCATCAAACCGCGCTTTTAGCTCAACTACCACGGTAACTTTTTTGCCGTTACGCACCGCGTCCAGCAGAGAATGAATAACCCGCGAGTGTTTGGCTACCCGGTACATCGTCATTTTAATATGGGTTACTTTAGGGTCGAATGAGGCCTGGCGCACCCACTCGGTAAAGTAGCCAAAGTTATGATATGGGTAGTGCAGCAGAATATCACCGGCACGGATGGCGTCAAAACTGGTGGCGTATTGCTCAAAATCAGGGCTTTTCAGGGGCGGCATCGGTGGAAACTCGGTGCTTTGATGGCCAATATTCGGAAAGCTGATAAAGTCTTTAAAATTGCGGTAACGGCTGCCGGGAATTAACGAGTCTGTTGAGCTGGTGCCCAGCTGCTTACTCAGTACTTTTAGCATTTGCTCTGGCATGGCAGCATCATACACCAGCCGCACCGGCTCAGATTTCAGCCGCTGGCGAATTCCCTTCGACATTTTATCCAGCAGGCTTTGATCCAGAGTATCGCTGATATTGTATTCCGCATCGCGGGTCAGTTTTAACGAGTATGCCTGAATATTGTCAAACTCAAAAAAACCGGCAAATAAGTCGGCAATACAATGCACTATTACATCGTCCAGCAACAATATTTGCCGCCGGTAGTGGCCGTTTTTCTTGCGGGTATTTAAATGCAGCGGCAGTTCAATAAACCGCGACAATTCGGTGGTAGGCACCTGCACTATGGCATATTCCGGTTTAGCACTGCCGGTCATCTCTACCATCAGATAGGTGGTGTTGTCTTCCAGTGCCTTGGGTAAACTGACCTCGTCACCCGACAGAATCATCGGTGAAATATGCTTTAGCACTTCGTCGCGAAAATAGCTGCGTACCCAGCCGGATTGCAGCTCGGTAAGTTTGAAATTGTCTATTAATTCAATATTGTGCTTACGAAGTTCAAGCTGGATATCCAGATAAATAGCATTAAAGCGCTGACCCAGTTGCAACACGCGCTGCTGAATTTCCTGCATCAGCTCTTCAGCATCTTCCTGTTCACTTTGCTGGTACTTTTTCAACAGAATGCGGCGTTTAACGTCGGCTACCCGCACGCGGAAAAATTCGTCCATATTATTGGAGTAAATGCCAAGAAAACGTAAGCGCTCTATCGGTGGGTTACGTTCGTCGGCGGCTTCCTGCAGCACGCGGCCGTTAAAAGACAACCAGCTAAGCTCGCGGGGGTAAAGCGGAAATTCGCTGTTGGCAGCGTCGGTATGTTCCATGATCCAGCTCCTGACTACAACTGGCTATTACTCTATGGCAGTTTTGTGACAATAAGATGAACGCAGCTGAGATTCAGCTGCGATATAAATGTCAGGCCTGTGTTTCAATATCAACAACAATATCAGTGGCAATGGCTTCAAGCGCCGTGACCACTTCGTCACGGCTAACGCTGGAAGGCAGTTCTACTGTAGCTACTGCGTTAAACAGCGGCACACCCCAATTTGGTGCGCTTTGTTTGCTGCTTTCAAAGTGCACTATATTGGTACCTTTATGTTTAATAACCGATGACAACTCGCGCACTATTCCCGGGCGATCGTTACCGGTAATAACAAATTTCAGATGCTGCTGCTCGTTCAGGCTGCTGGGAATGCCGTGCTGAATTTTAATATCCAGATCACTGATTTTTTCCAGTGCGGCGGTAAGCTCAGCTAAATCCTGCTCGGCCACTTCTACTTGTAATATCCCGGCGAAATAACCCGCCAGATGGCTAAGGTTGCTTGCCATCCAGTTACCATTGTGTGCGCTGACTACTGTTGCCAGAGTCTCAACCAAACCTGCTTTATCTTTACCAATTAATGTCAGTACTAACTGCTTCATGCGCTATTTTCCTGTCAGACTTAAATTAGCGTATCGGCCAAAAACACCGTAGTTTGCCGCTTACACGACCTGAGTGTAGCGCCTGTTACCGATTTTTAAAATGTAGCCTTAACATTATTTGTAAATTTAGTAAGTTAAGGCTGCCAGGTTATCGCTATGCTGGCACTGCAGTTGCCTTTCTGACTATACTTAAGCTGTTTTTGCGATGGCTCATACCCTTGGTTTCACCTTACCAGACACATGCACGGAGTTCGCAGTGGATAAACTCAATTTAACAAAACATATTTCCAGTTCTTTTAATGAAGAAATTGACGAAGTGCGCAACCATGTAATGGCGATGGGCGGCTTAATCGAACAACAGCTGAATAACGCGCTGATGGCCATTGCTAATGCAGATGCCGAGCTGGCCCAAAAGGTGATAGACAACGATTTGAAAGTAAATAACTGGGAGCTGCAGATTGATAAAGAGTGCACAAGCATTATTGTGCGCCGCCAGCCTGCTGCCAGCGATCTACGCCTGATTATGGCCATTATGAAAACCATTGCCGATTTAGAGCGCATAGGCGATGAAACCCGGCGTATTGCCAGGGTGGCGCTGGAATCGTTTAATTCAGAACAGCAGGGCTTGCTGGTTAACCTGGATAATTTAGGCCGCCATGTAGGGCAGATGCTGCATGATGTGCTGGATGCTTTCGCCCGTATGGACGTAGAAACCGCTTTGCTGGTACATAAGGAAGATAAGAAAGTTGACCGCGAGTATGAAGCGATTACCCGCCAGCTAATGACCTACATGATTGAAGATCCGCGTTCTATTCCAAAAATTATGAATGTACTCTGGTCGGCCCGTTCACTGGAGCGTATTGGCGACCGCTGTAAAAACCTGGCTGAGTACATTATCTTTTTCGTTAAAGGTAAAGTGGTGCGCCACAGCAGCGCCGAACAGCTGGAACAAGATGCACGCAGCTGATTTTCCTCTGTTTTTATTGTACAACACCAACGCCCTGACTAGACTTCTGCTCAGGGCGTTTTCATTGTGTATTCATTTTTCGTTTTTCATGCGCTTTGAATGCCGTTACAATGCGCGCCGACTATCGTCAAACCAACATACGAGGCCAGGCTATGCCAGCTAGTACTTTTTTATCCGTGTTTGCCAAATCACCGATTAAGCCAATAGAGGAACATATTCGCAAGGTGCATCAGGCGAGTGAATTGTTGTTGCCATTTTTTGATGCAGTGTATTTGCAGGACTGGCAAACAGCTGCGGATGTACGCAAAAACATCGTGGCGTTGGAAAAGGAAGCCGACAAATTAAAACGCGAGATCCGCGTTAATTTGCCGCGTGGGCTATTTTTACCGGTAGACCGGACTGATATTTTAGAATTGGTGTCGCAACAAGACAAAATTGCTAACAAAACCAAAGATATTACCGGCCGTGTACTGGGCCGCGAGTTGCTTATTCCTATAAGTCTGCAGGCTGGCTTTAAAGCCTATGTGCAGCGCTGTATCGACGCTACCGCACTGGCAAGTGAAGTCATTAACGAGCTGGACGAATTGCTGGAAACCGGTTTCCGTGGCCGTGAAGTTGATCTGGTTATTAAGATGGTAGAGCAACTGGACACCATTGAGGGTGACACCGACGAGATGCAAATCAAGTTGCGTAAAGCCTTGCGTCTGGCCGAGACAGAGTTAAACCCAATTGATGTGATGTTTCTGTATCGCACGCTGGAATGGGTAGGTGATTTAGCCGACGTCGCGCTGAAAGTTGGTTCGCGTCTTGAAATTATGCTCGCCCGTTAATTTTAAAAGGTTTCCCTGATGGATATTATTCAATCATACGGTTTAATCCTGATCATTATCGCTGCCGTGTTCGGTTTTTTAATGGCTTATGGTGTCGGTGCCAATGATGTTGCCAATGCAATGGGCACTTCTGTAGGTTCTAAAGCGCTGACGATAAAGCAAGCTATTGTTATTGCTGCTATTTTTGAGTTTGCCGGTGCTTATTTAGCCGGTGGTTCTGTTACGTCTACCATTCGCGGTGGTATTACCGACGCCTCTTTCTTTGTTGATACACCTGAATTAATGGCTTACGGCATGATAGCGGCGCTGTTGGCTGCAGCTACCTGGCTGATTGTGGCCTCTTACTTTGGCTGGCCGGTATCTACCACGCACTCTATAGTTGGCGCCATTATTGGTTTTGCGGCTGTAGGCGTGGGCATGGAGGCTGTGCACTGGAACAAAGTAGGCGGTATTGTCGGCAGCTGGGTTGTGACACCGATGCTGGCAGGGGTACTGGCCTATATGTTTTTTATGAGTGCACAAAGGCTGATCTTTGATACCGATAACCCGCTAGCAAATGCTAAAAAATATGTTCCTTTTTATATGGCGTTTGCTGCTTTTATGATGTCACTGGTTACCGTGCAAAAAGGCCTGGTGCATGTCGGGTTGGATATCAGCACATTAACCGGCTATTACATTGCACTGGCTATTGCAGTGGTGGTGGGCTTGATTGGTAAAGTGATCATTTCCCGTATTAAGTTTGACCCGGCAGCGGATAAAAAAATGCAGTTTAATAACGTTGAGCGCATTTTTGGTGTACTGATGATCACCACTGCCTGTTGTATGGCCTTTGCTCATGGTTCTAACGATGTGGCTAATGCCATCGGGCCCTTGGCTGCCGTAGTAAGTGTTGTCAGTTCTGGTGGCGAAATATCAACGCAGTCACAACTAGCCTGGTGGATATTGCCACTAGGTGCGGTAGGTATTGTTATCGGTTTAGCGACCTTAGGCGCACGGGTTATTAAAACTGTAGGTACAGCTATTACGCATTTAACGCCAAGCCGTGGTTTTGCTGCTGAGTTGTCAGCAGCCTCTACCGTGGTTATTGCCTCTGGCACCGGTTTGCCTATTTCTACCACGCAAACCCTGGTTGGCGCAGTGTTAGGTGTAGGTTTAGCCCGCGGTATTGCTGCACTGAATTTAGGCGTGGTGCGTAATATCTTTATCTCGTGGATTATTACCCTGCCGGTAGGTGCTGGCCTGGCAATTATATTTTTCTATATTCTTAAGGCTATTTTCAGCGTGTAATGTGCAGCTGATAAGCAAAAAGCCCTCAATTACGAGGGCTTTTTTAATGGCGAAGTTATCTCGCTTACGGCTGGTATTCACTTACCAGCGTTAAGCCGCTTACCGCCCGGAAGGCATAAACTGACAGATGCCATACACCGGCCTGCGGATTGTTAATCACACAGGTTTCGCTGTTGCCGTTTTTATTTGGCCGGCAATCATAGCTGCCACTGGTAGGCTGGCTGCCATGCTTCACGTACAGATCGGCATCACCGCTGCCACCACTGATTTCAACAGTTAGCTGTGCCATACCTTCCGGTACGTCCAGCGTGTAGTGCTGCCAGGCCCGGCGCGCTATGTTGATGTTGGTAATGGTTTCACCGCCTGCATCCGGTAAGTCCGGTGCGGTAAAGCTACCGGTAAGGTTTACACCGGTAAAGGCGCTATATGCTACCAATTTAACAAAGTAGGTACCGGTTTGTGCCGGGTCAATAGCACAGCTTTCGTTGTTACCAAACAGGTAAGGCCGGCAGTCCCAGTTTGATGCGGTTGGCTCGCTGCCAAATTTGACATACATATCGGCATCGCCGGTACCACCGTTCATAACAAACGACAGGTTACTGGCGCCTGCAGGTACGGCCAGCGTATACAGCAGTTCTTCACCGGCAGCAGCGTTGATGCCTGATACTGTTACACCGTTACTCAGTTCTGTGCCGGTTGGTGGTGGTGGCTCGTTATCGTCACCATCACCGTCACAGCCAAACTCGGCCAGATAATCTACTGCGGCTTTGGCTTGCACCAAGCCATGCCCATAAGATGTATCACGCCCAGCGGCGCCTAAATCTTCTGCTGTTGCTGCTAAAGCACTGCGGATTTGTGCATTGCTACAATCCGGGTAATGGCTCCATACCAGCGCTGCCACGCCAGCTACATGCGGCGACGCCATAGAGGTACCGTCCATCAGGCCATAGTTAGACGGGCCGGCAAATAAGCTGGCATCGTTACCTACCTCAGCAACCAACAACTGGCCATCTTCCTGCGATACGCTTAATGCCACTATATTAGTGGTGGGGGCGTCACCTAAAGTGCCGCTGAAATTGCCTGGTTCGTTGTTATAAATAACCGCGCCAATACCACCGCCAGCCTGACAGGATTCCACTTTTTGTGCGAAGGATACTTCGCCGCGCTGGATCAGACAGATTTTATCGGTAACGCCGGTACAGGTATTTACCGCAAGGCCGCAGCTGGCAAGTTCCGCATTTAAACTTGCCATGGCAGAACCTTCAAACGGGTTGGTACTGTAGGTTGTACCGTTAACCGTCAGGCTGGTTTCCAGGCCTGTGCCGGTGGGATAAGTACTCATTACCGCTACACCCGGGCCCGCCAGTTCTACCTGGGTATTCCGCTGCGAAAAGTCGGCGTGAGCTTTGGTGTCGTCAACCGCTGCAACGGATACTACAGAATCATAAGAGGCCGGATACGACATAGCAGTATTGCCATCATTACCGGCTGCTGCAACAAGTAACACACCGGCATCATAGGCGGCCTGCATGGCGTTGCGCTCTGTTACGTTTGAGCCGGCACCACCTAAACTCATATTAATTACGGTAGAGCCGTTTTGCACACAGGTATCTACCGCATGTGCCAGAGAGGAAGAATAACCCCAACCACCTGCATTAAATACTTTAATAATATGCAGTTTCACGTTGCCGTTGGGTAATACGCCAACAATACCAACATTATTATTCAGCGCAGCAATGGTACCGGCTACATGTGTACCGTGCGGGCCACCGGCGTCGAACCAGTTACCGGTACCTATATCATTGGTGCCGGTTATATTGGCATCGTTAAAGTCTTCATGTGGTAAGCCCAGGCCAGAGTCGATAACACATACCGTCTGGTTAGAGGCAAACTGATCACTGACCAGATCGGCCTGCACCATGGTGTAACCGTAAGGCACTTGCTGCGACATAGGAAAACGCGGTAAATCGCGCTCGACATATTCCACATTAGGATCTGCTTTTAACGCTTTAACCGTGGCAGGGCTTAGCTCGGCAGCTATGGCGTTACGTTTGGCCAGAACATGGTGAACACGAGCACCTTGCCGGCTTAAACGTTCGCTATTAGTGGTTAATACCGACAGCGCATTATCTTTTGCAGCTTTACTGCGGTTGAGAAGTGGATCTTTACTCAGACTGTTGTCTTTATATTTTACGATATAGCGCTCGCTGCTGGCTTGTTCTGCTGCCTGGCGCAATGAGTCTGTTGATGCGGCCATAGCATTTGATACTGCGCTTGCCAGTAAGCTAACGCCGATCAGTAGTACAGTGTGATGTGATCTGGACATGTTCACCCTCCAGGTGATTTTTATAGTTTTTAACTTGTCAGAACCCGATACAACGCGGATAGCACAACTCGCAAACGGGGGAACTATTGTATTGGCTTCAGTTGTTGCAGCAGGGCTGTTAGCTGCCTTTTGACTGTTCTAACACAATTCGCTGTTTACGCTATAACAAATAATGCGGTTATTCAAACTCATGTTTACATTAAAATGGGGTAAATCACTTAAGGTGTTGAATTTATGTTTACTAATTTTTATCAGTTGTAATTTTGTGTGCGCGGTGAAATTACTGGCGGCCCCCTTGCATAGCGCGGTTACAGGGCGTAAAGTCTAAGCATTTTTACAGAATGATGTTTATATTTTTAATCGGAATAAATAATGAAACGTTTGCCCAGTATTAAACAATTGCAGTATCTGCTGGCATTACATGAACACCAGCACTTTGGCCGTGCTGCAGAAGCTTGTTATATCGGCCAGTCAACACTCAGCGCGGCTATTGCCAATTTAGAAGAAACTATGGATGCACAGTTGCTGGAGCGCGATCATAAAACCTTTATTTTTACCCCGCTGGGCGAAGATGTGGTGCGCCAGGCCCGGTATATTATTGAACAATGCGGTGAGTTAACCGAATTTGCCAAATGCCAGGGTAAGCCAATGACAGGGCCGTTCCGCTTAGGTTGTATACCCACCATAGCGCCGTTTGTTCTCAGTGAAGTTATGGCATTGTGCCGCCAGCGTTATCCGGATTTACAGCTGTTGCTGCGCGAAGACACCTCTGAAAATTCGTTGCATGCTCTGGCTGAAGGCAGGCTGGATATGGTGCTGCTGGCACTGCCGTATGAAACCGGCGCATTTCACACAGAAGTATTATCGCAGGATGCCTTTAAACTGGTGCTGCACAAAGAATGGCTGAACCGTGGTTTTAACCAGGATATCAGCCAGTGGCCGGATGAAAGTATTTTTTTGCTGGAACGTGAGCATTGCCTGACTAACCATGCAGTAAAAGCCTGTGAGCTGGAAGACAGCCGCAAGGTAAACCCGTTTTTTGCGACCAGCCTGCACACCTTAACCCAGATGGTAAATAATAAACTGGGGGTAACTTTTATGCCACAAATGGCGATTAACAGCGGTTTGCTCGATGGTACCGAATTAGTTACACAAGCGCCCACAACCGGTAATGCTTACCGTGACATTGGTGTGGCCTGGCGGCCAACATCAACTAAAGCCGGCAGCTACCGGTTAATGGCTGATTTGATCAGCGAAGTGCTGCAACAAAAGTGCCGTTAAGGCGGCTGTTCTGCTAAAATGCCGGCTGATTTTTTCTGCCGTGCCCTCTGGTCGGTAAAGCCAAGGAACCTTCTATGCCAGTTACTTACGAGCCCGTTAACAGTATGCAAGTCAGTGATTTTTCATTCGAGTTGCCCGAGCAGCTTATCGCCCGTTTTCCCAAAGCCGAACGTTCGTCCAGCCGCTTACTTGCTATGGATAAACACAGTGGTGAGTTACAACACCATATTTTTAAAGACTTAGCTGGCTTTTTACAACCCGGTGACCTGCTGGTATTTAATAATACCAAAGTGATCCCGGCGCGTTTATTCGGCCAAAAAGCCTCAGGTGGTAAAGTCGAAGTGTTGGTTGAGCGTATGCTGGACGATAAGCGCTTTTTAGCCCATGTACGCGCCAGTAAAGCACCTAAGCCCGGCACTGAGCTGATACTGGAAAACAGTGCCAAAGTGATAATGAATCAGCGCCACGATGAGCTGTTTGAGCTGGAAGTAACAGGCAATGAGCCGGTACTTGAAATGCTGGAACGCTTAGGCCATATGCCGCTGCCACCTTATATCGACCGGCCCGATAATGCTGAAGATAAAGCACGTTATCAAACAGTGTATAACGAGAAACCGGGCGCTGTGGCCGCGCCCACCGCCGGGCTGCATTTTGACCAGCCGCTGCTGGATAAACTTAAAGCTAAAGGCGTTGAGTTTGCTTATGTAACCCTACATGTTGGTGCCGGTACGTTTCAGCCGGTGCGGGTGGCTAATGTGCTGGAGCATAAAATGCACGCCGAATATATTGAGGTGCCGCAACAAGTGGTAGACGCCGTGGCAGCCTGCAAAGCGCGCGGTAACCGGGTGGTTGCCGTGGGTACAACGTCGGTGCGCTCGCTGGAGTCAGCTGCAGTGCAGGGCGCTGGTAAGCTGGTAGCCTATAACGGTGATACACAGATTTTTATCTATCCGGGCTATCAATTTAAGGTGATTGACGCGCTGATCACTAATTTTCACTTGCCAGAATCTACGTTAATTATGCTGGTATCAGCGTTCAGCAACCGTGAAAATGTAATGAATGCTTATAAAACAGCTATTGCAGAGCAGTACCGGTTTTACTCCTACGGCGATGCGATGTTTATTAGTTAAGCCTGCAAAAGCTGGTTGAGTCCTGAGCACTGGATATGTTTAGCATGCCGCCAGAGTAGGGGCCGGGTGTTCTTATGCAGCAGCGGCAGGGATGCCGCGGAGGCTGAGACAGCACAGGGATGTGCTGTTGAAGGCGGCGAAATAAGAATTTCCCGGCACGTGCCTTTACACAACAACACCCTGCCGCTGCTGCATAGGAACACCTTGCTACCGGTCTGGCAGGTTCTCACTTAGTTTATCTGAATTTAGCTGCTATAATCGGCGGCGCAAAAAAGCCGGACTGTTTTTCCGGCGCATGAGGATAGTAATGAAATTTGAATTAGATACCACAGATGGCAAGGCCCGCCGTGGCCGGCTGATCTTTGACCGTGGCGTAGTAGAAACACCAGCCTTTATGCCGGTAGGTACTTACGGCACAGTAAAAGGCATGACACCGGAAGAGCTCGACGCTACCGGCGCACATATCTGCCTTGGCAATACCTTTCACTTAATGCTGCGCCCCGGCACTGAGATCATCAAAAAACACGGTGATCTGCACGACTTTATGCACTGGCATAAACCTATTCTGACCGACTCCGGTGGTTTTCAGGTCTTCAGCCTGGGGGAGTTGCGTAAAATTACCGAAGAAGGCGTTAAATTCCGCTCACCATTAAATGGCGAGCGCATTATGTTAACGCCGGAACGTTCAATGGAAGTTCAGCGCGATCTAGGCTCAGATATCGTGATGATTTTCGACGAATGTACACCGTATCCGGCCACCGAGCAGGAAGCGAAAAAGTCGATGGAAATGTCATTGCGCTGGGCCAAACGCAGCAAAGATGCGCACGGCGATAACCCCGCAGCACTATTTGGTATTATCCAGGGCGGCATGTATCCGAATTTGCGCGATGTATCGCTTAATGGCCTGGAAGATATTGGTTTTGATGGTTATGCTATCGGCGGTTTGTCGGTAGGTGAGCCCAAAGCCGATATGATCCGCATTTTAAACCACACTACCGATAAAATGCCGGCACACAAACCGCGCTATTTAATGGGCGTGGGCAAACCGGAAGACATCGTTGAAGCAGTGCGCCGTGGTATCGATATGTTTGACTGCGTTATGCCAACCCGCAATGCGCGTAATGGCCATTTGTTTGTCAGCACTGGTGTGGTAAAAATCCGCAACGCTAAATACAAAGATGATATTGGCCCGCTGGATACAGAATGCGACTGTTACACTTGTAAAAATTATTCCCGGGCCTATTTACACCATCTGGATCGCTGCAATGAAATTCAGGGCGCCCGGCTTAATACCATGCACAACCTGCATCATTACCAAAAGCTGATGCAAGGATTGCGCGCAGCTATAGCCGCTGGTAACTTGGAACAGTTTGTTGAACAGTTTTACACTAAGCGCGGTTTGCCGGTTCCGGCACTGCAAGCAATTGATACCAATACAGAACAACATTAATCACAATTAGGGGACACTTATGAGTTTATTTATCAGCAATGCATACGCCGACGTAGCCAGCCAGCCAGCTCAGGGCGGCGGTTGGGATCTGATCATCATGCTGGTGGCGTTTGGTCTGATTTTTTATTTCCTGATCTACCGTCCACAGGCTAAACGTGTAAAAGAACACCGTAACCTGATGGCAGCCTTAGGTAAAGGCGATGAGGTATTAACCCAGGGCGGCCTGATTGGCCGCATCAGCAAAATTGCTGAAGACAAAGATTTTGTGGTTATTGCGCTGAACGACACCACAGAAGTAACGGTACAAAAAGCAGCGATCAGTGCGGTATTGCCAAAAGGCACACTGAAATCACTGTAAGCCCGAAGAAAGGATAAACAGGTGTTAAATCAAAACCCACTTTGGCGCTATATCGTCGTTATCGGCATGCTGTTGCTGGCGCTGGTATATGCTTTGCCAAATTTATATCCGGAAGATCCGGCGCTGAATATCAGCGCCACCCGCGGTGGCACCGTGGCAGAAGAAACCCGCTTGCAACTTGAGCAAAGCTTCCGTGCTGCCAATATTGCCGCTAAATCTGTGGTGTTGGAAGAAGGCCAGGTACTGGCCCGTTTTCACAGTACTGAAGATCAGCTGCAGGCCCGCGAAATTGCAAGCCAGCAACTGGGTGCTAACTTTGTTACAGCACTTAATCTGGCACCGGCTACACCCGATTGGCTAAGTGCTATAGGCGCTACGCCCATGAATTTGGGCCTGGACCTGCGTGGTGGTGTGCACTTTCTGATGGCAGTAGACATGAAAGCCGCGCTGGATAAAAACCTCAATGATATGGTGCAAACCTTCCGCGCCGATTTACGTGAGGACAAAATCCGTTACCGTAATGTGCAGGCCGATGTTGCCCGTGGTCAGGTACAGGTAAGTTTTCGCAGTGAAGAGGATGTTGCCGCTGCAGAGGCCGCGCTGAAAAAGCGTGATCGCGAGCTGGTATTTACCCGCAGCAGTGACAATCTGAGCTTACTGGTTAGCATCAGTGAGATCCGTTTACGGGAAATCCGCGAATATGCTCTGGAGCAAAACATCACTATTATCCGTAACCGGGTAAACGAAATTGGTGTAGCCGAGCCGTTAGTACAGCGCCAGGGTGCTGATCGCATAGTGGTGCAGTTGCCAGGTGTACAAGACACCGCACAGGCGAAAGAAATTCTGGGCGCTACCGCATCACTGGAATTTCGTCTGGTGGATGAGCAAGGCGATTTATCTGCCGCGCTGGAAGGCCGGGTACCGCCTAATTCAGAGCTGTATTACACCCGTGACGGCCGCCCGTTGTTACTGGAAAAACGCATTATGCTTACCGGTGAACATATTACCGGAGCGAGTTCTGCGTTTGACGAATACAGCCGGCCGCAGGTCAGCATTAAGCTGGATGCCAAAGGCGGCAATATGTTATCTGCCGCTACGCGCGATGCTATTGGCCGGCGCATGGCGTCCGTGTTTATTGAGTACAAGCCTGGTACCGAAATTGGTGCTGACGGTAACCCGGTACTGATTAAACAGCAGGAAGTGATTAACGACGCCACTATCCAGGCCCGTTTAGGCCGTGATTTCCGTATTACCGGTATTTCTTCACCGGGCGAAGCGCAAAACCTGTCTACCTTGTTGCGTGCCGGTGCTTTAATTGCGCCAATTCAGATCATTGAAGAGCGCACTATAGGCCCGAGCTTAGGTAAAGAAAACATTGAACTGGGCGTAACGGCTATTCAGTGGGGTATGGTATGCGTACTAATCTTTATGGTGATCTACTATAAAGCTTTTGGCCTGGTAGCCAACTGTGCACTGGTAGCCAACCTGGTGCTGATTGTCGGTATTATGTCGATGATCCCGGGCGCTACGCTAACGTTGCCTGGTATGGCCGGTATAGTGCTTACAGTAGGTATGGCGGTCGATGCCAACGTGCTGATATTTGAGCGTATCCGTGAGGAGCTGCAGGAAGGCCGCTCAGTGCAGCAGGCTATTCACCACGGCTATGACCGCGCTTTTTCAACCATTGCCGACTCTAACATTACTACTTTGCTAGTGGCACTGATCCTGTTCGGTATAGGTACCGGGCCGGTGAAAGGCTTTGCGGTAACGCTCGCGATAGGTATTCTGACGTCGATTTTTACGGCGGTAGTAGGTACTCGCTTATTGGTGAATTTATTCTGGGGTGGCCGCCGCGTGCAGTCATTACCGATATAAGGAGTACGGCATGAGAATTTTTAATTTTAGCCAGCCGTTAAACTTTATGCGGTTAAAATGGGCTGCGGTAGGGTTATCTACACTGCTTGTGCTAGGCTCTTTTGCTTCTATTGCCATCAAAGGTATTAACTGGGGGCTGGATTTTACCGGTGGTACTGTTATTGAAGTAGGCTTTGCCACTCCGGCTGATTTAACCGCAGTAAGGCAAACTCTGACCGACGCTGGTTATGGTGATGCGGTGGTACAGTTATTCGGTACCAGCCGTGATGTGCTGATCCGTATTCCGTTGCGTACAGATGTTGAGCAGGCAGCAGTGGGTGACAGTGTAATCAGTGCACTTAACACACAGCAATCTGAACCGGTTACTATGCGCCGGGTTGAGTTTGTCGGGCCAAGTGTGGGGCAAGAGCTGAAAGAAGACGGCGGCCTGGCGATGCTGATAGCGCTGATTGGTATTTTGCTTTATGTCACTATGCGTTTTGAATGGCGTTTGTCGGTGGGTGCAGTGGCATCACTGGCGCATGACGTAATTTTAACCATGGGCCTGTTTTCGTTACTGCAACTGGAGTTTGATTTAACAGTGCTGGCTGCAATACTGGCGCTGATAGGTTACTCCATTAACGATACCATTGTAGTGTTTGACCGTATCCGCGAAAGTTTCCGTAAATTACGTGCTACCAGCGTAGACGAAACTATTAATGATGCCATTACCTCTACGCTAAACCGTACAGTAATTACCTCTGCTACCACCATGATGGTACTGGTAGTGTTGTTTTATATGGGCGGCGCGCTGATACATGGTTTTGCCACGGCCTTACTGTTTGGTATTGCTATCGGTACTTATTCTTCTATCTATGTGGCCAGTGCCATTGCAGAAATTCTCGGCATCAGCCGTGAAGATATGCTGCCACCACCACCGGTAGAAAAAGAAGGCGAGAATACCGACGCCATAATGTAGCCACTTTGCTGTAGCGGCTTTATTGTAATTAAGGCGTTAAACATGCTAAAAATGCCGGTCACTGACCGGCATTTTTATTTTTAGCGCCGCCAAATTAAGGATAAGCGTACAATGAGTAAACAACATGCGCCGGCTTTTCTGGCGCTGGTAGAGCAGGCCAAAGCCCAGATCAAAGAAATTACCATTACCGAGTTGCTTGAACATAACCAACCTTATGTGCTGCTGGATATCCGCGAAGACCACGAATGGGCTCAAGGCCATTTGCCGGAAGCAATGCATTTGGGTAAAGGTATTATTGAGCGCGATATTGAGAAAACGGTGCCAGACAAAAAGCAAAAACTGGTGTTGTACTGCGGTGGTGGTTTTCGCTCAGCGTTGTCTGCACAAACACTACAGCAAATGGGTTACCAGAATGTATTTAGTTTGGCCGGTGGTTTTCGTGACTGGTGCGAGCGTAAGTTACCGCTTGAAGTACCAACAGCCAGTAAGGGTTAACAGATGAAAAAACTATTAACGTTATTATCAGCAGTTCTGCTGCTAAGTCTTCCGGCAGTGCAAGCTGAAACGTCGGTATGGCAGGTAACAAAGGGTGAGCAGCGTTTGTATATTGCCGGTACGGTACACTTGCTACCGCCAGAGCAATTTCCGTTGCCGCAGGAGTTTAGCCAGGCTTACAGCCAGGCTGATACACTGGTATTTGAAACCGACGTACGCGAACTTGAAACCGCAAAAGGTATGCAATTGCTGATGCAGCATGCTATGTACAGCGATGGCCGCAGTTTGTCGCAGGTGTTATCTGCTGACACCTATCAGCAGTTACGGCAGTATGCAAAAACCCAGGGCGTTGATTTAGCGCCGCTGAACCAATTTAAACCCGACTTTGTGTTACTGACATTAATGCAGGTTGCCCTGCAAAAGGCCGGTATGGCAGGTGAGGGCGTGGATATGCATTTTCTTAAGCAGGCGGTAGCCGACAATAAACCGATGCTGTTTCTGGAAACGGTGGAGCAGCAACTGGCAATGTTGCTGAATATCTCGGCCGAAAATGAAGATGCGTTTGTTACGCAAAACCTGCAGCAGTTGTCTGAGCTGGAGGTTGAACTAACGAAAATTATCGCGGCCTGGCGCAGTGGCGACACCGACACTATGGCAGAGCTGGCAATGGCGTTTACCGATACGCCGGAAGGTAAGTTGTTTTATGATGCATTGTTAGTGCAGCGCAATAAAAACTGGCTGCCGCAGTTGGAGCAAATGCTGGCCACGCCGGAGGTAGAGCTGGTATTAGTGGGAGCCTTGCATCTGGCAGGTGAGGCCAATGTGCTGCAGTTACTGCGTGAGAAGGGCTACAGCATTACGCAGCTGTAGCTTGTAGCTTCTGTGGCTTAAGTCTGGAACCCCGATGCGCAGCCACAGAGTGTCTGAGCAAGCCAGGGATGGCTTGCGAGTTGCTGTGGCGAGCACAGCGGGCGTTGCAGACTATGCAGCGTTGTCTAGCGTGACAGCGTTTCTGTCAGGTGTGGGCGAATACCTTTTAACATAGCTGCCAAGACTTTCGGGCTGGCGGCTACTACGTTGCCACTGCGTAGCTGGTTATTGCCACCGACGAAATCACATACCAAACCACCGGCTTCGCGTACAATTAACTCACCTGCGGCGATATCCCACGGCTTTAAGCCAATTTCAAAAAAACCATCAAAACGGCCAGCGGCAACGTAGGCTAAATCCAGCGCGGCGGAGCCGGTGCGGCGGATATCGGCAGCGTCTGCCAGCAACGACGTCAGCATAGCGCTGTGAGCCGGTAAGTGGGTTTTGTTTTTAAACGGAAAGCCTGTTGCTAAAATAGTGCCCTGCATATCGGCCAGGTTAGCCACACGAATACGGGTGCCGTTTAACTGAGCACCACGGCCACGCGATGCAGTGAATAACTCACCGCGCAGTGGATCAAAGATCACTGCCTGGTCTAATTTACCCTGATGTTTTAATGCGATAGACACCGCAAAGTGCGGAATGCCTTTAACAAAGTTGGTGGTGCCGTCCAGCGGGTCGATAATCCATTGAAACTCGCTGTCGTTATTGCCGTAATCACCATGCTCTTCACCGACAATACCGTGAGTCGGGAACGATTTTTGTAACACCTGAACAATAGCTTGTTCGGCTTCTCTGTCGACATTGGTAACAAAGTCATTAGTGCCTTTTTGTACTTTCTGAACCATATCAAGCTGGCCACAGGCACGGGCGATCACGTTACCCGCGCTACGGGCAGCGCGAACCGCGATGTTTAACATCGGATGCATAGCAATTACCTTATTTTGAAAAGAGCTGTGTAAATTTCGGTCAAAAGAGCGGCGCACATTGTAACGGCTAGCAGAAAAAAGTAAAGGTAAAACCGCGGCTGCGGTTAACTTGTTACTTTGTGCTATGCCTGGTGTTACTGCGTACCCTTGCCTGAGCTTTCTGTCGGGGTAAGGGTTCTTACCAGCGAGCGCACATCCATACCGCTGGGGTGTTGATATACCCGTAAACCAAATTCCGGCAGAATTGACAACAGATGATCAAAGATATCTGACTGAATACCTTCGTAGTCGAGCCATGCGGTGGTATTGGTAAAACAATATAATTCCAGCGGCAGGCCATCGGACCCCGGCGCCAGTTGCCGCACCATGGTTGTCATGTGCTGATGAATGCCGGCGTGGTTTTTCAGATAATGTAAAACGTAGGCCCTAAATGAGCCCAGGTTGGTAATGCGGCGGGTGTTAACTGGCTCTTTGCCCTGTTCTGCCAGTTGCTGGTTCCAGTCGTCAATTTCCTGCTGCTTGGCGGGTAAGTAATCCTGCAATAAACGAAACCGTCCCAGCCGGCTGATTTGCTCCTGATCCAGAAAATGTACGCTTTGCTGATCCAGCATTATGCTGCGTTTAATACGCCTACCGCCAGATTCCTGCATACCGCGCCAGTTTTTAAATGGATCTGTCATAAAGCGGCGGGTGGGAATAGTGGTAATGGTTTTGTCCCAGTTCTGAATTTTCACCGTGTGCAGGGCAATATCAATAACATCACCATCGGCATTTAACTGTGGCATTTCTACCCAATCTCCTACACGCAGCACGTCATTAGACGATATCTGCACACTGGCAACTAATGACAAAATAGTGTCCTGAAATATTAACATCAGCACCGCAGCCATGGCTCCCAGACCAGATAGCAGGATCAGTGGCGAACGGTCAAACAGGGCGGCAATAATCAGGATTAATGTGATGGCATAAATTGCAATGGTAATAACCTGTATATAGCCTTTTATGGGCTTGGTTTTGGCATCAGGCCGTTGCTCGTAAACGCTATTAACTAAATTGAGTATATTGGCTATAGCCAAAGCAATAGTAAGAATAACAAAGGCGTTACACACATTGACTACCACCGTTACCAGGCTGGCGGAGAGGCCGGGTACCAGTTTTATGCCGGTAGAGATGATAAGTGCCGGTACTATATTGGCAAGCCTGGAAATAAAGCTGAAGTCTTTGATCAGATGATGCGAGCTTAAGCTGGTGCTTTTAAGTACCCGGACAATGCCGGCAACCAAAATCCGTTTTACAATAAAATTACCCAACCAGGATAATAACAGGATAGCGCTGAGTGACGCTGCAAGTTGCCATTGCGGATATTGTTCAAACCATAATGAGATGTTATTCAGGGTTTCTGTCACGTGGTTCCTCCATCAGGCCGGAACTTTTTGCTCCGGCAGTTGCTGAGAGCCCGGTTACAGGCTGTGGATCAGTTGCCATATCTGCAATACGTCTGCCGTTGCGCAAATCACGGTATACCGCGGTTCGCATCAGCAACATAGCAGTCACCGGAGCCGTAAGCATGATAAAAGCAGTAATAAGCAGTTCGTGAATAACCGGCCGTTCTTGTAAAGCGGTAAAGTACAACATAGAGGCCAGCAAAAAACAGCCTGCACCAAAGGTAATGGTAATAGCCGGGCCATGAATGCGCTGATAAAAGTGCGGTAAACGCAGCAGCCCCAAGGTACCGACAAGTGTTATAAGGCTGCCACAGATAAGCAGCAAAGCAACAATTATGGCTAGCCAGGCCGGAATATCGGCAGGAATTTGCATCATTCGATAATTTCTCCGCGCATCAGAAATTTAGCCAGTGCAACAGACGACACAAAGCCTGTGAGAGCAATCAGCATTGCCCATTCAAAATACACCAGGCTGGCAAAACTAATGCCCAGCAGCAGAGCAAACAGCATTGCACACATCCAGATGGTATCCAGTGCCAGTACTCTGTCCTGTGCAGTGGGGCCTTTTAACAGCCGTAACATACAAAGCAACATGGCCAGCACAACACAGAACTGGGAAAAATACAGCGATATTTCCAGTAACAGCTTCATGGTACCTCCTGTTCAAAAATAGTCATTAGCGGGCTTTCATACCGATGCTTAATGGTATCTATCCACCAGTTCTCGTCATGCAGGTCAAATACATGCAAAGACAGCTCATGGGTATCCTGCAGTATTTCTACCCAAACTGTGCCGGGAGTACAGTTGATCAGGCAGGACAATACCGCCAGGCCGGTTGGATCCTGCAGGCTCAATGGGATTTTAATAAACTGAGAATTGAGGTTATCGGCTTTGCTGAACAAAATAATCCGGCTTACGTTAAAGCAGGAGCGGATAATCTCCAGAAAAGACCAGCAGAATAACCGCAATACGGCCCCCGGCCTGCGTATCCGGGCTTTAAATGGCCTCAGCGGTGCGGTTAACAATGGTGCAGCTATGGCAAGTGCGGCACCCAGTAACAGGTGGGCCGGTTCCAGTGTCTGGTTCAGCATTAACCATAGTAGCAGCAACGCCAGCGATAACAGCGGGGATGGCAGCCAGCGTGTCATAATACCTCCTCTGTGCTGATAACCTGGTGTTGCAATACCCGCTCGATGTAGGCGGGTGTTTGTTGTAAGTCGGTACTTACACGGTCCAGCAGGCTAAACAGTGGGCCGGCGGTAAATACCATGCTGACACCCAGCAGCAGTATTGCCAGTATTGGCAGAGCTTCTGTCGGATGCAACCGCAGAGGTACACTGTTGTATAGTGTCCAGAAGGTGCGTACGCCAAAGCGCATCAGTGCAATGATGGCACTGAGGCCCGCCACCAGCAGCAACGTTAGTATAAGCCAGCGTGCCCACAGGGGAGCATGTGCAGCGCTGCTGTCTAATAAGCCATGCAAAATACTGAATTTGGCAACAAAGCCGGATAACGGCGGTAAACCAGCCATAATCAGAGCACAAGCGGCAAACGTTAAACCAAGGAACGCCATAGCTGCAGGCACCACAACCCCGGCAGTTTCCTGGGGATCTTCTTCTACGGCAAAAGCTTCCATACTTAGCGCCAGCACACTGGCCGCCGGGGTGTAAATACGGTCTGTCAGTTCAGTCAGCATAATAAAAGCGGCTACCGCCAGCGTGGAACTGATTAAATAAAACAGCGCAGAGCTAAGCAGTGCCGCGTCACCATAGCCAATAAGGGCCAACAAAGTGCCTGACGAAATGATGGCACTGAAGCTGGCGATACGGCGTGGTTCCTGGCTGGCCAGCAAGCCGACTGCACCAAATGCCAGAGTTAACAAACCGCCACAGAGTAAAACGCTGCCGCCGAAACCGGCAGAAGCGCCGCTGTGATCTGAAAACAGCAGCCACCATAGCCGTAAAATAACGTACACCCCTATTTTGGTTAGCAACACCAGCATAGCGGCAACCGGAGCACAGGCAGCAGAATAGGTAACAGGTAACCAGAAGCTCAGCGGCCACATGGCACTTTTAGTTAAAAACGCCACTGCCAGAATAGCTGCGCCGGTTTGCAGAATAAAACGGTCTGTGTTGTCCAGTGTGGCTATTTTTAATGCCAAATCGGCAAAGTTAAGCGTGCCGGTAGCTGCATATACCAGCGCAATACCGATCAGGAAAAACAACGAAGCTACCAGGTTCACCACAATATATTGCATGCCTGCACGAATACGGCTGATGTTATAACCGTGCAGCAGCAAGCCGTAAGATGCGGCCAGCATCACTTCAAAAAATACAAACAGGTTAAATAAGTCAGCCGTTAAAATTGCGCCGTTAATGCCCATTAACAGTAACTGGAACAAGGTATGAAAGTGCACACCGGTTTTAGACCAGCGGCTGTAGGAAAACACCAGCGTCGCTGCACCAAGGGTGGCGGTGAGTATAAGCATTACCGCAGCAAGCCGGTCAGCCACCAATGCTATGCCAAAAGGAGCTGACCAGTTAGCAGCCAGATACACCGCCATATCGGCAGGCCATAAGCCGCTCTGTGCTTGCATCAGCAATTGAATTGCAGTGAACAGCATAACGGCGGTGCTGGACAGGTTAATTAAAAACTTCAGCCGGTGATGGCGTTCATTAATAAATACCATCGTTGCACCGGCCAGCAGCGGCAGTAGTATAGGTAACATCATTAAATGCGGGTTCAGATACATCATTCTTCTGAATCTCTTTCTTTGCCGTCAACGTGGTCGGTGCCGGTAAGCCCGCGCGAGCCCAGCAACACCACCAGATAAAGTGCAGTAGTAGCAAAACCAATAACAATGGCAGTAAGCACCAGAGCCTGTGGTAACGGATCGGCATATAGTGCAGGGTCTACTGCTTCGCCTTGTATAATGAGCGGTGGTTTATTTACTGATAAACGGCCGGTAATAAAAATGAACAGGTTAACCGCGTAAGACAGTAGCAATAAGCCGGTAATAACCTGGAAACTACGCGGGCGCAGAATAAGCCAGATACCAGAGCTAAACAGTACACCGATGGATAAAGCAATAGTTAATTCCATTAACGGATCTCCCTGCTGGCTGCTGTGCTGTTGTCCTGTTGGGCACCCGGTACCCGGTGGCTGCGCACAGATTGGTGCGCCAGTGCTATCAGGATCAGCATGGTGGTGCCGACAACCACGGCAAAAACACCCAGATCAAAAATAAAAGCACTGGGCAAATGTATTTCGCCCAGCAGTGGCACTGTTACATGCGCGGTATGGGTGGTAAGAAACGGATAACCAAGCAGCAGTGAGCCCAAACCTGTAAAGCAGGCCAGGCCGATCCCTACAGCTATCCAGCGGTGTGGGTTAAGTTTAAGGCGCGATTCAATCCACACCGTACCGGCCAGCATATACTGAATAATCATACCCACTGCGAAAACCAAACCGGCAATAAAGCCACCGCCGGGTAAATTATGGCCGCGCATAAAGAAGTAAGCTGCACTGATACCAATTACCGGTAGTAACAGCCTCAGGTAAATACCGGGAATTAACAAATAACCGCTGTTGGCTTGCTCTGCCGGTGTTTGCCGGCTGGCCGGGTCAACCTGGTTGGCCTGCTGTGCCGGTATGCCGATGCTCTCCTGCGCTGGGCGGAAACGCCGCAGTAATGCATATACCGTTAGTGCGACGATGCTAAGTACGGTGATTTCACCCAGCGTGTCGAAGTTACGGAAATCAACCAGCAATACATTTACCACGTTGGTGCCACCGCCACCGGGTACAGCATTGTCGAGAAAGAAGTTGCTGATAGTAAAATTGGCCGGGTGCAGCAGCACAAAGTAGCTGATCACAAACATCACACTACCGGCAATAATGGCTATAACCAGATCGCGGCTGCGGCGTAATTTGTCGCGGTTGCTGGCAACCAGATTCATTTTGCGCGCTGAAATCCGCGATGGCAGCCAGCGCAGACCCAGCAACAACAACACTGTGGTCACCGTTTCTACCATTAATTGTGTCAGGGCTAAATCAGGTGCTGATAACCATAAAAAGGTCAGGCTGGTGACAATACCGGTGCCGCCTACCAGCATTAATGCTGCTAGCCGGTGATATTTTGCCTGCCAGGCTGCGCATACTGCGCAAGTACAGCCAACCAGCCACAGCATTGCAAACGGCAAATTCACATTATCAACTGACCAGGCATGTTTAAAGTCGGGCATTGCCTGCAACATAAGTGCCGATGCAAATAATCCGGCCAGTACCAGTAAAAACAGCTGCGGTTGTAACCGCCGGGTGCTAAACAACCGCTCCAGCCTGGCAGCTGATGACGCCAGTATCAGCATACTGCTTTCATAAGCCTGTTTACCGTTAAACCGGTACAGTACTGGAATATGAATACTTTGCAGCAAGTTAAAGCGGTACTTCAGCACTTTAAATAGCAGTATGCCCAGAGCAAATGCCAGCACACTCATAATCAGTGGCGTATTAATGCCATGCCATATTGCCAGGTTGTAGTCCGGTAGACGTTCACCCAACACTGAGGCTGCAGCTGTTTGCAGCGGTACGCCAATGCTAAGCTGCGGCGCCACGCCAACGATCAGACAACACAACACCAGCAGCTCAACCGGAAAACGCATCCAGCGTGGTGGCTCGTGTGGCTGTTTTGGTAACTCAGTTGCTCTGGCACCGAAAAATACGCTGATAAACCGCATAGAATACGCGACACCAAAAACACCCATTAGTACTGCAGCCGCAGACATCCACCAGTTGGTGCTGGCACCCACCAGCAACGCTTCGGCAAAAAACATTTCTTTCGATAAAAAGCCGTTTAGTAAGGGGACGCCTGCCATTGCTGCACTGGCAACGATAGCCAGGGTTGCCGTGTAGGGCATCAAGCGCGATAACCCCGATAATTTACGCATGTCCCGTGTACCGGATTCGTGGTCGATAATCCCTACCGCCATAAACAGCGATGCTTTAAAAATGGCATGGTTAAGCGTGTGAAAAATAGCAGCTACCATTGCCAGTGGTGTGCCTATACCCAGCAAGCAGGTAATCAGGCCCAGATGGCTGATAGTAGAGTAAGCCAGCAGGCCTTTTAAATCGTGCTGGAAAATAGCCAGATAGGCGCCAATCAGCATAGTACAGACACCGGCAGTGCCGATGATCCAGGTCCATTCCGGTGTACCGGCCAGTACCGGCCATAAGCGCATCAGCAGGAAAATACCGGCTTTTACCATTGTTGCCGAGTGCAGATAAGCTGATACCGGTGTTGGCGCCGCCATGGCATGCGGCAACCAGAAATGAAACGGGAACTGTGCACTTTTGGTAAGTGCACCCAGTGCAATCAGCAGCAGCGCCGGTGCATAAGCCTGATGAGCGCGAATAACATCGGCAGATGCCAGCACGGCATCCAAGTCATAGCTGCCGGCTATATAGCCCAGCAATAATACACCGGCCAGTAAACACAGGCCGCCTATTGAGGTAACGGTAAAAGCCATCCTTGCGCCGCGGCGGGCGTCGGCCCGGTGGTGCCAGTAACCAATCAGTAAAAAAGATGTCAGGCTGGTGAGCTCCCAAAACATCACCAGTTGGATCAAATTGCCGGAAATCACCACACCTTGCATCGCGCCCATAAAGGCCAGTAAAAAGGCGAAAAAGCGCGGCACAGGATCTTTGGGCGACATATAGTAGCGGGCATACAGCACCACCAAAAGACAAATACCCTGAATAAGCACCGAGAATAGCCAGGCAAGGCCATCCATGCGCAATACCAGGTTAAGATTGAACATGGGCAACCAGGCCAGTTCATGTTTTATAACGATACCGCTACTGACTTCAGGGTACAGGCTTAATGTTAATAGCAGACCGCACAATGCAATAAATGCGGCAAACCAGGCTTCACGATTTCGCGCATAGGCCGGCATACATGCCGCAATAACACAACCCAAAAAAGGTAACAGAAGCAGCAGAAGTAACGTCATAATTCTCCGAATTAAATAATACACCGGGTTAAGTGGTGTATGAGGCTGAGTAATGTGTCCGGTACAACAGCCATAGGTTCGGAAGAAAGCAGGCGAAGGTGTTGTTATTTAACCGGGTGTTGTCAGAATAAATTGCATAAAGTTATTGTTTTTATTAGCCATGCCGCAGCGATTATATTAACTGCTATCTGGTGGGTCAACCCGTTGAATGGTAGCATGGTTTGTATTTTTTGGTCGGCTTTATAAAGGAGTTACTCTGAATGGCACAAATATTCAGTAATGTGGCAGTTAGCCGAACCCTGTTAATTCTGATCCTCTGCGCTGGTGTGTTTTTCTTTATTGGCTTTCTGGTTCCGGTACTGGCTGCGCTAATTATTTGCTTTGCCAGCTGGCCTTTATATAGCCGCTTGCTGCATTGGTGTGGTAACCGGCCGGCCCTGGCGGCCACTATTGCCATTTGCGCTATTATCCTTGGCCTGGTGATCCCGCTAGTTATGGTATTTTCTTATGCCATGCAGGAAATCCGTGCCTGGATTGGCTGGTTATTGCACGCTAACCAGTTTGGTGCACCGGTGCCGTTGTGGATTGCCGAGCTACCACTGGCAGGCAACTGGCTGGCCGAACAGTGGCAGTTATATTTATCTCAACCCGGTGAGCTGGGCCATATTATCAGCGTGGTAAGCGGCCAGCATCTTAGTGGTATTTCGCGTTGGGTGCTGATGTTTGGCTGGAATACCGTCGGTTTTCTGCTTACTTTGCTGTTTATGCTGATCACTTTATTCTTTTTATACAAAGACGGCGACAGCTTATCATCGCAACTGGATTTGGTTGGCGAGCGCATTTTACCCAGCCGCTGGCAGCGTTTTTCCCGGGTGGTGCCAGCTACCATCAGTTCTACCGTTATTGGCATGACAGTGATAGCGATTGGCGAAGGGGTGATACTTGGCGTGGCATACTGGATAGCAGGAATACCATCGCCGGTGGCTTTTGGGGTACTGACCGCGTTTATGGCGCTGATCCCAGGCGGTGCTCCGCTGGCCTTTACGCTATTGTCGTTGTATCTGGTTGGCACCGGTGAAGTTACGGCCGGTGTGGGTTTATTTTTATGGGGCAGCATAGAGCTGTTTATTGTCGATAAAACCATCCGGCCCACTTTAGTGGGCGGGCCAATTAAGCTGCCGTTTTTACCGACGTTTTTTGGCCTGATTGGCGGGGTAAAAACGATGGGGCTGGTGGGGTTGTTTGTTGGCCCGGTGTTGATGGCGTTGTTGGTAGCCATATGGCGCGAATGGTTAATTGATAAATACCCAGACTAACTATGCAAACCCGGCAGTGGCTACTTCCAGTATTGCTCAACGGTAATATTACCCGGATCGCGGCGCAGGTTTTTCTTCAGGCCCATGCTGTGTAGCAGGTCTTTTGTGTCGGTAATCATTTGCGGATTACCACACAACATAACCTGTGAGCGCTCATTCAGCACCTGCTTGCATGAGCGCTGTAGTTCACCCGTTTGTATCAGCTGTGGCAGGCGTTTGTTTAAAGCGCCTGACATAGCTTCGCGCGTTACCACAGGTTGATAATGCAATTGGTTCGGGTACTGATGTTGCCAGTGCTGAATATAGTTACGGTAGGCTAAATCAGCGATGGTGCGTACAGTATGAACCAGCACAATATGCTTAAAACGCCGCCACAACGTATGGGTACCCAGCATTGATAAATACGGGCCTATGCCGGTGCCGCTTGATATTAACCATAAATTATCGCCATCCGGTACTTCATCCAGAATAAAAAAGCCCGAGGCAGGCTGACTGATGTCCAGCTTGTCACCCATTTTCAGTTGCTGCAGCAATGGCGACAGCAAGCCGTCTGCCACGGTGCTAACTAAAAACTCTGCCTCGTTGTTGCCGGGGCTATTAACCAGCGAGTAAGCACGTTGTACCCGGCCATCGGGTGTATCAAGAGCCAGCCGGACAAACTGACCGGCAATGAAGCCAAACGGCGCTGTTTGCACCTTAATGCTGAACAGATTGGCGTGCCAGTGATGATTCGCTGTTACCGTGCCGCTGAGCCATTGTGCCATCTTTAGTTTCCTTTAACTGCGCCCAGCTTTAGCCTAGCTAACAACAGAGGCTTACTCAAATAACTTTTTGTTTATCAGTGTGCTGACCGTGTATGCAAAACCGCTAAACTAATGCTGTGCTACATGCTATGTTATTGCCAATGTTTAACAGCACAGCAGTAACTATGAGCGGCACCTTTTTCTTCGGCGACTGGCAGGTTGAGCCTGCAGCCAATACATTACGGCGTGGTAAGTTGCTGCAGCAGCTTGAGCCCAAAGCCATGGACGTACTGGTATTGCTATGTAAGCACAGTGGTGAAGTGTTAAGCAGTGATGATATTGTCAGCCAATGCTGGCCCGATACCGACACCGGCGATAATCCGCTGCATAAAACCATTAATCAGCTGCGCCGGGCGCTGGGCGATACGGCAACCCGCTCCAGCTATATCGAAACTATTCGCAAGCGTGGCTACCGCACGCTGGCTGAGGTGCGCTTTCCACTGGGGCAGGAACAAAGCGCCCAACCGCAAAGCTGGCAGGGTGGTTCGCCATTTCCGGGGTTACAGGCTTATGATGCCCGTTACGCCAAAGTATTTTTTGGCCGCGGTGTACAAATTGACACCTTATTACAACGTATAGCGCAGCAGGTGCAATATGGCCGGGCTTTTTGTTTACTGCTTGGCCCAAGTGGCAGTGGTAAATCGTCGTTAATTAATGCCGGTGTTATGCCCAACCTGATGCAAAGTGGCGGCTACAACGGTATCCAGGTTATGGATTGTACCAGCCTGGATTTGGCCGACGTTGCGCAGCAGCAGCTATTCAGCAGCCTGGCCAGCGCGTTGCTGGACTGGGAGCTGGCCGGTACACCGGTATTTGACGGTGAAAGCGCTGACAGCCTGGCACAGCGGTTGTTGTATAGCCCGGAGCAGGTATTACAACAATGTCGTACTGAGCTAACACAGCAAAGCCAGAGCCGCCAGCGTTTCGCTTTGTTTGTTGATCGGCTGGAAGTATTGCTGTCATCCCCGCTGTTTAGCACCGATGAGCGTAAAACCTTTGTCGATTTACTCGAACTGTTCGCGAACTCCGACGCAGTGTTGGTATTAAGTGCCTGCCGTAATGAGTTTTACCCCTCACTGGTGGCTTACCCCAGCCTGATGGCAGGTAAGGGCCGTGGCGCCCATTTCGACTTAGCCCCTCCGGGCCGTGCTGAGCTGCTGCAGATGATCCGTTTACCGGCACTGGCGGCAAATTTAAGCTGGGACACTGATCCAGACACCGCTACACCACTGGACGAAATGTTGTGCAGCGAAGCGGCCAGTAACCCGGATGCACTGCCAATGCTACAGTACACCCTGCAGGAGCTGTATTTGCAGCGCAGCAAAGATAACCGCTTGCTGGTGTCGGTATATAAAGCGCTGGGCGGTATTGAAGGCGCCATTGGTAAAAATGCCGAGCAAGCGATTAAGCAACTGACAACCGCGCAAAAAGCCAGCTTACCGCGGGTGCTGTCGTTGCTGGTTACCCTGCGGGAAGACGAGCAAACCATTACTAGCCGCAGTGGGCGTGTGCAGCAACTGCAAACCGACGACGAGCGTATGCTGGTAAAAACTATGGTAGAGCATCGCTTGTTTGTGTCACACCTGCAAAATGGCGAGCCCTGTTTTAGCATAGCGCATGAAGCGCTGCTGCGCCGCTGGCCAAGGGCGACGGCCTGGATCACTGAGCACCACGACAGTTTAAGCGTTAAAAGCCGCTTACATCACTTAACCAACCGCTGGCAGGCTGAGGGTAAAAACAGTGCTTATTTGCTGGCAGAAGGTAAACCGCTGCAAGAAGCTCTGCTGCTGGCAAACAACCGTTTATTTCAGCTCGATGCAGAAGAAAGCTGCTTTATTCAGGCTTCAGCGAAAAAAGCCCGCATGCTGCGCTGGGGCCGACGAATGACTGTCGCATTATTGTGTGTCCTAACCTTTACTGCGGTAATGATGAGTTTCAAAAGTTTTGAAGCCGAGCAGCAAGCCCAGCAAAAGCGGCTGGCGGCAGAAAACCTGCTGGGTTTTATGGTGGGTGAGTTCGCCGATAAACTGCGCAGTATAGGCCGGATGGATTTACTTGATGGTATCAGCAATAAAGCGTTGGAGTATTTTAGTGATCTGTCCGACGAAGAAGAAAATCAGTTTAATTTTGACGCCCGCTTCCAGCATGGTCAAACACTTGCAGCTATGGGAGAAGTGGCATACTCGCGGGATAAACTGGACGAAGCTCATGCCGCGCTTCAGGCCAGCCAGTATAAGCTATTGCCGTTATTGGGACAGCAACCAGATAACCTTGCATTGTTAAAGACCTTAGGTGCAAATGCTTTTTGGCTTGGGCAGCTTAAGTACGATAAAAGTGACTGGGCCGGTTCAAGACCATTGTTTGAGCAGTACCTTAGTTATAGCCAGCAAATGTACGATATAGCACCTGACGATAAAGATGCACTGATGGAGTTGTCTTACGCTCATAATACGCTGGGCTCGGTGTCGATGAAGCAACAAAATTTTGTTGCAGCCCAGCAGGATTTTGAAAAATCGCTACAGCTTAAGTTGTTGGCACTAGCCAAAGAACCTGATAACAATCAATTGCTGGCAGATGTCGCTAATGCCAGATCCTGGCTGGCCAGCGCTGCACTAGCAAATGGCGCACTACAGGAAGTTATTGGCATCCATGAGGATATTCAGAGCAGCTTGGCAGCAGTACCAGCTATCAAGCAAGACTCCTATCTTACAGAGACACTAGCCATTAGTTATCATCAGTCATCTCTGTTACTACAGCATCGTAATCAAAATACAAATGCCAGAAAAAAAGCCGAATTAGCTTATGAATTATTAACCGAACTTATTCGCACAGATCCAGACAATCAAACATGGCGCATACAGTTGTATCAGATTAAGTTTATTTTGCTCAAACTGCAACCAGTGAATGAAGAGGTCGCCTATAGGCAGGATCCTGATTTGCTGATGCAAGCCCTGCGGCAGGATAAGAATAGTTTTGTTAGTAGCCCACGCTCACAGGTATTAGAACCCTTGTTACAACAGGCAATAATCCGTTATTTTTTGCAGCGTGATATTAAAGGTCAATTGAGTAGCCATATTAAGGCGGTTGACACTACTTTGTCTCAGCTACAAACTGAATATCCTGATAATCTGCAATATAAAGGTTGGTATGCAGAATTACATTTGCTCAAAGCTTTGTATTATAAGCAGGATGATAAATTAGATATGATGCAGCAAGCCTGTGAGCTAGCTCGGCAGGTGTTACAGCCAATTCAGGCTATCAATAAAGAGCCGCGCTATATCGCTCCATATGTAACTTCGCTGCAATGCTTAGGGCAGCTCAGTGAGTATGCAGATTTGCTTGCCTTAGTTGCAGCAGAAGGGATCGCTTCAACGGATTTTTAACCAAACGTAGAATAGGAATAATAACAATGGCATCAACTCAAAACAGCGCAACTTTCCTTCAGGTAATCGTAGATCTGGAAAACGGTGAACCGGTATTTAGTTATAAAAACTCAGCAGGTGAGCCGTGCAGTGGTGATGTGACTGTAACAGAAGCCAGTACAGTTACTTATCAACTTACAGATAATACAGGTAAAGGACTTAAATTTACTGGTGTTGGTTTTTTAACACCTTTCGACGGTATCGTAGACGCGGTTACGGTGAGTAGTGATGGTCAACTGGTACAAATTGTTGACCTTGATAAAACCGAAGGACAAACCAAGTTTCAGTTTGTATTGAGTAATGCAACAAATACATTGCTGGTACTAAGCCCAGATCCTGAAATTAAAAACCGCCCGAATAATTAAAATTTAAACTTAGTCAGTATGTATAAATCTAGGTATCGAAAGCCCCGTAAGGGGCTTTTTAGTCTTTTAAAATCAATAGATTAAATCAGAAGGTTGTCAGAAGGTTGTTTATATAGATAAAGGTTAAAGTTTGCTGCAGATAAGCCAACTGTAGCGGGATAACCTGATGACAAATTCACAGCGCAAAAATGAACTTCGGCCTTTGGCTCTGAATGATGACAGCTTATGGTCTGATGATGGCTGCAAAGAATTGTCACCGGGAATGGAAGTAGGCAGCTTTATTCAGTATCTGGCTGAAGCTGTATTGGTAGTTAGCCCGGACGGCGTTATCGAGTGCGCCAATGCCAAGGCGGCGTTATTACTTAATTGTGTAGATAAACCACTGATTGGCCAGCAGTGGCCGGAATTTTTAATGGGCCGCTGCCAGCAGCAGTATCAGGGCCTGGTAAAAATGGTGGCTAAACGGGTATTGTCTCTACAGGCTGGCCCTACTGAAATGGCACTGCGCTGTGCCGATGGTGAGGTAAAAGATATTGAGCTGTCGGTATCGTTTTTACCTGAACCAGAAGCGCATCTGGTGCTGGTAATGCGTGACCTTACACGCTACAAAGCCGAATATGAAAAACTGCGCCTGCAGGCCTCAACAGATGCGTTAACCGGCCTGGCTAACCGCCGTGCTTTTGATGAACAGTTGTTACAGCAGTGGCAGCAGTGCACCGCTGCCAGACGGCCCCTGAGTGTGGTGATTATCGATATCGACTTTTTTAAACAGTTTAACGATCGCCACGGTCATATTCAGGGCGATGCCTGTCTGCGTAAAGTGGCGGGTGCCATAGTGCAAGCCATGCCGGTAGATGCCAAACTGGCGGCGCGTTACGGCGGCGAAGAGTTTGCACTAATATTGCCGTATCACAACGAAATTATGGCGCTACAGGTTGCCCGCGATGTACAGCAGGCGGTACGCCAGCTGCAATTTACTGATGCAGGCTTACCTGCCGCGTTAACGGTGTCAGTAAGCCAGGGTATTGCCACTGAAATTAACGGCCAGTACCGTACCAGCATGGCATTGCTGTGCGCCGCCGATACGGCATTGTACCGTGCCAAAGCCGATGGCCGTGATTGTATTAATGCCAGTTGTTAAGCAAACACAGCAACAGTCTGGCGGCTGATAGCTGCCAGCTTACAGTCTGGTTGCCATAGTTTTGCCGCAATATGGTGGTAGCCATCGGCACCATATTCA
Organism: Rheinheimera pacifica; assembly: GCF_024809855.1. Classification (GTDB taxonomy): domain Bacteria; phylum Pseudomonadota; class Gammaproteobacteria; order Enterobacterales; family Alteromonadaceae; genus Alishewanella; species Alishewanella pacifica_A. The sequence continues at coordinate 158,299 of NZ_JANUEM010000003.1, forward strand.
ATTTCTGCCAGATAACGCCACCAGTCGGTATTGTTAAAAGACAAGTCATGGGCAATAAATTCAATGGTCCAGGTTAGTGAGCTGGCAGGTGCAGGCTGATTAAGCAGCGTAAGGCTTACCGGTGGCCAGGCGTCAACCAGTGCCAACAGCTCCAGAATACCGGCCTGCTTGCTCTCGTTGCCAGCCATACGAATATCACCACCCAGCTCACGCACCTTACTGGCACTGAACGGCAGTTGCCCCCGAGCTATATGATAATCAAAGTGCAGGGTAAATTCCGGTGCCGGGCCTTGTTTTGGCAACACCTGTACAGGCTGTGCGGGCCACTGCGGCGCGGTGTCCGCTGCAAGCTGATGGGCTGATGGGCGCGCGGTGCCAAAGCTCGCCAGCAGCATCAATGCAACCTGGCCATCCTGTTCAATTTCAACCTGGGCCTGAATAACCGACTTACCCTGACGTAATATACGCCGCTGTGCCTTGGCTTTACCGGCATTTAACGGTGCTACAAAAGACACCGACACTGAACGCAGCGGCATTGCCTCTGGTATCACCGGCAGTAAGTGCGCCATGGCCAGTGCAGCAGCCATACCGCCAAATACCGCCCGGCCCTGGCCCCATTGTGTGGGTACCTCAATGATAACGCTATCCGGTTTATCCGCGCCAAACTGCTGCATTACCTGAGAAAAATGCATTTAAATACTCCGCATAAAATATAACGATTAACTCTGTCAGTGTGCCAGCACAGACCAGAGCATTTTAAGGCTCAGCAACATCAGTAATACACCAAATACCCGTTTTAATGTGACTACCGGTAATTTATGTGCCAGTTTGGCACCAAGCGGAGCGCTGATAAAACTGGCTGCCGACATTAACAGCACACCGGGTAAATACACCAGGCCAACAGCATAGGGTAAATCCAGCCCCGGCTGGCTGTTAAGCATGTAGCCTGCAGTGCCAGCAATTGAAATAGGCAAACCCACAGCAGCTGAGGTGCCAATGGCTTTTTTGATATCAATGCTGCGTGAGGTAAGGTAGGGCACCGTTAGCGAGCCTCCACCGATAGACACTATGGCAGATACCGCACCAATGCCGGTGCCAACCGCTACCAGCTCGGTTTTGGAGGCATGTTTTTCACCACCAGAGGGTTTTTTATTACGCAGCATATTTATGGCGACATAGCCCATAAACAAGGCGAAAAAAATGGCCAGATATAACGAACTTACCTGGGCGGCCAGAAAGGTGGCTAGGAAGGTACCAAGAATGACACCCGGTGCCATCGTCTTTACCAGCGGCCATAGCACGCCGCCTTTGGCATGGTGCGCGCGCATACTGGAAACAGATGTCATAACAATAGCGGCCATTGATGTACCCAGCGCCAGATGCACTACATGCTCCGGTGCTATACCCTGTGCCAGAAAAATACTGGTAAGCAGCGGCACCATGATACCGCCCCCACCTATGCCCAATAGCCCTGCCATAAAACCGGCAAAGCTGCCTAATAATAAAAATGCTAATAACCACTCTACAGCCATACCAAACCTTCAATTATTGATGTAGTCGCTTAACGTTTTACGCTTTGGGAAGTGAACAAAACATCTTATCTGATCTGAAACCTGCTTGCAGAATACTTTTTGTCATAAATTTGCCTTACAGCCGTGTTATAACTGCGCCCGTTATGAATAAATACTTATATTTTTTACGTCATGCTACTGCAGAAGTTATCCGGCCTAATCAGCTGGATATAGACCGCTGTCTGATAGAAAAAGGCCGTTTACAGGCACGCCGTGTGGCCGCCTTTATGCAGCGTCACAGCATTATTGTTGAAACAGTGCTTAGCAGCCCGTATCCAAGGGCCGTACAAACAGCAGCTATTGTCTGCAAAGAGGCCGGTTTTATCCCTGCCAGTGAGCAGGCCTGGCTGGCGCTGGAAACACCAACTGATATTGCTTATAACCATTTAACAGATCAACTCACAGCATTGCCTGTGCACAGCTTACTGGTGGGGCACGAGCCAGATTTCTCTGCACTGATAAGCAGCTTGCTGGGTAGCGACAAGCTATTGCTTAATATCCGTAAATCGTCATTAACCTGTATTGGTTTTTGCAGTGAAAGCAACCGTTTTGAATTACAGTGGTCAGTACCGGCGCGCTTTATGTAATCGCTGCTGTTTGCTAACACAACGGTGTTGCCATTGGCCACACAGTGCGGCAAAGTAATTAAAACTCCTTATCCATGCGGTTATGCAGCACTATTTATTTGTTTATGGCACCTTACGGCAAAACGCCAATCATCCTATGCACCAGCTACTGGCACAGCACAGCCGTTTTATTGGCAAAGCCCGTTATCAGGCCCAGTTGTATCGGATAGATTATTACCCCGGTGCAGTACCGTCGAATAACGTAGCCGATCAGGTAGTAGGGGAGCTGTATCAGCTGATACAGCCGGATCTTCTGCTACCTGAGCTGGATAATTACGAAGAATGCAGCTCTCGGTTTACACCGCCACACGAGTATCGGCGTGAACAGCAAAACATCACGCTGGATAACGGCTACAGTGTTGTCGCATGGGTCTATGTGTATAACCGCAACACCGACGGGCTGGCGTTAATTCACAGCGGCGATTTTCTGGCTGATCAAATCGCGCAGTAAATTTCACACTTAGTTTGATAAGTGTAAAGAAATGCTTTACACTTTTGTCATTGATGAGGGAGTAACATGGCGATAAAGAACTTTAAGCACAAAGGTCTGAAGAAGCTTTTTCTGCATGGCGACCATAGCGGTGTTCAACCAAAGCACGCTATAAAGCTTACGATAATTCTCGACGCCATCGCTGCATCACATCAACCAAGAGATTTACGGGCACTGTTTCAGGCAAAATTTGCGGAAAAAGTAGGTTCCGGAGCCGGTGTTTATTCGATTGAGGTTAACGGCAATTGGCGGGTGACGTTCGAACTGGAAGACGACGGTGCCATATTGCTGGATTACCGCGATTACCATGGTAAACAAATTCGGGCGCAAAAATAGTTTGGTAAATGCGGATAAGAGTTTGGAGGATATGATGGAAAAAATGACGCGTTGTCCCACGCATCCAGGGTTGATTTTTCGTATCCAGATCCTGGAAGAGAATGCTATATCGGTAACCAAAGCTGCCAAAGCACTGGGTGTTTCCCGCACTACTATGAGCAATTTTTGCCATGGTCATATACCGTGTTCAGCTGATTTGGCGCAGCGTATCGCGCTGGCAACAGACAGTAATGTGGGATTATGGATTAATCTGCAGGCTAATTATGATGCTTGGCAGGCTGAACACGGCGAGCAGCCGGTAGTTGAAAAACTGATATTAAACAGCGCCGCCTGAACGCTGTAATTAGGCGGATGTCTTGAGCATACTAAAGCAGCTGTTTCGTTGGCAAAAAGGCCGCCAGCAAAGCGGTTACGATAAAATGTTGCTGGCAGGCGCGTACTGGCCGCTAAAATTCGATTGTTACCTGCTGCGTTTTCCGCAAGGCTGCGAAGTGCCACCACATAAAGATGCTGTAAGCAGTGGCAGGCATTACCGTCTGAACGTTGTGCTTAAAAAAGCAAAAAAGGGCGGCGACTTTATCTGCGCTACACCGATTTATCAGAACTCCCGCATTAAATTCTTTCGGCCCGATCTGTGCGAGCATGCAGTTACCCAAGTAGAGCAGGGCAGCCGCTATTTGCTCAGTGTTGGTTGGGTAAGGGGATACTTCGATGAATGAAATGGTACAAATTGGGAAAGAGCTGATAAATCTGTATGCTTTCAGTGAATCTCCTAAACGATCCTTTTCACGAGTAGGTTGGGTGTCAGATGATTGCTCTGGAGCAGCAGATTATTTAGCTTTATTAGCCTATCCATTAGAAAGCGAAGACTCTAAACGGATCAACTTCAAGAATGCCATGTTAAGTGCACTGGTTAGGTCTGAGTGCAAAGGTAAAGGCATGTCAGCAATTAAAGCAAAAATGATTGAACAGTTCGGGTTATCTGACTTAATGATCTGGCGAGATATTGATAGAGCCCTAACAGGTAGTCCTAATAAGTTGGGAGGGGGAGTAAAAAAGCTAAAAGATAGATTGCACTCACATCATGTTTTCGTCGCATATGACTCTTCACTTAGCCAAAATGCAGGCTGTTCATTTAATGATGTTTTAAGCCATATTTCCAGTGCTTACGAGTCGCGTAGGTCGACGTTTCAAGAGCCGGACTTTCGATTAGATAATTTAAAAAAAATTTTTAGAGCAAGCCGGCCTGTGATTCATCTGACATATGGTTACGTAATAAGCTGTCAAAGTATCGGGCTGGCAAATGATTTGGGACAAGTTCCTCATATTAATAAAATGCTTCGTAACCCGAATTGGCTCGGCAAGGCTTTAGAGCTCTCAGAAGTAGTGCTCGGCCTACAACTATACGAATATGAATCTGAACTCAAAACGGGAAAAAAATTACGCGGGCACAAGTTTAACCCAACAGAGGTTGTGCATTTAAAGCCTATGGTATCTGCTCACTCAAAAGATGATCCAATTTCTACCCCCGGAGAATTGAGCACCTCCATGTAATATTGCTTTATCGCAATACGATTACTGAGGTGAGAAATGTCATGCTTGCTGGAGCAATATGCTTTATCTGAATATTTTTTAAGGGTAAGAATATCAGAACTCAGAGGCACAAGAACTGCCCAATTAAGCAACACGAAAGTTTTAGAAATTGAAAAGCTAGAAAAAGAGATTAAACGCATAGCTGTCAAAAAAGAGTTAGCTTCAAACTTGAGTACAAAGTTTGATATAGAATATTGACCATCTGCGATTATGTTGTATCAGTGGTATGGGGCCTTCAAAAAAGGCCGCAAATGCGGCCTTTTTTATCACTAAAGCAAATGCTTAATGACGGAAGTGGCGTACACCGGTAAACACCATTGCCATGCCGTGCTCGTCGGCAGCGGCGATAACTTCAGCGTCGCGCATTGAACCACCTGGCTGGATCACTGCAGTAATGCCAGCTGCAGCAGCAGCGTCGATACCGTCGCGGAATGGGAAGAAAGCGTCTGAGGCCATTACTGAGCCTTTTACTTCCAGCTTCTCGTCAGCAGCTTTAATACCGGCAATTTTCGCGCTATAAACGCGGCTCATTTGCCCAGCGCCGACACCAATGGTCATGCTGTCTTTTACGTACACAATGGCGTTAGATTTTACAAACTTAGCGACCTTCCAGCAGAACAGTAAGTCTTTTAACTCTTGTTCGGTAGGCTGGCGCTTGGTCACTACTTTTAAGTCATCCGCAGCCACTTTAGCCTGATCGCGATCCTGCAACAGCATGCCGCCGTTAACCTGTTTAACATCCAGCGCCGGTGCAGCCAGGCTGAAGTTGCCGCATACCAAAAGGCGCACGTTTGGCTTGGTGCTCACTACGGCAACTGCAGCGTCGGTGGCTGAAGGTGCAATAATCACTTCAACAAACTGGCGGCTGACAATTTCTTTTGCCGTGGTTTCATCTAATTCGCGGTTAAAAGCAATAATGCCACCGAAGGCTGAAGTTGGATCGGTCTGGTAGGCACGGTTATAAGCTGCCAGAATCGAATCACCAATGGCTACACCGCATGGGTTAGCGTGCTTAACGATAACACAGGCCGGTTCAGCAAATTCTTTTACGCATTCCAGCGCGGCATCGGTGTCGGCGATATTGTTGTACGACAACGCCTTGCCTTGTAACTGTGTGGCAGTGGATACAGATGCTTCAGTAGCACCTTTCTGCACATAAAACGCCGCGCTTTGGTGGCTGTTTTCGCCGTAGCGTAAGTCTTGTTTTTTAACGAACTGGCTGTTAAAGGTGCGCGGGAACTTAGTTGCTGGCTCTGCCGGTGTATCGTAAGCCGGTAACATGGCGCCAAAGTAGTTGGCTATCATGCCGTCGTACTGTGCGGTGTGTTCAAAAGCGCTGATCGCCAGGCTAAAACGGGTGGCGTGAGTGGTTGCGCCGCCGTTGGCCTGCATTTCTGCCAGTACGGTGTCGTAGTCTTTGGCGTTAACAACAATTGTCACATCTTTGTGGTTTTTCGCAGCCGCGCGTACCATAGTCGGGCCGCCGATATCGATATTTTCCACCGCATCTTCCAGCGTACAGCCTGGCTTGGCTACGGTGCTGGCAAACGGATACAGGTTTACTACCACTAAGTCGATAGGGCCGATATTGTTGTCAGCCATTACGCTTTCGTCCACGCCGCGCCGGGCTAAAATACCGCCGTGAATTTTCGGGTGCAGGGTTTTTACCCGGCCGTCCATAATTTCCGGGTGGCCGGTGTAGTCAGACACTTCTGTAACCTTAATGCCTTGTTCGGCCAACAGTTTGGCAGTGCCGCCGGTTGACAGTATATCCACCTGTTGTGCGGCCAGCGCACGGGCGAACTCTACAATACCGGTTTTGTCTGACACACTCAGCAGTGCGCGGCGGATGGGTCTTAATGTCGTCATGCTTAGACTCTCTTGTAGCTTGCAGAAATCAGATTTTAACCTAACCAATAAAAAAGCACCCGAAGGTGCTTAGTGGCGGGGCGCTGGCCCCGCGGTGGCATTAGCTCATGCCGTACTGTTTCAGCTTCTTGCGCAGCGTGCCGCGGTTGATGCCCATCAGGTTGGCGGCGCGGGTTTGGTTACCGCGGGTATATTTCATCACTTCTTCCAGTAACGGACGCTCTAATTCAGATAATACCAGTTCATATAAATCGTTAACGTCCTGACCGTTTAATTGCTGCAGGTAGTTAGCTACTGCTTTTTGCGCGGCAGTGCTTAAAGCTTGTGGCTTTTCCTGCGTTTGTACGTGGGCGTTAGTAATAAATGGCGAAGTAACGTTCGAATTAAACATTGCTTTTCTCTTTTACGTTAGGTTGCTGCTAGTTGATGAAAATAGTCATTTAAGGCGTCAAGCTGTTGCTTAGCACATTCAATGCCATTGAATTCACTACGAAAATTTCCGAGCGTGTCGTGCTCAGCTAAATACCAGCCCACATGCTTGCGGGCAATGCGGGAACCGGCATGCTCACCATAAAGCTGGTGTAAACCCTGCACATGTTCCTGCATGATCTGACGTACTTCGGCTATGCCGGGGGGCGCCAGTTTGTCGCCAGTGGCCAGATAATGCACCACTTCGCGGAAAATCCATGGCCGTCCCTGTGCTGCGCGGCCAATCATAATGGCGTCAGCACCGGTGTAATCCAGCACATAGCGCGCTTTTTCCGGCCCGGTGATGTCGCCATTGGCAATTACCGGGATTGACACACTTTGTTTAATGGCGCGGATGGTGTCATATTCCGCTTCACCTTTGTACATGCAGGCGCGTGTCCTGCCGTGTACTGCCAGTGCCTGTATGCCGTTATCCTGTGCAATACGGGCAATCTGAATACCGTTTTTGTGCTCTGGATCCCAGCCGGTGCGTATTTTTAACGTAACCGGTACCTTAACCGCATCGACCACAGCGCGTACAATTTGTTTCACTAAATCCGGGTACTGCAATAACGCAGAGCCAGCCAGTTTCTTATTCACTTTTTTTGCCGGGCAACCCATGTTGATGTCGATAATATCGGCACCGATGTCAACATTGTATTGGGCAGCCTCAGCCATTTGCTGTGGATCTGCACCAGCAATTTGTACTGAACGAATACCAGACTCTTGCCGGTGGCCCATGCGATTTTGTGATTTTTCGCTTTGCCATACCAATGGGTTGCTCGACAGCATTTCAGATACAGCTAATGCTGCACCAAAACGCCGGCAAAGCTCACGAAAAGTGTGATCGGTTACTCCGGCCATCGGAGCACAAATTACCTTGTTCGCTAACTGATATGGACCTATGCGCACCACGTAATCCAAGGCTCTACCCGTAAGGGGCGCTAAGTTTACGGATTTTTGCTGCCAAAGCAAAGGCTATTATTTAAACAAAAGTGTAAATTTACTGGCCTTTGCTGTCTTGACATTCGCTAAACGGCTGAAAATTGGTGTTTTGTAAAGCTGAGACAACAGTAGTATGCGGGGTGGCGAAAATGAAAATTGTAACGCTGTTGGTTTTATCACCAGAGATATTAAGGTTTGAAACTGAAAGTTGTGGTGTCACTGAAACGGTTTGCTCACACCAACACGCTGTAAATACGTCCCTCTAGGCTCGATTATAAACTTCATCCATGAAGTTTATCCTGCGGACCAGCGTAGCTGTTCAAATTCGCTCCCGGCGCATTTGTCAGCATCCATGCCTTCAACGGTTGGTTTAGAGCAAATCGTTTCGCTTAATCGGTTCTTTTGTCTGTTCAAGTTCCCAGCCAGTCTACCTGACCGCGTGCCTGGCGCCGTTTTATCATCAGCTCTTCAATCAGCGGCGTTAAAATCAACTCCATTGCCAGGCCCATTTTGCCTCCGGGCACCACCAGCGTATTAACCCGCGACATAAAAGCGCCGTTGATCATTTGCAGGTAGTAGGGGAAATCAACGTGTTTGATACCGCGAAAGCGGATCACGACAAAGCTTTCATCCAGTGACGGTATATCTTTGGCGCTGAACGGGTTAGAGGTGTCTACGGTAGGTACGCGCTGGAAGTTAATGTGGGTGCGGGAAAACTGCGGCGTAATATGGTTAATATAGTCATCCATACTGCGCACAATACTGGCTTGCACGGCCTCCCGGCTGTGGCCGCGCTCAGAGGTATCGCGGATAATTTTCTGGATCCACTCTAAGTTAACTATCGGCACCATGCCGATCAGCAAATCAACATGCTGGGCAACATTATGTTGTCCGGTAACGGCACCGCCATGCAGGCCTTCGTAAAATAGTAAGTCGGTATTGGCGCGTAAATCCTGCCATGGGGTAAAAGTACCCGGTAGCTGGTTATAAGGCACGGCCTCGTCAAAAGTATGCAGATAATGGCGTATTTTACCGCAGCCGGTTTCGCCATAGCTGGCAAAGAAGTTTTCTAACGCACCAAAATCATTGGCTTCAGGGCCAAAGTAGCTAATGTATCTCCCGGCTTCTTTGGCTTTACGGATCTCTACTTCCATTTCCGGGCGGCTGAAACGGTGAAAACTATCACCTTCAACAAAGGCGGCATCTATATCCAGCGTGCGGAAAATATGCTGAAAGGCAGTCGAGGTTGTGCTGGTACCGGCGCCGGAGGAACCGGTAATAGCAATAATAGGGTTTTTATGTGACATAGGCGCGGCCCGCTAAGCTAACTGAACCTCACCTTAAAGCATACGGTTAAGCGGGTGCAACTGTTTATTGTTATGTTAATAACACCATAGCCGCTAAGTAATTGAATTAACTTAGCGGCAGTCCACAGTTAGCGTTAAAACTGAAAAGTGGCAATTAACGGGTCATGATCGGACGAGCGGTACGGCGAGGGGGCATATAATAGCTGTTGCAGGTTGTCGCTTTTAAATTCGACGTTGTAATCCAGCAATACCGGCTCATCGGCGTTAATAGCCCAGTGCTGCATAGTTGCCAGGTTCTTTGCCAGCGCGGGGCTTGCCAGTGCATGGTCAAGTGAACCAGTGCGGCCACGATAAACATAGGAATACTGTGGGCCGGTTTCTGCTTTGAGGTATGTCCAGCCTTGTTGTTCCAGCATCTTTACCGGGTTTTCCATCCGGTATGCGTTTAAATCGCCGAGAATAATCTGTTTATCAGTTTTTACGCCGGTAGGCTGGCTGGCTAGCCAGTCGCTCAGTGCTTTAGCTGACAATGTACGCAGTGCGTTCCAGCACGCCTGGCCATCGTGCTGATCGGCATCTTTCGATGCAATGTCTTTCGGGCAACTGCCTTTGGATTTAAAGTGGTTAATGCTGACAGTAACCAGCTCATTTGACTGTAGATGGCGAAAGCTTTGCGCCAGCGGTGGCCGGCTGCCCCAGTCAAAAGGCTTACTTAGCAACATAGCGGCGTTACCTTCCACGCTAACGCTTGACGGCCGGTACAGCAAAGCAACTTTAATAGCATCAGAACCTGGTTGGTCTTTAGTAATAATAAAGCGGTAAGGTTTGTCGGCCACTTTGTTTAGCGCTGCTGTCAGGCTGGCTAAAGCGCCTTTTGGGCTGTAGCCGTTGTTTTCTACTTCCAACAGGCCAATGACATCTGCATCCAGCGCAGCAAGCGCTACTATCAATTTAGCCTGTTGTCGCTCCAGCTCTGCGGCTGTGTCGGCACCGCGGCGGGTAGGGAAGGGTTGTGGCTGGCCTTCGCCATTAAAGTAATTCAGCACATTAAAGCTGGCAATGCGCAAAGCTTTGGCTGGCTTTGATTGCGGTTTTGGCGGGCGTGGGTTTTGCGCATTAAACTGCGGCATTTTTGTTGGCAGCAACCGGTAGCCACGCTCGTCTTGCAGCAGTACACCCTCAACACCGGTTAGTGTATCGCCGATACGTAAAGTATTGTCTGCCGTTAAACCACCTTGCGGGAATAACAGCGGATCGGGGTTCTGCTGGTACAGGCCATCGTCCAGTACCAACATATGCCGTTCTTGCTGCGTTCTGGTTAGGGCTGCAGCTTCTTTGCCGGGTAACATTACCTCAGTTGCAGCCATCAGGCGTTTATCTGCCAGTGTTATTTCGCCGTAGCGGCCCAGGCTGTAGGTATCATTTACGGTAAGTGGTTGTTCAAAACGTAACCAGGCACCTTCCAGTTGCTCCCAGCTTTGCCCGGCCGGCAATGGCAGCTTTAGTGTAAACGGCCGTATGTTTGAAGAACGGCCACAATCGCTGATCCTGCTGACGTTAGTCAGGCTGGTAAGCTGGTTAATTTCGGCAACAGTGCCGCTTATTTGTAGTAACTGACCTGGCTGATAAGTAGTGGCTGCCTCAGCATGCGCAATAAACAGGCTTGATGACGCTGCACTGTTACCCGGTTCAGTAGCCCGTAGCACTATACCGGCAGCTTTGCTGTCAGGATATACTACGGCGGTAACGACTCCCCGTGTAGTGAGCTGCTGACCTGCCAGCGGGCTGCTGTCGCCGGTGCCCTGAATATCGTATATAGCGGTATAGTCAGCAGTGCATTCTGCTACCGCCGCAGTGCTTAGCAGGGCGGTACTTAATAATAAGAACGTGTTTAACTTCATCACTACTTTTGCTCGCGGGCAATAGCGCGGTAACCTATGTCGGTACGGCAGAACATGCCATCCCAGCTGATTTTATCTGCCAGCTTGTAGGCAGCCTGTTGTGCTGCTGTCACATTAGCACCCAGAGCTGTGGCGCATAGCACCCGCCCGCCGTTGGTTACAACGTGAGTATCTTTTAACTCAGTACCGGCATGAAACACTTTAGCTGTGGCACTGTCAGCGCCGTCTAAACCACTAATGATTTTGCCTTTGGCATAGGTATCAGGGTAGCCTCCGGCGGCCAGCACTACGCCTACTGCAGCGTGCTGGCTGAACTGAATGTGCTTACCAGCGAGGGCTGTTTGGGTAGCGGCTAAACACAGCTCTACCAGGTCAGATTCCAGCCGCAGCATAATCGGCTGGGTTTCCGGGTCGCCAAAGCGGCAGTTAAATTCCAGCACTTTGGCGCTGCCATCCGGCGCTATCATTAAACCGGCATATAAAAAGCCGGTAAATACCGTGCCTTCTGCCGCCATGCCATTTACGGTGGGGTAAATAACGTTTTGCATTACCCAATCGTGCACCGCTGCTGTTACCACAGGTGCTGGCGAATAAGCGCCCATGCCGCCGGTATTCGGGCCTTTGTCGGCATTATCACGGGCTTTATGGTCTTGTGATGACGCAAACGGCAGTGCCGTAGTGCCATCAACCATCACAATAAATGAGGCTTCTTCACCGGTTAAAAACTCTTCTACCACAACACGGCTGCCAGCATCGCCAAATTTATTGCCGGATAACATATCGTCAATTGCCGCAGCGGCTTCGTCCTGGGTTTGTGCAATGATCACGCCTTTACCGGCGGCTAAACCGTCTGCTTTAATCACTACCGGTGTGCCCAGCTTTTGCGCGAAGGCTTTGGCTGGTGCTGTTTCGGTAAAGTTTTGGTAAGCCGCAGTGGGAATGCTGTGGCGGGCTAAGAAGTCTTTAGCAAAGGCTTTAGAGCTTTCCAGCTGTGCTGCGGCCTTGGTTGGGCCAAAAATTGCTAACCCGGCAGCACGAAAGGCGTCAACTACGCCTTTGGCCAGCGGTGCTTCCGGGCCAACTATGGTTAGCTCAATGTTTTCTTGTTGGGCAAATGCCAGTAAGGCCGGCACGTTATCTGCCGCTATCGCAACGTTGGTCAGATTACTTTCGCGGGCTGTGCCTGCGTTACCTGGTGCAACAAATACCTTGCTGGCTAAAGGTGACTGCGCTGCTTTCCAGGCCAGTGCATGCTCGCGGCCACCGCCGCCAATTACCAATACTTTCATTTAGCTTTCCGTTAGTTATTCAAAAACGTGTGTAATAAAGGTTATTCAATATCAGCTTATTTAGTGGCAGGTTTGCGAAACTTCAGTGTCATGCGGTCACTTTCACCGATAGCCAGATATTTTTCTTTATCCTGCTCTTTTAAGCGCAGTACCGGCGGCAACGTCCAGACGCCGCCCGGATAATCTGCTGTATCTTTCGGATTGGCATTTATTTCGCTGCTGCTGTCAAACACAAAACCGGCTTTTTCTGCCAGCGTAATGGTTAGCTGCTGTGGAAAATAGCCTGATTTCATCCACTCGCCGGTCATTTTGCCGGCCGGTAAACGGTGTTCTACTACGCCCAATACGCCACCGGGTTTTAATGCGTTATAGAAGTCTTTAAAAATAGCAACCATACCGTCATCTCCGCCATTGCTATACCAGTTATGCAAATTGCGGAAGGTCAAAATCACATCGGCACTACCGGCAGGGGCAATGGCAGCGCTGTTGCCCGGCGCAAAATCGGTTAACTGTACGCGGTTATATATAGGGTTAGCGGCCAGCTTTTCGACAAAGGCAGCGCGGTTGCGTTTGTAATAATCAGAGGTGCTGTCGGCAGGGAAATGCGCCGCATAGTAAGTGCCGTGCTCAGCCAGTAATGGTGCCAGAATTTCAGTGTACCAGCCACCGCCCGGTGATATCTCTACTACAGTGCTGTCGGGCTTAACTTCAAAAAACGCTAAGGTAGCTACCGGGTTACGGTATTTGTCGCGGGCGACATTGGCCGGGCTGCGAGTTTGATGGTCTACTGCCAATTGTAAGGCGGCAGTATTATCCGTTTTGCTGGCGTCAGCATGGGTCAGAGGGGTTAACAGAACAGCGGACAGCGCAAGAGCAAGTTTTATTGTTTTCATCTTCGTGGTTCCCTGTTGTAAAAGTGGCGCTAGTGTAGCAAAACAATCGCCAAAAAGCAGGTTACACCGCTGCATTAATCTATATTATTCGGATGGCCAGACTGCTATTTTATCGTCAACAAATGCGCAAGGCTATGCTAGAATGCCAGCCCTTTTACGCGGGAAGCCTTATGTTAAACCAGATCCGTATCATTCTTGTGGGCACCACTCATACCGGCAATATTGGTTCGGTGGCCCGCGCCATGAAAACCATGGGCTTATCAGAGCTGTATTTAGTGGCGCCCAAAGAGCTGCCAGACGGCCAGGCCTATGCGTTATCTGCTGGTGCCAGCGATATTTTAGCCAATGCTAAGGTATTTGATACGCTTGAACAGGCGATAAGAGATTGCAGTTTAGTTGTGGGCAGCAGCGCGCGTTCGCGTACCTTAAGCTGGCCTATGTTGGAGCCGCGTGAATGCGGTGTAAAAGCGGTGCACGAAGCGGCAACCCATCCGGTAGCGCTGGTGTTTGGCCGTGAAAGCAGTGGTTTAACCAATGGAGAGCTGCAATTGTGCAATTACCATGTTTGTATCCCGGCTAACCCGGAATACAGCTCGCTAAACCTGGCGATGGCAGTACAAATTGTAACTTACGAAGTGCGCATGGCCTGGCTGCAAAAAGAGTTACAGAAGCAAGCTACTACATCAACAGCTGACGATGTGGCTTATCCTAGCAGCGAGCAGATGAACAGCTTTTATCAGCATCTGGAACACACACTGAATGACACTGGCTTTATTATTAAGCAGCACCCTGGTGTGGTGATGACCAAACTGAAACGTTTATTTACCCGGGCCCGGCCGGAAGAGGCTGAGTACAATATTTTGCGCGGCATTTTAACCTCGGTGCAGCGTTATGGCCGCAAAGTACAGGGTGAGAAGGAGTAGCGCATGTTTGCCGGTATCAAAGAAGATATCAAAAGTGTGTTTGAACGCGACCCGGCTGCCCGTAGCAGCTTTGAGATACTGACCACTTACCCTGGTTTGCATGCCATCTGGTGGCATCGTGTTTGCCATAAGTTATGGCGCGGCAACTGGAAATGGCTGGCACGTTTTTTAAGCACTATTGCCCGCTGGCTAACCGGGGTAGAAATTCATCCTGGTGCCAAAATCGGCCGGCGCTTTTTTATCGATCATGGTATGGGTGTGGTGATAGGCGAAACCGCTGAAATTGGCGATGACGTCACCCTGTATCATGGTGTAACACTGGGCGGTACAAGCTGGAATCCGGGCAAACGTCATCCCACGTTGGGTAACGGGGTGGTTATTGGTGCCGGTGCCAAGGTGCTGGGCCCGCTGTATGTCGGTGAAAATGCCCGTATTGGCTCTAATGCGGTAGTGGTAAAAGATGTACCAGACGGCGCCACTGTAATAGGTATTCCCGGCCGTATTGTGGCTAAAGCCGATGTTGAGGTTAGTGCCGGGCGCAAACAACTGGCGCAAAAATTTGGTTTTGACGCCTATGCAGTGGCCGCCGATAACCCCGATCCGGTAGCCAATGCCATTGGTCGCATGCTGGATCATATTCAATTGCTGGATACCAAAGTGGGTGAATTGTGCCACAGTGTCAATCAACTCGGTGGTAATGTCTGTGAAGAAGTACCGACAGTAAATATTGAAGAAGAAGACTTTAAATTAGCTGAACAGCGCGCGGCACAAGAGCGCAAACGTGACGTAGAAGCTTTTGATCCGACCATTTAATGGAACCTTAACCCTGAATACCTGACTAACACAGTAGGTTATTAATACTTGACTAAAACAGTCGGGAATGTACAATGGCGCCATTGTTTTCAGGGAGCAAACCATGAGATTAACATCGAAAGGCCGCTACGCGGTAACGGCTATGCTGGATGTAGCCTTACACACGGCAACCGGGCCGGTGCCACTTGCTGATATTTCAGAGCGTCAGGGCATTTCGTTGTCATATCTTGAACAGTTGTTTGCCCGTTTACGTAAACAGGGTTTGGTGAGCAGTGTACGCGGGCCTGGCGGTGGTTATCAGCTGGGGCGTGAAGCGGGCAGTATTTCAGTATCAGACGTAATAAGCGCGGTGGATGAGTCGGTAGACGCTACCCGCTGCCAGGGCAAATCTGACTGCCATAGCGGTACGCGCTGTTTAACTCATACCCTGTGGAGTGACTTAAGCCACCGCATTGAAGACTTTCTTACCGGCATTACGCTGGGCGAGCTGGTAAATAAGCAAGATGTACAATACCTGGCAAAACGGCAGAACAGCCGTATTGTAAAAAATCCGGCAACTGATATCGAAGTCAGCTGCCAGCTGTAGGCAACACGGAGCAAATAATGAAGCTACCTATTTATCTGGATTACGCTGCAACTACCCCGGTCGATGCCCGGGTAGCAGAAAAAATGATGCAGTTTTTAACAATGGACGGCGAGTTTGGTAACCCGGCGTCGCGTTCGCATCGTTTTGGCTGGCAAGCAGAAGAAGCGGTAGAAATTGCCCGCAGCCAGATTGCAGAGCTGGTAAATGCAGATCCACGTGAAATTGTATTTACCTCAGGTGCTACCGAATCGAATAATCTGGCCATTAAAGGCGCTGCCGATTTTTACCACAAAAAAGGCAAGCACCTGATCACGGTTAAAACTGAGCACAAAGCTACGCTGGACACTATGCGCCAGTTAGAGCGCGAAGGTTATGAGGTTACCTACCTTGAACCACAAACCGATGGCCTGGTAACGGTTGCTATGCTGGAAGCGGCTATCCGGCCAGATACCAGTGTTGTCAGCGTAATGTTTGTTAACAACGAAATTGGTGTGGTGCAGGATATTGCCGCTATTGGCGAGCTATGCCGCAGCAAAGGTATTATTTTTCATGTAGATGCAGCTCAGGCAGCAAGCAAGCTGGATATTGACTTACAAACGCTGAAAGTGGATTTAATGTCGTTCTCAGGCCACAAGGCTTATGGTCCTAAAGGCATAGGTGCCTTGTTTGTGCGGCGTAAACCACGTATTCGTTTAGAAGCACAGATGCACGGTGGCGGCCATGAGCGTGGTATGCGTTCAGGTACTTTACCAACCCACCAGATTGTTGCTATGGGCGAAGCTTTCCGGTTAGCGAAGCTGGAAATGCACGATGAAATTAAGCGTATTACTGCGCTGCGCGACAGGTTGATAAACGGCGTAAAAGATATTGAGCAGGTGTTTTTAAACGGTAACCGCGAACACCGTGTGCCACATATTACCAATATCAGCTTTAACTATGTTGAAGGTGAGTCGCTGATTATGGCACTGAAAGATATCGCCGTATCGTCGGGCTCTGCCTGTACATCGGCCAGCCTGGAGCCATCATATGTACTGCGTGCCCTGGGCATGAGTGACGAGTTGGCACACAGCTCTATCCGTTTCAGTATCGGCCGTTACACCACCGAAGAGCAGATTGATCACACGATTAAAATTGTGCACCAGGCGATTGAAAAACTGCGTGCAATGTCGCCCCTGTGGGACATGTACAAAGACGGCGTCGATTTAAACACTGTAGCCTGGGTTGCGCATTAAGCGCGCTGGCTGCATACAGAGGTAACTATCATGGCATACAGTAATAAAGTAATCGATCACTACGAAAACCCACGCAATGTTGGCTCATTTGATAAAGATGATGCCAGTGTTGCCACCGGTATGGTAGGCGCACCAGCATGTGGCGACGTAATGAAGCTGCAAATTAAAGTAAACGCTGACGGTATTATCGAAGATGCAAAATTTAAAACCTATGGCTGTGGCAGTGCTATTGCTTCCAGTTCTCTGGTAACAGAGTGGGTTAAAGGTAAAAGCCTGGATGAAGCGCAGCAAATTAAAAATACTGACATTGCTCAGGAGCTGGCGTTGCCACCGGTGAAAATTCACTGCTCTATTCTGGCAGAAGATGCCATTAAAGCAGCGATTGCTGATTATAAGCAAAAACACGGAGGCTAAGCATTATGGCTATTTCGATGACAACGGCAGCCGCCGATCGGGTACGCAGTTTTTTGCAAAACCGTGGTAAAGGTGTGGGCTTACGGGTAGGTGTAAAAACTACCGGTTGCTCGGGCCTGGCTTATGTACTGGAGTTTGTCGATACGCTTAACGATGATGATCAGGTGTTTGAACAAGACGACCTGAAGCTGATAGTCGATGGCAAAAGCCTGGTGTACATAGATGGCACCCAGCTGGACTTTGTTAAAGAAGGCCTGAATGAAGGTTTTCAGTTTAACAACCCCAACGTTAACGGCGAATGTGGTTGTGGCGAAAGCTTTACTGTTTAACTGCGTGTTCCAGGTAATTAATTTAAACATCTAAGGGCCGGATGAATTACTTTCAGCTGTTTAACCTGCCGGCGAAGTTCGACCTCGACTTAACTGAGCTGGGGTCGCGCTACCTTAAGCTGCAAAAGCAGTTTCATCCGGATCAGCACAGTAGTGGCTCTGAGCGGGACAAACTATTGGCCGTGCAACAAACGGCCAATATTAACGACGCTTATCACAGTTTAAAGCAGCCACTATTGCGGGCCGAACATTTGCTGGCACTGCGCGGTTTAAAAATAAGCCATGAGCAGCGCAGCTTTACTGATCCGCTGTTTTTAATGCAGCAAATGGAACTGCGTGAGCAACTGGCTGAAATAGAGCAAAGCGCAGATCCCGATGCAGTTATTGACGATATAGAGCGCCAGTTGCAGCAGCAGAAAAAACAGTTGTTACAGCAACTGGCTACGGCGTTAGACAGTGAAACCGCTGAGCAGGATCACCTGGCGGCAGACCTTATTCGTAAACTAAAATTCTTCTTCAAGCTGCAGCAAGAGCTGGAGCTGATTGAACAGCAACTACAAGACTAAACAACACTATGCTATTACAAATCGCAGAGCCCGGACAAAGCGCTGCGCCGCATCAGCACAAGCTGGCGGCCGGTATTGACCTTGGTACCACCAACTCACTGGTGGCAACAGTACGCAGTGGTGAAGCCAAAACACTGGTTAACAGCCAGGGGCGCGATATGCTGCCATCAGTAGTGCGTTATACCGCTGATAGCGTAGTGGTAGGTTACGCAGCTATGGCCGCAGCAGTAGATGACGCTGAAAACACCATAGTGTCGGTAAAACGGCTGATGGGTAAAGGTTATAATGAAACTCTGGCGCTAAAAGACAAAGTGCCGTATCAGCTTATCGATCAGCAAGGTTTAGTTGCCATTAACACCGTGCAGGGCGTAAAAAACCCGGTGGAAGTATCAGCTGAAATTCTGGCCACGCTTGCCAACACCGCCAGTGAAACCTTAGGTGGCGAATTAAACGGCGTGGTTATAACGGTACCAGCCTATTTTGATGACGCCCAGCGCCAGGCCACTAAAGATGCCGCTAAACTGGCCGGGCTGAATGTGATGCGCCTGTTAAATGAGCCTACCGCAGCAGCACTGGCCTACGGCCTTGATTCCGGTCAGGAAGGTGTGATTGCCGTATATGATTTAGGCGGCGGTACCTTTGATATCTCTATTCTGCGTTTACGTCGCGGTGTGTTTGAAGTACTGGCCACCGGCGGTGATTCTGCCCTGGGTGGTGATGATTTCGACCATGCTATTGTCAGTTATTTGCAGCAACAGACCGGTGAGGCACAGTTGTCGCACCAGGCCATGCGGCAGTACTTAACCACCGCACGCAATATTAAAGAGCAATTAACCGGCAGTGATACGGTAAGTTTTTCTCTGCCTGTGACGGGCAGCCAGTTCAGCGGCACCCTCAGTAAAGCAGAATTTGAGCAGTTGATCGCACCGCTGGTTAAAAAGACCATTCGTGCCTGCCGTCAGGTGCTGCGTGACGCGGGTTTAACCAGCGATGACATTGTTAAAGTGGTGATGGTTGGCGGTTCTACCCGTGTGCCTCTAGTGCGCAGCGAAGTGGCTACGTTTTTTGCCACTGAACCGCTTACGTCAATTGATCCGGATAAAGTGGTTGCAATAGGTGCGGCCATTCAGGCCAATGTGCTGGTAGGCAATAAAGCTGAAGGCGATACCCTGTTGCTGGATGTGATCCCGTTATCACTTGGTCTTGAAACCATGGGCGGGCTAACCGAAAAGATTATTCCGCGTAATACCGTTATACCGGTGGCGCGGGCGCAGGAATTTACCACCTTTAAAGATGGCCAAACCGCGATGGCACTACATGTGGTGCAGGGCGAGCGGGAACTGGTAGAAGACTGCCGCTCACTGGCGCGCTTTGAATTACGCGGTATACCACCGCTGCCAGCCGGTGGTGCGCATATCCGTGTAACTTTTCAGGTAGATGCCGACGGTTTATTAAGCGTAACCGCGCAGGAAAAATCCACCGGTGTGCAGGCCAATATTCAGGTTAAGCCATCTTACGGTTTAAGCGATGATCAGGTTGCCACTATGCTAAAAGGCTCAATGCAATACGCGCGGCAGGATATGCAGTTGCGGTTATTGCGTGAGCAGCAGGTAGAAGCCGAGCGTGTGCTTGAAGCCGTGTCGCAGGCACTTAAAGCTGATGCGGCTTTGTTAAGCGCGCAGGAGCTGACAACAATTAACCAGGCGCTGACAACTCTTGCCAGCGTAAAACAAGGCGACGATACCGCAGCTATCAAAGCGGCGATTGAGCACACCAACACATTAACTGATGACTTTGCCGCCCGGCGCATGGATAAATCAATCCGCAGTGCGTTAACAGGCCATAACGTGGACGAGGTATAACAAATGCCACAAATCGTATTTTTACCCCATGCCGAGCTGTGTCCCGAAGGCGCCGCAATTGAAGCCAAAGCTGGTGAAACGGTACTGGATGTGGCGCTGCGCAGTGGTATTTCGATAGAACACGCCTGCGAGAAATCCTGTGCCTGCACTACCTGTCATGTCATTGTGCGCGAAGGTTTTTATTCACTGAATGAAAGCGAAGAACTCGAAGACGATATGCTGGATAAAGCCTGGGGGCTGGAGCCGGAATCACGTTTAGGTTGCCAGGCACGTATAGCCGATGAAGATCTGGTGGTAGAAATTCCAAAGTACACCGTCAATATGGTCAGCGAAGGCCACTAATTTACCTGCTCTGGTAACGAAACGGCCTGCAGGGCCGTTTTTTTATGCCAATAATCTGCGATTACTCAATAAAACCAGCACTTTGCTGGTGATTAGTAAAGCTTGGGCTAGGATCTGAAAGACAACGATAAAAAAACGGAGTAACCATGCTAAAAAAATCTCTGATAGCGGTGGCGTTATCAACTTTGCTGGCCGCACCGGCGCACGCCGATTTGACAATAAATGGCTTTGCGTCAATTAAAGCCGGTATAACACTGGACAGCGACGACAGCCTCTATGGCTATGATGACAGCCTGGACTTTAAAAACGAGAGTTTATTTGCTGTACAGCTAATGTCAGATTTAGGCGAAAAGCTGTCTGTTACGGCACAGCTAATGGGCCGTGGCGCAGAAGACTTTGATGTTGAATTTGAATGGGCTTTTATCAGTTATCAGCTTACTGACGAAATACGTATTAATGCCGGGCGTTTACGCACACCATTTTATAAATACTCTGACTTTCGTGATGTAGGGTACGCCTACGACTGGTTGCGGGTGCCGCAAAGTGTTTATGGCCTGGGCTTTGATAATATCGAGGGCATATCTTTTTATCACACCACGCAGTTAGGCAGCTTTGATTCAAACCTGCAGCTGATTGCCGGTGCCTATGACGGCGATGCCACAGTCAGCGGTAATAGTGTTGATGCCGAAATTAAAAACGTGCTGGGCGTTGCCTGGGAGTTAGGGCGCGACTGGTATAGCCTGCGTGCGGCCTATTTAAGAGGCAAAGTAACGATTGATGCTCAAAGCGCTGAGTTACAGCCCGGTGTTACTTTTGGTGATTTTTTCACAGGTTTGTCCGGCGCAGGCTTTGGTGCACTGGTAAACGGGATAGATATTAATGAAGAAGACGGTGCGTTTTTTGGCCTGGGTTTTACCGCCGACAAAAACGACTGGCTGCTGGTGGCGGAATACACCACAGTAAAAGTGGATAACAGTTTTATTGCCGATCAGAAAAATTTCTATGTATCAGTTGGCCATCGTTTTGATGTCATAACGCCATATTTTTCTTATGAAAAAGAAGATAATGAGGCCAAAACAGAAATTTACACCCCTTACCTGGCAACATTGCCACCACAATTGTTAATCCCGGTAGCGGGTATTGTGCAAAGCCAGGCCCGTAAAGCTACCACGTATAATCTGGGTTTACGGTACGACTTCCATCCTTCAGCAGCGTTTAAACTACAGTACAGCTCTGAAGATAATAAAATCGCTGATCTGCGTCAGGACGTGCTGGCGTTTGGCGTAGATTTAGTATTTTAAGGAGGCGCCATGCGTGCAATTAAAACAGTTTTGTTGCTGGCAACCATTTTATCCGGTAGTGCCGTTGCAGATATTGCTGTAGTGGTAAACCCGGCTAATGCTAATGCCGTATCAGCAGATGATTTAAACCGCTTGTTTTTAGGCCGGGCCAGCAGCTTTGCTGATGGCAGTAAAGCCACACCACTGAATATGGCAGAAGGCAAAACGGCGCGGGACGAGTTTGACAGTAAAGTGCTAAACCGCTCTGCTGCCCAGCTAAAAGCGTACTGGTCAAAGCTGGTGTTTACCGGTAAGGGCACACCACCCAAAGAACTGGCCGATGATGCTGCTGTAAAAGCCGCAGTTGCTGCCGACAGCAGTGCTATTGGCTATATCAGTAGCAGTAGTGTTGATAGCACTGTGAAAGTGGTTGCCAGCTTCTAGCCACCGCATTGTCATACTAAGCCGCGATACTGATGGTGCAATACCTGAGTTCGCGGCTTTTTTGTCAGCAAAAATAGGTTTTTTTTTGCAACTAGCGTATAATTTGCCGCCTTAAATTTGAATCATTCAGTTTAATTACCAACTTAAATCAGGAGCCTGTTATGGCGTTAGAGCGTACTTTTTCAATTATCAAGCCGGATGCTGTTGCCAAGAACGTAATCGGTGCTATTTACAACCGTTTTGAGTCTGCCGGTTTACGTATCGTTGCTGCTAAAATGCTACACTTAAGCAAAGAGCAAGCTGAAGGTTTCTATGCAGAACACAGCGCACGTCCATTCTTCGGTGCTTTAGTGTCTTTTATGACGTCAGGCCCGGTTATGGTGCAAGTGCTGGAAGGTGAAGACGCCGTGCGTAAGAACCGCGAAATCATGGGTGCGACTAACCCGAAAGATGCACTGGCCGGTACTTTACGTGCTGACTATGCTGCCAGCATCGATGAGAACGCTGTTCACGGTTCAGACGCTGCTGCTTCTGCTGCGCGTGAAATTGCTTACTTCTTCACTGAAGCTGAGCTGTGTGCCCGTACCCGTTAAGCGTTAATCGCCGACGGTAACGGACTAAGGGGGCAACAGCCCCCTTAGTGCATGTTGGTACAGTGTTTTATGGCTATTGTTTATTGTGGTAAGGAGCGCTCTGCAAATGACTGAGCAGCAAAACAAAATTAATTTACTTGATTTAACCCGCGCACAAATGCAGCAATTTTTCGTCGAAATGGGCGAAAAACCGTTTCGTGCCGATCAGGTAATGAAATGGATTTACCACTTCTGTATCGATGATTTCGATAAGATGAGCAATATCAATAAAGTATTGCGGGAAAAACTCAAAGCACGTTGTGTTATTGAAGCACCGGTAGTCGTAACACGGCAAGACAGCAGTGACGGCACCATTAAGTTTGTTATGGGCTTAAGCGGTGGCCAGGAAGTAGAAACAGTGTGGATCCCGGAGAAAGACCGCCGCACGTTATGTGTGTCATCGCAGGTTGGGTGCGCGCTGGATTGCTCGTTTTGCTCAACAGCGCAGCAGGGCTTTAACCGTAACCTGAGTGTGGCAGAGATCATTGGCCAGGTATGGCGCGTGGCACAAATTATCGGCAGTTATGGTGATACCGGCGACAAACCGGTAACTAACGTGGTGATGATGGGCATGGGCGAACCTTTGCTGAACCTGAACAACGTGGTGCCGGCGATGGAGTTAATGCTGGAAGACTTTGGCTTTGGTTTATCCAAGCGCCGTGTAACCTTAAGTACCTCAGGCGTAGTGCCTGCGCTGGATTTATTACGCGATAAAATTGACGTAGCGCTGGCTATTTCTCTGCATGCGCCAAACAATGAATTACGTAACGAGCTGGTGCCGGTAAACCGTAAATACCCGATGGAAGAATTTCTAGCCGCTTCAAGGCGTTATGTTGCGAACTCTAAGGCCAATGATAAGGTCACAGTAGAGTATGTGATGCTTGATGGCGTGAACGACAGTATGGAACAGGCGCATGAATTAGCGCATGCACTGAAAGATACACCGTCGAAAATAAACCTGATCCCGTTTAACCCTTATCCCAGCTCACCGTACAAACGTTCGAGCAACTCACGGATTGACAGGTTTAACAAAGTCTTACAAGAATATGGCTTTACTGTTATTGTACGTAAAACCCGCGGCGATGATATTGATGCCGCTTGTGGCCAACTGGTTGGCGATGTCATTGACAGAACAAAACGATTGATCAAAAAGCAACAAAAAGGCCAACCTATAGCAGTAAAAATGCTGCCATAAAGCAAGGAAAGGCGTGTGTTAAAGCAGAAGTTTTTCATTGGTGTAACGCTGAGTAGTGTATTGATACTGGCCGGATGTGTGTCAGAGCAGACCTATGTTGGTAGTGATAAGCCAGTGTCAGATCGCTCCTTTGACAATATAGAAGCCGCCCGTACCCGCATTTCGCTTGGCCTTAACTACCTGCGTCGTGGTGATACCTCGCAGGCGAAGTATAATCTGGAACGTGCCCGCAGCTTTGCACCTAATTCAGCTGAAGTGTACAGTGCACTGGCGTATTACTATCAGAGCGTTGGTGAAGAAAAACAAGCGGAAGAATATTTTCGCCAGTCTATCCAGAAAGACGCTAATTACGCCGATGCCTATAATAACTACGGCGCTTTTTTATGTCAGTTGCATCGTTATGATGAAGCTGAGCAGTTATTGTTAAAAGCGATTAGCCGGCCTGGATATATCCGCGTAGCAGAAAGCTATGAAAATCTGGCTTTATGTCAGTTGCAGCAAAATAATTTCAGTAAAGCTAAAAGCTATCTGGACAGCTCTGTCAGCCACAACACTACCCGCATCACTTCGCTGACGATGGCGGCAGGCTTATCCTACGCCATGGGCGATAATCGTGCTGCGAAAAACCAGTTGGACCGCATTTCACGTCTGGGCCGGGTTTCTGCCCGCACAGTATTGCTCAGTTATCTGATTGCCGAGAAAAGCGGTGATCGTGACACCATGCAAAGCGCCGAGCAGTTATTGCTGACACTCTACACAGACTCGCCGGAAACCTGGCTATTATTGCAGGGCCGTTTAGCCGACAGTGAGTTTGAGCAATTGCGTGAGCGCTATAAAGACAGTCTGATGGCCAATATTGTGTTGCCGGATGACAGTGCAAAGCAACAAGTGCCAGCGCAGCCGGTAGATAATCCGAAAATGAAAATAGTTAAGCGTAAAACCACAGAAGCAGATGCACCGGTTGCCGCTGTGGTTGCGCAAAAGCCAGTTAAAAAGGCCATTCCGGCGCCAACTGCCGTAGCGCCAGCTGTAGATCCGGCTTTGCCATTAAACAACAGCATCACTGCTATTGCCGGTAGTTTGACGCAAAATAACACTGCGCTAACAACTGCGGCACCACAGCCTGTTAGCTTACCACAGGAAACATCATCGGCGCCGGTGCAAGCCATTGTTACTGAAACCGTGCCAGAACCGGCTGCTACGGCAAACACAGCTGTTGTCGAAACAAGTCAGGCTGAAGCGGAAACTGCATCAGCTACCACCGCTGTACCGGCTTCGCCAGAAATATCAGAAAGCAGTGCGCCATTTCATATTGTTAAAGAGGCAGAATCGTTGTATGCCATCTCTGTGCAATATAATATCCGTTTGTCGCGCTTGATGCAGTGGAACCAGCTAACGCCTGCTTCAGTAATTAGAGCCGGACAAAAAATATGGCTGGCTGAGGTCAGCGATGAGCAATTACAGGCAGAGCAAACCAGCAGCCCGCCTGCGGTTATCCGGCAGGAGATCAGCTCGCCTTATCATCAGGTAGAAAGCGGTGAAACCATGTTTGCTATTTCTTATCGCTACAATATCCGGCTGGACAGGTTTCTCAGCTGGAATAATTTAACCGAGCAAAGCAGGCTTAAGGTTGGCCAGCAAGTGTATATTGTTGACCCGGCCAGTATTGAACAATGAATAAAGAACCCGAAACTGAAGTAGTTGCTGAGATCAGCGTAGGCCAGTTGCTGCGCCAGGCGCGTGAGCAACGTAAGCTGACCATACAACAGGTAGCGTTACAGCTGAATCTGAAAATTGAGCAGGTCGAGCGGCTGGAACAGGATCAACCTGATGGCAAGACACTGGAAACCTTTGCCCGTGGTTATGTACGTGCTTATGGCCGCTTGCTTAAACTACCTGAAACAGAGTTGATGGCGGCACTTAGCCGCCAGACAGGCTCTGTCGTGTCAACAGCCAAGCCCATGCGCACTTTTTCTAACCGTACTGCTCACCAGGCAACAGAAAACCGTTTCATGTGGCTGACTTATGCCATTATTGTGCTGTTACTGGCGCTGTTATTTGTCTGGTGGTGGCAAAGCTCGTATGAAAATACCACAGAGAGTAGCGCTGCAGCGCGGGCCAGCCAGCCCGTAGAGGCAAGAGCTCAGCAAGTATCGCCGCAGCCAGCAACAGACGAGCCCGCAGAGCAGGCTTCAGATGAACAAGCTGCCAGTATAGGTGGTGCTGCTGATAATGCCATCAGCGAGCAGCAACTGAATGAGATGCTGCAGCAATTGGCCGCGCCATCTGCAGAGCTGCTTCCTGCGGCAGAAGTACCGCAGCTGGATACACTGGAAATGCGCTTTAGCGAAAACTGCTGGATAGATGTAGTTGACGCTGACGGCAATCGCGTTGCCTATGGTACTAAGCAGGCGGGTTATGTTATGCAGCTTACCGGTACGGCGCCTTTTGTTGTTACTTTGGGTAACCCCAGTGTGGTAAAAATTAATTTTAATCAGCAAGCCTTTGATATGTCTGCTTTTCCAGGCGGCAGAGTGGCCAAATTTACTATTCCTGAGTCAGAATAAGCATGTTTGCAGAAAATCCTATAAAACGCCGTCAAAGTACGCAGATCCGGGTGGGCAACGTATTGATTGGTGGTGATGCGCCAATAGCCGTACAGTCTATGACTAATACCCGCACTACTGATGTTGCCGCTACAGTTGCACAAATTCAGGCTATTGCCAAAGCCGGGGCTGATCTGGTGCGGGTTTCCGTGCCAACGATGGAAGCTGCGGAAGCCTTTAAGCTAATTAAGCAGCAATCGCCCATCCCGCTGGTGGCCGATATTCATTTTGATTACCGCATCGCGTTAAAAGTTGCTGAATACGGTGTAGATTGCCTGCGGATTAATCCAGGCAATATCGGCCGTGAAGATCGTATCCGCGCTGTAGTTGATTGCGCGCGGGATTACAATATCCCAATCCGTATCGGTGTAAATGGCGGTTCGCTTGAGGCCGACATTCAGGAGAAATACGGCGAGCCCACGCCGCAGGCGCTGGTTGAGTCAGCTATGCGGCATGTTGATATTCTTGACCGGCTTAATTTTGATCAGTTTAAAGTTAGTGTTAAAGCGTCAGATGTTTTTCTGGCGGTTGGTGCCTACCGCTTACTGGCGCAGCAAATTAAACAGCCGCTGCATTTGGGCATTACCGAAGCAGGTGGTGCCCGTGCAGGTGCTGTAAAATCAGCCATTGGTTTAGGTATGTTACTGGCCGAAGGTATTGGCGATACATTGCGGATATCACTGGCGGCAGATCCGGTAGAAGAGGTAAAAGTTGCCTTTGATATTTTAAAATCGCTGCGCATTCGTTCCCGTGGTATTAATTTTATTGCCTGCCCTAGCTGCTCACGTCAGGAATTTGATGTGATTAAAACCATGAACCAGCTTGAAGAACGGCTGGAGGATATTACCGAGCCTTTAACAGTGTCAGTGATAGGCTGTGTGGTAAACGGCCCTGGTGAAGCGCTGGTATCTGATTTAGGTGTAGCTGGCGCCAGTAAGAAAAGCGGTTTTTACATTAATGGCCAGCGGCAAAAACTGCGGCTGGACAATGAACAGGTGGCTGAGCAGCTCGAGCAGCAGGTACGTGAATACCTGCAGCAAAAAATTGCGGTGCGTCAGTTGGATTAAGCCGGGCAACAGGCTTGGTGTTTAGCCCTGTTACGCCTATAATCGCGGCTGTTTTTTAACTTAAACCGATGGAAGTTTAATTTTGTCGAAGCAAATTCAGGCCATTCGCGGCATGAACGATTGCCTGCCGCAGGATACTGTAGCCTGGCAATACGTTGAACAGACACTGCGCCAGACAGTGGCCAGCTATGGTTACAGCGAAATTCGTTTTCCTATTGTTGAGATGACTGAGCTGTTTAAACGCTCAATTGGCGAAGTGACTGACATAGTAGAAAAAGAGATGTACACCTTTGCTGATCGCAATGGTGACAGCTTAACGCTGCGCCCGGAAGGTACAGCCTGCTGCGTGCGCGCCGGTAATGAACATGGTTTGCTGTACAATCAGGAACAGCGGCTGTGGTATACCGGGCCGATGTTTCGCCATGAAAGGCCACAAAAAGGCCGCTACCGCCAATTTCACCAGTTTGGCCTGGAAGCTTTTGGTATCGCCAGTGCCGACATTGATGCTGAAGTGATTATGCTAAGTGCGCGGTTGTGGCAACAGCTGGGTTTAACACCTTATGTAAAGCTGGAACTGAACTCGCTGGGGTCAAGTGAAGCCCGTGCGGCGTATCGTGATGCGCTGGTAGCTTATTTAGAGCAACACAAAGCGGTGCTGGATGAAGACAGCCTGCGCCGTATGTATAGCAACCCATTAAGGGTATTAGATAGTAAAAACCCTGCGCTGTCTGGGATATTAGCTGCGGCACCTAAACTGGCAGACTATCTGGATCAAGATTCAGCAGAGCATTTTGCCCGTTTAAAGCAATTGCTGACACAAGCAGGCATTGAATTTAGCGTAAATCCGCGTTTAGTACGTGGGCTGGATTACTATAACAAAACCGTGTTTGAGTGGGTAACCACAGAGCTTGGCGCACAAGGTACTGTATGTGCCGGTGGCCGTTACGATGGTTTAGTTGAGCAATTAGGTGGCAAAGCCACGCCAGCGGTTGGTTTTGCCCTGGGGCTGGAGCGGTTGGTGTTATTACTGCAAACATTGCAGTTATTACCAGTATTACCGGCAGTTGCCGATATTTACCTGATGGCACTTGGCGAACAGGCTGAACTTGCGGTACTTTCTGTTGCCGAAAGGCTGCGTGCCAGCTTGCCGGATAAACGCATTATGGTGCATTGTGGTGGCGGCAACCTGAAAAAACAAATTAAGCGGGCTGATAAATCCGGTGCGGCTATTGGATTGATCATCGGCGAAGATGAACTGGCACGCGGTGAAGTCACGGTAAAGTGGTTACGTGAAGACAAACCGCAACAAACAATTTTATTAACAGAACTGGCGAAGACGCTGGCCCTTTCAGCATAACGGGCTTTTGACGTAAAACGGAGTAACGCAGTGGAAATTTACAGCAGTGAAGAACAACAGGTAGAAGCCATTAAACGTTTTTGGCATGAGTACGGTAAAGCAATTCTTGCCGGTGTGGTACTGGGCCTGGCGGCATTATACGGTTTCCGTTATTACCAGGCTGAACAGCGCAGCTCAGTTGAA
Organism: Rheinheimera pacifica; assembly: GCF_024809855.1. Taxonomy (GTDB): domain Bacteria; phylum Pseudomonadota; class Gammaproteobacteria; order Enterobacterales; family Alteromonadaceae; genus Alishewanella; species Alishewanella pacifica_A. The sequence goes on from NZ_JANUEM010000003.1 coordinate 187,418, forward strand.
CAGGCTTCAACAGCATTTAACCAGTTGCTGCAACAACGTGAAGCTGACAGCAGTGAAGCCTGGCTGACAGAAGCGCAGAGCTTCGTTGCGGCCTCTAAAGGCGATAATTACGCAGTGCTGGCGGCATTGATCGCAGCAAAAGAAGCGGTAACAGCGAAAAACTATGATGTAGCAACACAGCAACTAAACTGGGTACTGGCTAATGCGAAAGAGCCGGCAATATTGGCAGTAACCCAGCTGCGGCTGGCAAAATTGCAGCAAGAGCAGGGCAGCTATGATGCGGCGCTGAAAACACTGGAGAAAACCGTGCCAGAGAGTTTTGCTTCTTTGCAGGCTGAACTGAAAGGTGACATTCTGGTACTGGCAGAAAAGCTGCCTGAGGCAAAAGCTGCCTATCAACAAGCGCTGGCAACTGCAGGACAAAATCAGCAGTTGCTTCAGATCAAGCTGGACGAGCTGGCGCACGTCACTGCAGTGTAAAGAGGTAAGCGTGAAATTACAGTTAAAACAGGTCTTGCTGCTTAGCGCAGTTATACTTGCCGGATGCTCCAGCAAAGAAAAACTGGTACTACCGCCGGTGCAGAACAGCATCGATCCTGATGCAGTATGGAGCACCAGCATAGGCTCAGGTGTAGCACATTATGAATCGTCATTAACTCCGATTATTGTCGGCGATACCGTATATGCCGCCAGCCGGGAAGGCCTGGTTGCGGCGTATAATCTGGACAATGGTAAGCGTAAATGGCAGTTTGATTTGCGTAAGCCAGCCGGTAATTCATTTTGGCAGGGCATTAGCGATGTTTGGTCTGGTGACAATGCCCGTATCGCTGGTGGTTTAAGTTACGGCTACGACAAAATTTATTTTGGTACTGAAAACGGCGATGTGGTTGCTTTGTCTACCGATGGCGAACTGGTGTGGCGCGCAGAAGTAAAAGGCGAAGTGCTGGCCAGGCCTGCAGTAGGTGAAGGGCTTGTAGTGGTGGCAACAGGGGCCGGCACTCTGGTAGCACTGCACCCTGACAGCGGCGAAGAGCGCTGGCAGTTTGAGAACGAACAACCTGCGCTTACTTTGCGTGGTGTCAGCGATCCGGTAATAGAAGCCGGTGGTGTCATATACGGTTCTGGCAATGGTCACATTGGTGTACTGATTGCTGAACGCGGCTATCAGGCTTGGGAAGAGCCTATAGCCGTGCCGAAGGGCAGCACTGATTTATCCCGTCTGGTTGATGTGGACGCGCGGCCGTTAGTAGTTGGTGGCACAGTGTACAGCATTGCCTTTAATGGTGAGCTGGTTGCGCTGGAGCTTCGGACAGGGCGGCAGTTATGGAAGCGTGATTATGCCAGTTTCCGCAATATGGCTGTGGCGGGTGACACCTTATATCTGGTGGATTCTGTAGGCCGTATTTATGCGTTGGATGTACGCAGCGGCTCAGAGAAATGGTCGCAGTTTGGCCTGAACAAACATTATCTGACCGGCCCTGCCGTATATAAAGACTATCTGGTAATTGGCGATAATAAAGGCAATCTGCATTGGGTAAATCGTCAAACAGGTGACTTTGTTGCACGCCAGAGTATGGACAGTTCTGGTTTTTACACCGAAGCCGTCAGTAATGGCAGCTATGTGTTGGTGCAAAGCCGCAATGGTAAGCTAGTCTTATTACAAACGCCTTAAACCGTGAACAGCGGTTGAAGTTTTAAACAGGCCTGTACCGGGCCTGTTTTGTTATTTTTGAGGTTCACATAATGTTGCCTGTCGTTGCCCTGGTAGGGCGAGCCAATGTCGGTAAATCGACACTTTTTAACCGCTTAACCCGCACCCGTGATGCGCTGGTAGCAGATTTTCCCGGCCTGACCCGTGACCGTAAATACGGCTCGGTAAAGTATGAAGGGCTGGAGTTTATTGTGGTCGATACCGGTGGTATTGATGGCAACGAGCAGGGCATTGAACTGGAAATGGCAGAGCAGTCGCTTAAAGCGATTGATGAAGCCGACGTCGTGTTGTTTATGGTTGATGCCCGTGTTGGCGCCACCGTAGGTGATGAAGCCATTGCTGCGCATATCCGCAAAGTAGAAAAGAAAGTATTTGTGGTGGCTAATAAAACCGATGGTCTGGATGCCGATACCGCAGTAGCCGACTTCTATAGTTTAGGTTTGGGCGAGGTATACGCCATTGCAGCCGCCCACGGCCGTGGTGTGTCGGTGTTATTAAATCAGGCCTTGATCCCATTATTAAGCGAAGAGCAGCAAAAGCTGCTGACCGGGGAAATTGAGCCTACCGAAGGCCCGGTACTGGAAACGCTAACCGAAGAAGAAGCCGATGCTGAAGCCGCACGCCTGCGTAGCGAGCATATTAAACTGGCCATTGTTGGCCGGCCGAATGTGGGTAAATCTACCTTAACTAACCGTATTCTGGGTGAGGAACGGGTGGTGGTATTTGATATGCCCGGCACCACGCGAGATTCTATCTATATTCCTATGCAACGCAACGAGCGCGAATATACGCTGATTGACACTGCCGGTGTGCGCCGCCGTGGCAGAATTGACGATATGGTTGAGAAGTTTTCAGTAGTTAAAACGCTGCAGGCTATAGAAGATGCCAACGTGGTGATTTTAGTGCTGGATGCCCGTTTAGGCATTTCGGATCAGGATTTAAGCATTTTAGGCTTTGTACTGAATGCTGGCCGTTCACTGGTTATTGCGGTGAATAAATGGGACGGCTTAAATGACAGCATCAAAGAGGAAATAAAGCGCGAGCTGGACCGCCGTTTGGGTTTTATCGATTTTGCCAGGTTGCATTTTATTTCTGCTTTGCATGGCTCGGGTGTTGGCAACCTGTTTGAATCGGTTGAAGAGGCTTTTGACTCTGCCACCAAACGCCACAGCACTGCCTTGTTAACCCGTATTATGAAAATGGCGCAGGAAGATCACCAGCCGCCGTTAGTGCATGGGCGGCGGGTAAAACTGAAGTATGCCCATGCCGGTGGTTATAACCCACCGTTGATTGTGATTCATGGTAATCAGGTAGACGATCTGCCCGATTCCTACAAACGTTATCTGATGAATTACTATCGCAAAGCACTGCAAATGATGGGGACACCCATTCGTATAGAATTCCGCGAGGGCGAAAACCCGTTTGCACCAACGAAAAAGAACACTGAAACGCCGCTGCAAAAATACAAACGCGAGCGGTTAATGAAAGCGCGCAAAAAACTGGACCAATAAGGACCAATGGCATGAATTTTCGTTTCCCGGTTATTGTTATCGATGAAGACTTTCGCTCAGAGAATATTTCAGGCTCTGGCATTCGTGATTTAGCTCAGGCCATTAGCAGCCATGGGTTTGAGGTGGTAGGTTACACCAGCTATGTTGATTTAAGTGCTTTTGCCCAGCAGGCCAGCCGCGCTTCGTGTTTTATTTTGTCGATAGACGATGAAGAATTCGGCAGTGGCAGTGCCGACGAAGTGGCACTGGCGTTAAAAGAGCTGCGTACTTTTATTAAGGAAGTTCGCAAGCGCAATGCTGATATTCCTATTTTCCTGTATGGCGAAACCCGTACCACACGGCACGTACCCAACGACGTGCTGCGCGAACTGCACGGCTTTATTCATATGTTTGAAGATACGCCGGAGTTTGTTGCCAAACACATTATCCGTGAAGCGAAAAAGTATCTGGATGCGTTAGCACCACCGTTTTTTAATGCGCTGATGGATTACGCCTCAGACGGTTCTTATTCCTGGCACTGCCCCGGCCACTCCGGTGGTGTGGCGTTTTTAAAAAGCCCGGTCGGGCAGATGTTTCATCAGTTTTTTGGTGAAAACATGCTGCGTGCTGACGTGTGCAATGCGGTTGATGAATTAGGCCAATTGCTGGATCACACCGGCCCGGTGGCTGAAAGCGAAGCGAATGCAGCACGTATTTTCAGCTGCGACCACTTATTCTTTGTTACCAACGGCACCTCAACGTCAAACAAAATGGTATGGCATTCGGTGGTTGCACCGGGCGATATTGTAGTGGTAGACCGTAACTGCCATAAATCTATACTGCACTCGATTATTATGACCGGCGCTATTCCGGTGTTTTTAATGCCAACCCGTAACCATTACGGCATTATCGGCCCGATCCCGAAAAGTGAATTTTCGCCAGAGGCCATCGCGAAGAAGATTGAGGCCAACCCTTTTGCCCGTAATGCTAAAAACAAAAAGCCGCGCATTTTAACCATTACGCAAAGTACCTACGACGGTATCTTGTACAACGTGGAAGAAATTAAGCAGGAGCTGGGTTCAACCATTGATACGCTGCATTTTGATGAAGCCTGGCTGCCGCACGCTAGCTTCCACGATTTCTACAAAAATATGCATGCGATAGGCAAAGACCGGCCACGTTCAGAAGACACCTTAGTGTTTGCTACCCAATCTACGCACAAGTTATTGGCTGGTTTATCGCAGGCATCGCAAATTCTGGTGCAAAACGCTGAGAAGCGTAGCCTGGATACACACCGCTTTAACGAGTCTTACCTGATGCATAGCTCTACCAGCCCGCAATATGCCATTATTGCCAGCTGTGACGTAGCCGCAGCCATGATGGAAGCGCCGGGTGGTACTGCGCTGGTAGAGGAAAGTTTAATGGAAGCGATTGATTTTCGCCGCGCCATGCGCAAGGTGGATGCCGAATTTGGCGATGACGACTGGTGGTTCCGTGTCTGGGGCCCGGATGAGTTGCCGGAAGAGGGCCTTGGCACGCGCGACAACTGGACGTTACACGCAAAAGACAGCTGGCATGGTTTTGGCGCTATCGAGTCGGGCTTTAATATTCTCGATCCGATTAAAGCCACTATTATTACCCCAGGCTTAAACCTGCACGGTCAGTTTGATGAACAGGGCATACCTGCGGCTATCGTTAGTAAGTACCTGGCTGAACACGGTATTATTATTGAAAAAACAGGCCTGTACTCGTTCTTTATTATGTTTACCATCGGTATTACCAAAGGCCGCTGGAATTCAATGGTAACTGAACTACAGCAGTTTAAAGATGACTACGATCAAAACCAACCGATGTGGCGCATAATGCCGGAGTTTGCCAAAAAGCATCCGCGTTATGAAAGAGTTGGTTTGCGCGATCTGTGCCAGCAAATTCACAATATGTATCGTAAGTTTGATGTGGCTAAAGTCACCACTGAAATGTATTTGTCGAATATTGAAACTGCCATGACGCCAGCCGATGCCTGGGCCAGGATGGCACACCGCGAAATAGAGCGGGTATCTATCGATGAAATTGAAGGCAGGGTAACCGCCATGCTGGTTACGCCATACCCTCCGGGCATACCACTGATGGTGCCAGGCGAGCGTTTTAATAAAACCATTATTAACTACCTGCAATTTACCCGTGCGTTTAATGGTGCCTTCCCGGGCTTTGAAACCGACGTACACGGCTTAGTGCGCGAAATGGTAGACGGTGAGCTGAAATACTTTATTGATGTGGTTAAAGAGTAGTGCTGAATGTTGAGTGTTTAGTATTGAGTTTTTAATGCCGAAACTACGTTAAGCATCTGAAAAACCGGGTTGGTGTTATGCCTTCCCGGTTTTTTTATGGCGCTTTACTTTTCAATAAAGGCTTGTTCAATCACGTAATGGCCCATAGTGCGGGAATTGGCTTTTGCAAAGCCGCGCTGATCCAGCATGCCCATCAGTTGCTGCAACATAGCATCGTTGCCACATAACATAAATCTGTCGTGCTCAGGGTTAAGGGCTGGCATACCAATATCTGCCAGTAACTTACCGCTGTCCAGCAGATCGGTAATACGCCCCTGATGTGGCACGCCGTTTCTGACATAATCTTCCCGTGTTACGGTGGGGTAATAAATCAGCTTTACGCGAACTTCTTCGCCAAAATAGGGGTTGTCTGGTAACACCTGCTCAATTTCATGCTGGTATGCCAGTTCTGAGCGCCAGCGTGTGCCATGTACCAGTATAATTTTATCGTAGCCTTCATAAATAAAAGGGTCGCGTATAATGCTCATAAAAGGCGCAAGCCCGGTGCCGGTGCTTAACAAATACAGATGTTTACCGGGGATAAGATAGCCGGGTACCAGAGTGCCTGCAGGTTTTACCGTCAGCATAATTTGATCGCCGGCTCTGATATTTTGCAGCCTCGATGTTAATGCGCCGTCTGGTACCTTAATGCTGAAAAACTCAAGCTCTTCCTCATAATGAGGACTGGCAATACTGTAAGCGCGCATTAACGGGCGGCCGCCAACCTCTAATCCAATCATGACAAACTGGCCGCTTTCAAATCGGAAAGATGACTCCCGCGTTGTTTTAAAGCTAAACAGGGTGTCATTCCAGTGATGAACATCAGTGACAGTGGCATTGATAATATTACGCATAACAGTCCTTACTTAATGGCCTTGGTCGTAATTATGCCACAGCAATAAAAATGATAATAGTTATCATTAACTAAAGGTGCTGCTTGCTGTCGCTGCTAATGGAAGCTGGCTGCCAGAATAGCCTGAGGTATGAGATACCTTAATATTGCCCGGTAGCATATTGTAATACTGCGATCTTTACAGTTGTATTTTTATGAAACATAAATTATACAATAAAGGCCATTTAGTTTACGGGCAGTAATAAACTCTGATTATTGTAAGCTCAGGGGGTGTTGCGATTATAACCCGCCATTTAATTGTTAGTTGTACCGTTAGTAGTTTTTAACAGTGAAATGCAGCACAGCATTAAAATTGCATAATTCGAAGGAGAGATATGTGAGCCCATCAAATGATAATCTTAAGCCCCCTTTTTATATTACCCCGGAAGAAGAGCTGAAACTGCGCATTCGGGCTGACCAGCTTGTGCCGTCGCCTGTTATCGCTCCTGCGACGTCATTTGATGATTTCGTCCAGCAATTGATGATCCCAGCAACTGTGATGGAGCTGGCACGTAAAGCCGCCAGTATTCATTTCTCCACCTGGGAAATTGAAGCAATAAGGGCGAGTTTAAATGGTGGTATTCTTAAAAAGATATTAGCAGACAAGTATAAAAAAGATGATTCGCACCCGGCTTATATCCGTGTAGCTTGCACCGGTAAAGGCGATTACGACAGTATGGCGCTCAAACATGACAAGACACTGGCTTCATCAGATGACACGCATAAAGGTGAATTCGGCTCTCCCGTGGTGTTAGAAATATGGCCAGCCGGGCATTATTCGCCAATCCACTCACACGGCAAAACTACCGGCATTATCTATTGCCTTACCGGGCAGATTGAGGTGATGGTTTATGAGGGCCTGGGATGGGATGCAAAGAAACAGGCCTTGCTAACGTTAACGCCCGGCCAGTGTGCCTGGCTAAGTGAAGAACAGTTCCCGGTGCATAAAGTGTTTTGCCCGATGCCTAAAGGCAGCTTCGCAGCCACTTTTCATGTATATCTGAACAAAGGTGAGCTGCCGTTACTAAAGGATAAGCCAAAGCCCGATACGCGCGATCAATTCGACTTTGTTGAAGAAAAAGAGCCGCATAATCAGCAAGCCTTTGCTACATACTCTGATCTTTCCTGGAAGATTTTACGCAAAGAAATGGCCAAATACGCAGCGAAGATGGAAGCCTAAAGCCAGAGCAGCTTGGTAGTTTAAGGTAAAGCAGAGCTAAAATCTGTCTTGAGCAGTGAGGCTCTTTAAAAGCGCACTTAAAAGTTGAAATTGTCGGGCAGGTTTGAACGTATTTTGCAAATAGCAGAACCGTGAGATCGTATTCTTGTGTTATACGGCGTAGGCCATGTGTATTGGCTACGGCATTGCCTTAATGAGATAGATAACGTAGTGGTATGCTCTTCTGCGCCATATTTGACGGACGCAACCACCACAATTTGTAGCTTGTCCAGCCCATGCCTTATTAAAATTATGAATTGTTATGTAAGTGTCAGAATTTGGCCGGGGCATTTTTTTAACGTTACTGCCAATGCTGTTACGGCAGCAGCACTAACAACTGCCGCTCTATGGCAAATACATGCTCGTCATGCTCATTCATATCACGCAGTGCCTGCGCCAGCTTCAGTACGTATTCACTGTTGGGCCCGCTTGGGCCACGGCTTTTGGCAATATGGGCGGCGATTTCAGCATCACTGGCCGGGCCTAAATAGGCCTCGTTATCGGCACTGGCTAAATACAGCACACCTTCCGTTTCGCCAGATTCATGCAGCCAATGCAGCGGGGTAAATACGCGCAAATAACCGTTTTTCTCGCGGTGGTCTAAATGCTCAAAGGTATCTGGTGTAACCTGGTATGCCATACCAACACAGCGCGCACCGGGTACTTCAATCAGCGTTAACACCCGGCCTGGCGCATCAGGCGTACCACGATGATCATGCGAGCCCTGCCAAAACCGCCGCTGCCAGCCATAAATACAGGCCGGTTTAGCGTCCAGATACGCAAAGTCAGTTTTATAAATCAGCGAGCCATAACCAAACAGCCATACAGAGTCGAGGTGATCTAAAGGCTGGTGCTGTTTATTCAGGGCAATGGTGTTGTGGGACATAATACCTTGTTCTAAGTCTTCTTTAGCTGCTTTCAAGCAGAGTTTAAGATATTCGGGTTTTATCGTTGCAAGTTGTTTGCGGTAGTGAACGGCAGCAAGCACACCACCTCTTGGCTGTTTTTGTTCATTTTTAGCTACGTCTTATTATTTTTGTACCTACAGGATAAGTGCCTAAACACCATTCAGCTTTATCACCTCGGCATCAAAACCACCTTCTGCCAGTTTTATCGCTACTTTATCCCCGGCTTTTAGCTGCGCACTTGAGGTCACCACCTGCTGTTTTTCATCAAAGGTAATACTGTAGCCGCGCGCTAAGGTTGCCAGTGGGCTTACGGTGTTTAGCTGACTGCTTAACTGCGCCAGTTGTTGTTTGCTTTGTTTTAATTGTAACTGCTGGGCGTTAATGAGCCTGCGCTCCAGCTGATTAATGTGCTGGGTATGCGCCAATAAGGTTTTAGCCGGTGATAACTGGCGCAGGCTTTTATCTAAGTAAAGCTGCTGTTGCTGCGCAGCCTGAACAGTGCGCTTAGCGCTGGCCGTTAAGCGTAGTTGCAGTTCATCCAGCCGCTGCTGCTGTTGTTGCAAACGGCGTTTGGGGTGCAGGGCTAACAAGCGCTGGCTTAAATTCAGTAGCTTAGGCGCGGCGTGCTGCGAGCGGCTGCGCTGTGCCTGTAACAGGCGGTTTTTTAGCTGCAGTATGCGATCTAATAAATGCGACTGATCCGGTGAGACTAATTCTGCAGCAGCTGAAGGGGTTGGTGCGCGCACGTCGGCAACAAAGTCGGTTAGGGCAAAGTCAATTTCATGGCCCACGGCGCTGACAATCGGAATAGGGCAGGCGGCTACTGCACGACATAAAGCTTCATCGTTAAAGCACCATAAATCTTCCAGCGAGCCACCGCCACGGCCAATAATTAATACATCGACTTCGTTACGGCGTATTGCACTGCTAAGCATATTGCGAAGCTGTGCCGCAGCGGTTTCACCCTGCACCTGGGAAGGGTAAATAACAACTTCAATACCCGGCGCACGGCGATTCAGCACGGTAACAATATCACGCACGGCAGCACCGGTGGGGGAGGTAATAACACCTACGCGCTGCACTTGCGCTGGCAGTGGTTTCTTATGGGCAGGGTCGAATAAGCCTTCGGCCTGCAATTTGGCTTTTAGCTGTTCGAACTGTTGTTTTAGCAAACCGGCACCTGCGCTTTCGATAAACTCGGCCAGTAATTGATATTCACCGCGCGGCTCGTACACGCTGATGCGGGCACGAATAAGCACCTGCTGGCCGTTTTGCGGCCTGAAGCTGCTGTTGCGGTTGGCCATTTTAAACATGGCGCATTTTACCTGGGCGGCGCTGTCTTTTAATGAAAAGTACCAGTGGCCGCTGGCGGCTGCGACAAAGTTTGATACTTCGCCTTGCAGCCACAGCGTTTGAAACTGCAACTCCAGTGTCAGGCGTACTTCACTGTTTAAACGGGAAACACTATAAATATCGGGGTTTTGCATCTAAAGCTCACAACAACAGCCGGTGCCAGTCAGACTACAAGAGTAACATAAAACAAAAAAGCGTTTGTTATACGTGCACAAAACCGTTAAAATTGCGCCGCAACATTCCCTATCTTTTCAGCCACAGCGAGATTGTTGCAATGCTCAGGATCAAACAAGAAGCCCTTACCTTTGACGACGTGTTATTGGTACCGGCGCACTCTACTGTTCTACCTCATACAGCCGATTTACGCACCCGACTGACCAAAAGCATCACGCTGAATATTCCTATGGTTTCTGCGTCTATGGACACGGTAACCGAAGCCCGTTTAGCCATAGCGCTGGCGCAGGAAGGTGGCTTAGGTTTTATTCATAAAAACATGACCATTGAAGAGCAGGCCGCTAACGTTCGTAAAGTTAAAAAATACGAAAGTGGTGTAGTGTCTGATCCGGTAACAGTAACGCCGGATATGAGTATCCGTGAAGTGCAAAGCCTGGCACAGCAATGCGGCTTTTCCGGTTTTCCGGTGGTAGATGCCAACCATAACCTGGTTGGCATTTTAACCAGTCGTGATATGAGCTTTGAAGCCAACAACAACGAAAAAGTCAGCAATCTGATGACGCCACGCGAGCGTTTGGTCACAGTGCTGGAAACTGCCCCACGTGAAGAAGCCTTTAAAAAGATGCACCAGCACCGCATTGAAAAAGTGCTGGTAGTTGACGAAGAATTTAAACTCAAAGGCTTAATTACCGTACGCGATTACTACAAAGCCGCCAGCAAGCCTAACGCCTGTAAAGACGAGTTAGGCCGTTTACGGGTAGGTGCCGCAGTTGGTGTAGGCCCTGGCACCGACGAGCGTATTGCTGCGCTGGTAGAAGCCGGTGTCGATATTCTGCTGATAGATACTTCGCACGGCCACTCGCAGGGCGTAATTGATCGCGTAAAACAAACCCGTGCCCAGTACCCTGATTTACAAATTGTCGCCGGTAATGTTGCCACTGCCGAAGGTGCCAAAGCGCTGGCACAAGCCGGTGCCAATGCAGTTAAAGTGGGTATAGGCCCTGGCTCTATCTGCACTACCCGTATTGTTACCGGTTGTGGTGTGCCGCAAATTACTGCTATTTCTGAAGCGGTGATGGGTGTAGCCGGTACTGAAGTCACTATTATTGCCGATGGTGGTATCCGTTTCTCAGGTGATATTGCCAAAGCCTTAGTAGCCGGTGCTAACCTGGTGATGGTGGGCTCAATGTTTGCCGGTACTGAAGAAGCGCCGGGTGAGGTTGAACTGTATCAGGGCCGCTACTATAAATCTTACCGCGGTATGGGCTCGCTTGGCGCCATGGCACAGCGTAATGGTTCATCAGACCGTTATTTCCAGGGCAGTAATAATGCCGAGAAACTGGTACCGGAAGGCATTGAAGGCCGTGTAGCGTACAAAGGTCCGATGGAAAATATTATTCACCAGCAAATGGGCGGCCTGCGTAGCGCCATGGGCTTAACCGGTTGCCCAACCATCGACGAGCTGCGTACCAAGCCGGAGTTTGTCCGTGTTACTTCTGCCGGTATGGGCGAGTCGCACGTGCACGATGTGCAAATTACCAAAGAAGCACCCAACTACCGCTTAGGCTAAACTGTTTACTGTTAATGCGGCTGGGTGATACCGGCCGCTGTACTTTCTAAAGGTTGCTATGAACAAAAACATTCATCACCACCGTATCTTAATCCTCGATTTTGGTTCGCAATATACCCAGCTTATCGCCCGCCGTGTGCGCGAAATTGGCGTGTATTGTGAACTGTGGGCTTGGGATGTCACTGAAGAGCAAATCCGTGAATTTAACCCCACCGGTATTATTTTATCCGGCGGCCCGGAAAGCGTGCACGAGCAAAACTCACCACGCGCGCCGCAATATGTGTTTGACGCCGGTGTGCCGGTGTTGGGCATTTGTTACGGTATGCAAACTATGGCTGAGCAACTGGGTGGCAAAGTACAAGGCTCAGATTTGCGCGAGTTTGGTTATGCCCAGGTAGAAGTGGTAGCTGAAAACGACCTGTTTGCAAAAATTGAAGACCACGTTGGCAGTAACGGCAATGCACTGTTAGATGTATGGATGAGCCACGGTGATAAGGTAGTCCAAATTCCGGCAGGCTTTACTACCTGTGCCAGCACTCCCACATGCCCGCATGCCGGTATGGTGGACGAAGCGCGCCAGTTTTACGGTGTGCAGTTCCACCCCGAAGTTACCCACACCCGTCAGGGCCTGCGTATGCTGGAGCATTTTGTGGTGGATATCTGCGGTTGCGACAAACTGTGGACACCGGCGTCGATTATTGAAGATGCCATTATCCGCTTAAAGCAGCAAATTGGTAATGATCAGGTTATTTTAGGTTTGTCCGGCGGTGTTGACAGCTCAGTTGTGGCCATGTTGCTGCACCGTGCTATTGGTAAAAACCTGACCTGTGTGTTTGTAGATAACGGCTTACTGCGCTTAAACGAAGGCAAGCAGGTAATGGATATGTTTGGCGACCATTTTGGCCTGAACATTATCAAAGTAGACGCCGAACAGCGCTTTTTAGATGCTTTAGCCGGTGAAAACGATCCTGAAGCCAAACGTAAAATTATTGGCCGTGTGTTTGTTGAAGTGTTTGATGAGCAGGCGCAGAAGCTTGAAAACGCCAAGTGGTTAGCCCAGGGTACTATTTACCCGGACGTAATCGAATCGGCGGGTTCAGCCACCGGTAAAGCGCATGTGATTAAATCGCACCACAACGTTGGTGGCTTACCGGCACATATGAAGCTGGGTTTGGTGGAGCCACTGCGTGAGCTGTTTAAAGACGAAGTGCGCAAAGTCGGCCTGGAACTTGGCCTGCCATACGACATGCTGTACCGTCACCCGTTCCCGGGGCCGGGTTTAGGCGTGCGAGTACTGGGTGAAATTAAAAAAGAATACTGCGACATTCTGCGCCGTGCCGATGCCATCTTTATCGAAGAGCTGCACAAGGCCGAGCTGTACCATAAAGTAAGCCAGGCCTTTGCTGTATTCCTACCGGTAAAATCGGTAGGCGTAATGGGCGATGCACGTAAGTACGACTGGGTAGTATCACTGCGGGCAGTAGAAACTATCGACTTTATGACAGCACACTGGGCACACCTGCCGTATGATTTGCTGGGTAAAGTATCTAACCGTATTATTAATGAGATCAATGGTATATCCCGTGTGGTATACGATATCAGCGGTAAGCCGCCAGCGACGATTGAGTGGGAATAATTTCCTGAAATGAAACAAAAGGCCAGCGCAATACTGGCCTTTTTGCTATAACAGCTGAGGTTATTTTGCTTTTGGCAGAGAGAGCATCATGTCTGAATTAAGCGGCCGGATTGGCCAGATTGCACTGACGGTCAGCGATGTGGAAAGCGCGCTTGGCTTTTATCGCGATATCTTAGGCTTGCCGTTTTTATTTCAACCCTCACCACAGCTGGCGTTTTTACAGGCCGGCGCTACCAGGCTGATGCTCAGTGCGCCGCAGGGCGCTGGTGCAGTGGGCGCTAACTCGGTTTTGTATTTCAGTGTTACCGATATCAGTGCAACCTACGAGGCGATAGTCGTCAAAGGTGCTAAGCCAGAGCGCGAGCCGCAATTGGCGGCGAAAATGCCGGACTATGAGCTGTGGCTGGGGTTTGTGCGTGACCCGGATGCAAATCTGGTGGGCCTGATGGAAGAAAAACGCTAACAGCGGAGAGCGGACAATGCGTAATGTAAAACAACTTCACTTCAGTATTGTGATTAATGCACCGGTGCAAACGGTGTGGCAGCGGATGTTGTCTGACGTTGGTTACCGCAACTGGACCTCGGCCTTTTGCGAAGGCTCGTATTTTAAAGGCAACTGGCAGCAGGGGGAAACCATACGGTTTTTATCGCCGTCGGGTGATGGCATGGTAGCAACGATTGCTGAACATAAACCACTGGAGTTTATCTCGATTAAACACCTCGGTTTTATCGTTAATGGCCAAGATGATTTTGATAGCGAACAGATAACCAGCTGGGCACCGGCGTTCGAGAATTACCGGTTTCGGGCGGCAGAAAGCGGTACAGAAGTTAGCATAGAGCAGGATATCGCGCCCGAGTATGATCAATATATGCAGGATACTTGGCCCAAGGCGCTGCAAAAACTCAAGGTGCTATGTGAGCAGAGTTAAATGCTGCATTAGCGCTGAAATAGTGCTTTAGAGGCACAATAGCTCTGTACTTTCCTGTGCCAGCAATAACAGACAGATTTGCACAAATAATTAATAAATCACTATTAAGCTGAGCACTAAACACTTAGTATTGGGCTGTTATTACAGTCTATTGCCACCTGAGTGTGCATAAAACTGATAATTGTTAACCGACTGATATGAGATTTGAGCTTTGCTATCGATATTACTTGTAGATGATGACCACGAATTCACCGAGGTGGCTTCCCACATTATAGATTTTCTGGGGCATACCGTGTCTGTCGCTGGCAATTTAGCTGAAGCCAATGAATGGTTGGAGCACAATAGTTTTGACCATATTCTGCTCGACTTTATGCTGCCAGATGGTAGTGGTATTCATTTGATGGATAGAGTTCAGCACCTGTTTCCTGTTCCCAAAGTTACTTTTATTACCGGACACCCGTCGGTGAAATCCATTATCGCTGATTTGTGTGGGCCCAAAGTAGATTATTTACTAAAGCCAATACAGCGTGAGTGTTTAGAACGGGTGCTAAACCCGACCAGGCCAAAAGCCAAAAAGTCTTCTGCTTCTCAATCTGAGCTGCACTTTGGTTGCCTGATTGGTGAGTCGGCGCCGATGCAAGCGCTGTACACCATGATTGAGCGTGTCGCCGCATCGAATGCTAACGTGATGTTGTTGGGGGAAAGTGGTGTAGGTAAGGAGCTGGTAGCCTCCGCTATTCATTATGCCAGCACAACAACCGGTGCTTTAGTTGCCACAAATTGTGGCGGCTTATCAAAAGAGCTGATTAGCAGCGAGCTGTTTGGCCATGAGAAAGGTGCTTTTACCGGTGCTGTGGCGCAAAAAACCGGTGTTTTTGAACGCGCTCAGGGTGGCACACTGTTTTTAGATGAAGTAACAGAAATGCCGCTTGATATGCAGCCGCATTTACTGCGGGTATTAGAGACAAAAAAAATTGTGCGGGTAGGTGGCAGTAAAGAAATTGCCGTAGATTGCCGGGTAGTATCGGCTACTAACAGAAGCCTGGAAAATATCGCCGAAAAAAATATTCTACGTGAAGATATTTATTTTCGCCTCGCTGTATTCCCGATTGAAATTCCGCCACTCAGAGAGCGTGCCGCCGATATCCCACTGTTAGCAAAAGCATTTTTAGCCAGTTTAAATGATGAAAATGGCACAAGCTACCAGTTTAGCAACGCTCAGTTGCAGCGGCTGGCCAGTTTTGATTGGCCGGGTAACGTCAGAGAGCTGCGCCACACTGTGCACCGCGCTTACATTATGAGCGATCCTGCTAAGAGTGAAATTGAACTGCCTGCCTCGTTTGCCTCTCCGTTTTCTGCAGTACAGAAAGAAACAACCGGCCTTACAGCAGGTAAAACCATTGATGAAGTCGAAAAAGAGTTAATTTATCTGACATTAAAAAAAGTTGGCGGCAATAAAGCGATGGCAGCTGACATGTTGGGAGTCAGTGTAAAAACGCTGTACAACCGCTTAAGTGCCTATGGCGGCTTAGGGGAATTTAGCTAGGTGTTAACAGGGAGAATAAAATGTCTGATGCAAAAGTAGCTGAGTTAGCTAAGCAAGTACATGATATTCGTAAGCCACTGAATCGGATCTCGATGCAGGCCGAGTTAATTAAGCTGGTGCTGGAAAACAATTTACCGCCGCAAAAAGCGCTTGAAGCTGTGGATAAAATACTGCATTCCTGTCAGGACTGCAGCCAGTTGCTGGAACACTTGTTGACGCCACCAGCGTGAAGTCGTTAAAAAGGGAAGCCTAGATGTCAGGTAATCTGTTAAACGGTGCCCGTACCAACTGGTTTTTACTGGGGTTGGTGATGATGTGCCTGATTGGTTTCAATGCCTATCTGGCAATCAGTTCTATTAAAGAGTTAACTTATACGCAGACCAGCCTGACTAACACCGGCGATAATATTGTCAAACTTGATGATTTGCATTTGTCGGTATTGTCGGCTGAGTCTGGCCAGCGGGGCTATTTGCTGACAGATAATATCATTTATCTGGAACCCTATCAGGCGGCATTAAGCCGGGTAAGAACACAAATTGCTGAGGTTCAGGCCATTGAATCTGAGATGCCGGAGCAGCAGTTACGCATCAATGAGATTATCCGGCTAGCAGATGCCAAAATAGCAGAACTGGCTGAAATCGTCGGGTTGGCGCAGCAAAATAAAGATGAGCTTGCACTCAGATTGCTAAAAACCGATCGCGGTAAGAACATTTACCTGGAGTTTCGGGCGTTATTTGACGTCACCCGTCAGGCAGAACAATCTTACCGGGAGAACTTACTTCAGCGCCTGACTAAAGGGCGCGACGATGCCAGGCTTAACTTTATTTTATCTGGCTTACTAAGCAGTATCCTGGTAATACTGATGCTGATGTTGTCGTTTATTAGTGTAAAGAAAGAGCGGAAATATCTGGCTGCGCTGGAAAGTCAGAACGAAGAGCTGGCACTAAAAGTGGAAGATCGCACACAGGAGTTGCGCTTGTATTCCGAAGAGTTAAGCCGCAGCAATCGCGAGCTGGAAGATTTTGCCTTTGTTGCTTCCCACGATTTGCAGGAACCTTTGCGGAAAATTCAGGCCTTTGGTGATCGTCTGGAAGCCTCATTTAGTCAGGAACTGGGTGAGCAGGGCCTGGATTATATGAAGCGCATGCGTAACGCCGCACAAAGAATGTCGCTGTTAATTAATGATTTGCTGGATTTCTCCCGCATAAATACCCGGGGCCGTGATTTTGCTCCTACCAATTTAACTGACATTATTAATGGCGCACTGGACGATGTTGAAATTGCAATTGCGGAAAGTAATGCCCAAATCAACATTGGGAATTTACCTGTAATACAGGCTGACAGCAGTCAGCTTAGCCAGCTGTTTCTTAATTTGTTATCAAACTCGCTGAAGTTTCGCCTGCCGGACAGAGCACCGGTTATTACTATTACCGCAGCAGTACACCAGCCGAATATTATGCAGCAGGCTATTTGCCAGGACTGGTATGTCATAACGCTGACAGACAATGGCATTGGCTTTGCAGAAGAGTATGCTGAGAAAATTTTTACACCGTTTCAACGCCTGCACGGCCGTTCGGAATACAAAGGCACCGGCATTGGCCTGGCGGTATGCCGGCGTATTGTAGAAAGGCACAGAGGGTTAATTTACGCATCGGGTGAACAGGGATTTGGCGCCACTTTTACATTAATTTTACCTGCCGACGGCACACCGTTTGGCAGCAGGGGAGAAACTGAATAATGCCACTTACCAAAACACGGCCGATTACTATTTTAATGGCAGATGATGATGAAGATGACCGCTTACTGACACAGGATGCACTGCGCGAAAGCCGGGTGCTTAATTCGCTGTATTGTGTCGAAGATGGTGTTGAGCTGCTGGAATATTTACGCAAGGAAGGCAAATACGCCAACGGCGTGCCTTGTCCGCGCCCCAGTCTGATACTGCTGGACTTAAATATGCCACGCATGGATGGTCGTGAAGCGCTGCACAATATTAAAAATGACGATAACTTGCGCGGTATTCCTATCGTTATTCTTACCACGTCAAAACAAGAAGAAGACATGGTGCGTGGTTATAACCTCGGCGCGGCGTCGTATATCACCAAACCGGTAAACTTTGAAGGTTTGGTAGAGCTAATGCGCACCCTGGGTAAGTATTGGGTAGAGTTTGTTGAGTTACCAGTACAAGACGATGACTAACCAGCCTAAGCCGGTTGTACAGGCAAAAATTCTTCTGGTGGAAGACGATGAAGATGACTACATCATTACCCGTAGCCACCTGGAGGATTTAACCTCGCTTGACAGCCAACTGACATGGGTAACAAATTCAGTTGAAGGATTGCAAAAGCTAACCGAAGGCAATTTTGATATTTGCCTGCTGGATTACCAGCTTGGCGCCGAAACTGGTTTATCATTGTTAAAACAGGCAGTAGATAGCGGAATATCTACACCCATTATTATGCTTACCGGCCAGCCCGATAAGCAACTTGATTTACAGGCTCTGGAATATGGTGCTGCCGATTTTCTAGTAAAAAGCGAACTGAGTGAAGCAAGGTTTGCCAGGGCAATACGCTATGCCTTAAGCCGCCGCGAGTTTGAACTGGAACGTTTAAACCGGCTTCGCCTTGAGGCAGATAACAAATCAAAAGACCGGTTTTTGGCCCATCTCAGCCATGAGCTCAGAACGCCGTTATCGTCTATTTTGGGCTATACCGAGTTATTGCTTGAGTCAGACCACACAGAAAGCGCGCGGCCAGAGCTGAATATTATTCTCAACAATGGCAAACATTTACTGAGCTTGCTAAACGACATTCTTGATCTGTCCAAAATTACAGCAAACAAACTGGAATTACGGCCCGAGCCCACCAGCTTACGCCACCTGATACTGGATATTTATACCCTGCTTAAAGTTACCGCTATAGATAACGGGCTGGAACTCAACATTAGCTCATTAACTCCGTTACCAGTACTTATTACTGTTGACGGCACCCGCTTGCGCCAGGTGCTAATAAATCTGATATACAACGCTATTAAATTTACTGATGCCGGCAGTATCAGCGTTGAACTGTGGACACAGCAGGACGCAGCAAAAGAGATGTTGTTTTTCCGTATCACCGACACCGGTGTAGGTATTCCACAGCGGCAACTTAAAGAGATTTTTGCGCCTTTTACCCAAATAGAAGATTACCTTACCCGGAAAAAAGGTGGCGCTGGGCTGGGGTTGGCCATTTCAGCAGAGCTGATTCAGCGTATGGGAGGCTATATTGATGTAGCCTCTGAAGAAGGCAAAGGCAGTGTATTTACGTTTTCTGTGGACCCAGGCGATATTGTACAGGCGCAGCGCAAGCCATTAAGTCTGGAGCCTTCACTTGGCAACATTGGTGGCGCACATAATAAGCTGGCGTTAACCGGCGAGGTGCTTATTGTCGATGATTTGGCTGACTTACGTAAGCTTTCTGCACACTGGGTTCAGGCGACAGGCGCGTTAGTAGATTTTGCAGAAAATGGCATAGAGGCTATTGCAAAGGTGAAACACAAAGTAGCATCTGGCAAGCATTACGATCTGATTCTGATGGATTTACACATGCCAGGCATGGGGGGCAGAGAAGCGACAGTTGCTATCCGTGAAACAGGCTATAGCCACCCTGTCGTTGCGCTTACTGCCGCAATGGCAAAAGGGATCCGTCAGCAGCTTACGGCGTTGGGTTTTAATGATGTGTTGTCCAAACCGATCACTAAGAATCAGCTGTACCGTGTATTACGCTGCTATTTAGCAGACCATACCGCCTTAACAGATAGCAACGCAGCAGATATTGCGCCACTGCATTTTCTGGTGGTAGAAGATGATACCGAAGCTGCACAATTAATGCAGATACTGCTGCAAAGTCTGGGGGTGAAAACCACTTTGGCACACAGTGCGCAAGAGTGTATGCGGGAGCTTGCGTTACTACACCGGTTTGACAGAATTTTGCTTGATTTGGGCTTGCCGGACAGCGACGGCGAGCAGCTTATCGAACGGATTGAGCATAGCTATCCTGATAATATTGTTATTGTGGTGAGCGGGCATGAGCACGATGTTGCGGCGTCCGGCAGTGCTATTGTCCAGCAGAGCCTGTTAAAACCTATCACGAAACAGGCACTGCATAGCATAGTGTTAACATGCCGCTAAGGCAATTTTATGTATCTATATTAGGTATTAGTATATAAATCAAACAGCTGTAGCCTGGTTTTCTGCTGGCGCTTTCCTTTAGCCATTGTAAATTCTGCATTCCACGGTGTTAGTATTACAATTTTATAACGGTCTAAAGCCGGATAGGGAATTACCGTTTTTTCTAACTTAATGAATTTAAATAACTTATTTTATTTTTTCAAAGTGGTATAAAGCTTGTAACCGTTAAAGCGAACTAAGGCCAACGCGCCTGTTGTCATTAGCTGACTTAACGGAGTTTACAATGAAAAAGACAATTTTAGCCGCATTTACAGCATCTTCTCTTATCGCTACCTCTGCTTATGCTGCAACACCACAAGATAACGTTGATCACAGAGGGATTTACATTGGCGCTGCTTATGGCTTGCTGAAGGTAGACGGTGATGACCAGGATTTTGATGATGAAGATAATGCCAGCCGCTATTTTCTGGGGGCCCAGTTTAATCAGGTACTGTCTTTAGAAGGTGGCTATATCGATTTCGGTAACTACGGCAATAGCGTGTTTAATACCGATTTAGATGGTTACACTCTGGCGTTAAAAGCCGGTTTACCGGTAACAGAGCGCTTTACTGTTTACGCACAGGGCGGCAATATTTGGTGGAAAGCTGACATTAACGCCACAGATGACAATGCTGATGTAGATGGCTCAGATATATTTTATGGCGTAGGCGTATCTTTTGCGTTGACGCAAAGCCTGGCCCTGCGGCTGGATTACACGCGCTTTGATGTTAAGTTTGATCGTGACGAAATCGGGATATTAGCCGATATTGATAACTTTGACACTAAAGTAGACTACGCCAGCATCGGTATTCAGTACACCTTTTAAACTTACCGCACTAATTAAACTCAGCTCACAGCCGGGTATCCCAGCCCGGCTGTCTGCATGTTGGGCTTAGCCTTATCAGCAGAGCTGAACTTTGCTTCCGGCCTTTGGTCTGACAGGATGTTTGTACTTATTTAGCAACATGATGGAGTAAAGAAATGGGGCAGAGAAAGGGAATGGCTAAGTTGTTACAGCTGTGGCGTGATAATCGCGGCATTGTGGTGTTTTTAAGTTTAATGTTTGTGTTCAGAAGTGCGGTGGCTGATTGGAATGATGTACCGTCTGGATCAATGCAGCCGACAATTGAAATTGGTGATCGTATTCTGGTTAATAAAATGGCCTATGATGTACGCTTGCCTTTTACTACTGTATCGCTGATAAAACGCGCTGATCCACAGCGTGGCGATATCGTTATTTTTGCCTCTGAAGCTGCCGATAACCGGCTGGTAAAACGTGTTGTGGGCGTGCCGGGTGATGTGGTGGCAATGCAACACAATGTGCTGAGTATTAACGGTGAGCAACTGGTATATAGCCAACTGGCTGATGCGGTAGAGGTTGGTTCAGCTACTGACGGCGGTAGTCAGTTACTAAGTGAGCAACTGGGCGCTATTACCCATACTGTAAAGCTGGCCCCCTTTGCTACTGGCCGCGACAGTTTTGCAGCAGTGCGGGTGCCACAAGGCCACTATCTGGTGTTGGGCGATAACCGCGATAACAGCGCCGACTCGCGTGTAATTGGCTTTGTACCACGTAACGAAATAGTTGGCCGTGCCAGCAGTGTATTGCTTTCGCTGGATTACGATAACTATTACCTGCCCCGCAGTGAGCGTTTTCTGGCAGCGTTATAAGGTGGCTGTGCAGAATATAGGCACTTTGGTTTTCATTTTGTAAAATAGTTGCTTTACTTGATGGTGATTAAATCCGCCAGCCTGTAGGGAAAACTTGATGAAAACGTCCGTATTATTGTTAAGCGCTTTACTTAGCGTTACGATCCCAACTACTACTGAAGCCTGTACCCGCGCAGTATATAAAGGCCAGGATAACCTTATTCTTACTGCCCGCTCAATGGACTGGCGGGATGAGATCCCGGCTAACCTGTGGTTGTTTCCCCGTGGCATACAGCGGCAGGGTGAAGTAGGGGCTAACTCTGTACGCTGGACGTCGAAATATGGCAGTGTAATAGCCAGTGCCTTTGATATTGCCAGTGCCGATGGTATGAATGAAAAAGGTTTGGTTGCCAATTTACTCTGGCTGGTAGAATCACGTTACCCGCAATATGATGGCAGCCAGCCAGGCTTAACTGTGGCGGCCTGGGTTCAGTATATGCTGGATAACTTTGCCAGCGTGGCCGAGGCTGTTACCGCCATGCAGGCCGAACCTTTTGTAGTGGTGTCCTCTACTATTCCCGGTACTGACCGTTTTACTACTGTGCATTTATCGTTGTCTGATGCCAGCGGAGACAATGCAGTATTTGAATATATTGACGGCAAGCTGGTTATCCACCATGACCCATCTTATACCGTGATGACAAATTCACCGGTGTTCGAGAAACAACTGGCGATAAACGAATACTGGCAAGAGCTGGGCGGCACTACCATGTTGCCTGGTACCAATCGTGCCGCAGATCGGTTTGTTCGGGCGTCGTTTTACTTAAATGCAATACCGCAAACTAATGATCCTGCACTGGCAGCTGCCAGCGTGTTTAGCCTGATCCGCAATACGTCTGTGCCCTATGGCATTTCTTCGCCGACTGAGCCGAATATTTCTTCTACCCGCTGGCGCTCAGTGGCAGATCATAAATCACTGCGTTATTACTTTGAAACGGCGTTAACACCCAATACGTTCTGGGTGGAGTTAACACAAGCTGATTTTCGTGCCGGGCAGCCGGTGCGTAAGCTTGCATTGGATAAAAACCAGACCTATGCCGGCAATACCATTAAGCAGTTTAAAAAAGCCACGGCATTTCAGTTTGCCGGTTTATAGCATCTAATATAGTGTCTGGTTATATTGCTGCCTGCCAGTTCTGTGTAGCATGGCAGCTAATTTACCCTAGCCAGCATGTTTTTGTGCACTCAGGCGTACCCATTCTTCTTGTACGGCGATGGGGTCAAAGCTGAACTCGTCGCTGTAAGCGTCTATTACACTTTGTGCCTGGCTTTCTAAAATGCCTGACAGCGCCAGTTTACCCCCGGGTTTAACATAGCTGCTGATCACGGCTTTTAATTCGGCCAGCGGCCCGGCGAGAATATTGGCTACGACGACATCGGCCTGAAAATCACTTGGCTGGTCTTTGGGTAAATACAGTTCTATCTGGCCTTCGACATTATTGCGTTTGGCGTTGGCCGTACTGGCTTCTATTGCCTGGGGGTCAATGTCGACACCAATTACCCGTTTGGCACCAAGCTTTAATGCGGCTATGCCCAAAATGCCGGAGCCACAGCCAAAATCGACCACGGTCTGTTGCGGTTCAATGGTGGCATCCAGCCACTGCATACATAACGCTGTAGTGGGGTGGGTGCCGGTGCCAAAAGCCAGACCGGGGTCTAACATCACGTTTACTGCTGTTGGGTCCGGTATATCACGCCAGCTGGGGCATACCCATAAGCGGCTGCCGAATTTAATCGGATGGAAGTTATCCATCCATTCGCGCTCCCAGTCTTTATCTTCTAACTGTTCCAGCTTGTAATCGACACCGTCTTTAAAAAATGACACCTGCTGCAGTTGCTTTACCACCTTATCCATTGGGTGCTCAGCATCAAACAGGCCCACTACCACGGTATTGGTCCAGTAAATCACTTCGCCGGGCATTGGCTCGTAAATCGGGGTGTCTTGTGCATCAACAAAACTAACGGCCTGAGCGCCCCAGCCCATCAGCATATCGCTGACTTGTTCGGCTTTTTCTTCGTTGGTACTAACGCGCAGTTGGATCCAGGGCATAATCAGTCTCGCTTATAAAAATTTGCCGCATTATAGCAAAAAGGCCGCAAAAGCGGCCTTTAATCTGTGTAAGCCCTGGCTTACTTAATACCCAGTTTCTTCTCTAAATAGTGGATATTAGTACCACCTTTACAGAAGCCGGCATCACGCATAATGTCTTTATGCAGCGGGATATTGGTTTTAATGCCATCTACCAGCAGCTCATCCAGTGCGTTACGCATCCGGGCAATAGCGATATCGCGGGTTTCACCGTAGGTGATCAGCTTGCCTACCATAGAGTCATAGTTTGGCGGTACGGTGTAATCGGCGTAAATATGTGAATCCCAGCGAATACCATTACCACCTGCCGGGTGGAAGCGGGTAATTTTACCCGGCGACGGGATAAAGGTAACCGGATCTTCAGCGTTGATACGACACTCGACGGCATGACCGCGAATAATAATATCTTCCTGTTTAATCGTCATTGGCATGCCAGAGGCAATACGCAGTTGCTCTTTAATCAGGTCAACGCCGGTGATCATCTCGGTAACAGGGTGCTCTACCTGAATACGGGTGTTCATTTCAATAAAGAAGAACTCGCCGTTTTCAAACAGGAACTCAAAAGTACCAGCACCGCGGTAGTTCATTACTTTACAAGCTTCAACACAGCGGCCACCGATAAAAGCACGCAGTTCCGGCGTAATGCCAGGTGCCGGTGCTTCTTCTACTACTTTCTGATGGCGGCGCTGCATAGAACAGTCTCGTTCACCTAAGTGAATAGCATTGCCCTGGCCGTCGGCTAATACCTGGATTTCAATATGGCGTGGGTTTTCCAGGAATTTTTCCATGTACACCATATCGTTACCAAAGGCAGCTTTGGCTTCGGCTTTGGTCATCTCGATAGAGCTAACCAGTTCTTCTTCGCTGCGCACTACACGCATACCACGGCCACCACCGCCGCCGGCGGCTTTCACAATGATCGGGTAGCCAATGCGTTTAGCAATAACCATATTAGTGGCCGGATCGTCGCCTACAGCGCCGTCAGAACCCGGTACACAAGGTACGCCGGCTTTTTTCATCGCCTCAATGGCTGATACTTTATCGCCCATTAAGCGGATTGAATCCGGGTGTGGGCCAATAAATACCAGGCCACTTTCTTCTACCTGCTGGGCAAAGTCAGCGCGCTCGGCTAAAAAGCCATAGCCAGGGTGAATAGCCTGCGCATTGGTAACTTCGGCAGCAGCTATAAGTGCCGGTATATTTAAATAGCTTTGTGGTGATGCAGCCGGGCCGATACAAATGGTTTCGTCGGCCAGCAGCACGTGTTTTAAATTACGGTCTACCGTAGAGTGCACGGCCACCGTTTTAATGCCCAGCTCTTTACACGCGCGTAAAATGCGCAGTGCAATTTCGCCGCGGTTGGCAATCAGTACTTTTTCTAGCATCAGTCTGCCTTTTGCGTTATTCAATCACAAAGAGTGGCTGGTCAAATTCAACCGGCTCGCCGTTTTCTACCAGAATTTCTTTGATCACACCGGCCTTGTCAGACTGGATCTGGTTCATCATTTTCATTGCTTCAACAATACATAATGTATCGCCAACTTTAACGCTCTGGCCTACTTCAACAAAGGCTTTAGCTGTTGGTGATGCTGCACGGTAGAAAGAACCTACCATTGGCGATTTCATAACATGGCCACTAATGGCCTTTGGTGCTTCAACTGCTGCAGGTGCAACGGGTGCTGCAGCCGGTGCCGGTGCATATTGTTGTTGTGCCGGAGCATAGTGCTGCATAGGTGCATATTGCGGGGCAGAGCCGTTACGGCTAATACGAACCGACTCTTCACCTTCGGTGATTTCAAGCTCGTTAATGCCAGATTCTTCTAACAGCTCGATCAATTTTTTAATCTTTCTAATATCCATGTCTTTTTAGCCTGATTAGTTATTACTGTTTGGTTGTTTGTAACGCTGCTACCGCCGCATCAAGTGCGTAGTGGTAACCTTTGGCACCAAGGCCGCAGATCACCCCTTTGGCGATATCAGATAAATATGAATGCCGGCGAAAACTCTCGCGCGCGTGCACATTAGATAAGTGCACTTCAATAAAAGGAACCGCCACCGCCAGCAACGCATCGCGAATAGCGATACTGGTATGGGTAAAAGCGCCGGGATTAATCAGAATATAATCCTGTTTGCCCAGGCATTGTTGAATAGCAGTCACCAGTTCGTGCTCGGCATTAGATTGTAAATGTGTCAGTTCGACACCTTTCGCCGCTGCCTGTTCCGTCAGATCGGTAATAATATCCTGCAAGGTGGCACTGCCATATACTGTTGGCTCGCGCACACCCAGCATATTCAGATTAGGACCATTCAACACTAAAATTCGATAAGTTGCCGCCATTTGTGCGTTATTCCCGCTAATTGTTTTGATCCGGCCCTATCTTGCCAAAGCTAACGGATAATTGCATCTGTTTGCCAAAATTTGGCTGCAAGCAGTGCCGTTGGCTTAACAATAGCGCCTTATTATAGTGAAATCGTGACAAATGGCAGCAAAATACTGGTCTTATCAGCCAGAACACAGTTGGCAGTAGGCGACGCCGGTTAAAAGCGCCGCCCGAAGTTTACTGTTGTAGTTGTTGTAAATGGGCAGCAAAGTCGGTGGCGTTCATAAAGCCGGTTACCCGGGCACTGCTCATTTCTTCACCTTGCGGGCTGAAAAACAGCAGGGTGGGCAGGCCAAGCACCTGATAATTGTCCAGCAGCGCCTGATCTTTGCGGGTCATCTTGGTTACGTCTACTTTTATCAGCTGCATCTGTTGCATTTGTGCCTGCACTTCGGCTTTGGGAAAGGTTAAATGCTCAAACTCTTTACAGGCAATACACCAGTCCGCATATAAGTCTACCAGAGTGTAGCGCCCTTCACTGGCGGCAATTTTTTGCTGTAGCTCTTCCAGTGAGCTAACCAGTTCAAAACCTGCCTGCTGTTGCTGCTGTGTTGTCACTGTAGCTGGCGCAGAGCCCGGCCACCAATGTTTCAGGTTAAGATATAACGCTGCGCTAAGCAGTATTTGCGCCAGTATTAAAATAACCGCTTTGGCGTTGTTGCTTTGCAGGCTGAACATCATGCGGTACAGGTAAACAATAAAGCTGAGTAACAGCAAAGAACCTATAGCCAGGATGTAACTGAACGGCAGCATCCGCTCCAGTAAAATAAGCGGCACTGCCAACAGCAGGAAGCCGAATGTGGCTTTTACCGCATTCATCCAGTTACCGGCTTTAGGCAGCAGTTTACCGCCAGAGCTACCCAAAATAAGCAGCGGCAGGCCCATACCTAAACTTAAAATATACAGCGTTACTGCACCCAGCAATAAATCACCGCTTTGTGCTACGTACAACAGCGCGGCTGACAATGGTGCTGTGGTGCAGGGCGAGGCGATAAGGCCAGACAGTGCACCCATGGTAAAAGCACCTTTGTGTGAGCCGCTTTGCTGTTTGTTGCTCACACGGCTGATTTTTTCCTGCCAACCAGACGGTAGTGTCAGATTAAACACGCCAAACATCGCCAGTGCCAGCAGCACAAAAATGACGCTGGCAACAATGAGCACTGCTGGGTGCTGCATATAACCCTGAAACCGTACACCTAAACTGGCTACCACTAAACCTAAAGCCGAATAGGTAATAGCCATACCCTGTACATAAGAAAACGACAGCGTAAAAGCACGCTTGCTGGATAACTGCTTGCCCTGGCCAACGATAATGCTGGTTAAAATGGGGTACATTGGAAATACGCATGGCGTAAACGCCAGGCCCAAACCCAGTAAAAAGAAACCAGCCAGTGTCGCCAAACCAGCGCCGTCACTAAGTTTTGCTGCCAGTGTATTCTGGCTGGATACCAACGCGGTGCTCTGGTTAGCTACGTCGCCTGGAGTAGCTGCTGCGTGTTGCTCCGTGTTAAGGGGTATTAGCGGCAGTTCTTTGGTTACTGGCGGATAGCATAAACCGGCTTCGGCACAGCCCATATACTGAATTTTAAATACCGCATCTTCGCTGACATCCGTTAACGGAATGCGCAGGATTAACTGATGAAAATACACCTGCGACACGCCGAAAAACTCGTCTTCTATCTGCATGCTGGCCGGATAGCTGGGGTGAGAAAAGCTGACGGCAATACCGCCCAGTTTTATTTTATCTTTATAAAGATAATAACCATCGGCGATAGTCCAGCTAACGATCAGCTCATCTTGCTTTTGCACAAAATCAAACTCGAATGCCTGCTCTACCGGCAAAAAGCTATCATTGGTATTGAGCAGGCTATTAAGCACTGAGTTTTGCTGGGCAGAGGCTGGCGCCAGCAAAGCAAACCAGAGTAAAAATGGCAGAACAAAGACTTTATACATCAGCTTATACTTCCTCTTAAACGCCACCGCGTTGTTATGGTATTACACTAACATGAGCATACTATACGCTGATAGCCGCTTTACGGCTTTATCAACGCGACTATTGTCACCCAGGTAAAGACCTGTGCCAGGCCGGGTTTATTTCAATAGCGATAAAGTTAATCGGTTTGCCTTAAGCAGCAATGAAGAAATTTTCGCTTTACCCCTTGGATTTTTTTCTGCAGTGCCCCATATACCCGGCAGACAATTTAACACCCATGTTAAAACACAAAATAGCTTTAGGAGATAGAGCATGAATATTCGTCCATTACATGATCGTGTCATCATCAAACGTTTAGAAGCTGAAAGCAAATCAGCTGGTGGCATAGTCTTAACGGGCGCTTCAGCGGAAAAATCTACCCGCGGTGAAGTGGTTGCGGTTGGCTTGGGCCGCGTATTAGATAACGGTGATGTTAAGCCGTTAGACGTTAAAGTTGGTGACAAGGTGCTGTTTGGTGCTTATGTAGAGCGCACAGAGAAAATTGATGGTCAGGAATATGTGATCACCAAAGAAGACAATATCTTAGGTGTAATTCTGGATTAATTTTTCCGTAAACCTTACAACGATTAACTGAATTTAAGGATTAAGAAAATGGCAGCAAAAGACGTACGTTTTGGCGATGAAGCCCGTAACAAGATGCTTAAAGGCGTCAATATTTTAGCAAACGCCGTGCGCGTTACATTAGGCCCTAAAGGCCGTAATGTGATTCTGGACAAATCATTCGGCTCACCCGTTATAACAAAAGATGGTGTATCTGTTGCTAAAGAAATCGAGCTGGAAGATAAGTTCGAGAACATGGGCGCGCAGATGGTAAAAGAAGTTGCTTCTAAAGCCAATGACGAAGCCGGTGACGGTACAACCACAGCAACAGTACTGGCACAAAACATCATCAACGAAGGTGTTAAAGCCGTTGCTGCCGGTATGAACCCGATGGATTTAAAACGCGGTATCGACAAGGCTGTTGTAGCTGCGGTGGAAGAATTAAAAGCGTTGTCACAGCCATGTGCCGACAGCAAGGCCATTGCCCAGGTAGGTACTATATCTGCTAACTCTGACGACGAAATTGGCCAGATTATTGCTAAAGCGATGGACAAAGTAGGCAAAGAAGGCGTAATCACTGTTGAAGAAGGCCAGGGTTTAGCCAACGAGCTGGATGTAGTTGAAGGTATGCAGTTTGACCGTGGCTACCTGTCACCTTACTTTATCAACAACCAGGAAGCTGGGCAGGTAGAACTGGACAACCCATACATTCTGACTGTTGATAAGAAAATTTCTAACATCCGCGAATTGCTGCCGGTATTAGAAGGCGTTGCCAAGTCTGGCAAGCCACTTCTGATCATTGCTGAAGATGTTGAAGGTGAAGCGTTAGCGACACTGGTAGTAAACAATATGCGCGGTATCGTAAAAATCTCTGCGGTGAAAGCACCAGGTTTCGGCGATCGTCGTAAAGCCATGTTGCAGGATATTGCTACCTTAACCGGCGGTACTGTAATTTCTGAAGAAATTGGTATGGAGCTGGAAAAAGCAGGCCTGGAAGAATTAGGTACTGCCAAGCGCGTAGTGATCACCAAAGATAACACCACTATTATTGATGGTGCCGGTGAGCAAGCAGGCATTGATGGCCGTGTGAAGCAAATTCGCCAGCAAATTGAAGAAGCAACATCAGACTACGACAAAGAGAAACTGCAAGAACGTTTAGCTAAACTGGCTGGCGGCGTCGCAGTAATCAAAGTAGGTGCTGCTACTGAAATTGAAATGAAAGAGAAAAAACACCGCGTTGAAGATGCGCTGCATGCAACCCGTGCTGCGGTTGAAGAAGGCGTGGTGCCAGGCGGTGGTGTAGCATTAGTGCGCGTTGCTGCTAAACTGGCTGACCTGCGTGGTGCTAATGAAGATCAGAACCACGGTATTAAAATTGCGCTGCGCGCAATGGAATCGCCGCTGCGTCAAATCGTGGATAACGCCGGTGATGAGCCATCAGTAGTGGTTAATCAGGTTAAATCAGGCACAGGTAACTACGGTTACAACGCTGCCAGCGGCGAGTACGGCGATATGCTGGAAATGGGTATTTTGGACCCAACTAAAGTAACCCGTTCAGCATTGCAGTTTGCTGCCTCTGTTGGCTCACTGATGATTACCACTGAAGCGATGGTAACAGAGCTGCCAAAGAAAGATGCCCCGGCAATGCCTGATATGGGCGGCATGGGTGGTATGGGCGGCATGATGTGATAAAAATGTAAGTGCCTACTTACCAGAAAACCCCGGCTTTATGCCGGGGTTTTGCTTTTTCCGGTATTGCTTTTATTGTAACTGGCTACATTTTTATACAAAAGGCTACAGCATTCAGGTATTGATCAAGGCTATAGTTAGTCGTGTTTAGTAAACTTATTACCGGCTGGTCACTCTAATCAGAGTGGTTACAGCTGGCTATTAGTACAGGAGACAAACGATGCGTGCAACAATATTGTTATGCAGTTTAGCTATGGTGTTTAGCACAGGTGCTGTACAGGCAGGTGAGGTTCAGATGAACTGGCAGGAGCCGGAAAAATTCACCGATATCCGCCCGGCCAATGACAGCCGTAAAGCTTTTCGTGAAAGAGTCATTAAGAGATTTGATGGCTTTTTTAATGATATGGCCGCCCAGTTACCTGAGGGTTATAAGTGGGAAGTTACTGTAACGGATGTCGATTTGGCCGGTGACGTAGATTATTTTATCGGCGGAAGCGGTAATGCGTTACGGGTGGTGAAAGATATTTATTCACCGGCTATCCGTTTTACCCATGTGCTGCGGGATAAACACGGTGAAGAGGTTGTCAGCGGCGAAGAGCGCCTGCGTGATATGAGCTTTATGCAGTCATTACGCTCAGCCAATGACAACGAAGAGTTTCGCTATGAAAAGCAGATGCTGAATAACTGGTTTAGCAAAGAACTGCAGCCCAAAGTGGAGCAGTATGCGTTAGCGCTGCCCAAAGTAAGCACAAACTGAGTGCGTAGCAAACCAGCTTGGTGATAATAAATACTGCTGTAACTTAAGCTGGTGTTGACCTTGCAGGCGTGCTGATTTTATTTTGCGACCATAGTGCGAAACTCTGCCAGCGTAGTGTGCAGTTGCTTTAGTTGCTGCACCACGCGCTGCAATGTTGCGGTATTAAATTGCTGGCTTTGCCGCATGGCAGCAACCTGCTCAGCTGTTTCTGCCAGATAGGGCATAAAGCGGTTGCTGGATACTTTAAATAGCTTACTGTCGGCAAAAATACGCTGGTGTTTGGCATGACCTTGCTGTTGCAGGTTATCCAGCAGTGCATCAGCGTCCAGCGCTTTGCGGTACAGCTCTTTTAAGTTGTCATCGAGTTGGTTAAGTAAAGTATCCATAATACGGCTTAGCTGAAAAAAGTGCTGCTATTATGCCATAAGCCCAGCGCAGCTTCAGCACACTTGCCGTGAAAGCCCGTTTTAACGGGTATTTTTTTCATTGCCCGTTTCTTTAGCAAACGTTTTGTTATATTATCTCGTTTCTTTATTTTCAGCTGCCAGAGTAAGCCACGTGTTAGCAACAGTAAGAAACGTATTTGATAAAGTAGGTATTGCAGTGACGTCGCTTTGCGCCATTCACTGTATTATGCTGCCGATCATTCTGCCGGTTTTGCCGTTACTAGGCCTTAGTGTTGGCCATAATCATGCTTTTGAGCGCGTGATGTTGCTGGTTACTATCGTGCTGGGCTTTATTGCTTTGTTTATTGGTTTTCATCGTTATCACCGCAAGCTATACCCGTTTTACTCTTTGTTTTTAGGTGTGTTTATATATTGGCAGCGGGATGTGTGGGGCCACGAATATGAACACGCAGTTTTGATCGTTGGTGCATCCCTGGTGGTGTTGGCGCATGTGATGAATATGCGGTTGTGTAATAGCTGCAAAAGCTGCCATGACCACTAGGCCAAAAACTTTATAAAAAATCCCGCTGCGGCGGGATTTTTGCGTTATAGTGTTAGCGTTTTTCTGCCAATCGTTGCCGGCTTCTGGCCGGGAAATTACTGAAAATACCGTCTACGCCGTATTGTTGCAGGCGGGTAATATCGTCAGGTTGATCCACAGTGTACACATACACTTTTAAGCCGCGCGCTTTAGCATCCGTAACAAAAGTCTGGTTAATAAAGCTGACATCGCAATTTACCGAGTATGCTTGCAACTGCTGCGCAAAGGCGGAGTAATCCAGTGGCAGGCAGGCAGTAAGTGCGCCAAGTTTTAGCTCTGGCCGTGCCAGTTTAAGAGCGGCAAGTAAATGGTGGTTAAAAGATGAGATCAGCAACCGCTGGCTGTCAAACTGCAGCTCTTGCTGTGCTTTATCCAGCACGGCCAGCAGTGGCGCTACGGTGTTTTTGCCTTTTAATTCAATATTTAGCCACAGCCTGCTGTTTTGCAGTAACTGCAATACCTGCCATAGCGTTGGAATACGCTCGCCACGGCCTGCATCCAGTTGCAGCAGTTGCTCTACAGAATATTGATAGATACTGCCTGTGCCGTTAGTGGTGCGTGCTAAGTGATGATCATGAATAACAATCAGCTCGCCCTGTACGGCGAATACATCTATTTCTATAGCGTCAGCACCCTGAGCTATGGCCTGGCTAATGGCCAACAGGGTGTTTTCCGGGTATTCACCACTGGCACCACGATGAGCAATGATTTGCATGTTCGGTCCTGTTCAGAAGAGTTAGGGGTAAAACTAGCAGAAGTGAATGCAGAGTATTTTTTTCGGCGACCGTTGCAGGCCAGGATGGCCGAATCGAGCCCCCAAGGATGGGTTCACGGCGTGTTGCAGAAAAAATATACGGCGCATTCACGTTTTCGAAGCGCCGTAGTTGAAGATTAGCTTTAAATTGCTGTATTAGCAAAAGGCGCACCCATACGGGTAACGGTACCGGGTTGCTGATCGGCTAAAAACTGTAGCTTATTCGCTGGGAAAGCCAGCACTACTGTTGAACCCAGTTTAAAGCGACCCATCTCGGCACCTTTTTCCAGCGTAATGGCATTTTTACCATGCGCAGGATAGCTCCAGCGAAATACATTTTTACCCGCCGGTGGCGTTACCGTGCCAGCCCACACAGTTTCAATACTGGCTACTATCGTGGCGCCTACCAGCACTAAAGCCATCTGGCCCAGTTCAGTGTCAAAAATAGTCACTACGCGCTCATTACGGGCAAATAAGTCTGGCACATTTTCTGCGGTTAACGGGTTTACCGAGAATAAATCACCCGGTACATAAATCATCTGGCGTAAAGTGCCGGTAACAGGCATATGAATGCGGTGGTAATCTTTCGGTGCCAGGTAAATGGTGGCAAAGTCACCGCCGCTAAAAGGTTCGGCTGTGGCAATATCGCCACCCAACAACGCCTGCAAAGAATAACTGTGGTTTTTAGCTTGTACCAGCTTACCTTGCACAATCGGGCCTAACTGGCTGACACAGCCATCTACCGGATGCGCTACGATATTGGCCTCTGTCGCCAGCGGGCGGATACCGTCTTTTAACGGCCGGGTAAAGAATTCATTAAAACTGGCGTAGTCTTTAGCGTGCTCAAACTGAGCTTCCGCCATATTAATGCCGTAGGCTTTAATAAAGCGGTTAATTAAAAAGTGGCTGAACCAGCCCAGCTTCGCTGCGGCTAATTTGCCAACAAGGCGTGAAAGTAAATGTTTGGGCAGCAAATATTGCAGGGTAATTTTTAAATTATCCATTATGTTCTCTGTATAAAGTTAAAAGTAATTCGGTTTGTCCTGCGCCATACTGGCGAGGATTTTTAGATAGCTGTCGTAGCGCTCCTGGCTGATGTCTCCGGCTTCTACTGCATGCTGAATAGCGCAGCCAGGATCGGAAATATGCTTGCAGTCACGGAATTTACAGCGCCCAAGCCAGGGAGCAAATTCAGTAAAGCCACGGGTAACTTCTTCTGCTGTTAAGTGCCACAGCGCAAATTCACGAATACCGGGTGAGTCAATTAAATCGCCGCCATCAGGCAAATGATACAGGCGTGACACTGTAGTGGTGTGCTGGCCGAGGCCTGAGTTTGCCGATACTTCCTGTGTTAATGCTTCAAGATCTGGTATTAAGTGGTTCATGAGTGACGATTTGCCCACACCAGACTGGCCAACAAAAATACTGGTACCGCTGTGCAGGTAACGGAGTAATTGCGCCATACCGACACCGCTTTTGGCGCTGACCAGTAAAAAGTTGTACCCGAGCTGTTGGTACAGTGATAGTTGCTGCTCTGTGGCAATAAACTCATCAGCGCTGAGCAAATCGGCTTTGTTAATCACCAGCAGTGGTTTAATGCCAGTTATCTCTGCCGCCACCAGATAGCGGTCAATAATATTCAGCGACAACGTAGGCAAAATAGCAGAGACGATAATCATTAAATCAATATTGGCAGCCACCGGTTTTAAGCCATCGTAAAAATCTGGCCGTAGCAGCAAAGAACTGCGCTCTTCTACGGCATCTATCACACCATCAATGCCGCCGGTGGGCTGTAAAGCGCGGCGCCACACTACGCGATCACCGGTAACTAAAGAAGCTACAGAGCGGCGCATATTGCAGCGCACCACTGCACCAGTTGTATCTTCAACATCAGCATGCTGGCCAAACCGGCTGAGTATCAGGCCGGTTTCTGTTGCGGCAAAGCTGCTGTCATCAACAGATTCGACACCTTTATTTTTAGGTGCACGCAACCTTTTGCTGGCATTGTCGGCAATACGTTGTTGCTGGCGCTGGGTAAGATGTTTTTTCTTTGTCACTGCTGCTTTTATCGCTCTGATGTAAAGGATGCTATTACTGCTAAGCTTAGGGCGTGTATGATACCTGCAATCTGTTAATGAACAAAGCAGCAACGAGTGTAAGGGTTTTTGATGAGTGTAAATGACAATAATCTGATTTGGCTTGATTTGGAAATGACGGGCCTAGAGCCAAAAACCGATGTAATTCTGGAAATGGCCACTATTGTTACCGATAGCCAGTTGAATATCCTGGCCGAAGGGCCGGTATTTGCTATTAAACAACCAGACGATGTGCTGGATAATATGAGCGCCTGGTGTGTTGAGCAACACGGTAAAAGCGGTTTAACGGCGCGTTGCCGCGCCAGCACAACCACGCTGGCAGATGCTGAACAACAAACCATCGCGTTTTTACGCCGGTATGTAGCACCAGGTAAATCGCCGATGTGTGGTAACAGCATAGGGCAGGACCGGCGCTTTCTGGCGGAGTATGCGCCAACACTGGAAGCATTTTTCCACTACCGTAATCTGGATGTCAGTACAGTAAAAGAACTTGCCCGGCGCTGGCACCCGGACGTGCTGAAAAAAGTACAAAAAGCAGGCAGCCATCTGGCGCTGGATGATATTCGTGAGTCAATTGCTGAATTAGTAACCTATCGCGAGCATTTTTTCAAATTACCGCAATAAAGTGCTTGCATAAGCTAACTGATTTTGTAAAATGCGCGCCATCACGACGTAACAACGTTAGTTGATGCGAGTATAGCTCAGCTGGTAGAGCGCGACCTTGCCAAGGTCGAGGTCACGAGTTCGAACCTCGTTACTCGCTCCAAATTCGATGAAAAACCGCACCTTGCGTAAGCACTGTGCGGTTTTTTGTTTTCTGCGATATAGTTAGTGCTTGTTGAACTTAACGTCTGTCTGCTATGCGTGAATCGCCCTGTGTGCGCAACTGTTGCCTGGACCAGCATGATTGTTGTCTGGGATGCGGCCGGTTATTAAACGAAATTGTAGAGTGGCACAGTGCAGACAGTATACGGCGCGATACGATTCTGATTTTGGCTGCACAGCGTCTGACACAGCGCCAGCAGTTATATGTAATCAGGCATCCCGCGGCAGACCCTTCTGGATAATCCTGACTAAACGCTCCGTGCTGCGCGGCAACAGTGACTCTGCCTGCCAGCCTTTACGTTTTTGCTGTGCTAACGCCCAGCGAATATGCTCTGCAACCAATTCGCTGGCATTATCAAGTTTGGCATTTAACGCCTGTACAATGTCTGCCTGATAAGGCGCATTACCCAGTGCCACAGCAATATTACGTTGCCAGCGCTCATAGCCAATACGGCGGATCGCACTGCCTTCGGTGTGGCTTAAAAACTCATATTCCTGCCAGGCAAATAAACTGAGCAGGCTTTGGCTTTGCCACTGAGGGCGGCGCTGAAAGTCGCCTTCAATGCTAAGCGGTGCTGTGCGGTTTTCCGGACAAACTAACTGACAGTCGTCACAACCATAAATCCGGTTGCCCAGTAACGGCCGGAATTCTTCCGGAATTGCGCCTTTAAGTTCAATCGTCAGATATGAAATACAGCGGCGGGCATCTACCACATAGGGTTCAACGATGGCGCCGGTGGGGCAACTGGTAATACAGGCTACACAACTGCCGCAGCTGCCGTCATGCGGTGTATCTAGCGGTAATGGCAGATTGACCAGCAATTCACCTAAAAAAAACCAGGATCCGGCTTCCTGGTTTAGCAATAAGCTGTGTTTTCCTATCCAGCCCAGCCCAGCTTGTTGCGCCAATGGCCGCTCTAAAATGGGGGCTGAATCGGTAAATGGCCGGTAGCCCAGTTCTGCCACCTGCTGATTAATACGCTCGCCCAGTTGCTTTAACCGGTTGCGGATCAGTTTATGGTAGTCCCGCCCCAGAGCATAGCGGCTGATATAAGCCTGAGTAGGGTCGGCCAGGTTGGTCGCAAAGCCGGCGCCTTTGGGTAAATAGTTCATCCTTACACTTAATACCCGCAATGTACCGGGTACCAGTTCTGCCGGTCTTGCCCGCAACATGCCGTGGCTGGCCATGTAATCCATTTCGCCGTGGTAGCCGGCATCCAGCCACTTTTGTAGCTGCCGTTCTGCATCAGGTAAAGAAACGCCTGTTATTCCCAACTGCGCAAAGCCCAGTTCCTGTGCCCAGCGTTTAATCTGTGATGCCAGCGCGGCATAATCTATTGTCATGCAAGAAACCGGTTAAAAAACACAGTGTAATTTAGCATAAACAGCCCTGTGGCGCCTAGTTGGCTGGGAACTTGCTGTCAGCAAAGCATGTCATAGTCGCGACAAGCGGTTTTACTGGCTCAGCAGGCAATTAATTTGTTAACATGGTGCGGTTTTTGTGCGACAACAGAGAAAATGCCGGTGCAGCAATTTGAAAGTGTGTTAAAGGATGAACAAGCAACATTAGCGTTAGCGTCACGGGTAGCTTTGCTGGTGTCGGGCGGGCAAACATTATTTTTGCAGGGGGAGCTGGGTGCGGGTAAAACCACTTTCAGTCGCGGCCTGCTTAATACTCTTGGCCATAAGGGCACGGTAAAAAGCCCAACTTATACTCTGGTTGAACCATACCAACTGGAAAGGTTAACGGTGTTTCATTTTGACCTGTACCGTTTGCTAGATGCTGAAGAGCTTGAGTTTATGGGCATTCGGGATTACTTTCGCAACGACAGTTTATGCCTGATTGAATGGCCACAACAAGGCATGGGTTATTTACCTGTGGCGGATCTGGACATACACTTATTATTCGAACAAGAGCAGCGGCGGGTAAGGATAAGCGCTAATACCCCAGCCGGAGCCAAAATGCTGAATGCACTAAATAATGAAAACGAATAATTACAATACGTTACACGTTTTATTGCTATTACTGCTGGCATTGTTCAGCGTTGCTGGCGTAGCTGCTAATCAGGTGCAGGGTGTAAGAATTTGGCCTTCGCCTGACAATACCCGGGTGGTGTTCGACTTATCTGGTGCACCGGATCACAAATATTTTACGTTGGATAAACCGGACAGGCTGGTTATTGACCTCAGCAATATTAAAGGTGGCAGCAACTTACCGGCAGTGTCGGGAGAATCACCGTTAATTAAAGCCATTCGCAGTAGTGGTGATGCCAATAGTATGCGCATCGTGCTGGATTTAGCCAAATCAACCAAAGCCAATGTGTTTGCTTTGTCACCCACGCCACCTTATGGACACCGTTTAGTGGTAGATCTACCGGACGATCAACCAACACAGAACGTACCTCCACCAGCTATCCGGGCTGCACGTGATATTGTTATTGCAATAGATGCAGGCCACGGCGGTGAGGACCCGGGTTCAATAGGTCCGAGTGGTTTTTATGAAAAAAACATCACCTTACCTATTGCAAGGCAACTGGCGCAGCTAATTGACCGTCAGCCAGGTATGAAAGCCATGATGGTGCGTACCAACGACTACTATATCCACGTTAACCGCCGTACCGAAATTGCCCGTGGCCAGCAAGCCGATCTGCTGGTTTCTATTCATGCTGATGCGTTTACCTCGCCACAACCGCGCGGGGCTTCTGTTTGGGTGTTGTCTTTACGCCGCGCTACAACAGAAGTCGGGCGTATGCTGGAGCAGACAGAACGCCACTCTGAGTTACTGGGCGGTGTGGCAGAAATTATTAAAGATTCAGCCAATGAGCGCTATCTGGCACAAACCGTGCTAGATTTATCGATGAACCACTCGATGGTAACAGCCTATCAGGTGGCCGGTGAGGTGTTGCAAGAGCTTGGTAAAGTTGCGCATTTGCATAAAAAAGAGCCGCAGGCTGCCAGCCTTGGTGTGCTTAAGGCTCCTGATATTCCATCTATTCTGGTTGAAGTTGGTTTTATCTCTAACCCACAAGAAGAGCGACAATTACGCTCGGCTGCGCATCAAACCAAACTGGCGCAATCTTTGTTCAGCGCGTTAAAACGACACTTTGAAAAGTCACCACCGGCTGACTCATTATTTGCTCAACAGCGCGCCCGTGAGCACCGCGTTAGTGCCGGTGAGTCTTTATCGTTACTGGCTCAGCGCTACAATGTGTCTGTTGATGAGTTACGCAATCTTAATCAGCTTACCACTGACAGTATCCGCGTTGGCCAGACCCTGCGGATCCCATAACTATGCCTATTCGTATTTTACCGCCGCAACTGGCTAACCAGATTGCGGCGGGTGAAGTTGTTGAACGCCCTGCATCTGTAGTGAAAGAACTGGTAGAAAACAGTCTGGATGCCGGTGCAGACCAGATAGAAATAGATATTGAGAAAGGTGGCAGTAAGCTTATCCGGGTGCGTGATAACGGCAGCGGTATTGCAGAGCAAGAGCTGGTACTGGCGTTAAGCCGGCATGCTACCAGTAAAATTACTGATTTGAATGATTTGGAAGCCATTACCAGCCTGGGCTTTCGTGGTGAAGCCTTGGCCAGTATCAGTTCAGTATCCCGGCTAACATTAACTTCAAAAACCGCTGAACAAAGTGCAGCCTGGCAGGCCCGTGCCGCCGGGCGTGATATGCAGGTAGAAGTGCAGCCTGCGGCGCACCCGGTGGGGACTAGCATTGAAGTGCTTGACCTTTTTTTCAATACTCCGGCACGGCGTAAGTTTTTGCGCACGGATAAAACAGAATTCAGCCATATTGATGAGCTGATAAAACGGCTGGCATTAAGCCGTTATGATGTTAGCTGGCAACTGAGCCATAACGGCCAGGTAGTACGCCGGTTAAAGGCAGCGAAAACTGAAGAACAGCGGCAAAAGCGGGTAGCAGCACTTTGCGGCCGGGTGTTTGCCGAAAACGCAGCTTTTATCCAGAATCAGTATGGTGATGTACGGGTATGGGGCTGGATCGTGCAGCCGCAAGCCTGTAGCAGCCAGTCGCAATGCCAGTACAGCTATGTTAATGGCCGGATGATGCGCGATAAGCTGTTAAACCACGCTATCCGTCAGGCTTATGGCGATCTGCTTACCGCTGATCAACAGCCTGCCTTTGTCATATACTTGGAGCTTGACCCGCGCCAGGTTGATGTGAATGTACACCCGGCCAAGCACGAAGTACGCTTTCATCAGGCCAGGCTGATACACGATTTTGTGGTATCGGCACTGGGCGATGCGCTAAGCCAGTTAACTACGCCACCGCTAACCGAAGACAGGGTTAACCGGGTGCAGGAGGCTGCAGCTTATAACTATCAGCCAGAGCAACCGGTTAGCAACCAGGCAGGCCGTAGCAGCGGTTATGCACCGCGTCAGCCGGGAGCCGCAGCAGTAAAACGTGAGCTGTCATACTGGCAGCACAGCCATAAATCGGCAGATGCACAAACAGAAACACCGGCACAACTGCAACCTGCAAGTGCTGCTGCATTAAACCCGTCTGTGCACACTCAATTAACAGATGCTCCGTTGATTGTGCGTAACCGGTATTTGCTTAAACAACATGCTGACGATGTGCTGTTGATTGATCTTGTGCCCACGTTGTCGGCATATTTTACTGCCAACAGCTCAGCAGCTGTGCCGTTATTGCTACCGCTGCGTATCAGTCTCAATGCGGCGCAGCTAGGTAAACTAACCCAATTGGCTGACAGCTTTAGCCGGACAGGTTTCGATATGCTGCTTACTGATAATACGGTGATAGTGCGGGCAGTACCGGACTGGTTACGCCAAACTGTGCTGGGGCGTTGGTTGCCGTTATGGTTTGAGCAACTGGTGCAGCAGAACAGCGATAATGTGCCGGAAACGTTATTGTTGATGTTGCTTAATGCTGAAGGGGTAGCCGCAGGCACTGTGTTAGAATCGGTGCCACAAGTACTATCGTTGTCTGAGTATTGGGTCAGTGCGCCTTTGCAACTTGATACCACGCTGAGTTTGTTAACAAGGCAACAACCATGAGCCAGATAAAGCGCGATGTCATTTTTCTGATGGGGCCAACCGCATCAGGTAAAACGGCGTTGGCAACAGAACTTTACCAACAGTTACCAGCAGAGCTTATCAGTGTTGACAGTGCATTGGTGTACCGTGGCATGGATATTGGCACTGCCAAGCCCACAGCAGAAGAGCTGGCCGTAACGCCGCATCATCTGATCGATATTAGGGATCCGGCACAAAGCTATTCTGCGGCAGACTTCCGTACAGATGCGTTGCGTTTGATTGCTGAAATTCAACATCGTGGTAACATTCCTGTTCTCGTTGGTGGTACTATGCTGTACTTCAAAGCCTTACTTGAGGGGATTTCGCCGCTGCCGGAGGCCAACGAGGCAATACGGCAGCAGTTGGAGCAGGAAGCAGCAGTGAAAGGCTGGGCCGGTTTACACGGCGAGTTAGCACAGATAGATCCTGTATCTGCGCAACGTATTCACCCAAATGATCCGCAGCGTATTAACAGGGCATTGGAGGTATACCGGCTAACCGGCCGTAGTTTAACCGATTTAACTACAGAAAAAGGGGAACCTTTTGCTTATCCGGTACACCAATTTGCGATAGCGCCGGAAGACCGTGCGGTATTGCACCAGCGTATTGCACTAAGGTTTGAGCAGATGCTGGCTGCCGGTTTTGAACAGGAGGTTGCGGCACTTAAAACCCGGCCGGATTTACACCCGGATTTGCCCTCTATGCGCTGCGTAGGTTACCGGCAAATGTGGGATTATCTGTCTGGCAATAGTAGCTATCAGCAAATGTGTGAACGCGGTATAGCTGCAACCCGGCAACTGGCAAAGCGACAGTTAACCTGGTTGCGAGGCTGGCCTGATCTGACATGGTTGGAAAGTAATGCGCCGGTGTCAGAAAACTTGCAAGCCGTTTTATCTTCGCTAAGCTAAATAAGATATAGAAAAAGACGTTTTAACAACTTGAAATAAAAAAAATAATACCAATATAAGTCGGACTAATTAAAAAAGGAAAGCGGCACATGGCAAAGGGCCAATCTTTACAAGACCCATTTTTAAACACCTTGAGACGGGAGCGTATTCCGGTATCAATTTATCTGGTGAATGGCATTAAACTTCAGGGTCAGATCGAATCTTTCGATCAGTTCGTTATTCTGCTGAAAAATACTGTAAGTCAGATGGTATACAAGCATGCCATTTCAACTGTGGTACCGGCCCGTGCGGTCAATACCATGGTAACTCACAGTAATGGCCAGGGTGATGACGAAGAGGACGTGGAATAATTTCAGGGGTTAGTCGCTTGTCTGACATTAGCGTGATACCGGAACAAGCGATCCTTGTCCATGTAAACTTTTCGCAGCAGCATGTCAGTGAGGACTTAACCGAACTGAAATTGTTGGTGGCTTCCGCCGGTGTGCAATCTTTGCAGGTTATAACTGCAAGCAGAAGTGCGCCTGATGCTAAGTTTTTTGTTGGCTCGGGTAAGGCCGGCGAAATAGCTGCACTGGTGGAAGAAACCGGCGCTGATGTGGTTATTTTTAATCATGCGCTGAGCCCGGGGCAAACACGAAATTTAGAGCGTTTGTGTTTGACCAGAGTTATTGATCGTACCACTTTGATCCTGGATATTTTCGCTCAACGCGCCCGCACCTTTGAAGGTAAGTTGCAGGTCGAGTTGGCACAGTTGCAGCATTTGGCCTCAAGGCTGGTGCGCGGCTGGGACAGCCTTGATCGGCAAAAAGGCGGTATTGGCCTGCGCGGCCCTGGTGAAACCCAACTGGAAACTGACCGGCGTTTACTGCGGGAGCGCGTAAAAGCGTTGCAAACCAGATTAGCAAAGCTGACAAAGCAACGCGAACAGGGGCGCCGGGCACGGCAACGTTCAGAAGTGCCGGTAGTGTCTGTCGTTGGTTATACTAACGCCGGTAAGTCGACATTATTTAACCGTATTACTAAAGCTGATGTGTATGCAGCTGACCAGCTGTTTGCCACCCTCGATCCCACTCTACGTAAACTGAAATTAAAAGGTGTTGGCGAGATTATTCTGGCTGACACTGTCGGTTTTATCCGGCATTTGCCACATGATCTGGTGGCTGCTTTTAAATCGACATTGCAGGAAACACGTGACGCCGATTTGCAGTTACATGTGGTAGATCTGTCTGATCCGCGCAAAGATGACAATATGCAACAGGTAGAACTGGTGCTGCAGGAAATTGAAGCCGATCAGTTACCACAGTTGGTGGTGTACAACAAAATTGACCTGTTACAGCAATTACCACGTATTGAATATAATGAATACAAGCAACCGGTAGCAGTATATTTGTCAGCTGTGAGTGGCGCCGGGATAGATTTGCTGGCGCAGGCAATAAGCCAGTTGTTGTCAGAGCGCTATCTGGAGATAGCACTGCTGTTGCCTCCTGAGCAAATGCACTGGCGGGCCAGATTTCACCAGCAACATAGTATTGAGCAAGAACAGTTTGATGCTGATGGCAATTGTCAGTTGCAACTGCGGTTAAGCGAGTCGGTCTGGAACCGCTGTCTTAAGCAGTCGCATGGACAATTAGAAAACTATGTCGTCAGTAAGCCGGTTATTTGATACATTAACCCTTATTTTGCAACTTAGAATGGAGTAAACCATGGCTTGGAATGAGCCGGGCAATAACGGCAAGAATAACGATCCCTGGAAACAGGGTGGTCGTGATCAGGGCCCGCCCGATTTAGATGAAGTGTTTCGCAACTTTGGCAAAAAGTTAGGAGGCATCTTCGGCGGTGGCAAGTCAACAGGCGGTAGTAGTGGCGGTGGTGCTTCTGCTGCGCTGGTATTGATACTGATTGTCGCTGCATTGGTATGGGCTTTCAGTGGTTTTTATACCATTAAAGAATCTGAGCGCGGTGTTGTGTTGCGTTTCGGCCAGTATCACGATGAAGTTGGCCCCGGTATTCACTGGAAGCCTACCTTTATTGATAACGTGTTGCCGGTTGACGTAACCAGTGTACGCACTTTGCGCAGCGATGGTTTTATGCTGACTCAGGATCAAAACCTGGTACGGGTCACTTTTGAAATTCAGTATCGTGTATTCAATGCCCGTTTATATAAGTTTTCAGTAGTAGATGCTGACAGCAGTTTAAATCAGGCAACTGATGCGGCACTGCGTTATGTTATCGGCCACTCGATTATGGACGACGTGCTAACCCGCGGCCGTGAAGTGGTAAGACAAAATACCCGTCAGGAACTGGAAAGCATTATTGAGCCTTACAAGATGGGTATAGCCCTGGTTGATGTAAACTTCCGTGATGCCCGGCCGCCGGAAGAAGTGCGGGATGCGTTTGATGATGCGATTAAAGCACAGGAAGATCAGGAGCGTTTTGTGCAGGAAGCCCAGGCTTATGCACGTGAAATTGAACCACGTGCCCGTGGTCAGGTTAACCGTGTAATGCAGGAAGCCGATGCCTACAAGCAGCAAATTGTATTAAAAGCGCAAGGTGAAGTTGCCCGCTTTGAAAAGCTGTTACCGGAATATCTGGCAGCGCCTAAGGTAACCCGCGATCGTATGTACATTGAAACAATGGAGCAGGTATACAGCAATACATCGAAAGTGCTTCTGGATGTTAAGAATGGTAATAATATTATGTATTTACCTCTTGATAAGATGATTAA
Source organism: Rheinheimera pacifica (assembly GCF_024809855.1). GTDB lineage: Bacteria > Pseudomonadota > Gammaproteobacteria > Enterobacterales > Alteromonadaceae > Alishewanella > Alishewanella pacifica_A. Next base: position 231,898 of record NZ_JANUEM010000003.1, read on the forward strand.
TCAGGGCGCTGGCAGTTCAGCACCGTCAGGGAGTAGCATGCCGTTGATCCCATCGCGTAGCAGCACTGACAGCAGTAGTAGTTCTAACCGGACTGACAGTTCGCGCAGCACAACAACACGCAGCGGCGGCCGGGGGTAAGATATGAAAAACTTTACTATAGCCATTATTGTTATTATTGGGTTTATCTTTGTATCCGCCCTGTTTGTAGTGCCTGAAGGCCAACGCGCTATTGTGATTCAGTTTGGTAAAATTCAGCGTGATGCTGAGCAAAACGTCGTAGTGTATGAGCCGGGCTTACATTTTAAGCTGCCGTTTATTGAAACTGTGCGTAAGTTAGATGCTCGGGTGCAAACGTTGGATGATGCACAGGATCGTTTTGTAACGGCTGAGAAAAAAGACTTGCTGGTAGACAGCTATGTAAAATGGCGCATCAATGACTTTGGTGCCTATTTTCTGGCAACCGGGGGTAATATTGCACAAGCAGAAGTGTTGTTAAAACAGTATATCAACAACGGTTTACGCACCGAGTTTGGTACCCGTACCATTCAGGAAATTGTGTCAGGTGAGCGTACTGAGTTAATGCAGGGTGCTTTACAGCAAGCTGGCGCTGCGTCAAGAGAGCTTGGAATTGAAGTCGTTGACGTACGGGTTAAGCAAATTAACCTGCCGCAGGAAGTTAGTAGCTCTATTTTTGCCCGGATGGAAGCCGAGCGTCATGCTGTGGCGCGTGAGCATCGTTCACGTGGTATGGAAGAGGCTGAAATCATTCGTGCCGATGTTGACGCACGGGTTACTGTTATGGTTGCTGATGCAGAGCGTAACTCGCGTACCGTGCGCGGTGAAGGTGATGCACTGGCTGCCAATGTCTATGCAGAAGCCTATAACAAAAATGCTGAGTTCTTTTCATTTGTTCGCAGTATGGAAGCCTACCGCAAAAGCTTTAACAATAAAGACGATGTGCTGGTGGTACAACCGGACAATGAGTTTTTCAAATATATGCAATCAGATAAAGTACAAAACTGATTATGTTGTATAAAAAAAGGCCCGTTCAGGGCCTTTTTTGTCTCTGACAGGGTCATAGGGGGAGTAATGTACCAACAGTTTTATCAGCGGTTTTTGCAGGCGAATCAGGGCAAGCAGCATTTTGCCTGCCACTCGCATCACTACTGGCCAGATGTAACCCGCGAGGCCATGCTAGCGTATTGGGATGACACCGCCAGGCTGGTAGATGATAAATGGCGCTATATTTTTGGTGAGAAAGTGCCGCAAACTCAGCAACTCATTGCCGATATATTGCAATTGCCCCAGGCTGAACAAATTGTATTTGCGCCTAATACCCATGAACTGGTGATGCGTTTACTGAGTTGTTTTGATTTACGCCAGCCGCTGAGAATTTTAGCCACCGACAGCGAGTTTCACAGTTTCTCGCGCCAGGTAAAGCGTTTAGCTGAATATGACAATGTGCAACTTGATATTATCCCCACTGAACCCTTTGACAGTTTTACACAGCGCTTTACTGACGCTGCAGCAGCAAACAGCTACCAGCTGATTTTCTGCAGCCAGGTGTTTTTTAACTCTGGTTTTGCTATTGCCGACCTGACTGGCTTTGTGCAGCAGCTGGCTGCCAGTAATGATGCTATGATCGTGATCGATGGTTATCATGGTTTTATGGCAGTACCAACAGACTTATCGGCCATTGCTGAGCGCATCTTCTATCTGGCTGGCAGTTATAAATATGCGCAGGGCGGTGAGGGCTGTTGTTTTATGACCGTGCCGCTGGGCAGCTCTGCGCGGCCTTTATATACCGGCTGGTTTGCTGAGTTTGGTACTTTGGCCGGCGAGAAGTCTGCCACGGTACTGTACAGCGAAGATGGTTATCGTTTTGCCGGTTCAACAATGGATTTCTCCGGGTTATACCGGCTTAATGCGGTGCTACGTTTGTTTAAACAGCAGGGTATCAGTGTCGGCCGTATTCATCAGTATATACAGCAGTTACAGCAGGTATTTTTAGCCAAGCTAGCAGATTTAAAGCATGCTAAGTTAAATGTACAGACATTGCTGCAGCATGATTTGGCACACCACGGCCACTTTTTAACCTTCCGCCTGGGCAGTGCCGCTGAAGTGGCAGAACTGGCTGCACACTTAAAGCGCGCTGGTATAGAAACCGACTATCGCGCAGACCGTTTACGGTTTGGTTTTGCCTTATACCATAACAGTGCACAGTATGATTTAACTTGCTTAGCCCAAGAACATACTTAACTAACTGAATAAAAACCAATAATTAAGCCGCTGAGAAAAAAGCGGCTTTTTTTCACCCAGACGGCTGAAACTTGGTTGCCAATTTGGTAGAATCCCCGCCTAATTTTTCCCATGATGTAGGAACCATGGCCAAAAACGTCGTAGTGCTCGGCACCCAATGGGGTGACGAAGGTAAAGGTAAAATCGTCGATTTATTAACAGATAAAGCAAGCTTCGTGGTGCGCTATCAGGGCGGCCATAATGCAGGCCATACTTTGGTTATCGACGGTGAGAAAACCGTATTACATTTAATTCCGTCAGGTATTTTACGTGCCAACGTGAAATGCGTTATTGGTAATGGTGTAGTGCTGTCCCCTGAAGCGTTCTTAAAGGAAATGACCATGCTGGAGCAGCGTGGCGTACCGGTAAAAGAGCGTTTACTGTTAAGTGAAGCCTGCCCGCTGATCCTGCCGTTCCATGTTGAACTGGATAAAGCGCGTGAACTGGCCCGCGGCGACAAGCCTATCGGCACTACCGGCCGTGGTATTGGCCCGGCATACGAAGACAAAGTTGCCCGCCGTGGCTTACGTGTCGGGGATTTGTTTAACCCGACGCTGTTTGCTGAAAAGCTGAAGACGCTGATGGAGCTGCATAATTTTACCCTTACGCAGTACTATAAAGTACCGGCGGTGGATTATCAGACTACGCTGGACAACGCGCTGGCTATTGCCGACATTTTAAAGCCGTTGGTAGTAGATGTTACCGATTTACTAGATAAAGCGCGCAAAGCCGGCCAGGAAATTATGTTTGAAGGTGCACAGGGCACTTTGCTGGACATTGACCACGGTACCTACCCTTATGTTACCTCGTCTAACACCACTGCCGGTGGTATAGCAACCGGTGCTGGTTTTGGCCCGCGTTACCTGGATTATGTACTGGGTATCGTTAAAGCTTATACCACCCGTGTTGGCTCAGGCCCGTTCCCGACAGAACTTGGTTGTGCAGTAGGCGAACATTTAGGTGTAAAAGGCCATGAGTTTGGTGCTACGACCGGCCGTAAACGCCGTTGTGGCTGGTTTGATGCCGTTGCTGTTAAGCGTGCCGTGCAATTAAACAGTATCTCTGGTTTTTGCTTAACCAAGCTGGATGTATTAGACGGCCTGGATACCATACGCATTTGCACCGGTTACAAAGACGCGGCCGGTAATATCACTGATGTGCCGCCGATGGCTGCAGAAGGCTTTGAACTGGTAACACCGGTATATGAAGACATGCCGGGCTGGAGTGAAAGTACCTTTGGTGTGCAGCAACTTGAAGACTTACCACAGGCGGCGCGTAACTATATCAACCGTTTAGAGCAGCTTACCGGCGTGCCTGTTGATATAGTGTCTACAGGCCCTGATCGTGTTCAGACTATTGTGCTGCGCCATCCTTTTGCCTGAGGTATCTGTTTGTTAAGTTGTGCCGTATAAAAAACGCTGCCACCTGGCAGCGTTTTTGTTTATGCTGATAAAAAGCAAAACATAGAGCAACTGTTATGCGCATTTTTACATTATTAGCAGCGTTATTATTACTTACTGCTTGTGGCGGTGGTGGCAGCATAGATACCGATAGCACAGGGCAAACCAGTATTTGTCAGCGTACTGATATTAACTCTCAGGTGTTCTGTGCCTTGCAGCAAGACTATCTGTGGTACAGTGATTTGCCGGCGTCAATTAACCCCGACAGTTACAGTTCACCTAATCAATTATTGCAGGCAGTAGCTGCGCCACAGGACCGCTACAGTTTTATTATTACCCGGCAGGAATATGAAGATCGCTATATTAACGCCACCTTCTTCGGTTACGGTTTCTCCAGTGTCAGAGCGGATAATAATACAGCGCTACAAATTGCTTATGTATATGATGATGGTTCAGCGGCACAAAATGGCCTGCGCCGTGGCGATAAAATCATTGAAATCGAAGGCGTCAGCGTTGCACAGTGGCTAAGCCGGCTTGATGCTGGCACCGCAACCAATGAGGATATTTACGGCCCGAATGAAACGGGTGTAATACGTAACTTTGTCTGGCGTAAGCCCGATACTTCTGAGCAGGCCGCTGATTTTATTAAAAAGGAAGTGACGACCAATACAGTATTGCACCGCTCGGTGGCAGTACAAGGCAGTAAGCGTATTGGTTATCTGGTATTTAACACTTTTATCGAATTATCAGAGACAGAGCTGGAAGAAGCCTTTGCCTATTTTGTGACGCAAGGGGTTAATGAGCTGGTGCTGGATGTGCGCTACAACGGTGGCGGCCTGATCCGGGTGGCAAACCAGCTGAGCACACAGATTGCACGAAACTTTGTTCAGGGCGAAGTATTCGTAAAATATCAGTTTAACGACAAAAATACCGCAAAGAATAATTCTACTTTATTCGCGCTTGGCGCCGGGCGCAGTGTACTGAACTTGCCCAGGGTATTTGTGCTGACAACCCAAAGCAGCTGCTCATCCAGCGAACTGGTGATTAATTCTCTGACACCTTTTGTTGATGTGGTACAGATAGGCAGTGCAACTTGTGGTAAGCCAATAGGGCAGCAACCGGATATTATTGGTAACTATGTGTTGTTTGCTATTAACTTCCAAACAGTAAATGCGCTGGATCAAGGCGGCTACTTTGACGGTTTACAGCCTAACTGCCCGGTTACAGACAATATTACCGGCGATTGGGGTGTTGTCACCGATCCACTTTATGCAGAGGCCGTTAATTATATTGCCAGCGGTAGCTGCAGCGATGTTGCTGTAAGTAGCGCTACAATGCGTGCTGAGCCAGTAAAACCAAGGCTGGCTGCCCCTTGGGCATTAAATAATGAGCAATAAAAGGCGTGAAGTTTGCTTAAAAAAAGCCGGTTGAGGCCGATAAAGCCTAAGATAACAATTTTCAGGCGCATATTATGATTAAAACACTATGGCTGGTGCTGGCTGTTCTGCTATTGCAAACACCGTTAACACAGGCGCAGGAACTTGAAGCCGTGCAGTTATATTCTCAGGATGAACTGTTGGCATTGATCCGTACCAACAGCCATCTTAAGCGTGTACGGGCTGATGATTGTCAGTTGGTGCGGGATATTGAAGCCCGGGCCGATATTATGCAACTGCCCGCCTACCAGTTTTTATATGGTGATATGCTGGCCTATGCGGTTTGTGTACCACGCAATGTAGAACGTGGCTGGGACCTGATGCTGCAGGCTGCAGGCCAGGGGTTACCAGAAGGGTTAGAACAGGTAGGCCGTTATTATCATATTGGCCGCTTTGTGCAGCCCGATACAGATAAAGCTATTATTTATCTGCGTGAAGCTTCAGCACTGGGTAATTTAAAAGCACAGTTACGTTTGGCGCAGATATTAGTGGACGGCCATGGCAGCTCGGTAGATTTTGAACAAAGCTATCGCTGGTTGCATAATGCAGTAACGGCTGATGCCGCTACACATAAGAAAATACAACAGTTGCTTGGCAAGTTAAGCCAAAAAATGCCTGCAAGGGTAGTGGCAAATGCCAAACGGCCGGTAAAATGAAGTTCATACTCATAACACGGTTTAGCTGTTACACTTAACACAATTTAGGAAACAAAAGATAACTTAATGACGGTAAATGATCCGCATCTTGCGCGTGAGCAGGAAAAATATGAAAACCCTATCCCCAGCCGTGAATTTATTCTCGAGCATATCGAAAAACGCCAGAGCCCTGTTTATTTTGAAGAGTTAGTTGCCGAGCTCGGCTTAACCGATGACGACGCTGTTTTCGCACTGAAAAAACGCCTGCGTGCCATGGAGCGCGACGGCCAGTTAATTTATACCAAAAACCGCCGCTATGGCCTGGTTGATAATATGGACCTGGTTAAAGGTACGGTGTTGGGCCATCGCGAAGGTTTCGGCTTTTTAAAGCCGGAGCAGGGGGGGCCGGACTGGTTTATCCCCAATTTTGAAATGCAGCGCTTGCTGCACGGCGATATTGTGCTGGCTACCGCACAGAGTATAAACAGTAAAGATAAAATAGAAGCCCGTGTAGTGCGGGTGTTAGAGCCGCGCAGTGAGCCAATAGTTGGCCGCTACTACAAAGATTTCGCTTTAGGTGTGGTAGTGCCGGATGATCCGCGTATAACGCAGGATATTGTCATTCCCGACGGTGAACAGGGCGCAGCCCGGCATGGTCAGGTGGTGTTGGTCGAGATAACACAGCGGCCATCAAAACGGGTTAATGCCGTGGGCAAAGTAACCGAAGTGCTGGGTGAACATATGGCGCCGGGTATGGAAATTGAAATTGCCATTCGTAATCACGGTATTCCGCATGTGTTTTCTGATGCAGTATTAAAGCAAGTAGCGCAATACGGCGAAGAAGTACCGGCAGCGGCCAAACAGGGCCGGGTTGACTTAACCCAATTAGGCTTGATCACCATTGATGGCGAGGATGCGCGCGATTTTGACGATGCTGTTTACGCCGAAGTGAAAGACAACGGCGGATGGCGTTTATGGGTGGCTATTGCCGATGTCAGTAGCTATGTGCTGCCGGATACCGCACTGGATAAAAGTGCGCTGGAACGCGGCAATTCAGTGTATTTCCCTGACCACGTAGTGCCAATGCTGCCAGAGGCGTTATCTAACGGCCTGTGTTCGCTTAACCCGCATACTGATCGCTTATGTTTAGTGGCCGATATGCACATTAGTGCTAACGGTAAACTTGACAGCTACCAGTTTTATGAAGCGGTAATGCATTCCAGTGCCCGCTTAACTTATAACAAAGTACATAAAATACTGCAGGGCGACCCGGAGTTACGCCAGCAATATGCTGCTAACCTGACTAACATTGAAACCCTGAATAGCCTGTATAAAAAGCTGGCCAAAGTACGCGGCCAACGTGGCGCTATTGAATTTGAAACAGTAGAAACCCGCTTTGTGTTTAACAGCCACCGTAAAATTGAACAAATTGTGCCGGTGCACCGGGTTGAGTCGCATAAGATCATTGAAGAGTGCATGATTATGGCCAATGTGGCCGCTGCACGCTTTATTGAAAAGCACGAAGCCCATACGCTGTTTCGCGTACACGAGCGTCCGGATGGCGATCGCTTCGATAATTTCCGCCGCTTTTTAGCTGAGCTGGGTATAGAGGCTAACTTATCTGCTGAGCCAACGCCGCTGGAATTAACGCAAACTCTGGAGAAAATCGGTGACCGACCGGATCGCGAGCTGATAGAAACCACTATGCTGCGCTCCATGAAGCAGGCGGTGTATCAGGGCGATAATCAGGGCCACTTTGGTTTAGCGCTGGAAGCTTATGCTCACTTTACCTCGCCCATCCGCCGTTATCCGGATTTAGTGCTGCACCGTGGTATTAAAGCTTTACTGGCAAAGCAAGGCCAAAAAGTTACCGGTGCCCGTGGATACACCGAAGCGGAAATTACACCTCTGGGCGAGCAGTGTTCGATGACCGAGCGCCGCGCAGATGATGCCACCCGCGAAGTAGCCGACTGGCTAAAATGCGAATATATGCAAGACCACTTAGGCGCAGAGTTTGACGGTGTTGTATCTACCGTGACCAGCTTTGGCCTGTTTGTGCGCTTAACCGAGCTATATATAGAAGGGCTGGTGCATGTTACGTCTTTGCAAAACGACTATTACCACTTTGACGCTGAGCGCCATACGTTAAGTGGCGAGCATGGCAAAGTAACTTACCGCATGGGCGATTTACTAAAAGTAAAAGTGGCCGCCGTTAACCTTGAAGCGCGTAAAATTGATTTAGTGCTGGTAGGCGAGCCTAAGCGTGTGGTGAACAAGGCCGATATTAAAGCCTCTAAGCAAGCGGCTGCAGACAAGGGCGCAAAACGTGGTTCAGCTAAAGCCGCAAAAGCTCCGGCTAAAGCGGAAGCGAAACCAAAAGGCGCGCGCAATATTACCGCACGCAAAAAGCCACGGCGTAAAGCGAAGTAATAAGGTAAACTGCCGGCCTTTTTAAGTGTCGGCATTAAGGGTTAACAATGAACGCAGATCTGGTGTTTGGTATTCATGCGGTTGGGGCTTTACTACAGCGCGCGCCGCAGGATGTGCTGGAAATGTTCGTGATGAAAGATCGCGACGACAAGCGTATGCAGCCGTTAATTCAGCAAGCACGGCAAAACGGTGTGTCGGTGCAGTTTTGTAACCGCAAAACTCTGGACGATATGGTTGGCGGTCAGCATCAGGGTATTATTGCCAAAGCCCGGTTGCAAAGCAGCGGCAGTGAAGCGGATTTAGCCGCTATTGTTGCACAGCAGGACAAGCCGTTTATTCTGATCCTTGATGGCGTAACCGACCCGCATAACTTAGGTGCTATTTTACGCAGTGCTGATGCCGCGGGTGTACATGCTGTTGTCGCACCAAAAGATCGCTCCGTTAAGCTCACTTCAGTGGTACGTAAAGTTGCCTGTGGTGCCGCAGAGAGTGTGCCTTTTATTACCGTAACCAACTTGGCCCGTACCCTGCGTGAATTGCAGGACGCCGGTGTTTGGATAGTCGGTACCGCCGGCGAAACTGAAACCCTGGTGTACAACGCCGATTTAAAAGGCTCGCTGGCGCTGGTGTTGGGTGCAGAAGGAGAAGGCCTGCGCCGTTTAACCCGCGAAACCTGCGACAGCCTGGTAAAAATTCCGATGTTTGGTACTGTTTCCAGCCTTAACGTATCGGTTGCCGCCGGTATCTGCTTGTTTGAAGCTGTGCGCCAACGCCAATAAACTCCGCCCCAATTGCTCTTGGGCGATAGCAAAGGTTAGGTGTTTCGATTGCGCAGCCACAGAGTGTTTGAGTGAGCGCGTAAGCAGCGAGCGAGTTGCTGTGGTGAGCACAGCGAAATACCTGGCCTTGCTGTGAGGTTGCCGGTAAAAGTGAGTGCTATGCTCGCCACAACAGCACTTCGGGCAATCCTGCCCTCAGTGAGGCGGCTCAGCTAAGCTTACCAAATTCGTTCCCGACGAATTTGTCCGCCGCCTTCGCTTACGCGAAATCGGTTTGTGGCTGTGCTATCACTCACGTTTACCTGCTTAATCTTTCAAATTAGCGGCTTTCTGCTTGTTATTTGCCCGCTGAATCCGTACAATACGCGACCTTCGGCCATACACTAACGTTCCTTGCCTCCATGAGAACCCCGGCCGAGTTCCCCCGAGGCTTACTAACCGTAAGGAGCTACAATGCGTCATTACGAAATCGTTTTTATGGTTCACCCTGATCAGAGTGAACAAGTACCTGGCATGATTGAGCGTTACACTGGCGCAATCAAAGAAGCGGGTGGTTCTATTCACCGTCTGGAAGACTGGGGCCGTCGTCAACTGGCTTACCCAATCCAGAAGTTGCATAAAGCTCACTATGTTCTGATGAACGTAGAAGCACCACAAACTGTGATTGATGAGCTGGAAACTAACTTCCGCTACAACGACGCGGTATTACGTAACCTGATTATGCGCACTGACAGTGCCGTAGTTGAGCCATCACCAATGGCAAAGGTACGTGATGAACGTCGTGAGCGTGCTCCTCGCGAACATGAAGAGCAAGTAGCAAACGAAGAGTAAGTTGTTGTTAATGGACAATAGCACCGTACTGGTTGGCAGTATCTGCCGTCAACCGGAGCACAGCGAGAGTCCTGCGGGCATACCGCATACGGTTCTGGTGTTAGAACACCGAAGTAATCAGATGGAAGCAGGCTTAAACCGCCAGGCTTATGTTCGGATACAGGTTGTACTGACCGGAGCCGCACTAACACAACATACCCGACAGTTAACGTTGGGCAATATGGTAAAGGTGACAGGTTTTTTAAACCGCCACCAAAGCCGCAGCGGACAAGCTAAGCTGGTGCTGCATGCGCAACAAATTGAATATATAAGTTAGGAGACAGGCAAATGTCACGTTTTTTCCGTCGCCGTAAATTCTGCCGTTTTTCTGCAGAAGGCACTGTAGAGATTGATTACAAAGATACCGTTGTTCTGAAAAACTATGTTACAGAAAGCGGTAAGATCGTACCTAGCCGTATTACTGGTACCAGCGCTAAGTATCAGCGCCAACTGGCTCGTGCTATCAAGCGCGCACGCTACCTGGCTCTGCTGCCTTACAGCGACTCACACAGTTAATACAGAAGGGGTATAAGCAATGCAAATTATTCTGTTAGACAAAGTCGCTAACCTGGGTGGTTTAGGTGACAATGTAGCTGTTAAGTCAGGTTATGCTCGTAACTTCTTGTTCCCACAGGGTAAAGCAGTTCCGGCTACCAAGGCTAACATCGAGAAGTTCGAAGCCCGTCGTGCTGAATTAGAAGCTAAATTAGCTGATGATTTAACTGCTGCAAACGACCGTGCTGCTAAAATTGCTGCGCTGGGTGAAGTGACAATCGCTTCTAAAGCCGGTGACGAAGGCAAACTGTTCGGTTCAGTAGGTACACGTGATATCGCTGATGCGATCACTGAAGCCGGCGTTAAAGTATCTAAAGCAGAAGTTAAACTGCCTACAGGTACTTTACGTGAAACTGGCGAGTACGAAATCGATGTACAGTTACACGCTGAAGTTACTGCAACTGTAAAAGTTGTAGTAATCGCAGAAGCTTAATAAGCTTTAAAGCGCACTGTATCTGCAGTGCGCTTTTTCCTCTGTTTCCCCCGTTGTTGTTTATCCCGTTCGTTTAGTTAAGCCGATAAAAATATCTGACACTTCGCTTTGTGATCTGCCTTAGGCAGGTTAGCATTATGCTGCTTTCGCTAACTGACACAGGTGTTATGAGTAGTATCAAAGACAAACAGGTTGCTGCAGTTAAAATGCCGCCGCATTCGATAGAAGCTGAGCAATCGGTACTAGGCGGCTTAATGCTGGATAACGAGGCCTGGGATCGCGTGGCAGAAAAAGTGGTTGAGCAGGATTTTTACCTGCGTGCGCACCGCTTTATTTTCGCTGCTATGTCACGTTTGGCTGAGGCTACCCAGCCGATAGATATTATTACCGTATCGGAAGATTTAGAAGCCAACCTGCAATTGGATGATGTGGGTGGTTTTGCTTACCTGGGCGAAATTGCCAAAAATACCCCCAGCGCCGCTAATATTCTGGCCTATGCCGAAATCGTGCGTGAGCGCGCCGTGGTGCGCGATATGATTGCAGTAGCACATGATATTGCCGATGCCGGTTACGACACTCAGGGCCGTACCTCGGCAGAGCTGCTGGACTTTGCCGAAACCAAAGTATTTAAAATTGCTGAGCAGCGTACCAATGCCAATGAAGGCCCCGAGCCAATAAACAGTATACTGGCCAAAACCATCGAGAAAATTGACGAGCTGTTTCGCTCGCCACACGATGGTGTTACCGGGGTATCTACCGGCTATGTCGATTTGGATAAAATGACTAACGGCATGCAGCCGTCAGACCTGATCATTGTTGCCGCCCGGCCGTCGATGGGTAAAACCACTTTCGCGATGAACCTGTGTGAGCATGCCGCCATTACTTCTGACAAGCCGGTGCTGATTTTTAGCTTAGAGATGCCATCGGAACAAATTATGATGCGTATGCTGGCTTCCCTGGGCCGGATTGATCAAACCAAGGTACGTACCGGCCAGTTGGAAGATGAAGACTGGGCGCGGCTGTCTTCTGCCATTGAGCTGTTGAACACCAAAGGCAAAATGTACATCGATGACGGCTCGGGTTTAACACCGACCGAAGTACGTTCAAGGGCGCGCCGGGTGGCGCGTGAACATGGTGGCTTAAGTATGATCATGGTCGACTACTTACAGCTAATGACAGTGCCGGGCTTAAGTGAGAACCGCACCCTGGAAATTGCCGAAATTTCCCGCTCGTTAAAAGCGTTGGCGAAAGAGCTGAAAGTGCCGGTAGTGGCACTGTCACAGCTAAACCGTTCATTGGAGCAACGCGCCGATAAGCGCCCGGTAAACTCTGACTTGCGTGAATCCGGCTCTATCGAACAGGACGCCGACTTAATTATGTTTATCTATCGCGACGAAGTGTACAACGACGACAGCCCGGATAAAGGTACTGCAGAAGTCATTATCGGTAAGCAGCGGAACGGCCCTATTGGCCGGGTGCGCTTAACCTTTCATGGTCGTTATTCGCGCTTTGATAACTACGCCGGTAGTGCCAGGTTCGAGGAAGATTAATGCTAAGCCGCCGGCCACAAGCCACCATTGATCTTGCTGCGCTTAAGCATAACTATCAGCGTGTAAAACAGTTAGCCCCACACAGCAAAGTGCTGGCCGTATTAAAAGCCAATGCCTATGGCCATGGTATGCTCAGCGTAGCTCAGGCGTTAACACAGGCCGATGCTTTGGGCGTAGCGCGCCTTGATGAAGCCTTAGCATTGCGTGCCGGTGGTATTGCCAGGCCAATAGTACTGCTGGAAGGCTTTTTTCATGCCGATGAGCTGGCACAAATTGTTGCTTCTAACCTGCAACTGATAATACATCATCGTGAGCAGGCCGAAGCGCTTATGGCCGCCCGGCTTGATGCACCGGTACGGGTGTGGCTGAAACTGGATACCGGCATGCACCGGCTCGGTATTTATCCGCATGAGTTTAGAGGGTTATATCAGCGTTTAAGCCAAAGCCGCAATGTGCAGGGGGCGCTTAGGTTAATGAGCCACTTTGCCAGTTCAGACGAGCTGGATAAACCTGCAACGGTTAACCAACTGGCATTGTTTAAGCATATTACGCAAGGTTTTGCCGGTGAGCATTCACTGGCTAACTCTGCTGCGGTATTAAATTGGCCACAAAGCCATGGTGACTGGGTGCGGCCAGGCTTAATGCTATACGGTGTATCGCCAATGGCCGATACAGTGGGTACGGAGCATGAGCTTAAACCGGTAATGACGCTGAGCAGCAGTGTTATTGCAGTACGTGAGGTAAATGCCGGTGATGCCGTGGGTTATGGCGGCAGTTGGATAGCCGCACACAGTACCCGTTTAGCTGTAGTAGCGATGGGTTATGGTGATGGCTACCCACGCGGCGCCGGTAATAATGCCGATGTGCTGATTAACGGCAAGCGTTTGCCGATAGTGGGCCGGGTGTCGATGGATATGATTACCGTAGATATTGGCAACGAGGCTGTAGCCGTGGGTGATAAAGTGGTCCTGTGGGGTCGCGATTTACCGGTAGAGCAATTGGCGCGTTGCGTTGATACTATTCCTTATGAACTACTGTGTAATATTACCAGCCGTGTGCAGTTTAGCTATATCAATTCATCAGGTTAAATAAAAACGCCGGCGCTAAGCGTGTGTTAACACTAGGCCGGCGTTGTGCTGTACAGATGGCAGTTTATTTATCAAAGCTTACTTCAATATGTACCTTGCCAAAATCTGAATCAAAAGGCATCAGAATTTTCGCGCCTTCGGATTTATGTGAAATAGTATGATTTTTACCGGATACCACCACAGGGGTTGCCATAGTAAAGTCGTAGCCTTTTTCGCCTAAAATACGTTTTGCGCCGCCGGTAACCATGTTGGTAATTTCACCTACCATGTCGGTAACATCTTCTGTAATGCCTTTTGGCCGTTCGCCCAGCATACGAAACATAATTTCCACCGCTAACGATTCTTCAAAGGTAATAGAAAAAGAACCTTTGGTTTGCGGGCTAACCATACCAATTAAACCAGACACATCGCCACGGGCAACTTCGTCTTTTTTAATACGTGGTTGTCCGGGAGTAATAGTGGTATTTGCCATAGTGCTTAGCACATTGACTAAAGACGATAAAAACGGATTTATAAATTCAACATTCATGTCAATGCCTATCAGAAAACAGAACTAAAGCGAAAGCTTGTTTAAGATTAGAAACCTTTTTATAAATGTACAAGCCAGATCCTTGATATAGATAAGTTTTATTATTTGGCTTTACATATTTTGCACAACCCATGCGCTTCAATGGTTTGATGCTTGATAACAAACCCCTGCGATACTGCCTGACGGTTAAACTCGTCTTGTAATAAACTGGAATGTAGCTCAGTGACATTACCACATTGATCGCAAATTAACAGCTGTGCCGGGTGATGCTGCCCAAAATGATGGCACAGCATAAACGCATTGCTTGATTCAATTTTATGAATAAAGCCTTGCTCGGTAAGAAACTCTATTGCCCGGTAAACCGTAGCGGGTTTAGCACCGGGCTCAGTTTGTTTTAACTGCTCAAGCAGTTCATAGGCGCCAATACCGCCATTAAGGCCGGCCAGCAGGCGAAATACCTTTTCGCGGATAGATGTAAAGCGGGCACCATTTTGTTCGCAAATTGTGCGCGCACGGTTAACCAGAGTTTCCGTCGACATTTTCAGCTCCTGTCAGCAGTTGCTGGCAGTGTATCATAACAAAGCTTAACTGCCACGTGTGCCACACTGCGTAACAAGATGAAAATGTAGTGGTTTATAACCGGTTAATTTGCTCTTTTAACTGGTAACTTTTGTCTGTAACAATGCTTTCCAGCGTGGCGATACGTTGTTTCAGTTTTTCTTGCTCGACTCTGAGCTGATCCAATTCTGCACTACCTGCTTTGCCCTTATTATCGTGATATACCTTAAAGGCCGACAATCCTATACCGCCAATAATGGCCAGTGCCGCTATTTCAAAAGGTCCCATTGTATACTCCTGTTATTCTCTGTAATAGTTTAATAGCATTGTGTGCAAATCAGATGCCAACTAATAATGTGTATATATATCAGTAGGATGTGCTGGTGATCTAATTAATAACAATGGTAAGCACACAAAAGTTTAGCCAATTTCACCATAATATAGTGGTAAACTCAGCCATCAATCTAGCAATTAATTGTAAAGCATTATGACTGATGAAGACTGGATGCGCCGTGCTATCGCGCTGGCAGCGAAAGCCGAGCAGCAGGGTGAAGTGCCGGTGGGTGCAGTGCTGGTTAAAGACGGTGGGATGATTGCAGAAGGCTGGAATCAGATGATCAGCCTGAATGATCCGTCAGCTCATGCAGAGATGCAGGCTATACGTGCCGCATCGGCCAGCATGGCCAATTACCGCCTGCCAGACTGTACCTTGTACGTAACACTGGAACCTTGCAGCATGTGTGCCGGGGTAATGGTGCATAGCCGTATTAAGCGGCTGGTGTTTGGTGCCACAGATTTAAAAACAGGTGCGGCGGGCTCGGTACTTAATCTGGTGCAATATAGCCAGTTTAATCATCAACTTGAGGTGGTATCTGGTGTGCTGGCGGCAGAGTGCGCGACTCAGTTATCAGCGTTTTTTCAGCGCCGCAGACAGGAACACAAAGCCGCTAAACAGCTTCGGCTGCCTGATTAAAAAAGCTCAGATAATGGCGCCGACGCTGATGCAGTTTCGTTACCGCAATATTACGTTTAATACGGCGCCTGCTTGAAGCAATATTTGCCAGACGGCGTTTTGCTCTGATCTGGGGTTTCTTTCGTTTTAACATAAAAAGCCTGCATAAAGAGAATTAAGCTTACTATGGATGCGTAACGGCTTTGTTTCAATAGTAGCGTTAATTGTTATCCTGTGCGGGCTCTGGCAATATTTCTGTACTCAGTTGCTCGGTTAAACGTTGTTTTTGCTGTTCAAGCCGTTGTTCAGCTTGCTGGCGTTCATCTACCCACAACAAGGTGTCGTAGTAACGGCGGATATTTTCAACATAGGTTACCGCTTCATCACCGCGGGCATAGCCATATTTGGTGGTTTGATAGACATTTTTTTGCCGCAGCAACGGCAGGCGTTGTTTTACATCCAGCCATTTATCCGGATCAGCGCCCTGGCGCTGGGTAATAATGCGTGCATCTTCAACATGGCCCCAGCCAACATTATAAGATGCCAGCGCAAACCAGAGGCGGTCTGGCATGCTAATACGCTCAGGTATGCGGGTAACCATCCGGTGCAAATAACGGCTGCCACCCAGTATGCTTTGCTCAGGATCAAGCCGGCTGGTAACGCCCATTTGCTGTGCTGTGGGCAAGGTCAGCATCATTAAACCACGTACACCGGTAGGGCTTTTGGCTTTCGGATCCCAGTGTGATTCCTGATAACTGAGCGCGGCAAGTAAGCGCCAGTCAAGCTCACCGGCATATTGTGTGAACCAGGCTTTAAACTTTGGCAGTTGTTGTTCTATAGCATCGATATACACCAGCGTGTCTACGTAGTCGAATAACTGCACATGGCCAAAATAGCGATCTTCCAGTGCAATAAGTTCACCGCCCTGATACATAGCACCAAAAAACTCAATTAACACGGCATAGAGTGAGTCGTCGTCGCTATCTGCCAGTAACCAGCTAACCGGTAAGTTGTCACGTACGGTAAAAGCAATACTAAGGTTGGGGTAAAAGCGCCGGTTCAGTGCCAGTTGGTTTGAGTCGGTTAGAGTGTAAGCAATATTG
This sequence comes from Rheinheimera pacifica, assembly GCF_024809855.1. Classification (GTDB taxonomy): domain Bacteria; phylum Pseudomonadota; class Gammaproteobacteria; order Enterobacterales; family Alteromonadaceae; genus Alishewanella; species Alishewanella pacifica_A. The sequence goes on from NZ_JANUEM010000003.1 coordinate 248,515, forward strand.
CCGTCAACCACCTGCTGTAAAATCTCGTCGGCGTCCAGTGTCGGGTGTTGTTGCCATTGTAAATCGGGTTTATCCAGGCTTAGCTGTTGCAGGGTTTCGGCATGGCTGCTGTCTTTTACCACAACGACAGTGTCGGTCAGGTCATCCAGCGAGCGGGGCCAGGTATTGCCTTGTTTAAATACTAATACTTCATTGATCCAGCGATAAGCCGGTGACGAACGGTACTTGCCTTTGCGCAATTCTGTTAGTGTCAGGCCGCCGGCAATATAGTCAACCTGGCCGGTTTGCAGCTTTTGCAGCAGCTCGTCCAGCTGGTAGCTGGGAAATAACTCCAGTTTTACACCAAGTTTATCTGCCAGTGCCTGGCTGAGCTCCAGCTCAAAACCGGTGGGGCCGTCAATACCAACATAATAGCTGGTAGGGCCGTGCAAAATGCCGACCTTTAAGCTATCACGCTGATATATCTGGTAAAGCTGGCTTTGTGATGGCTCGGGGCTACACCCTGCTAAACACAGCAACAACAGCAACCAGGCCTGATTTTTCCACATCTTTGTTAACCTGCAATGTCACGCTCTGCGCTGTTATAACAAACTTCTGTCGCTGCGTCAGTGTTTACTCATACCACTTGAGCAGAAATTTCTTTATAATGGCGCGCCTATAAGGGCGTGTTGACCTTTCGCGATTAAGCTTTTGTTCAATCTGAAAATGTGCTGCTCACGACGCGAGGAGCGTAGCTTAGTTACTCTAAGTGAGTGACGAGCAACAAAGAGCAGCACATTTTCAGATGAACCCTGTGGGCAGCGTCTGTTTGGCATTTCTTCGGCGTTATCGCACATTTATGTAGAATAACTACACTGCATGTGCTCTGCCTTGTAGAAATGCCAAACAAACTGCTGCAAAATTAATCGCGAAAGGTCAACACGCCCGCGGTTCCATCGTCGTTCAATCCACGGGAAAAAAAGCCTATGTTGATCCTGCGTGGTGCGCCAGCACTGTCCGATTTCAGAATTCAGAAGTTACTAGACCAATGCGCCCAGAGTGGCTTAACCATCAGCGGTATTTATGCTGAGTTTATGCACTTTGCTGATGTTAGCAGCGCATTGACTGACGCCCAGCAGCAAACACTGGATAAATTATTAACCTATGGCCCGGCCATTGCCAGCCATGAACCACGCGGCCAGCTAGTGCTGGTAACGCCACGGCCGGGCACTATTTCGCCCTGGTCGTCTAAAGCGACAGATATTGCCCGTAACTGTGGTTTAACCCAGGTTTCGCGGTTAGAACGTGGTATTGCTTACTATATTGAAGCACCAACTGCACTGAATTCACAGCAGTTACAGCAAGTTGCGGCATTGCTACATGACCGTATGATGGAAGCGGTATTTACTGAACTGACGCAGGCACAGGCGCTGTTTAGCAAAGCTGAGCCAGCTGCGCTTAGCTCGGTAGATATTAACCGCGGCGGCCGTGCGGCACTGGCTAAAGCCAATATCGATATGGGCCTGGCCCTGGCCGATGATGAAATTGATTATCTGTTTGATAACTTCACTGCACTTGGCCGTAACCCGAACGACATTGAACTCTATATGTTCGCTCAGGCGAACTCAGAACATTGTCGACACAAGATTTTTAACGCCGACTGGACAATAGACGGCGTAAAACAGCCTAAATCGCTGTTTAAAATGATTAAAAATACCTTTGAGCAAACACCGGATTATGTGTTGTCGGCTTATAAAGACAACGCTGCGGTAATGGAGGGTTCTACCGCTGGCCGCTTTTTTGCCCAGCCCGGTAATTTAACTTATCAGTATCACCATGAACCTATTCATATACTGATGAAGGTTGAAACCCATAACCACCCAACGGCTATTTCGCCATACCCTGGTGCCGCTACCGGTTCCGGCGGTGAAATTCGTGATGAAGGCGCTACCGGTGTGGGGTCTAAACCTAAAGCCGGTTTAGTCGGTTTTTCTGTGTCTAACTTACGTATTCCGGGTTTTGAACAGCCGTGGGAAACCGATTTTGGCAAGCCGGAGCGTATTGTATCGGCGCTGGATATTATGCTGGAAGGACCTCTGGGTGGTGCGGCTTTTAATAACGAATTTGGCCGTCCGGCCATTAACGGTTATTTCCGTACCTATGAAGAAAAGGTACCCAGCCATAACGGCGACGAAGTACGCGGTTACCATAAGCCGATTATGATTGCCGGTGGTTTGGGTAATATCCGTGCAGATCACGTACAAAAAGGTAATTTACCGGTTGGCGCCAAGCTGGTTGTATTAGGCGGCCCGGCGATGAATATCGGCCTGGGCGGCGGTGCAGCATCTTCGATGGCATCGGGCCAGTCGGCCGAAGATTTAGACTTTGCCTCAGTGCAACGCGAAAACCCGGAAATTGAACGCCGTTGTCAGGAAGTCATCGATCGTTGCTGGCAGCTGGGTAAAGACAACCCTATCGTATTTATTCACGATGTTGGCGCCGGTGGCTTATCGAATGCTTTCCCTGAGCTGGTGAACGACGGTGGCGTAGGCGGTAAGTTTGAACTGCGTAATGTACCAAACGACGAGCCTGGTATGTCACCGCTGCAAATCTGGTGTAACGAATCACAAGAGCGTTATGTGATGGCAATACCTGCCGACAAAATGCCGGTGTTTGAACAGATTTGTCAGCGTGAGCGTGCACCTTTTGCCGTGGTGGGTGAAGCCACTGCAGAGCAACATTTAACGCTGACCGACACCCACTTTGGCAGCACACCTATTGATTTACCGTTAAACGTGCTGCTGGGTAAAGCACCGAAAATGCACCGTGATGTGCAAAGCGCACAAACTGCAGGTAAAGCACTGGATTTAACCGGTGTAACAGTAAAAGACGCGGCAGAGCGTTTATTGCGTTTACCGGCCATTGCTGAAAAAACTTTCCTGGTAACCATTGGTGATCGCTCTGTTACCGGTTTGGTAGCACGCGACCAGATGGTTGGCCCCTGGCAGGTGCCGGTAGCGAACTGTGGTGTTACTGCAGCCAGTTACGATACTTACCACGGCGAAGCGATGGCAATGGGGGAGCGCACGCCAGTGGCACTGCTTGATTTTTCTGCCTCAGCCCGTTTAGCGGTGGCTGAAGCCATTACCAATATTGCTGCCACTGATATTGGCGATTTAAAGCGGATAAAACTATCTGCCAACTGGATGTCTGCCGCTGGCCATCCGGGTGAAGACGCAGGTTTATACGCCGCCGTTAAAGCCATTGGTGAAGAGCTGTGTCCGGCACTGGAAGTCACTATTCCGGTGGGTAAAGACTCCATGTCAATGAAAACCAAATGGCAGCAAAATGGTGAAGATAAAGCCGTTACCGCGCCATTGTCTTTAGTGATCACTGCGTTTGCACGGGTAGAAGATATCCGTAAAACAGTGACACCACAGCTGCGCACTGACAAAGGCGATACCAGCCTGCTGGTAATTGACTTAGGCCAGGGGCAAAACCGCTTAGGCGCGTCCTGTTTAGCGCAGGTTTATAAGCAGCTCGGTCAGACGCCGGTTGATTTAGACAGCCCACAACTGCTGATTAACTTCTTTAACGCCGTGCAGCAATTAACCCGTGAGCAGAAACTGCTGGCCTACCATGACCGTTCAGACGGTGGTTTATTTGTGACGCTGGCTGAAATGGCCTTTGCCGGAAAAGCGGGTGTGTGCGCCGATATCAGCGCTTTGGGTAACGATGATATGGCGGTGCTGTTTTCTGAAGAGCCGGGCGCGGTTATTCAGGTTGCAGCAGCAGATCTGGACTACGTTAAACAGCTACTGGCGCAGCATCAATTGGGTAACTGCAGCCATGTTATTGGCAGCGTAAACGCTAAGGATGAGCTGGTATTTAGCCGTGGCGATAAAGTGGTATTAAGCGACAGCCGCACCCGTTTACGTTGTATCTGGGCTGAAACCACCTATCAGATGCAGGCACTGCGTGACAACCCGGCTGGCGCCAAACAAGAGTTTGATGCCAAAGCCGATGTTGCCGATCCGGGCCTTAATGTAAAACTGAGTTTTGATTTAAATGCCGACGTTGCCGCCCCCTTTATTTTAAAAGGTGTTGCACCTAAAGTGGCTATTTTGCGCGAACAAGGTGTTAACTCGCATGTAGAAATGGCAGCCGCCTTTAACCGTGCCGGTTTTACCGCGGTAGATGTGCATATGAGCGATATACTGGCAGGCCGGGCTAAGTTAGCCGATTTTAACGGTTTAGTGGCCTGTGGCGGCTTCTCTTACGGTGACGTACTGGGCGCCGGTGAAGGCTGGGCTAAATCAGTATTGTTTAACGACATTGCCCGTAAGCAGTTTGCTGAGTTTTTTGAGCGTCAAAGCACCTTCTCGCTGGGTGTGTGTAATGGCTGTCAGATGATGTCTAACCTTAAGAGCCTGATCCCGGGTGCTGAGCTGTGGCCACACTTTGTGCGCAATAAATCTGAGCGCTTTGAGGGCCGTTTCAGCCTGGTAGAAATACAGCAAAGCCCGTCGTTGTTTTTCACTGGTATGGCTGGTTCACGTATGCCGATTGCAGTGTCACACGGTGAAGGCCATGCTGAATTTGCATCATCTGAAGCATTCGCCAAAGCTAATCACAGCGGCACGGTTGCCATGCGCTTTGTTGATCACTACGGTAAAGCCACTGAGCAATACCCGCAAAATCCGAATGGTTCACCAGCCGGTATTACGTCGCTTACCACTACTGATGGCCGTGTAACGATTATGATGCCACACCCGGAGCGGGTATTCCGTGCTGTAGCCAATTCATGGCAGCCAGACGGCTGGCAGGAAGACAGCCCGTGGATGCGCATGTTCCGCAACTCAAGGGTTTGGTTAGGTTAAGCTAACCCACTGTAATAACGAAAAAACCTGCTGCGGCAGGTTTTTTTATGGCTATCTAAAAGATAAAAGCATCATCGGTTGGTATTGCAGCGCTGTTTACCTACATCAAGCCTTTTAAAAATGCTACTACGCTGCGCCCCAGTGCGCTTAGGGCATAGCCGCCTTCCAGTGCGGCGACAATACGGCCCTGGCAGTGTTGATCGGCCAGGTGTTTTAGTTGTTGTGCTATCCACTGGTAATCGGCTTCGGTCAGCAGAAATTGCGCCATATCATCTTCGCGGTGGCCGTCAAAACCGGCGGATACCAGAATTAGCTGCGGTTTAAATTCGTTAATACGCGGCAGCCAGTGCTGCTGAATTTGCTCGCGCCAGATGGCGGGTTTGCACAAGGCAGGCAGTGGCAAGTTTTCAATATTACCGGCGCTGGGGTGTTCACCGGTATTAGGATAAAGCGGATACTGAAAGGATGAGCAAAACAATACCCGATCATCCGCAGCGAAAATATCTTCAGTACCGTTGCCGTGGTGCACGTCAAAGTCGACAATTGCTACCCGACTAAGTTGGTGGTGCTCAAGCGCATAAGCTGCTGCTACAGCGATATTGTTAAAAATACAAAAACCCATAGCCTGGCTGCGTGTGGCATGGTGCCCCGGCGGGCGTACATTACAAAACGCTTGCTGGTTAGTGTCACTCATTACCTGATCTACCGCATTAATAGTTGCACCTGCGGCATGCACAGCTGCATTGAGGCTGTGTTTCATCATCTGGGTGTCAGGGTCTAGCCAGATGTGGCCCTCTTCAGGGCTTTTGGCGTAAATTTCATCAACATACAGCTTGCTGTGTACATGATATAAATCTTTCGCACTGGCTGGTGTGGCATCACGCTGCTGTACAATGAACTCCAGACCGGAGCGGATCAGCTGATCATTTATTGCACTTAGCCGTGCAGGTTGCTCGGGGTGATCATCGCCAGCCTGGTGCAAATAACAGCTGGGGTGGCTAAACAGAGTAATGGCCATCAGTTTTGCTCCGCCGGTTTGCTGCTAGCTAAGCGGGGCAGGCGCAGCTGCAGGTAAACTTCACTGGGATCATCCCCCGGCAGGCGGCTAAAACCGGCTTTCTGGAATACTGCCAGCATGGCTTTATTTTCTGAGCGTACATAGGCTGTCATGCTGGTTAAACCGCGTAGTTCTGCAATGGTAATCATCTCTTGTAGCAGCCGTTTGGCCATACCTTTGCCGTGATATTTTTCCCGCGTTACAAAGGCGACTTCGCAGCTTTGGTTGTCGTTTAACAGGTAATAGCGGCCCACTGCCTGAATTTGTACCGCAGAGCCTTTTTGCTTCACAATGCACAGTGCTAAATCGCGGGATTGATCAACGCCAACCAAAGTACAGGATTTCTCCCTACTCATTTGTGTTGGTACGGCGCTGTAACGCAGTTGCAGGGTTTCTTTGGTGTGTGAGTAAAAAAACTCCTGCAGGCGGCGCTCGTCAGACGGGTTTAATGGCCGAAGATCAAACTCTTCGCCATCAATTAATAGTTCTTTAAAGCCCACATCGCCCAGCTCGGGTACTTCCATTGGTGTGTGCAGCTGATAATGCGGCACCCAGTAATGTTTACGTACTTCTTCGAGCAACTGCTGGCGGAACTTTGGATGCGCCACCCGGATAAGCTCCAGTGAGCGTTCGCGGATACTTTTACCACGTAGCGATGCCACGCCAAACTCGGTAACCACATAATGCACATGCCCGCGCGATGTTACCACACCAGCACCTTCAGAAATAAAGGGCACTATGCGTGATATAGTGCCGTTTTGTGCGGTAGAGGGCAGGGCAATAATGGGCTTACCGCCGCTGCTCATGGAGGCGCCCCGGCTAAAATCAACCTGACCGCCGATGCCGCTGTAAAATAAATGTCCAATGGAATCAGATACTATCTGGCCGGTCAGGTCTACTTCAATTGCACTGTTTATTGATACCATATTGTCGTTACGGGCAATATTAGCCGGTGAGTTCACGTATTCGCTCGGGTAGAACCCCATATGGGGGTTACAGTGCACAAAATCGTACAAAGCTTTACTGCCTACACAGAAACTTGCCACGGTTTTGCCCGGATGAAAGGTTTTTTTGCGGTTAGTGACGACGCCTTTTTTTATCAGCTCCATCATGGAGTCGGTAATCATTTCACTGTGTATGCCAAGCTCAGTATGGTTGCCCAGATACCGCAGTACGGCATCACACATCTTGCCGACACCAATCTGAATGGTTGCGCCGTCTTCAACCAGTAACGAAACATACTGGCCAATACGCTCTGTAACGGCGTCCAGCTTAATCGGCGGCATTTGCGCTATGGCTTGTTCAGCATAAAAATAGCTGGTTATCTGGTCTTTATGGATAAAAGCCTGGCCATAAGTAATCGGCATAGACGGATTTACCTGCGCAATAACCTTTTTTGCTGCTTTTGCTGCTGCCGAGACAATATCGACCGATACACCTAACGAGTGATAACCATGCTCATCTGCCGGGCTCACCATAATTAGTGCCGCATCCAGCGGCAATATACCGTCACTGAACAACGAAGGAATATCTGACATAAAGCAAGGGGTGTAATCTGCCCGGCCTTCAGCTACTGCCCGTCTTACCTGATCACCACCAATAAACAGGGCGTTCACTTTAAACAATTGTTGGTATTCAGGTTCTGCCCATTTGTTGTCAGACAGTGAGTACACTTGCACAATTTCGATGTCATGCAGTTGTTTGGCATTGCTAATCAGGTGATCTATCAGTGCCGTTGGTGTAGCCGCATGTGAACCAATAAAAATACGATCGCCGGATTTTAACAGCTGTTGCCAGTTCAGCGTAGCGGGGGCTTTAGCCACTGTTATGCTCCGTATAATGAGATACCACTATAGAATAACAGTTTAGGGCAAAAGGCAACTGGGGCGCAGTCGCCTTTAGTCTAGGTTATTGCTTTATAACATCCAGCGCAGGCCAACCATGGCAACGTAAGGGTCTATGCTTAAATCGACACTTTGTATGGTATTACCATTTACCTGTACCCGACCTGTAGTGTCGATATCCATTTTACTCACCATCATATGCAAGCCCAGGGTATCGGTAAGTTTAATGTTTACGCCGGCCTGCAATGCCAGGCCAAAAGAGTTTTTGGCTTTTAAGCTTACCTTATCGTTGGCTGTCGTCACCTCCAGGGCCTGCAGGGCTGATATCAACTGGTTGTCTATCTGCTCGTCAAAGAACAGGGTGTAATTCACGCCTACGCCAATAAAGGGGTCAAACCTTTGGTGTTGTGGCATAAAGTGATATTGCGCCAGTAAAGTAGGCGGTAAATGCTTGGTTTTACCTACTTTTAAGCCGTCTATCGCTGAACCTTTTACGGCCATGTCATGGCTAAAAGGTGTTGCCGCAATCAGCTGAACAGCCCAGTTAGGGTTAATACGATAGTCAAATGTCAGGCCCAGTTGGGTATTAGGGTTAACGCCAACAGCAGTAGAACCTGATGGCAAACCGGCCACCTGTTCAATAACATTTAAGCTGGAACTGCTGTCATCCGGGGCAACGGTAATGGCACCGATATTAATTGCAAAGTCGGCAGAGGCAGGTGCTGCGGCAAGCATGGATGCAAGAGTGATAATAGACAGGGTTGTTTTCATAGTGATCTCCACAGATAAGTTCTGTGGCCAATTGTCCGCTTTGCTCAGCGCGGAATATTGGGCTGGATCAATAAAAACGATACTTGAAGTGAGTCAAGTATCGTTTGTTGTTTTAAATCAAAATTATAATGGCTGTACGCCACCGCCGCCAGGAGAGCACCGCGGTACATTTATATGTAGGTAGTAAGAAGATCCTGAGTCAAGCTTAATACTAAGCTCTCTGCCTCCATGTGCAGATGTTGCATAATTGATATATGAGCCTGCTGGGCCTGAGTAGATGGTTATAGGGCTGCTACCGGTTATATCTTTAACAACCATTTGAGATGCACCCGCAACCCCACTTATTATTAAACTGCCATTTCTGGTGTAGTTTGTACAACTGAAAAATTCATACTGTGCATAAGTAGGAAACGGAGCTCTTGGTCGATACTCTATTCTTGTGCCAACGACTTTTTGCTCGATATAGGTTTTTGCTAAGTCAGCAGTGCCATCACAACGGTAGATATAATAGGGATCATTAATAGGTATACCTCCATGGCCTAAGTATTCTGCTAAATCCTGAACTGGTAATGCGGGTCTGGCGGTAATGCTATCTGCAATATGTGTAGAATGGAATTTTTCCTGAGTGTAATAACCATAATATCCTGGGTTATATATATTGTAACCAAATCTATATTGGTTGTACTTACATGTGTAATTCCCGCCAAAGTGCTGGACAGCTTGGGTAATATTTACTGTAACTGCATCCCAATCGTCATATTTCGCTGCTTGTGCTAAAGATGTAGTTAACAGTAGTGCTGAAGTAAAAATTGCTGCTTTCATGTGTTTCCCTTATTATTATTTAAGTTAATTAAAATACATTATGATATGTTTTATGTAAACTAATTAAATTTTTTAGGAGGGAAATGGAGCTGATTTTAATTCAGCCCCGTAGTTTGTTTTATATCAAATAAAGTCAGTATTACTGAATTTGTCGCGCTGGTCGCTCCTGGCGTTGCATAGTAGCAGTCTGGCGTGGTTCACGTACCTGCTGCTGGCGCACTGCCGGGGCTTGTTGCTGTACCTGAGGTTGTCGTTGTTGCACAGCCGGTTGTTGTCTTGGCTGTTGTACTTGCGGTTGACGCTGCTGTAGCGCCGGTTGCTGCTGTACTGTCGGCTGGCGTTGTTCTGTTCTGAGCTGACGCTGTTCAGTACGCTGTGGCTGCGTAGTTTGCACTTCACGCTGGCGCAGCTGCTCGGTGCTGATAACCCGCTCTGAACGCTCACGCTGTAGAGCCGGTTGGCGCTGTTCTTTTAATTGCTGATTAAGCTGCTGTTGGCGGCGTTCATCACGGTTAACCTCGGTTGGCCGCTGCCGTTGCTCTGTTGAGACATGGCGTTGCTGGCGCTGGTTGTTATTGTCGTTAGCCTGCCATTCACGGTTCGGCATTTTTACCTGCTCAGCTGTTTTACGCTGATAATGCTGCTTGTTTTCACGCACCGTAGCATTGCTGTCAACACGGGTATGACGCACCGGCTGGCCTTTAATTTCGCGTGTTGGCTGGCGGTAACCATAGCCTGAGTTGTAATCACGGTTTAACCGTTCATGGCGGTAATGCACACCACGGCGATGTTCGGTGTTGTGGTGCCAGCGGCGGGCATCTACATAGTGCCTGTGGCGTACCGGATAATAGCGCGGTGGTTTATGGTAATAATGATGATGTACTACCACATGGCGGTGGTGCCAGTCGAAGATGCCGAAATAGAACCACGGCCGCACATTAACACTTACCCCCCAGTGGAACGGGCTATTGCGGTAATACACGCCTGCGGTATGCCAGTATACCGGCGGGTGGGATGGCCACCACCAGTCGCCATATACTACACGGGTGTCGTATACCGGCACGTAAACCACTTCTTTACGGGCTGGTTCAATAATAATAATTTCACGTTCGCGCTCTACCACCACGTGTTTAGTGTCATTTAATGAGCCATTGGCATAAGCCTTTTGCCGCAGGGTCTGAATGCTGGCCATTACCTGGGCTTCGTCGGCTAAAAATGCCTCACCAAGCTCCTGGGTCCAGTCCAGATCATTGCTTAGCCGCTCCAGTAATTGTGGAAACGCTACCAGGGCTTTGACGCTTGGGTCCCAGCTTTGCTTTTCTACTGCATCTACAGCGGCTTCGCCGGTCAGTTTAGGGTTATCTTTTACCCAGCGGGCAGCTTGTACTACTTCCAGCGGGTAGGTTGAGGCAATCAATACATGGGTTAATACGGTATCGGGATACAGGGCTATCGGCGCCAGCATTTGATCCAGCTGCGCCTGTGACAAGGTTTCTTCTTCAGCCCGGACATCAAACGACTGGCTAACCAGCAGCACGCACATCGCCAGTATCCGGCTTAGTTGCAGCATCAGGTTTTTCATCTTGCTATCCTCAGTTTCACCGTTAGCAAACTACTGCACTGACGGCTTTTTGTACAGTGTATAGCTTATAGGGGGATTTGGCTGAATTGAAACTGAACTTTACTGAACCTTTACATAGCAAAACCGGCAGCCAAAGCTGCCAGTTACAGTGATACATTAACCTGGTTATTCTGTGTCGATATAGCGTGCTTTTTTACTGGCTTTAAGCATGGTCATATCTACCAGTACCAGGCCGTCAACACAGTTGGCAAAACCGGGGTCGGTACCAAAAGCGAGAAACTTTACGCCACCCGATTCACACAGTTCGCTGTACTGTTTATACAGTGTGGGTACACTAACACCCATATTAGCCAGCAAGTGTTTTAGCCGGGTAAAATCCTCCAGGTAGTTATCGCCGCTAAAGTGCTGCTGTAATTCAGATAAAATAGCCTGCGGCAGCTGATAGGGTTGTTTTGAAACCGCAGCGCAGGCAGCGTCGCTAAAGTACAGGCTGTAAAAATACACCATTAAATCGCGTGCGGCCTGCGGGTAACTATTTGACAGACTGACACCGCCAAACAGATAGCGAATATCCGGGTTACGTTTTAAGTAAGCGCCAATGCCGTACCATAAATATTCCAGGCTGCGTTTACCCCAGTAACGTGGCTGCACAAAGCTGCGGCCAAGTTCTAACCCGGCATCAATATATGGCTGCATCTTGGCATCAAACTGAAATAATGACGCTGTGTACAGGCCATTCTCGCCATATTCAGCCAACACTTTGCGGGTGTTGGCAAAGCGGTAGGCGCCAACAATTTCCAGATCGTCTTTATCCCACAGGATCAGCTGCTCGTAGTGGCTGTCAAAGCGGTCTATATCGCGGCGTAAACCACTGCCTTCGCCAACAGCCCGAAAGGCAAATTCGCGCAGCCGGCCAATTTCGCGCAATATTGGCGAGCTTTGCTGGTGGCAGTACAGATAAATTTGTTTACCATCACCGGTTTGGCCGAGTAATTCGCAGGCTTCAACCGCTTTTTTCAGCACAATGCGGTCTTCCGGGTGAGCAATGGCGCTTTGGGTAATAAACAGCGGGGCTTTATCTTTAGCCAGCCGGTACAGGTGTTTTTTAAACAGCTTTACTTTAGCCTGAGTTTCCAGCGCCATACTGGCAAAGGCTTCGTAAGGGATCTGTTCACCAATGCGCATTTCCAACTTTTTACGCTGCTGCTTAAACATTTCTTTTACCAGCAACATGGTCGCCAGTGGTTTGTACAGCATAGAGGCGCCATAAAACAACGCTGAATTACGGCCATCAATATAAATAGGTAATATTGGTGCTTTGGCATTGCTGGCAAAACGTAAAAAGCCGCTATGCCACTTGCCATCACGGATACCCTCCGGGCGCAGGCGCGATACCTCGCCCGATGGAAACAGGATCAGTGCCCCCTCGGCGGCTAAGTGTTGCTGAATATTATCCAGTGCCCGCCGCTCTGTGCCACCACTCATATTGTTTACCGGCAGTAGCAGGTTATGCAGTGGCTCCAGTGCCATCAACAATTGGTTGGCGACTACTTTAACATCGGGGCGAATATCGCTTACCAGCTTTAATAAGGCTAAGCCATCCAGCGAGCCGATGGGGTGGTTGGCGATAATCACAATGCGGCCGGTGGTGGGGATGCGCTCTATTTCGTTGTCGCGCACCGAATAGCGAAAGTTAAAGTAGTCCAGTACCTGTTCAACAAATTCCAGCCCTTGTAAATGTGGGTAACGGCTGGCAAAGGCAATAAAGTCCTGCTCATGCAGCAAGCGGCGCAAGGCACCTTTTACCGGTTTATACAGCCACGGCTTGTTTGACAACTGAGGCAGATTTTGTGCAAGCACTTGTTCGACACTGATCATGGTTCGCTCCGATAGCACTGCAGTAGGTTGCGCTCAGGCTAAAGCGGTTGTATGACAATTCAGTGTCGCTTTTATGGCAGTTTGCTGAAATTTCAGGCTGCTTTCTTACTGCTGGCAGCAAGGGGCAAGGCGGCAATTTTTTCGGCCTGCTCTGTCCAGTGATACAATGCCAGGCTGCCGTCGGGTTGTTCAACCAGCGCTGTGCAGCTGTCTATCCAGTCGCCGTCGTTGCAGTAAATAATACCTTGTTCCAGGCGGATTTCGGCATGATGGATATGCCCGCATACTACGCCGTCAAAACCTCCGCGTTTGGCTTTGGCAATAGCCGCTTCCCGGTAACGGGCGATGGCTTTTTGTGCGCCCGGTACCTTACTTTTAATATAGGCTGCCAGGCTAAAGTAACCCCCCCCGGTTAACCGGCGCAGGCGGTTATACCAGCGGTTTAAAAACAGTAACAAGTCGTACAGGTTGTCGCCAAGCCAGGCATGTAGGCGGCCAAAGTTCACCTCTTTATCAAACTCATCGCCGTGCAGCAGTAACAGTTTTTTGCCCTGTGCTGTGGTATGGCTGGCGCGCAGGACAATACGAATATTACCAAAGCTTTTACCGGCATACAGCCGCATGGCTTCATCGTGGTTGCCAGGGATATATATCACCTCTACACCTTGTTCGGCTTTATCCAGCAGGCAGCGCAGCACTTTGTTCTGGCTGGGTGTCCAGTGCACCTGTTTGCGCATGGCCCATAAATCGACAATATCGCCCAACAGATAAATAGTTTGTGCCTGAGTATGCTCAAGAAAACTCAGCAGATAATCAGCCTGGCAGTCTTTGCACCCCAGATGAACGTCAGATAAAAAGATAGTGCGGCAGTTCAGCATCAGTCTGTACCCTGTAACCTTTAGGCGCTGTCAGCATCTATGCCGGTTGTGTCAGTGGTATGACGCATTTTTTAAGTTTTAATGATGCTGTGGCAACTGCTGTGGTAAGAGCGGGGCGGATGAAAGCGGTTTGCTTTCATCCGCCGCCGGATCAGTTGTTACGCAAAGAGTGAATTGCAGGCTTACTGGCAACGCCCCAAACGGCCAGAATGGCAGTTGCAATGGCGATGCTGCAGATTAACCCGACAGGGATGATAAACGACGATAGTTCAACCGAGATGGTAAACCAGGGTTTGTTTTTCACATAGCTTAACAGCGCCAGCAGCAGGGCTGTGCTACAGGTTAAGCCTATCAGAACCGGCACCATGGTGTCCTTGCAAACCAACGTCATGATCCGTTTTGGTGTGGCACCTATCGCCAGGCGGATACCCAGTTCAAATTTGCGTAATGCCATACTGTAACTTAGCACGCCATAAACACCTACCGCAGCCAGAAACAGCGACAATAACCCCAGTATGGCAGTAACCCAGGCTGATATTTTATCCATCGATATTTTCAGCTGATGGACTTCATTCATTGAATACATATCGTACAGATAAATTTGTGAACTTACCTGGGCAGCCAGTTGGTTTAACTGCGTTGAGGATAGCTGCTGGTTCGGCTTGTATGCCACCATATAGGTAGCACCACGCAGCATCGGCACATAGATACGCGGCATATTAAGCTGGTTCGGGATAGTTAAATCTTTAACGATACCGACTACATGATAAGGCACAGACTGGTTATTGAAGAAGAACGGCTTACCAAGGGCTGAGCTGCCCGGCGACAGCATTTCAGCCATTGTTTCATTGATTACTGCCACTTTGTCACGTGCAGTCACTTCTCCAGCTGTAACATTACGACCGGCAATAAAAGGTAACCCTACCAGCGGCATGTAGTTTTCATCGATGGTGCCGATGCCGGGGCCAATTGAAATACCGCCGCCAAGCTCTGAAGTAACAGCAGTGGTCCATTCGATGTTTACTGTTCTGGCCATCGGAGCATTACTGGCAAGGCTGACGCTTTCTATGGCGTTGTGTTGTTCCAGCTGTTTGGCTAATGCTTCAATATAGTTGCGCCGCTCTTCTGCCGGTGCCATCACCAGATCGCCAAGGTCGAAATCAAGGAATGCTTTCGAAGTAGTGGTAAAGCCCAGCGGCGCCTGTATTGCTTTAACCGCTGAACTGAATACCTGAATATTGCAGCTGATCAGTACGCCACACAACGTGACCTGGCTGATAATCAGAATATTACGGATGCGTGAGGATATTTGTAAGCCGGCACCCTTACCGCTGGCTTGCAAGGTTTTATTCAGTTCGCGATAGTTTAGCTGGCTGGTGGTGATCAGAGCGAAAATAGCAGCCAGTACTATACCGACTGACCAGGAAAACAGCACGGTAGGCAGGTTCAGCGCTAGTTCTGCAACCCTGGGTAAATGGGCTTGGGCTATAGAGGCCAGCAGAGTATTGCCCAAATGGGCAACCACAATGGCCAGCGTACTGGCAGCCAGCATCAGCATCAGAATTTCAGCGAAAATTACACCAAAGATATGCTGACGCTTTGCTCCCAACGCAATCTGGATCACAATTTTACGATGGTTGTTGGCTGCGCGCGCCAGAATAAGGTTGATGATATTGACGGCTGCTATCAAAACCAGTACCAGTACGCCGGCAAACATCAGCAGCGCTCTGGAGCGGGAATCGCCCATAATAACGTCTTCAAAGCTGCGCAAACTGACTGTGATCTGGCGGCTGTCGAAATAAGGTACACCGGTAACTTCTTCCCGGAATCTTTTGTTAAGCAACGTAGACAGGTTATGTTCGGTCTGGCTTGCTGACTGGCCTGCATTCAGTTTGGCAACCAGATAAATTTCAATAAAGAACATACCCCAGGCAGTATCGTCTCCGGGCGGAAGCGGGTTAAAGTCCCAGGGCAGCCAGACCTGAGTATTACGGCCGGTTTCATGTAGTTGCGGTTCGACAAAGCTTTGGGCTGTAACGCCGACAATACTGAAACTGGTGCCGTTGAACATCATTTTTTCGGACAGGATATCAGGCTTGCCTTTGTACAGTTCCTGCCACAGCTGATAGCTGATTACCGCTACCGGTACTTTGGAATGCAGGCCTTCTTCGGCAGAAAAGCCGCGCCCCAGTACATACTGGGTGCCTAACATATTTAAGTAGTCTGGCGTGATAAAGTTGGCTTTCAGCTTTGGTTTGGCATCATCATTTGTCAGTACCGCTTCACTGTATTTGATAAAAGCGCGTTGCTCAAACTGATCGGTCTGCTGATATAGTTCCATCAGGCCGGGGTAGTTTTGGGCATTATTGAATCTGAGGCGGCCATCGTCATGATGGGTCCAGTTCGTGACATAAAGCTGTTGCTGATCCGGATAGGGTAACGGTTTGTACAGTAACAGATAGTTCAGGTTAAACATACAAACCAGAGCACCCAGTGTCAGGCCGAACGTCAGTACTATCGTCGACACATAACCGGGCACGTGCTTTAAACTATTGGCAGCGGTTCTGATAAAGTAGCTGAACATATTAGCTTACCTCCGCCAATGCGCTGGCTTTATCAGTGATCTGGCCATCAAGCAGGTGCAGCTTGCGGTTTGCCATTTCAGCATAACGGGGGTCATGTGTCACCATGCACAAGGTTGTACCTTCTTTATTCAGCTGCATCAGCATGGCCATAACGGCGTCACCGTTTTTTGAATCAAGGTTACCGGTAGGTTCGTCAACCAGCAGGATGGCAGGGTTGGCGATCAAGGCTCTGGCTATGGCTACACGCTGCTGTTGTCCGCCGGATAACTGGTTTGGCTTATGTTTGGCCCGATGTGCCATATCCACTTTTTCCAGGCACTGCATCACCCGTTTTTCAAGTTCATCGTGTTTTGGCACTTGCTGGGCGTAGCGCAGCGGCAGGGCTACGTTATCAAACACACTTAATTCATCTATCAGGTTGAATGACTGGAAGATAAAGCCGATTTTGGCATTGCGGATCTCTGCGGCTTCGGTTAACGACAGACGGCTGACGTCTTTATCTTCAATCAGGTATTGGCCGCTGCTGGGCATATCCAGTAAGCCCAGAATTGACAGCAAGGTAGATTTTCCGCAGCCTGACGGGCCGCAGATAGAAACAAAGTCGCCGCTGTAAATCTCAAGATCTATCCCTCTCAGGGCATGGGTGTCCATTTCATCAGTACTGAATACCTTGGTAATTCCAGCCATTTTAATTTTTAATTCGCGCATAACCGTTTCCCTTTCATTTAGTTTGTAATACTTATGCGTTTGCTATCAGTAAAGTTTGTCATGTCTGATACGATGAAGGTGTCATTAACAGTGGCACCTTCAAGCAGTTGAATATATTTTCCGGCATCTTCGCCGTAGCGGACTGCAGAGTATTCTGCCATTTGTCGCGTAGGATCGAGTTTGTACAGATTGTTGTTGGAGTTTACCCTTACATTCACTGGCCGTTCTATGTACAGCGTGTTTTTCAGCTCGGCGGTGTAAATAACAGCATCAACATTCAGTTCCGGCCGTGCTGACGCCGGTAATTGTGCTGCCGTGAACTGAATCTCTACCGTGACAGTACCTTCCTGCACTTCAGGCGTAATACGGCTGACTTTGCCGGGGATCAGCTCTCGGCGGGTGGTCACTTCGGCAGTCTGGCCTAACTGAATTTTTTCGGCCTGCGCCTGAGGTACACGGATCAGCGCCAGCAGATCCTGTTCGCTGCCAACCAGTGCCAGCTCCTGCCCGGCAGCAATGCTTTGGCCAAGTTCTATCGGCAGCCGCTGCAGTATGCCGTTGATACCGGCTTTAACTGACAGTGCATCAACCCGGTTTTTCACTGTTAGGTACAGTGCTTCCGCCTGATTGATTTGCTCCCGTTGAATATTCAGCGCCTCCTGATTAACCAGTTTTAGCTGTGCTATGCGGTTTTGTTGGATCCTTAGGCTTTCATACAGCTGTTCCTGTTCCAGTACGGTGGTTTTGTAGGTCAGTCTGGATACTACGCCTTTATCAACCAGCTCCTGCTCGGCCTCCCGGCGTAACTTAACCATATTGAACTTTGCCGTCATTTCCGCCAGGTTGGACTCCTCTGCCAGCAGCTCGCGCTGATTATTCAGTTCCTGCCGGCGCAGGTTAGCTGCCTCCTGACTTAGCTGCATTCTGGCGCGTTCTGCTTCTTCGTGTAGTTCCGGATTGTTCAGCTTCATAATAATGCTGTCAGGTGTAACCTGGGCACCGGGGCGCAGGATAATTTCTTCCACCGTTGCCGGGGTGAGTGAGGTCAGCAGTTTTTGCCGGTGCGATCTCAGTACACCATAGCCTTGCACCTGCACGCGCAGATCACCTTGTTTTACTGTGCTTAATACCAGCTGGTTACGGTTAACCTGCCGGTGGGATTCTTTACCCATCAGCAATATGGCAACAATAACCACCAGCACGATGCAAAACAGCAGTATGGCTTTGCGTTTATAGTTGGCATGTGCAGATTTTTGCTTCACCACGTCCATACAGGACTCCTGTAAGTGTTAAGTTGGACAGCCACGGTTAACTGCTTGCCGCAGCTGTTGTACCAGCCTGCTCTTTGTTTTCGGTTGCATCATGTTCCGGATCTGGTTCTTCGCTGATATTACGGATCTGTTTATTACTGAAACCCCACAAGGCAAACAGCATAGGTAAAACCGACAAACAGATTAACATCAGTGCGATACCCCGGCCTGGCCCGGTGCCGATTATCTGGCCCACGGTACCGGTGATGATGTTGTTGCCGCGCATGATCGGTTCAAACACGAAATCTGCCAGCGGGCCGGCAAGAAAGTCACCCAGAGGAATAGTGAACTGGGCGAACATACGGCGTAATGCAAATACCCGGCCCTGTACACCCTGGGGAATACGGCTTTGCCAGATGGCCTGGCTGCAGCCGTTAATCATCGGCAACAGGAATTTAAAGCTGAACAGCCCCAGCATAATCAGCCAGACTGACGGGTAAATGCCCAGTAATAGCAGGCAGAAACCCATTAAAAAGCCACTACCTAAAATACCGTTGATCTTTTTCTGCGGGCCGCCGGTGGAAGCCAGGCACAGTGAGCCCAACAACATACCGATACCACCGACTGACAACACCATACCGATCTGTGACTCGCTGGCAAAGAAATGCAGCATAGGCAGAACAGAGATGGTCCCCATACTGACGGCGAAATTGACCATGCAAAAAAACACCAGCAGATAGACCAGATCCTTGTGTTTAAACAGGTATGCCCAGCCCAGTTTGAATTCCTGCCACATGGATGAGCCTTTTTTATCACCTTTAAAGGCTTTGGCTTTCGGTATTTTGACCAGTATCAGTGTGGTCATGGCAATAACGTAGGTGCCAAGGTCGATCAACAGGATGGTGGTCAGGTCAGTAAAGGCCAGTAAGGCACCGGCTGCTAAAGGCGCGATAATCATGCTGCTGGAATCGGCAAATTGCATCAGACCGGATACCCGGCCATAGTCTTTACGTTCTACCAGTGAGGTAATGGCCGCGATATTGGCGGGAGCCTGGAAGGCTGTCGCAACGGAGCTGATCAGCACACAGACGTAAATATGCCAGAACACTAAATTGTCGTTCATGTACTGGATAGTGATATAGAGCGTAACAAGAGCTGAAATAGTGTCGCTGATAATCAGGATCTTCTTGCGGTCATAGCGGTCAACGATGGCACCTATCCAGGGGGCCAGTATTACTGCCGGTAAGCCGGCAAGAACGGCGATCATGGTGAAGGAAGTGACTGAGTCGGTTTGTTTCAGGATCCACAGCCCCAGGGCAAAGCTGGTTAAGCCTGACCCCAGAATAGAGAATAACTGACCTGTCCACATCAGCTGGTATTTTTTCATGCCATCGCTGGCGCCCTTAAATTGCAGTAGCATTGGAAGTGTCCTTTTATAATTTGTTGTAATTGTTCAGTATTTCTAATATACATTGCTGGCAGTCTGCAGCAAGCCGTTCAATCCGGTCGACCTGATAAATGGCATTGCTAAACTCCCAGCGGATGGCCATAGCACCTTCCTTGATGTAAACCCCCACGGCCAGCGGGCGTAAACGTTTGGTCTGGTGATCCAGACCATAGCCACCAAAACCGTCAACTTTACGCAGTACGCGTAAATCTGCCTGGTTATCATGACCAAAATAGTTAAAGAACACCTGAGGTTCCGGCGTGTGGCTAAAGTGCTCGATCAGCTCCTGATCCTGATTCAGGTAGCGCAGCACGCCATAACCGATACCGCCATTGGGAATGGCCCGCAGTTGCTCGTTGATCGCTTTAATCGCAGCGACCGGGTTAGTATTGTTGCCATAATCGAGGAACGCCGGGTAAATGGTATTAAACCAGCCGACAGTGCGGGATAAATCCACATCATCAAATAAAGCTTCTTTACCATGCCCGAGCAGGTCAATCATCAGGCTGTTCGATTTACAGCTCTGCCTGAAGGCATAAACGATGCTGGTAAGCAGGATGGCATCAATTTTGGCACCGGTAATTTTCGGTACTTCGTCAAGCAGTACCGTGGTTTGTTGTTGATCCAGCTGTACATAAACGCTTTGCGAACTGGACATCAGGTTTTGCCCGTCAGGGAAGTCTTTTGTCAGTTCGGCGGCATATTTACGTTCAGGCAGCAGCCAGTATGGTCGCTGCTTTTTCATTTCATCGCTGTGGCCCCAGGCAGACAGTTTTTCCACCCATTGCTTGAAGGAGGTACCTTTCTCCGGCAATTGCAGCGGTTCGTTGCGGCTGAACTGGCGGTAGCAGGTTTCAAAATCGTCAATAATAATGTGCCAGGAACCGATATCGGCCAGCATAAAATGACCAAACAGGAACAGCGTGGGTTTCAGCTCCAGATCACAACGGTATAAACAGGCCTGAAATAACGGGCCCTGTTGTAAATCCAGGGAGGTCACACTGTGATAGATGCGCCGCCCCAACTGGCGCTCATAATCGGCCTGATCATCGGCTTTCAGCTTAACCTGCCGCAGCGTGAAGCTGGCCGGCGGACCGTCACACAGCAGCGATGGCCGGGCTGAGTCAGCATCAGGCAGCCGCATACGCAGGCTGTCATGGCGTGTCAGTACATGCTGCAGGGCCCGTTCAACTGCGCTGAGATCAAAATCATTATCCCGCGGCTCCAGATAGACACCAAGCGTATGAAAATGCGGATTGGTATGCTGTAAGCTGAGGAAATGGCGTTGTGCCGGCGTCATACTAACCGGCCCTTCAACCGGGGTAAGCTGGCGCAGTATTTGCGTCGTCAGCGACGCCTGTGCCAGCAGGCGCGGGGTTTTATGCTGGAAAACCTGCCGTGCTGTCAGGCTGATATTACATAGCTTGGCTTTTGACACCAGCTGGATCACCAGCAGGGAGTCGCCACCCAGACTGAAAAAGTCATCATCGCTGCCGACACGTTCTGTACGCAGAATTTGCTGATACAACTGGCACAGTGCGGCTTCTATATCATTAGCCGGTGCGACATAGGGTACGCCACTCTGGATTAGGTCGGCTGATGGTTTGGGCAAACCGCGGCGGTTGATTTTACCGTTTGGCGTCAGCGGCAGTTTATCCAGCTGGATAAAAATGGCCGGCACCATATATTCCGGGATGTGTTTTTTCAGGTAGAGCCGCAGCTTATCATGTTCCAGCGCACTTTCGCTGGCTTCAAAATAGCAAACAATGCGTTTGTCACCGGGCTTGAGCTCATGTACCACTGACACCGCCTGCTGTACCTGGGGATGTTTGTTCAGTGTGGTATCAATTTCACCCAGCTCAATACGGAAACCGCGAACTTTTACCTGGGAATCCGCCCGGCCCAGAAAAATAATATTACCGGCGCTGTTATAACGTGCCAGATCCCGGGTACGGTACAACATACCGGTGCCGCTGAGCGGATCGGTGACAAAAGCTTCTGCGGTCAGATCGGCTCTGGCCATATAGCCTTCGGCCAGACAGTTACCGCCAATATAAATCTCACCCGGTACACCAACCGGAACCGGCTGCATTTGATCATCCAGCAGATACATCCGGGTGTTTTCAATCGGTTTGCCGATAGTGACAGCACCGTTTTCGCCATCACCGCTTTCAATGCGATGCCGGCTGCACCAGACTGTAGCTTCGGTCGGGCCATACAGGTTCCAGAATGAAGATGAGCGCAGCAGCAGGGTTTCCGCCAGTTCCGGCGGCAGGGCTTCACCACCGCAGAGAATACGCATGTCGCGTTTACCTTGCCAGCCCATATCCAGCAGCATGCGCCACATCGAAGGCGTAGCCTGCATAACACTGATATTATGCTGTTGCATCAGTTGTAAAATGCAATTGGCATCCTGCAACTGTTCTTTATCCGCCAGCACTACGGTGCCGCCGTTAATCAGCGGCAGGAAAATCTCCAGCACGGCTATATCAAAGCTGATAGTGGTTACAGCCAGCAGTGTTTCACCTTGTTTTACTCCCGGTGCCCGGCTCATGGCCTGCAGGAAGTTCACTACCGTCTGGTGGCTGATCATGACCCCTTTGGGCAGGCCGGTGGAGCCGGAGGTGAAAATAACATAGGCCTGATCCGCCGGTTGCGCCTGAGCTGTCAGTGCTGTCACAGGCAGGCTGCTTTGTTGCAGGGTGTTGCCGTCGCTGCTCAGTTGCAATACCGGCCAGTTACCGGCAGGTAAGTTGGTGCTGAGAGCCGGTTGGCTAATGACAGCAGCGATATTGGCTGTGTCAAACATATACTGCACCCGGTCCTGCGGGTAACTGAGGTCAACCGGAATATAAGCGGCACCGGCTTTCAGGGTACCAAGCATGGCAACAATCATCGCGGCATTGCGCTCTGTGGCAATGGCAACATAGCTGCCCCTGCCAACGCCGCTGGCTTGCAGCTGCTGTGCCAGTGTAGTGCTGAGCAGATCCAACTGCCGGTAAGTTAAGCTGGTGTCACGGCTGACGATTGCCGCCAGTTCCGGGGTTGCTGCCGCCTGGCGTTGTACCATTTGGTCCAGCGTACAGGAACTGGCAGGCAGTGTATCGCCCCGGCTCCAGTGCTGCAGGATCTGCTGCTTTTCCTGTTCGCTGAGCAGGCTGACACTGGCCAGTTTTTGTTGTGGCTGGGCAAGTAAGTGTTGCAACAGCAGGGTCAGGTGTTCGGCCATCCGGCTGATGGTGTCGCGGTTAAATAAGTCTGTGTTGTATTCAATAAAGCCGCTCAGTTCACCGGTGTCATTGAAGTAAAAGGTCAGATCATACTTGGCGGTCTGGTTCTCGGTGGTCAGCGGCTGCAATTGCAGTGCCCGGTTGACAGGGGCGGTAGCATGCTGTTCGGCTGCCGCCGGGGTTTGCGTATTGTTCAGGATCAGCATTACCTGAAAAATAGCGGCCCTGCTCATATCCCGTGGCGGGTTCAGTTCTTCTACCAGTTTTTCAAACGAAATATCCTGATTGGCAAACGCATTAAAGACGGTGGTTTTTTCCTGTTCCAGTTGTTGCAGGAAGCTGAGCTGCGGATCGACATCGGTGCGAAATGCCAGCGTATTGGTAAAGAAACCAATCACATTTTCCAGCTCTGTACGGCTGCGGTTGGCGATCAGGGTGCCAATGGCAAAGTCATCCTGCCGGCTGTATTTATGCAACAGGATCCGCAGTACCGCCAGCATCAGGGTAAAAGGTGTGGCGCCGGTGCTGTGGCACAGCTGACGCAGTTTGCTACTGATGGCCGGAGCGATGTTAACCGCTACCGAATTGCCGTTATAGGTGCGTTCAGATGGCCTTGGCCTGTCGGTGTACAGTTCCAGCGGTGGTACGTCAGCCAGCTTGTCTTTCCAGTAAGCCAGCTTATTCAGCAGTTGTTTCTCCTGAGCGGGAGAGCGCTGCCAGCAGGCATAATCAATATAGCTGTATTCAGTAATAGCACTGACTGGCTGCTTATCGCCGAGCTGATAGTAGCACTGAAAAATTTGCTGGATCAGCAGGGAATGTGACCAGGCATCAAAGGCAATATGATGCACATTGATATACCACAGGTACTGCTGTTTGCTCAGCAGAAACAGCCGGCTGCGGAATACGCCATCATGCTGTAAATCGAACGGCGTGTGGCAATCTTCTTTGATTTCGCGCAGTGCGTCACTTCTGGCTTGCTCTTCTCCGCGTTCGGTGAAGTCAACTACAGGCAGGATGGTGTGGCGTTTATTGCTGATAAAGTCGGCCAGGCTGAGAATATTCTGCCGGGCGGTGCCATCAATTTCACGGTACTGGCTGCGCAGGATCGGATGAAAACTGAGGGTCTGGATCACGGCTTCGGTCAGCCGGGCTGTATCCAGTACGCCATGTACGGCGTAGACCATCGGAATATTGTATTCCGGGCTGGCCGGATCGAACTGTGACATAAACCAGATCCGCTGCTGTTCGTGCGACAGCGGGTAATGTTCAGCACTGTCTGCTTTTGGTAGCAGTAATGCTGCTGCGGGCGTAGCACTTTGCCGCTGTGCCAGCCGTTGCATCAACAGCGCTCTCTGTTCGGGGGACAGTGCGTTTAGCTTTTCTTCTATGTCCATATGGATATCCATTATTTTTGTACTTATCCGGTTATCTCAGCCATCAGGGCCAATAGTTCATCTTCATCTACGGTCTGCAATTGCAGTTCATCCAGCCGGTTTGCCAGCTGATCCAACTGCTGATAGGCAAATAAGTCGCCCAGTGCCAGTGGCAGATGCTCGCCAAACTGGCGGCGGATCAGCGCCAGCAGTTTCATTGCCAGTACCGAATTGCCGCCAAGGCGGAAAAAGTTACTGTGACGGTTGCCGACGTTAATACCCAGCAGTTGCTGCCACAGGTTTGCCAGTTGTTGCTCGGTGGCGGTTGCCAGATCCTGCTGTGGTTGCTGTTCGGTAAGTTCGCGCTGGCGCAGTTGTTTTTTGTCTACCTTACCGCTGGGTGTGGTGGGCAGGGCATCCAGTTGCTGCCATAGCGTGGGCACCATATAGGATGGCAGCCAGGCTGTGGCATGTGCGGTCAGGGCAGTTGTATCCAGTACTTGCTGTGCGGTGAAAAAGGCTACCAGTAATGGCTCACCGTTACCGGCCTGACACAGTACAACGGCGCAGGCGGTAATACCGGCATAGCGTTCAGCAACAGCTTCTATTTCGGTCAGTTCGATGCGGTAGCCATGTAACTTAACCTGCTCATCCAGCCGCTGCAGATAAAGCAGGCGGCCATCGGCCAGCTGTTTTACCAGATCACCGGTGCGGTACAACCGTTCCTGGCGGCCGTTGTGCCATTGTTTGGTGATAAAGCGTTCGGCTGTCAGTTCGACTTTGCCGCGATAGCCCAGCGCCAGATTGTCGCCAGCAATATACAGTTCGCCTTTGCTGCCGATGGCAGCCAGTTCTGCTGCGGCATTCATCACATACAGCCGGTTGTTGCTGATCGCCAGGCCGGTGCTGATCTGGTTAAGGTTAGCGGCAGTGATTTGCTGGCATGATACCCATACGGTTGCTTCGGTTGGCCCGTACATATTCCACAGTTGCCGGCCCTTATCCAGCAGGCGTTGCGCCAGTACTCTGGGCAGTGCTTCGCCGCCTATCAGCATGGTTAAACCGGGCTGGCCGCTCCAGCCGGATTCCAGCAGCAGGCGCCAGCCGGCCGGTGTGGCCTGCATAATGCTGATCTGATGTTCATGCAGGTGCCGGGCTATGCTTTCGCCATCACGGTTTTGCTGATTTGGCAATAAGACCAGACTGGCACCGTGTAACAGCGGTAAAAACAGCTCCAGCACAGAAATATCGAAAGACACCGGGGTGACCGCCAGCAGCTTGTCTGTTGCACTGATACCGGGCTCGGTTGCCATCGCATGCAGAAAGTTCAGCATACTGTGCTGGCTGATTTCCACCCCTTTGGGCAGGCCGGTGCTGCCTGAAGTATAAATGCAGTAAGCCAGCTGTTGTGGCTGATGCTGTAACGGTGGCAGCGCTGCTGCTGTTGTCTGTTGCAGTTGGGACAACAGCAGCACTGGCGCGCCCTGTAATGCCATCCTGGCTTGCAGTTCAGCGGTACTGATAATGGCCCGTACCGCTGCATCGCTGACAATATATTGCAGGCGTTCCTGCGGGTAATCCGGGTCCAGTGGCAGATATGCCGCCTGACAGCGAAAAATAGCCAACAGGGTTATGATCAGCTGACTGTCCCTTGGTACACAGACGGCAACCAAATCACCGGGGCGGATACCGGCCTGATAGAGGCTGGCTGCCAGAGCCTCGGTTTCGGTTTGCAGCTGCTGATAGCTGAGCCGGCGATCTGCAGCAATCAGTGCCTGTTTATCGGCATAGTGGCCGGCAGTAGCGGCAAACCAGCTACTCAGATTATCAAAGGCCGGTGTGCTGCCAGGCTTGCTTTGTGGCAATAACGTCATAAAGGCAGCCTGTTGTTCCTGCTCCAGCGCGGCTAACGGTCGGGCCGTATCGTGGCCAAACTGGCCGAACAGTTGTTGCAGACGCGTTACCATCAGTTCAACGGAAGCCGGCAGGAATAAGTCTGTGCTGTATTCGATAAAGCCGCTTAAATTGGTGCCCTGTAACGTTAAACTGAAATTTAAATCAAAGCGTGCGCTGTGGTTATCACTGTCGGGCATTGCCAGCGACAGCTGCTCGGTAACCGCAATTTCATTTTCGGCGGCAGCAGTGCTGTGGTTAAAGTTGAACAGCACCTGGAACAGCGGATTATGGCTGGTACTGCGCCCAATATTCAGTAGCTGCAGTAATTGTGGCAGCTGGATCTGCTGGTGCTCAAAACCGGTCAGAATGTGCTGTTTGACTTGTGCAACCAACTGCTTGCAAGTCATCTGCGGCTGCCATTGCAGCCGGACAGGCAGGGTGTTCAGCAATAGCCCGATCAGCTCATCGCATTGTGTGCTGTCGCGGCCTGAAACCGGTATGCCGATAACAAAATCGTCCTGGCGGGAAAATTCATGCAGTAACTGGCCACATACGGCGAAGCTGAGCATGTAAAGCGAGACGCCAAGCTGCTCTGCCTGCTGTTTTAATGCGCCGAGCGTGTCCGCCGGAATAGTAAAACGGCAGCGGCCACCACGGAAACTCGGTACTGGCGGACGCGGGAAATCCGTTGCCAGCTCCAGTAACTGCGGCACATCTTTTAACTGCTGCTGCCAGTAATCCAGTTGCTGTTGCTGCCATTGCCGGTAGTCGGGATGCTGTTGCCACAGCGCCAGATCTACCATTTGCAGCTGAGGTTTTGCTGCCTGCCAGTGCTGTTGCTGCACCAGTTTCCGGTAGCCCTGACACAGCTGACGCAGCAGTAGCTGGAAGCTGCTGCCATCGGCATTTATATGGTGCATAACAACACCCAGCGCATGGCTTTGCGCTGCCAGCTTATACAGTATGAAGCGGTAAGCCGGTGCGGCAGTCAGATCAAAAGCGGTATTGGCATCTGCGGCAAAGCGCTGTGCCAGCGTCTGTGGCATTGCACTGAGATCCTGTTCGCTGAATTGCAGCTCTGCCGTGTGATGCAGACGCTGGAACACAGTACCGTTGTTTTCAGCGTAGATGGTATAAAATGCCGCCTGCTGCTGGCAGATCTGCCGTAACACCTGCAGCAGGCTGGCTTTATCCAGCTCGCCGTTCAGTTGCAGCAGCATAGGCATGTTGTAGGCAGCGCCGCTGCCGTCCAACTGATGCAATACCCACATTTGCTGCTGGGCAGATGTCAGCGGAAAGGTGCTTTGTTCCGGCTGGCGCAGTAACGGTACGGTACGCTGACTACCGGTATGCTGGCGTACCAGCTGGGCCAGAGCGCGGATAGTGGGTTGGGCAAAAAACTGCCGCAGGCTGATATCACTGTGCAAGCTGTCTTTAATCCGGGCCAGCATAGACAGGGCCAGCAGTGAATGACCACCGGCACTGAAAAAGTTCTGCGTCATTTGCAGCTGCCGGCCGGGCAGTAACTGTTGCCAGATCTCCAGCAATGTATGCTCAATTAAATCATTGCCGGCTGCTTGTTCATCGGTATTGCCGGTTGTTTCCGGGCGCGGCAGCCTGGCTGTATCAACCTTGCCCCTGTTGGTAAGCGGCAGGGCATTGAGCAGTATAAAGTGCTGTGGTTGCATATAGTCCGGTAACAGCGGTTGCAGATACTGCTGTAATGCAGCCGGATCCAGATTGTTGCCGGCAGCAACCAGATAAGCCACCAGCTGTTCCGGTTCCAGTACCGTAACATGGCACTGCGCGACAGCACTGTAGCGCAGAATTTGCTGGCGGATGCCCTCCAGCTCAATGCGGTAGCCGCGCAGCTTTACCTGCTGATCATTGCGGCCGGCAAAGCAAATATTGCCATCGTCGAGGTAGTAGGCGCGATCTCCGGTGGCATACAGCCGTTCACCGCTAAGCGGGTGGTGGATAAATTTACCGGCGGTCAGTTCAGGCTGGTTATGATAGCCCAGCGCCAGGTTATCACCGGCAATATACAGCTCTGCTGTAACCTGTGCCGGTACCGGCATCAAATCAGTGTCCAGTACATACAGCCGGTTCGGCAAGATGGCTTTGCCGACAGGCACTGCAGCCAGTGCCTGATCCTGCGGCACAACCTGATGCACGCTGCAACTGATGGTTGCTTCACTGGGACCATAGGCATTGAACAGCGCTACCTGCTGCGAACGGCTCAGGCTGAACCAGCTTTGCACTGCTGCTCCGGTTAACTGCTCAGTACCGATAATGATCTGACGGATGCTGGCAGGCAGTGGCTGCTGCGTCTGCAGTAAAGTACTGATCCAGCTGTGCCAGTAGGCGGTAGATAAACTCAGATGTTCAATCTGGTACTGTTCAACAAGTTGCTGCAGCCGGGCAAATGTCAGTGCCTGCTGCTGTACCGGCAGCAGCAGGTGACAACCGGCAATTAATGGCGGGAAAATTTCTTCCAGCGCCAGGTCAAAGGATAACGCTGAGCTCTGTAAACTGGTCCGGCACTGGCTAAGCTGATAGTGCTGCATCATGCTGCTGGCATGGTTGCTTAATGCCTGGCGGCTGATAACAACCCCTTTCGGGGTACCGCTAGTACCGGAGGTATACACCAGATAAGCCGGCTGGTCTGGTTTGGTTTCTGCCAGCACACTGTGTAACAGTGTGGCTGGGTTTAGCTCTATCAGAATGCCATCCGTTGCCGGTTGGTCAGTCAGCGTCAGGCTGGCCTGGCTGTCGTGATATAAAAACTGCTTCCGCTGGGCACTGATGCCTGGTTCAATAATGACAAAGCAGCCACCGGCAGCCAGTACTGACAGCATAGCAACAATAGCCTGCAACCTGTGCTGACAACTGATTGCGATGACGCTTGTGGTTGCCAGCCCGCTTTGCTGCTGGTTTTGTTGTAATAGCGCGTTGTAATGCAGAACCAGCTGCCATAGCTGCTGGTAACTCAGCTGTTGCCCGCTGTCTGTCAGTGTCAGGGCATGCTGTTGCGGTACACTGCCAGCTGTTTTTGCCAGTGCCGCCATCAGATCCTTGTCTGTTGCTGCAGGCAACGGTGGGTAGCTGAGTAACTGTTGCTGCTGCGTTAAGGACGACAGGGCCAGTTGCGCCAGCGGACGTTGCGGTTGCTGGATCAGCTGCTGTACCACCTCAGCGAAGAAATCGGTATAACGGCTGATGTCCTGCTCGCTGAATAAGGCTTTGTTATATTCAAAATAGCCGTGATAGCCGCCTTGCTGGCAGGTCAGTTCCAGGGTCAGATCGAGTTTGGCATAGTGGCGCTGGATGGCACAGCTTTGCCAGTTGTCTGCAGAGGCGGCTATGGCATCTTGCAACGCGTTATAAGAAAACATCACCTGAAACAGCGGATTGCGGTTTATGTCGCGTTCCGGTTGTAACAGTTCAAGGATCTGTGAGTAACCCAGTTGCTGATGGGCCAGGCATTGATAAAACTGCTGGCGTAACTGTTGTACGTATTGTCCGGCAGCCATGTTGCTGTCAATGGCTGCCGGCAGCAATAAGGTATTGGCAACAGCAGCCACGAAGTGCTTCAGCTGGGGCTGATCGCGGTTCAGCACCGGTGTGGCGACAATAAAATTGCGCTGGCCGCTGAGCTTATGCAGCAGGATATTAAAGCAGGCCAGCAGCAAATTAAAAGGCGTGATGTGCTGTTGCTGACAATACTGGCTTACTTGCTCGGATAAATCGGCCGGTAAGCTGAAGTAATAATAGTCGCCGGTGTTATCAGCGCTGTCGGTATGGCGGCTTAACTGTAGCTGGTATTCGCAGTGCTGCAGAGTGCTCTGCCAGAATTGTTCTGACTGCAGCGTTGTTGTCAGTTGCTGCTGTTGCAGATATTGCTGCATATCTATTGCGGGCAAAGGCAGCTGTGGCAGCGGTTGTCCCTGCAACTGGCGGTACAGGCTGTGCAGTTCTGACAGGATCAGGTTTAATGCATAGCCATCTGCCACGATATGGTGAATACACAGCGTTAGCAGGTATTGCTGTTGTGGTAACTGGTATAGCGTGCAACGGAACGGCAACTGTGATGATAAGGCAAAACCTTGTCTGGCATCGGTACTGGCCAGTGTTTTGGCTTCGTTTAGTGTTGCCACTTCCATCAGTTTTATCAGCGTGGCAGGGGCAGGCACTGTGTATTGCCTGGGGCCGTTGCGGGTGTTGATAAAACGGCTGCCCAGCGCCGGATGGCGCTGGGTTATTGCGTGCAGTGCCTGTTGCAGTAAGCTGATGTCAAGCGGCTCTGTAATGAACTGGGCTTTAAAAATATTGTTCAGGCCACTGGCGGTATCCAGTTGTTCGATAAACCAGAACCGCTGCTGGGCAGCCGATAATGGCAGCAGGTTGCCCAACTGCTGTTTGGCCTGCGCCAATTTTTGCAGTTTTTCTGCCCGTGTTAGAGAAGCCGTCATATTCAGTTCTGCTCCGACAGTGCAGATAACATAGCGTCAAGCTCGTCGTCAGATAAGTTATCCAGTTCATCGGCAACTGACACTGCCGCTGTTGCCGGGTTTATCTGCGTTGTAGCAGGCGGTGCACTTTGTGGTTGCTGCTCTATTAATATTGCCAGAGCGGCAATAGTAGGCTGCTGGAAGAAATCCAGTAAGCTCAGGCGCACGCCAAATTGCTGATGAATATCGGCGATTACTTTTACTGCTACCAACGAGTGACCGCCCAGACTGAAAAAGTTCTGCTGCACGGTGATATTGGTTTTACCCAGTACCTGGCACCAGATCTGTTCCAGACGTTGTTCGGTTTCTGTCGCTGGCAATTCGGCTTCACTGGCTGGCAGCTCGGTGCTGCGCAGATCCAGTAAGGCTGTTTTGTCAATTTTACCAACAGCGGTTAACGGTAATTGTGCTAACAGGCTGATGCTGGCCGGTTGCTGGAACGGCTGTAATTTTTGCCGGCAATAGGCCATCAGCTGCGCACTGTCGATATCACCGGCGGTACTGACGAAAGCGAATAAGGTTTTCCCCAGTAACGGATCATCATCAACCACCACTGCGGCCTGACGAACCTGCGGGTGCTGGCGCAGAATTTCTTCTATTTCCAGTACTTCAACCCTAAAACCACGGATCTTAATCTGGTTGTCACGCCGGCCGGCAAAGCACAGCAGACCATCTTTACTGTAGCGCACTAAATCGCCGGTACGGTATAAACGCTCTGTCCGCTTAAACTCACCTTCGCCCAGTGTCAGTTCGATAAAGCTGTCGGCCGTAGGTCCGCTAAGCCCTAAATACCCTGTCGCCAGACCATCGCCTGCCAGATAGAGTTCGCCCGTGGCGCCATAAGGCAGTAGCTGTTGCTGCTGATCCAGAATATAACCACGGCTGTTGCTGATGGCATATCCCAGCGGCACAGCAGGCAGTTGCTGCCATTGCGCCAGGGTGTCGGCCTGCATCCGGTAGCAGTATGAAAAGGTCGTGTTTTCGGTTGGGCCATAACCGTTGATCAACGTCAGTTGCGGATATTGCTGCAGCATGGTGTGCACTTTTTCCGCCGAGATCACATCGCCGCCGGCCAGTATGGTGTGCAGTTTATGTAATGGACGGCCCGCGATATAGTCGGCGAAAGTATGGAATAAACCGGCGGTCAGCCACAGGATACTGATGCTGTGCTGTTGCAGGCTGTGTTCCAGTGTTTCCAGCGTCAGTTTGGCTTCTGCCGGTACGACCAGGCAGGCGCCGTTTAGTAAGGCTCCCCATATTTCCAGCACGGAGGCGTCAAAATAAACCGAAGAATGTTGCAGCAGACGGTCTTGTGCCGTAATTGTCAGGAAGTTGCTGTTTTTAACCAGACGGATAATGGCCTGCTGTGGTACGCAAACGCCTTTCGGCCGCCCTGTGGTGCCGGAAGTATAAAGTACATACGCCTGTTGCTGTGCGGTGGAATGGTCAAAGCAGGGTATGGTTTCTGATGTCTGTGCCGGTAACGGCAGCACAGTAATGGCGGCCGGACAGCCCGGCAGCTGTTGCTGCTGCGACAGGATCAGCGGGCTGCTTTGCAGCTGCAAATCGGTATACATTGCATTGAGACGGTGTTCACCGGCATTTAAATCCAGTGGCATATAGCTGGCACCCAGCCGCAGACAGGCCAGCATTGCCGCATACAATTGCATGCCAGCCGGCAGCGCCAGGCCGACAATCTGCCCCGGCATAACCTGATGCTGTTGTAAGTAACTGGCCAGTTGCAGCGAGCGTTGCTGTAGCTGCAGGTAGCTGATTTCACCTGCCTGTGGGCAAATTACCGCCAGCTGTTGCGGCTGCTGTGCTGCCTGCTGGTCAAATAACCCTGGTACGGAACCGGCAGGTAATGCCCGGGCGCTATCATTCAGTGTGAACAGCTGCTCCTGTATGGATTCAGCACTGACAGCACACAGCTGGTTGATCGGTAATTCCGGCTGTCTGGTCAGGCTGTCCAGCAGTTGCAGATACGTATCGATCATATCCAGAATGGTTTTGCGGCTGAACAGTTCTGTGCTGTATTCCCAGGTAATAACGGCATAGGCCGGACGTTCGCTTACTTTACCCACCCGTTGTTCTGCCTGGGGGGCGACGATTATATTCAGATCCAGCTTGGCCGATTTATTGGTTTTCACCTGAGCGAAAACTTCCAGCCCGCCAAAGTTAAGTTCAGGCACTTCGGCATCATGGAAGCTGAACATGGTCTGAAACAGCGGGTTGGCATGGCCGGTTCGGCTGGGGCAGAGTTTCTTCACCAGATGTTCAAATGGCATATCCTGATGTGAATAACCGCCCAGACAAGTGGTTTTGACTCTGTCCAGTAACTGCAGGAAGCTGGGGTTGCCGCTGAGATCGGTGCGCAGCACTATGCTGTTAACCATCATACCGATAATCGGCTGCAGTTCAGGCAGGCTACGGGATGCAGCACCGGCACCGACGCAGATATCGGTTTGCTGCGAGTAACGCGACAGCATCACGTAATAGGCCGCCAGCATCGTCATATACAGCGTGTAGCCTTGTTGTTTACCGAACTGGCGTAACTGGCTGTATAACCCGTCCGGCAGATGGAACATTTCCGAATCGCCACGGAAGCTGGGCACGGCAGGCCGGTTATAATCGTATGGCAGAGCAAGTTGGGTAGGGCAATTAGCCAGCTGTTTCAGCCAGTACTGTTCCATCTGGCTGAAATAGGGGCCGCTTAATACTTCACGTTGCCACAGGCAGAAATCGGCATAACTGATGCTGAGCGAGGGTAATACATGAGCTGTGCCTGCCAGTTTGGCCTGATAAATGTGTTGCAGTTCTTTCAGGAACAAGCCGACTGACCAGCCATCATGCACCAGATGGTGTTCAACCTGGATCAACTGATAGAGGTCTGTATCCAGTTGCAGCAGTTTCCATCTGATCAGCGGCAGTTCATTGACGTTAAAAGCAGTCTGGCTCAGTTCTTCAAGCAAGTGCTGGGCATGGACTTTCTTATCCTGCTCATTTAAGTGCAGCAGAGATTCAAGTTGCAGCTCCACTTCGAACGGTTGCTCAATACGCTGATAGGGAATGCCATCCTGCTGATGGAAACTGGTATACCACAGCTGCTGCCTGGCAACGATTTCTGTCAGGCTTTGTGCCAGCAAATCAACTTGTAGCGGACCTTTCAGCCAGAAACTGAGCTGGAAATTATACGCGGTATTTTCGGGTTGCAGTTGCTGTAAGAACCAGACTCGCTCCTGCTGAAAGGACAATGGAATATCACGCTGGTGCAGGTAGGGTTTGATAGCCGGCAGTGTAAATACCTGCTGTTCCTGCGCTTGTTTTTGTTGCAGTAATGCAGCCAGCTTACCCAGTTCCGGCTGCTGGAAAACTTCGGTAAAACTCAGGTTCAGTTGCAGATTGTTGCGTACTTCGGCAATCAGCTTGGTAACCAGAATAGAATGGCCGCCAAGGCGGAAAAAGTGGCTGTCGGTTGTCAGCGGTTGATCTCCAAGTAACTTCAGCCAGATCTGGGCCAGTAAATCCTGATAGGGATCGGTAAAGCAGCTGATCTGCACAGGTTCGGCCTGTGGTGCAGGCAATTGCTTGCGGTCATATTTACCGGTCAGGGTTTTAGGCAGGCTGCTCAGTTGTACCGATGCTGCCGGCAGCATATAGTCGGGCAACAATTCGGCCAGAAATTGCCGGATCTGCAGATGTGACACCGGTACTGCTGCTACATAGTACGCTGCCAGTTGTCTGCTGTTATCCGGCCGTGAAAAACTTGTCACCACACATTCACTGATATCAGGGTGCGTAGACAACGCCTGTTCAATTTCCCCCAGTTCTACCCGGTAACCGCGGATTTTTACCTGGAAATCTTTACGGCCCAGATAAAACAGCTGGCCGTCCTGGTAATAGCCCAGATCACCACTGAGGTACGCCAGCTCTGCTGTTGGCAGGCGGACGAATTTTTCTGCAGTCAGGCCGGGCTGATTCAGGTAGCCCAGTGCCAGCCCGGGGCCGCTAATGGCTATTTCACCGATACAACCCGGGCTGAGTAACTGTAAATGCTCATTAACGATATACAGTGCACTGTTATCAATGGCCTGGCCGATAGGCAAAGCCATAGTGCCGGCCGGATACTGGCTCAGCTCGGTACGGCTGGTAATAACGGTGGTTTCGGTCGGGCCGTAGGTGTTATACAAAGCAGGCCGCAGCTGATACTGCCGGCAATAATGCTGCCATTTTTTAAGTACGCCGGGCAGGGCTTCTTCGCCGCCGATAATAACGCTTTTAATCAGCGGGCTCAGTGCTATTTGTTCCTCTTCCAGCATGGTTACCAGATGCATCCAGTATGCGGTAGGCAGGTTAAGTATGGAGATTTGCTGCTGCTGTAAAAACTGGTTGAAACTGGCCGCAGAGCCCAGCACGTTATCGTCTCGCAGGATCAGGCAGGCATGGCTGAATAAAGTGGGATAAATTTCTTCAATAGCCGTATCAAAGCTGACGGATGCAAATTGCAGTGCATGATCGGCTGCACTGAGCTGATAGTACCGGGCAGCGGACAACGCATAATGGCACAGTGCACCGCGTGACACTGCAACCCCTTTGGGGTTACCGGTAGAGCCGGAGGTATAGATCACATAAGCTTCAAGCTGGTTATCAAATACGTTGTCTGCACCGGGTTGCGCTGCGGGTGGGCTACTCAGCAGAGTTGCACTTAACCAGACTGGCAGTTGATCTGCCTCTGTCTGGCTGTCACTGATCAGCAATGCGACAGCGGCATCCTGCAGGATAAATTGCTGCCGCTCCTGTGGCATGGCCGGATCAATCGGTACATAGCTGGCACCGGCCTGTAAACAAGCCAGGCTGGCCAGAATAAATTCCGCTGAACGGGATAACCGCAACGCCACACGTTGGCCCGGACCAATACCCTGAGCGGTCAGTTGCTGGCGCAGTGTTTCAACATGCCCGGCCAGTTGCTGATAACTGAACTGACGGTTGCCATCTACGATAGCAATCCGATCTGCCGCGGTATGCAGCTTTTGTAAATGCACTGCCAAATTGGCCTGCATTAGCTGTGGCTTGTGCGGGCCGCGGGCAATCAGATCCAACTGCTGGCGTCGTTCGGGGCTTAATAAATTCAGCCTGGACAGGGGTTCTGTTGCCTGGGTCAGGCACAGTGACATCAGTTCCTGGTAGTTATTCAGCAATAGCTGAACTTCATGCTGGCAGTAATGCTTGCTGTCAAAACTGGCCCAGATAGCGATGCTGTCTTTGGCGCCGATATATAATGTCAGCGGATAATGGCTTTGCTCGGCACCTTGCTGTTGCTGCATTAACGGCTGTTGTTCGGTTTGTCCGGTAATCAGTTTTTTCGGGAAATTCTGGAATATAAATAAGGTAGAGAATAACGGGTCTGTTACCGGCAGCTTGATACTGGTTTTAATTTGTTCCAATGAGACAAAACCATGCTCCCAGCCTTCTACCAACTGTTGTTGCTGTTGTTTCAGCCAGTTGATAAAGGTCAGTTCCGGCTGTGTTTTAATATAGGCAGGTAAAGCACTGCTGAAGAAACCGGCCGTGCGCTCGATACCTTCAACTTCTGCCGGTCGGCCGGATACTACCGCCCCGATAATGCTTTGTGTCTGGTTGGCGGCCAGATTATTCAGGTAACCGAACACACTCAGCATAAACACGTTCAGCGTAATACCATGCTGGCGGCAGAACTGTTGAATTTGCTGGCTGAGTTCAGTGCTGATTTGATGGCGGTAAATATTCTGCTCGTGGCTGGCAACCCGCTGATTGCTCTGATGTTGCAGATGCAACGGAGTGGTTGGCTCACTGTCGCTTAACAGCTGTTGCCAGTATTGCAACGATACTGCCTTATCGCGGCTGAGTAACCATTTAACATAGTCTTTGTATTCACCGGCCGGTGGTAACACTACCGGTTCGTTAGTTAACAGCTGGTGCAGAATAGCTTCAACTTCATTGCTGATCAGCGCCATTGACCAGCCATCAAGTTGCAGATGGGTAAAGCTGAAAATAAGCTCGGCGCTGCCATCTGCCAGTTTAAAATAATCCATCTGTAGCGGTGGCCGTTGTTCCAGCTGGAGTTTGAGCTGGCGTGCACGTAGCGCCAGTTCTTTGATGCTTTGCCGGCTGTCTTCTTTATCCAGATGGCTTAAGTCATGCTCTGCCCAATGCAGGGATGCATCTTTGAGGACAATCTGAAACGGCTGGGATTTGTCCTGCCAGCTGTAAATGGATCTGAGTGCCGGATGGCGGCTGATAACATGCTGCCAGGCTTTTTTCAGCTGAGACAGGCAGATGGTTTTATCAATGGTAAATCTGAGTTGCTCACGGTAACTCAGATCGTTGCTGTCGGCATTCAGCAAATAGAACAACAGTCCGGCTTGTGTAGGGGACAACGGATAAATAGCAGCAACATTCGCAGTTGACTTCATGGCATGGGTCCTGATTCTTATTCTTGTTATTTAATCAATGTGTAGAAAATTCACGCAAAATAGCAGCCAGATCATCGTTTTCAGCACCGTCTGGCAGTAGCATGTCGATGCCATCAATCTGCATTTCGGTAACGTTATCCGTTTTGGGCGCGATTAATTGTGGTAAGTGGCTTGTCAGTTCCTCTATGGTCTGATAACTGAATAACAGCTTATTATTCATGTCATAGCCCTGATCCCGCAGGAAGCGCACGACTTTAACCGAGGAAATAGAGTCACCGCCCAGCGCAAAGAAGTTGTCGGTAATACCGATTTCAGGCTGGCCGGTAAGCTGTTGCCATAACCCGACCAATTGATGCTGCAAGTCGGTTTGTGCCGGTACATGAGCTGTTTGCCGGCTTTCTACCGTTAATGCCGCCAATGCTTTGCGGTCGATTTTGCCGCTGGGGGTCAGTGGCATGTTTGTCATAGCAATGATGCGATCTGGCACCATATAGGCAGGCAACTGTTGCTTAAGCTGTAATTGCAACTGTTGTTCGCTGTACATCAGCCCGGATTGTTGCAGGCAGTAATAGCTAATCAGGCTGCTGCCGGTACTGTGCTTATGCACGACAGTGGCAGCTTGTTTCACACCGCTCAGGCGTAACAAAGCGGCATCAATTTCTGCCAGTTCAATTCTGAAACCGCGTAACTTGACCTGATCATCATTACGGCCCAGGCACTGCAACTGACCATCCAGTGTCAGGCGGCCCAAATCACCGGTCAGGTAGGCACGTTTTTCACCTTCAGCCGTCATTAATGTAATAAAACGGCTTTGCGTTAATTCAAGCTGGCCGTAATAGCCAGCGCTGACACCGTCTCCGGTAATGGCAATTTCGCCTGTCTGACCAACCGCACAAATTTGGTGGGAAGGGCTGACGATAAACACGCCGGTATTGGCAATTGGCTTACCGATGGTAATTTTGTCCGGATCGGTATTGTTCAGCGCCGCGACGCAGGACCATACCGTGGTTTCGGTCGGACCATACATGTTCCATAACGCAGCGGTTTTCTGCTGCAGGCTGGCGGCTAGTCCAGCAGGCAAAGCTTCGCCCCCGGTCAGTGCGGTTAAACCGGAGTGACCTGCCCAACCGGCGTCAAGTACACTTTGCCAGCCGGCCGGCGTGGCCTGCATCAGCGTAATGTCGCCTTGCTCCAGGCGCTGGCGCAGGCTGAAGCCATCGCGTTGTTCCTGGGCAGCAATAACCAGACAGGCACCGCTGAGCAGCGGTAGAAACAGTTCCAGCACAGAGATATCGAAAGAGATGGCGGTAACGGCCAGCAATTTATCACGGCTGGTTATTCCTGGCTGTTGTTGCATAGAGTGCAGGAAATTCACCACATTGCGATGGCTGATCTCTATACCTTTGGGCTGACCGGTAGAGCCTGAGGTAAAGATCAGGTAAGCCGGAGCCGCACTGCCCAAAGACGTAACCGGCAATCCGGCTGTTTGCTCTGTGTGCAGTAAGGTATCTGGTGACAGGCTGACTGCTGCGCCAACTAAAGCGGCGGCATCTGCAGAGTCGCTAATCAGCAGTTGGCATTGCGAGCGCTGGAAAATATAGTGTAACCGCTGTGCCGGGTAGGATGGATCTAACGGGACATAGGCTGCTTCAAGTTTCATTAATGCCAGCATGGTACAAACCATCAGCGCTGAGCGATCCAGCATTAAGCCGACATGGTCACCGGCTTTAACGCCCTTTTGCGCCAGTGCTGCCGCCATACGCTGGCTGTACTGTTCCAACTGGCGGTAAGTCAGGCTTTGCTCGGCTTCTATTGCTATATTGTCTGGTGTGGCGGCAGCCTGCTGGGTAATTAACTGATCCAGGCGCAGCTGCTGTGGGTAGCTGCTGGCCGTGGCATTAAATTGTTGTTGCCGCTGCAGATCCTGTGCGGTAACCAGGCTGATATGGGTAAGCAAAGTAGCCGGCGACAGGATAAAAGTATGCAGGAACTGACAGAAGGCCTGAGCCAGCTGTTCCATACTGGAGTGATAAAATAAATCGGTTTTGTATTCAAAACTGAAGGAAATATGCTGTTTGCTGACGTTGGCATGTACAGTCATGTCATATTTGGTGTTATGTCGGGCAACCGATAACGGCGCTGCCGTACCTGCACTGTTGCTGCTACTTTCCTGTTCCAGCATATGCATTGAAAACAGGATCTGAA
The DNA here is from genome assembly GCF_024809855.1 of Rheinheimera pacifica. Classification (GTDB taxonomy): domain Bacteria; phylum Pseudomonadota; class Gammaproteobacteria; order Enterobacterales; family Alteromonadaceae; genus Alishewanella; species Alishewanella pacifica_A. The sequence goes on from NZ_JANUEM010000003.1 coordinate 287,866, forward strand.
ACAGCGGACTGTATAGCGGACTGCGTTCAGGTTTTAATTTATCCAGCAACGCTTCAAAAGGAACCGTCTGCCAGTCGAGTAAATTCAGGCTCAGTTTACGAGCCTGCTGCATAACATCCAGACAGGTCATACCGGCAGAAAACTGACTGCGTAACACTGACAGGTTCAGGAAACAGCCGATAACCTGATTAAACTTGTCCTGTGGCCGCAAAATACTGGGCGTACCCAGCACGATATCGTCACTGTTGCTCCAGACGCTGAGAAATGCAGAAAGTGCGCCCTGAAACAGCATAAAAGGCGTCAGTTGCTGTTGCTGGCACAGTTTGAATGCCGCTTCTGTCAGTGCAGGTTCAAGGCTGACTTTATATTGTGCTGCTGCATTGCTGGTGTCTGGCCGGTATGGCTGGTCCAGCGGCAGGCTATGCAGAGCCGGGGCATCAGCCAGTTGTTCGGCGTAGGCGGCGAGATGTTGCTTAAAAGCATAAGAGCGTAAATGCGTTTGCTGCCAGTAGACATAGTCGGCATATTGTACTTTCGCTGCTGTTTGTTGTGGTTGGGTGCCGTCACCCAGCAGTTCGTTCAGCAACTGGCTGACGGTGCTTTCATCTACCGCAATATGATGCAGGTTAAGGTACACAACGGCATGTTGCTGGGCCAGGCGGAAGAAAACGGCCCGTAACGGCAAATGCTGGCTCAAGTCGAATTTAAGCTGGTTATCTGCACTTATGCGGTGCTGGGCTAACGCAATTGCCTCGCTATGTGACAGGTGGGCATAGTCTTCAACCGCAACTTGCAGTTTATCTGCAGACTCGATTCTTTGATACAGCTTGCCGTCTTGCTCGGTAAAGACACAACGCAATACGTAATGGCGGGTAACCATCGCTTTCAGGCGTTGCATCAGCAGTGTTAAGTCGACAGGGCGTGACAGGATAAGTGCGACAGGGATATGAAATTCAGTACTGCCGTTTTCCAGCTGATCGATAGTCCAGATACGCTGCTGGCTGGTTGATACCGGTATCGGCTGACTGTAGTCCGTCATCCGCGCAGCTTGCTGCTGCAAATAGTGCAGAATGGCATCCTTGTGTTCCGATAACTGCTGCAGTACGCCTTTGTTTGGTTGCGGCTGGTAGGCGCGATAGCCTAATTTGCCATTTTCCAGAAACAATTCAATATCATGCTGTTCTGCTTTGCCGATCAGATGCTCAATATTCATAGTAATCACTTACTACAGTGCGCGCTGCACTGAGGCTCCCTTGCTGCCGATAATTTTGTGTCAAAATTAAAATAAAAAACTGATTTATTACTCTAATTTGTATTTATATTTATTTTTTATGGTTACGACTTTAACCAAAATAATTATTCAGTCAATAAACGTTAACTAAAATATATGGTTTATGCTTATGTTGCTGTAATGAGTGCTTTACGGATTTGGTATTTATATTTGGTTAACTACCTGATTGAAAAAAAAGTGCTATTAGCTGATTATGTCCTGATAAAAAAATTATAAATAAAGTATTTTTAAGGGACTATCTCGTGATTAATGAAGCAAAATCAGCAATTTATGGTAATTTCTGTAATGTGTCGGCTTGTTTCCCTGCGGCCATTGCAGTTATCTCTGAAACCGGTACAGTAAGTTACGAACAATTAACTAAAGAGGCTGACTTTTGCGCAGCGCAGCTTGCGGTACTGGGAGTAAAGCAGGGGGACGCTGTTGGGGTAATGCTGGAGAAGTCTGCCCGTTACATTGCAGTTTATCTGGCGGTATGCAAACTGGACGCGGTATTCGTGCCGTTGGATACACAGGCACCTGCTGAGCGCACCCGGTATATGGTGCAGGATGCCGGCCTGGCATTACTGGTAAGCAATGAACCTGAAATACATTCCGGCCTGTTTTCTGTCAGCAGCAGCGATCTTGCTGGCAATGATAATGTTGTTGATTTAAAAGATAATTATAAAAATTACGCCATTGGCGGTTATATTATTTATACCTCGGGTAGTACCGGGCAACCGAAAGGGGTACTGGTTGCCAACCAGGCTTTGTCTGCCCATATTCAGCAAATTTCAGCCCGTTTTGCTTTATCTGCCGAAGATGCATTGCTACACGTTAACGCTTTTACTTTCGATGCTGCGCTGGAATTGCTGTGGCTTGGCTTGTTGCATGGCTGTTGTTTACATTTGAAACAAGTTGGCCAGCTTGGCATCCCTGAGTTCTACCGCTATAGCATTGCACACCGGATCACGGTAACGGACGTACCGCCGGCTTATCTGATGCTATTGCTTGAAGGGGCGGCAGCAGAAACCTATTGGGCAGGCAGCAGCCTGCATACCGTAGTGGTTGGCGGAGATGTTTTGCCGCGCCAGGTGATAGAACGCTGGCAGCAATTGGCGTTATTTGAGCGTTGCCGTTTATATAACGCCTATGGCCCGACTGAAACGGTTATCTCTGCCAGTTATCACGAACTGAGTGCTGCTGATCTGCAGGCCTCAAGTGTGGCTATTGGTAAGGTTGTTGAGCCGCGCCTTTACAAAGTGGTACCGGTTGACGGCTTTGCCGCGCACGAAGGTGAGCTGCATCTGGGCGGCAGTTGTCTGGCGCTTGGTTATATTAACAAGCATGAGCAGACCGAAGCGGCTTTTTACCATGATGCGCAGGGCCGCTGGTACCGTACCGGCGATATTGTTACCCGGGATACTGCAGGTTTGCTGCGGTTTATTTGCCGGCGTGATAAGCAGGTAAAAGTACGTGGTTTCCGGGTTGAAGTCGCCGAAATCGAGAATCAGCTCAATGCCCACCCGGCTGTAGCCGAAGCCGTGGTGATCAAGCTGGCGGAGCAGGACAGCCTGGCCGCCTTTATGCGTCCTGCCGGTACACAGCAACCGGTATGGTCAGAGCTGAGCGATTGGCTGGCAGATAAGTTACCCCGTTTTATGTTACCGTCAGCCGGAGTTTGGCTGGCTGCGTTGCCGTTGTTAAGCAGCGGTAAGGTTGACCGGCAGCAACTGGCCGGTTTTAAACCGGAGCGGCCGGAACTGCCAACTCAGCAACTGGCAGCAACAGCGCTGGAAGCCGAACTGGCGCAGTTGTGGCAGGAGATCCTTGGTTGCGATGCGGTCAGTGTTGTGCATAGCTTTGCCGAGCTGGGCGGTCATTCTATTCAATTAACCCGTATGCTGGCCCGGTTGCAGCAGCAATACGGTGTCGAGCTGAACTTTGCCCGGTTTGCGGCATATAGCAGTATCCGCAAGCTGGCAGGCTGGCTGGAATCGCAACAGGTGCAGCGGCAGGCGGTACTGCAGGCAATGCCATTGCCAGAGCGCTATGCTCTGTCTGCCGCGCAGCAGCGTATGTGGCTGAGCCACAGTTTATCTGCCGGCCAGCAAACCGATAATGTGCAGTCTGTAGTGTATTTCAGCAAGGCTCTGGATGTGACAGCCTTACAGCAGGCACTGACAGCGCTGGTACAGTTGCAACCGCAACTGCGTACCCGCTTTGTACTGGATACGGCAGACAATGATTTATGGCAGGAAACCCTGCCGGTTCCTGCTGACATTCTGACAATGCGGGACTGGTCTGCCGATGAGCACGCCACAACACAGCTGGGCGATTATATTCAGGCCAAAAGCCGCAAGGGTTTTGATCTGTCTGCCGGTACATTGTTTGATGCGGAACTGCTGAGTTTAAGTTCGCAACAGGTATTGATCCTGACCTGTCACCACATCATTACCGATGGCTGGAGTATGGATCTGTTGCTGGAACAACTGGCTGGTTTTTATAACCAGTACAGTGCCGCTCAGCAGCCAGGGCCGGTGCCAGCTGCGCCCTGGCACTATGCCAATTATGTGCAATGGCAGCAGCAGTGGCTGCAAACTGACGCCGCAGCCAGCCAGCGCCGGTTCTGGTTACAGCAGTTGCAGGGTGTGCCGTCATTGCACAGTTTAAATACCGATTATGTCCGGCCACAGCAACAGAGCTATGCCGGCAGGCAACTGACAGTACCGTTATCTGAGTCTGCTTCCGCTACTGTGCGCCAGCTGTGCCAGGAGCTGGATGCCAGTCCGTTCAGTGTTCTGCAGACACTGTTTAGCGTGCTGATTGCCCGTTTCAGTGCAACTGATGATGTTGTGGTTGGTACGCCGGTAGCCAACCGCCGCCAGCCGGAGTTTGAAGACATTGCCGGTTTCTTTGTTAACAGCCTGCCATTGCGGTTGCCATTGTCGATGCAGCACAGTCTGGCTGACACCTTGCAGCAGGCCCGGCAATATTTGCTGACGGTACTGGATCATCAGGATCTGCCGTTTGATGACATAGTAGAACTGATAAAACCTGAACGCAGTTTAAGTTACCACCCGCTGTTCCAACTGATGTTCAGCTACCGTGATGCCGGTTATAGCGGCGAATTAACTATTTTTGATGGCGTGACGGCCACGCTGGCCGAAAGTGCCAGCGTGGCAGCGAAGTTTGATCTGACGCTGGAGGTGGTTGCCGGTCCGGCCGGTTTCCAATGCAACTGGACCTATGCCACGGATTTATATGCCGAAGCCACAATACAGGCGCTGGCAGGCAGCTATCGTTACCTGCTGCAGACAGTAACTGAGCAGTTAAACCGGCCACTGGCAGAACTGGCGCTGATGCCTGCTGACGGTATAACTGCTGACAGCATGCGGCAAGACTGCGCTGACAGCAGCGAACTGGGACAACAATTGGCTGCGGTAGCCGCGCAATACCCGGATAAACTGGCACTACAGCTTAACGGCGAACAGCTGAGTTACCGGCAACTGGATCAGCAGTCTTCCCAACTGGCCCATTATCTGCTGGCCCAGGGCGTGCAGCCTGAGCAAATCGTAGCGGTGTGTACCGAGCGCTCATTGCAGGGGATCATTGCCATTATGGCCGTGCTGAAGGCAGGCGCTGCTTACTTACCGATTGATCCGGCATATCCGCCTGAGCGTATCCGGCATATGCTCAGTGACAGTGGCTGCCAACTGGTGCTGACACAGCAGCAACTGCAACATAAGCTGACTGATAATATCCGTAGCCTGCTGCTGGATCAGCTGGTACTGCAGGACTACCCGCAAAGCCTGCCCGATGTCACTATGCAGCCGGAACAACTGGCCTATGTGATCTATACCTCAGGTTCAACCGGCAAACCCAAAGGTACGCTGCTGCAACGTGGGGCGCTGCTGCAACTGGCACTGTCGCTGCAACAGCCGCTGCAATTGAGCCCGCAGTCACGGGTATTACAATATGCGACGGTCAGCTTTGATGCTGCCACCTTTGAATGGATTATGGCATTTTGCAGTGGTGCATCACTGCACCTGTGCGATGAAACCCAGCGCCTGGATATGCTTGCTTTGGAGCAAAAATTACTGGCCGAACACATTACGCATGCCGTACTGCCGCCGGCCTTGCTGGCACACCTGGCCTGCCGTGATGACTATGCATTACAGGTGCTGGTAGTCGGGGGCGAAGCCTGTAATGAACAACAGGCCTGGCGCTGGGCTGAGCGCTATACGCTATTGAATGCCTATGGTCCGTCGGAATGTACTATTGCGGTAACACTGGGCCGGATTTTGCCACAGCAACGTATTACATTAGGACAAACTTTACCAACCGCCAGACTGTATGTACTGGACGATGCGTTACAGCCTTTGCCAGCAGGGGCGGTAGGGGAATTATATATCGGTGGCCCGGCTGTGGGACGTGGCTATCTGAACCGGCCGGAACTGACGGCACAGAGCTTTATCAGCAACCCTTTTAACGCTGGTGAGCGCTTGTATAAAACAGGCGATTTGGTGCGGCTGACAGCTGCGCAGGAATGCCAGTTTATCGGCCGTAAGGATCATCAGGTAAAACTGCGCGGTTACCGGGTTGAGCTGGGCGAAATTGAAGCCTGTCTGAGCCGGCAGCCGCAGGTGCGTGAAGCGGCAGTGTTGTTGCAGCAGGACAGTTCGGCACAGCCGGCACTGGTTGCTTACTATGTACTGCATGCAAGCAGTGACATTACAGACAGCAAAACCACAGAGCAGCAATTGCGTGCCGCTCTGGCTGAACAGTTACCGGCATTTATGGTACCGGCATATTTTATTGCCCTGACCGCATTGCCACGCAGCGTAAATGGCAAACTGGACCGCAAAGCCCTGCCGTTGCCGGACTGGCGTGTGGCAGATACCGATTTTATAGCGGCAGCAACGGCAACTGAGCGTTGCCTGCAACAGATCTGGGCTGAATTTTTACAACTGGGCAGTCAGCAGCTTTCTGTCGGTGCCAACTTCTTTGCCCTGGGCGGACATTCATTGCTGGCAGCTCGTGTTGTCAGTGCTATTGTGCAGCAGGGATATCCGCAGTGCAGTATCCGTCACCTGTTTGAGCAACCAACTATAGCGCAACTGGCGGCCTGGTTGGATCAGCATAGTGCAGTTACAGCGGCGGTGTCACCGGTGCTTTCAGCTAAGGCGGGGGTAGCTTCGCCGGCACAGCAGCAAATGTGGTTGCTATGCCAGTTGGAACAACAGGCCGCGGCCTATCATATTCCGCTGAGTATCCGCCTGACAGGTGCTGTAGATCGGGCCCGGCTGGAGCAGGCTTTGTTACAGCTGATTAGCCGGCACGACATTTTACGCACAGTATACCGGCAGCAACAGGAGCATTTAGCGGTAGCAGAGTTGCCTGTACCTGCAACAATGCTGCAGTATGCAGAGCTAAGCGCGCAACAGCCGGAGTCTGACTGGCTGGCGGCCGAAAACGATACTATGGCACTGGCGCCGTTTGATCTGGCGGCAGATTACCCGATCAGGGCCAAGCTATTGTATCTGGGGCCACAGCGTTATCAGTTATTGCTGTGCCTGCATCATATTGCTGCCGATGGTCACGCTTTAGGCCTGCTGCTGGATGAACTGGCTGCATTATACAATGGCGACAGTCTGGCTGCAGTGACAATAAGCTATGGCCAGTATACTGCCTGGTTGCAGCAGGATGATGTCGCGGCAGCGTTAAAACAGCAGGGACAATACTGGCAGCAGCAACTGGCAGAATTACCGCTGTTGCATCAGCTGGTTACCGATTTCAGCCGGCCAGCACAGCAGCAATACCGCGGTGATATTGTGCGCGCTGAACTGGACAAGCCGATGTTATCGGCCCTGAGCAGGCTGGCAGTGCAGCAGCAAACCACGCTGTATCAGGTACTGCAGAGCAGTTTTGCCGTTCTGCTGGCACGTTATAGCCAGCACAGCGATATCGTCATGGGTACGCCGGTGGCTAACCGCAATGAAGACTGGCAACAGGGGCTGGTCGGGTATCTGGTCAACACTCTGGTTGTCCGCAGCCATATTGATTTATCACACAGCTTTACTGCCCAACTGGCGCAGGACAAGCAGCGCCATGCCGCTATGCTGGCTAACCAGCAGTATCCGTTTGAACAACTGGTTGAAATGCTCAATCCGGAGCGTAGCCTGAGCTATCATCCGCTGTTTCAGATCATGTTCAGTTTCCGGCAGCAGTCTGGCAATGGCCCGCGTTTTAACCAACTGGACTGTACTATGGATGACAGTCCGGCCGGTATTGCCAAGTTTGATCTGACCTTAGACGTTGTACAGCATGATAACAGGGTGCAATTGAACTGGGAGTTTGACAGTGCGCTGTTCACTGTCGCCAGCATTGAGCAGCTGAGCCAGACATTTATTACATTGCTGCAACAGTTGCTGTCCAGACCGGAAGCCGCTTTAGCCTCGCTGGCGCTGGCAGATATTACAACCCAGCCATGTTCAGCGCTGCAAGCCGTATCATCTTATCGCAGTCTGGTGTCAAGGCTGGTGGCGTATGCAGCAGATCATGGCGATGCCGTTGCGCTGGTAAGCGGCGATGTGCAGTGGAGCTATGCAGAACTGGTTGCGCAGATAGCGCAGCGGGCCCGTTATCTGGTGTCGCAGGGTGTGCAGGCGGGAGATATCGTTGGTGTATGGCAGCAACGGGATACGGCACTGGTTATCAACCTGCTGGCAATACAGCAGGCAGGCGGGGCCTATCTGCCGTTTGACGACAGTACGCCACCGGGCCGGGTAGCACAGATAATACGGCAGGCCGGCGTGCGCTATTTGTTTAGTGACCGGCCACTCAGTGACAGAGAGGACGTGCCGGAAGGCGTGCAGTTACTGCAGCTGGACGGTGCAGCCGGTACAGAGGTTGTTCTGCCGCAGGTTAATGCAGAGCAAGCGGCTTATGTGCTGTTTACATCAGGTTCAACCGGGGAACCGAAAGGGGTCGTGATAAGCCAGGGTAACCTGAGCCACCTGTGCGATAGCATGGCGCAGTTGCTGTCAGGGTATGCACTGGCAGGCAGCCGGTTTGCCTGGCGTGCACCGGTGGTGTTTGATGCCTCGGTGCAGGCGCTGGCATTACTGGGCGAGGGTATTTGCCTGCATGTGCTGTCAGATGAACAGCGTAAAGACCCGCAGCAGATGTTGTCGTACTTTGCCGCACAGCAGATAGACTGGGTGGACACGACGCCGTCACTGAGTGACGTGCTGCTGGAGCAATGTGAAGCCGGGCAGGCGCTGCCAAACCAGCTGATAGGTGGTGAAGCCATCCGCGCAGAATTGTGGCGCAAGCTGGTGGAGCATAACAGCAAATATCAGCGTGTAGCATATAACCTGTATGGCCCGACGGAATGTACGGTAAACAGCAGTGCCTGCCTGATAGCGGGTGAGCGTCCGCAGCTGGGTGAAGCACTGAGTGGTGTGAGCCTGTATGTGCTGGACGATGCGCTGCAGGCTGTGCCGGAGGGGGCACGGGGTGAGTTGTATATTGGTGGTGCCGGTGTAGGTCAGGGTTATCTTGGCCAACCGCAACTGACAGCGGCGAGTTTTATTGCGAACCCGTTTGGCGCAGGCAGGCTGTATAAGAGTGGCGACCTGGTGCGCTATAACAGCCTGGGAGAGCTGGAGTATTTACAGCGGCGTGATGAACAGCTGAAGGTACGGGGTTACCGGATAGAGCCGGCGGAGATAGAGGCTCAGCTGTGTAAGGCGGCGGGAGTACAGCAGGCGTTGGTACTGGTGCATCAGCAGGTGCTGGTGGGGTATGTGGTCAGTACGGATGCGCTGGATGTGGATGCGGTACGGCGTGTGTTGTTGCAGGTGTTGCCGGAGTATATGGTGCCGGCGCATGTGCTGGTGCTGGAGAGTGTGCCGGTGAATGTGAACGGTAAGGTGGACCGCAAGGCGCTGCCGTTACCGGAGCAGGTGGCAGGAGAGGGTTATGTTGCGCCGAAGGGAGAGGTGGAGCGTTATCTGGCGCAGTTGTGGTCGCAGTTGCTGCAGCGTGATGAGGCAGGGATAGGGCGGACGTCGAACTTCTTCAGGCTGGGTGGGCATTCGTTGCTGGCAGCCAGAATGGTCGCGGCGGTAAATCAGGCCCGTCAGATACAACTGAAACTCAGGCATGTGTTTGAGTTTGCCCGGCTGGAACAACTGGCACAGCTGATTGCACAACAGCAACAGACCTCGCAAACCGCGCAGCAGCCACTGCAAAAAGCAGCAACAGCTGAGTATTATCCGTTATCAGCGGCGCAGGCCAGTATCTGGCATCAATGCCAGATACTGCAGGACAGCAGCATTTACAACATGCCGCTGCAACTGACGCTAGAAGGTGATCTGGATCACACCGCCTTTGATGCGGCTGTAACGGCGCTGTTTCAGCACCAGCATATTTTACGCACCGTATACCGCCAGTATGATGCCGGTGTGTATCAGCAGGTGACGGCATTACCTGCCGTATTGTGGCGCAGCACAGATCTGTCTGCGCTGGCCGCCGGGGCACAACAGCAGGCCCTGGCAGAACTGCAGCTGCAACATGCCGCTTATCCGTTCGATTTAGCTAACGATTTGATGCTGCAGCTGCAACTGGTACGTTTATCTGCCCGGCAGCACTGTTTATTGCTGAACCTGCATCATATCGCCGGAGACGGCTGGTCGGTAAAACTGTTATTGCAACAACTGGCAGACAGTTATAACGCCGTATGTCAGGGCAGGCCGCTGCCGTTAGCAACAGACGATACTTTGCAGTACAGCGATTATGCCGTCTGGCAACAGCAAACGGATACTGCAGGTCATGATACGTTCTGGCAGCAACAGTTGCAGGATGCCCCGGCATTACATAGCCTGCCAACTGATTCCCCCCGGCCGGCAACGTCCAGCTATAACGGTGCCGTATGCCGTCTGCGGTTTAGCCCGCAACAGGCCAAGCCATTGCAGCAACTGGCCAGCGAGTATCAGTGCAGCAGTTTCAATCTGTACCATGCCGTATTTGCTGCTTTGGTGGCGCGTTTAAGTAACGAGCGGCGGGTAGTAACTGCCGTGGCTCTGGCCAACCGTGAACAGGCCGGACTGGAGACTATGCCCGGCTTCTTTGTCAATACACTGGTTATGGTGCATGACATTGATTTATCTCAGAGTTTTATTTCACAGGCACAACAGGGCCAGCAGCAGTTATCACAGCTGCTAAGCCATAGCATCAGTTTTGAGCAGTTAGTTGAGCTGATCAATCCGGCCCGCAGTCTCAGCCATCACCCGTTGTTCCAGCTGATGTTTAACTATATCGGTGCCGATTTGCAGGCAGCCGAACACTGGCATCAACTGGACGTACAGTTGCAGGAGGCCGAGCTTAACAAAGCCAAGTTTGATCTGTCACTGACAGTAGCAGAACAGCCTGATGGCAGCGTTTTGCTGGAGCTGGAATATGCCACCGATCTGTTCAGTGCGATAACTGCAGAGCGCATGCTTAACAGTTATCAGCAGGCACTGACTACCCTGCTGCAACAGCCGCAGGCGGCGCAAAGTCAGCTATGTCTGGATGGTGCTGCCGGGCTTGACAACAGCGTTGCTGACACTCAGCTGGCGTTATGCCGGTACAGCCTGGCACAGGCTTTTGCCCATTGGGCTGAGCATACGCCAGAGCATATTGCGTTGTGTTATCAGCAGCGGCAATTAAGCTATGCTGCGCTGGCCGATAATGCAGAGTTGCTGGCGGCACAATTACAGCAGGCCGGTGTGGTTGCCGGCGACAGGGTGGCCCTGTTGCTGCCACGTTCAGTGGAACTGATTATTGCCTTACTGGCGATTAACCAGGCCGGTGCCGCTTATGTGCCGCTGGACCCTGATGCTCCGGCATCACGTAACCGCTTTATTCTGCAGGACAGCCAGGCCAGTGTGCTATTAAGCTGTAATGCTCTGGCGCAGCAATTGCCGGACGCTGCCGTACCTGTGCTGATGCTGGAACAACTGCAGCCAGCTACTGAGGCCTTTGCAACTGTGGCTGTGCAGCCGGATGATCTGGCTTATATCATGTACACCTCCGGTTCTACCGGCCAGCCCAAAGGCGTTGCTGTACCGCAACAGGCAATATTGCGGCTGGTGAAGCTGGCTGACTATATGGTATTGGACCAGGATACGGTGTTCCTGCAGGCCGGTTCGGTAGCCTTCGATGCCGCAACGCTGGAGATCTGGGGCCCCTTGCTGAACGGCGGTACTCTGGTGCTGTATCCGGACGCCGTAGTGTCGGTAAGCGGCATTGAGCAGGCAGTTGCAACATACCGGGTAAACAGCCTGTGGCTGACGGCGGCCGTGTTTGAACGCTTCGCTTTGCAGTCAGTGCAATCTTTGCCAGCATTACGGTATTTGCTGACCGGTGGTGATGTCGTCTCTGCGCAGGCGGTAACGGCAATATACCGGCGCCAGCCTGAACTGACTATCATCAACGGTTACGGCCCGACCGAAAACACCACTTTCACCTTGTGTTATCCGATCCCGCGTCAGTTTGATGCCAGCACAGTGCCGTTGGGAACAGCGATCGCGGGTGGTGAGGTGATTGTGCTGGATCAGTATGGCAGTGTGCAGCCGGCAGGTGCTATCGGTGAATTATACTGCCGTGGCCTTGGTCTGGCGCAGGGCTACTGGCAACAGCCGGAACTGACAACAGAGAAATTTGTACAACTGGAGCATGGCAGTATTGCCGGACGCTGGTACCGTACCGGGGATCTGGTGTACCGCTGTGCCGAAGGTTTACTGCACTTTGTCGGCCGTGCCGATCAGCAACTGAAGATCCGCGGTTTCCGTATTGAACCGGGTGAAATCGAACAACAATTACTACAGTGTGCCGGTGTAGAGCAGGCTGTGGTACTGAGCCGGCTCAACCGGCTGCAGGAAAAGGAGCTGGTAGCCTATCTGGTGTCTGACAGCGAACAGCCGGATCTGGCCCAAATCCGTACCAGCCTTGCAGCTAAGGTGCCGTCTTATATGGTGCCGGCCCATTTTATGCTGCTGGATGAACTACCGGTAACCGCTAACGGTAAAATTGATCGCCGCGCTTTGCCTGCGGTAACAGAAAGTGCAACGGATGTGCTGATGCCTGTCAGTGCTACCGAGCAACAGTTGCATTTGTTGTGGGCCGAAGCTTTACAGCTAAACCCGGCAGAATTAAGTGTCGAAGCCAATTTCTTTGCCCTGGGCGGCCATTCGTTACTGGCTGGCAAATTGCTGGGCCGGATTAGCCAACACTGGCAGCGGGCACTGACATTGCGGGATTTGTTTGAACACAGCACTATCCGTCAGTTGGCTGCTTTTATAGATAGCAAAGCTGTTCGGCAGCAAACGATATTAAACCGCGTGCAGCGTGCTGAACGTAATCCGGTATCGGCCGCACAAAAACGGATGTGGTTTGTCTGCCAGTTTGCGCAGGCCGGCCGTAGTTATCTGATCCCGGCGCAGTTTGATATTCAGGGCCAGTTGCAGCCTCAGCTGCTATGTCAGGCTATTGATGTGTTAATCGCCCGGCACGAGATTTTGCGCAGTCAGTACCGGCAGGACGATGATGGCGAACTGTATCTGCATATCAGCGCAGCCGCTACCGGTGTTTGCCGTTTTACTGATCTGACTGCTGTCAGCGCAGCACAACAGCAGGCTGAACTGGAACAGCTCAGGCAGGCTAATGCCGGCGAAGCCTTTGATCTTGGCAGCGAGCTGATGCTGAGGGCCAATCTGGTACAGCTGCAACCGCAACAGTATGTGTTGCTGCTATGCCTGCATCATATTGCTGCTGATGGCTGGTCAATGGATCTGCTGTTTGCAGAACTGTCTGAGTTGTATCAACAGTTGCTGCAAGGGCAACAGCCCGCACAGCATAACCAGGCGCTGCAATACCTGGATTACGCCTGCTATCTGCAACAAAGCGAACAGCAACAGCAGCTTGCTGCACAGCAGGATTACTGGTGCAAACTGTTGCAGGATTTACCACTGGTGCATAACCTGCCACTGGATTATCCGCGTCCGGCGGAGCAGAAATTTAACGGCAGCGTAGTGCGAGGTCAACTGACAGCAGAACAGACCGGCACATTACAGCAATTTGCCCGCCAGCAGCACAGTACGCCTTTTGTTGTGCTGCAAACACTGTTCGCGTTAACGCTGGCCCGTTTCAGCGGTGAAAACGACATCGTGATCGGTAGTCCGGTGGCCAACCGGCAGCGTCCGGAAACCGAGCAGATGCTGGGTTTGTTTGTTAACTCATTGCTGTTCAGAACACGTATCGACACCTCGGTAGCGCTGACAACATTATTACAGCAGCAACAACAACAGGCTGAACAGTCGTTTGCCAGACAGGATTTACCGTTCGAGCAACTGGTTGAAGTGCTTAATCCGGAACGTAGCCTGAGCTATCACCCACTGTTCCAGATCCTGTTTAACTATCTGGATAAGAACTGGGCTGAACCGGCATTAACATTGCCGCAAACTCAGGTCAGTATCTGTCATAGCGACGAACTGGTAGCGAAATTTGATTTATCGCTGACTGTAGTTGAGCAACACAGCGGCGGCTTGCTACTGGAGCTGGAATATGACTCTGCACTGTTTTGCCAGCAAACCGTTGCTGGGTTATTACAGTGTTTCTGTCGTTATAGCGCAGCCTTATTGCAACAGCCAGCGCAAAGCGTGCGGCAGCTGTGGGCTGCAGTAACGCTGGACGTTAATACCGCAGAACAGGCCGTTGCTCCGTTCCATAGTCTGCTATCGAGGTTAACAGGCTATGCCCGTCTGGAAGGCAATGCCATTGCACTGGTGAGCGGCGATGTGCAGTGGAGCTATGCAGAACTGGTTGCGCAGATAGCGCAGCGGGCCCGTTATCTGGTGTCGCAGGGTGTGCAGGCGGGAGATATCGTTGGTGTATGGCAGCAACGGGATACGGCACTGGTTATCAACCTGCTGGCAATACAGCAGGCAGGCGGGGCCTATCTGCCGTTTGACGACAGTACGCCACCGGGCCGGGTAGCACAGATAATACGGCAGGCCGGCGTGCGCTATTTGTTTAGTGACCGGCCACTCAGTGACAGAGAGGACGTGCCGGAAGGCGTGCAGTTACTGCAGCTGGACGGTGCAGCCGGTACAGAGGTTGTTCTGCCGCAGGTTAATGCAGAGCAAGCGGCTTATGTGCTGTTTACATCAGGTTCAACCGGGGAACCGAAAGGGGTCGTGATAAGCCAGGGTAACCTGAGCCACCTGTGCGATAGCATGGCGCAGTTGCTGTCAGGGTATGCACTGGCAGGCAGCCGGTTTGCCTGGCGTGCACCGGTGGTGTTTGATGCCTCGGTGCAGGCGCTGGCATTACTGGGCGAGGGTATTTGCCTGCATGTGCTGTCAGATGAACAGCGTAAAGACCCGCAGCAGATGTTGTCGTACTTTGCCGCACAGCAGATAGACTGGGTGGACACGACGCCGTCACTGAGTGACGTGCTGCTGGAGCAATGTGAAGCCGGGCAGGCGCTGCCAAACCAGCTGATAGGTGGTGAAGCCATCCGCGCAGAATTGTGGCGCAAGCTGGTGGAGCATAACAGCAAATATCAGCGTGTAGCATATAACCTGTATGGCCCGACGGAATGTACGGTAAACAGCAGTGCCTGCCTGATAGCGGGTGAGCGTCCGCAGCTGGGTGAAGCACTGAGTGGTGTGAGCCTGTATGTGCTGGACGATGCGCTGCAGGCTGTGCCGGAGGGGGCACGGGGTGAGTTGTATATTGGTGGTGCCGGTGTAGGTCAGGGTTATCTTGGCCAACCGCAACTGACAGCGGCGAGTTTTATTGCGAACCCGTTTGGCGCAGGCAGGCTGTATAAGAGTGGCGACCTGGTGCGCTATAACAGCCTGGGAGAGCTGGAGTATTTACAGCGGCGTGATGAACAGCTGAAGGTACGGGGTTACCGGATAGAGCCGGCGGAGATAGAGGCTCAGCTGTGTAAGGCGGCGGGAGTACAGCAGGCGTTGGTACTGGTGCATCAGCAGGTGCTGGTGGGGTATGTGGTCAGTACGGATGCGCTGGATGTGGATGCGGTACGGCGTGTGTTGTTGCAGGTGTTGCCGGAGTATATGGTGCCGGCGCATGTGCTGGTGCTGGAGAGTGTGCCGGTGAATGTGAACGGTAAGGTGGACCGCAAGGCGCTGCCGTTACCGGAGCAGGTGGCAGGAGAGGGTTATGTTGCGCCGAAGGGAGAGGTGGAGCGTTATCTGGCGCAGTTGTGGTCGCAGTTGCTGCAGCGTGATGAGGCAGGGATAGGGCGGACGTCGAACTTCTTCAGGCTGGGTGGGCATTCGTTGCTGGCAGCCAGAATGGTTGCGGCTGTCAGCCGGCATTTTTATTGCCAGCTGAATGTCGCTCAGGCCTTTAAAACACCGGTACTGGCTGAACTGGCCAGCGTAATCAGCCAATTGCCGAAAACCGAAGTTATGGCTGCGATACAACGGCAGCCTGCAGATGCATTACTACCGTTATCTTATGCCCAGCAGCGGCTGTGGCTGGTGGACCAACTGGAAGGCAGCAGCGCGCATTATAATATGCCGTTTGCTTACCGCCTGCAGGGGCAATTGAATGTGGCTGCGCTACAGGCTGCTCTGGCACAGTTGGTTGAGCAACATGCTATTTTACGCACCTGTATTATTAAAACTGCAGATGGCCCGCTGCAACAGAGGATCAGTGCTGAGAATTATCGCACTGAAGTGATCGATCTGAGTCAGGATGCCGCTGCCGGTACTGCTCTGACGCAGATCCTGCAGCGTTATGCCAGTATGCCTTTTGATCTGGGCACAGATTACCTGCTGCGTAGCGGTATTATTCAACTGGCCAGTGATCTGCATATACTGGCATTTACGCTGCACCATATTGCCGCTGATGGCTGGTCGGTTGGTTTGTTGCAACAGCAACTGAGCACGTTATACCGGCAGTATTGTCAGGCTGATCCTGTAGCGGATGGCATTGTGCCGGATGAAGCGGCGCTGCAATACGCCGACTTTGCCCATTGGGAACAGCAATGGCTGACACCGGCACGGTTGCAGGTACAGCAGCAATACTGGCTGAAACAACTGGATGCTATGCCGCAGCTGCATAGTTTACCACTGGACTATAACCGGCCGGAACAACCGGCTTTTGCCGGCCAAAGCTGTCAGCGCCATCTGGCAGTTGCGGATCTGCAGCGATTTAACACTTTGTGCCAGCAGCATGGTGCCAGTTTATACATGGGCTTGCAGGCGGCACTGGCGCTACTGCTGGCCAGATTGAGCCAGCAAAGCGATATCATTATCGGCACGCCGGTAGCTAACCGTAACCAGCCTGAGCTGGAACAGATGCTGGGATTCTTTGCCAATACGCTGGTTATGCGGCTGCAGTGCGACAGCAAAATGAGCTTCAGCCAGCTGCTGCAACATAGCCGTCAGGTGGCACTGGATGCCTATCAGTATCAGCAACTGCCGTTTGAGCAGTTGGTAGCACAGCTGCAAAAAGAGCGCAGTACGGCTTATGCGCCACTGTTTCAGATTATGCTGGTATTACATAATCAGCAGCAGGGCGACTGGCAGTTAGCCGGATTGCAGTTAAGCGAACAGCAGCAAACGCTAGCGCACAGTAAATTTGATCTGATGCTATCCGTTGCAGAGCAAACCGACGGGCTGGAACTGGTATGGGAATACAGTACCGATATTTTTGCTGCAACCACTATTGAGGCCTGGGCCGACAGTCTGCTGTGCGTGCTGCAACAGGTAAGCCGGGACAGTATGTTGTCACTGCAGGCAGTACCACTGCTGGGCAGTGAGCAACAGCAGCAGTTAATACAACTGGCGCAGGGCCAGGCAACACCGGCCGGGGGCGATCTTGCTGCGCTGGTACAGCAGCAGGCGCAACAGCAGCCTGAGCAGGTTGCACTGCGGCTGGGTGCTGAACAGCTGACTTACCGTGAGCTGGAGCAGGCGGCAAACCGCTATGCCCACTGGTTACAACAGCAGGGGGTGGCACAGGGTGACATAGTTGCCTTATGTCTTGACCGCAGTATCAGCCAGATCCTGAGCGTGCTGGCCGTGTTAAAACTGGGGGCGGCTTATTTGCCGCTGGATGCGGAACTGCCGGCAGAACGTCTGGCATATATGTTACAGGATGCGCAGCCGGTATTACTGCTGACAGAGCAGCAGTTTGCCGGTCATTTCAGTTCGCAGATTAAGCAGCAGTTGCTGGATGACACTGCGGTACAGGCGCAGATTGCAGCCGGGTTGCCAACGCCGGTACAGCTTAGCCGTGCTATTACTGCGGATGATCTCGCCTATATTCTGTATACCTCCGGCACCACCGGTCAGCCCAAAGGGGTTTGTCAGACACAGGGCACCATACTGCATCTGGTGCAGGCACAACAGCTGCCACAAGCCCTGGTTACACTGCAGTTTACCCCGCTGACCTTTGATGTGTCGGTGCAGGAACTGGCAACCGCCTGGGCAACCGGCAGTTGCCTGCAACTGATCAGTAGCGGGCAAAAGACCAATCTGGTGCAATTGGCCCAACTGGTGCAGCAACTGCATATAGAACGGTTATTCTGCCCGCCTGCGGTATTCAGCTTGCTGGCAGAACAGGCGCTGAGCCAGCATTTGCCGTTAACAGCACTTAAGCAGGTGATTGTTGCCGGTGAAGCGCTGTTTATCACCGATGCTATCAGTCAATTTATGCAGCAACACGGCAACTGCAGGTTATGGAACCACTACGGCCCGACAGAAACCCATGTGGTCACTGCCGAGCAGGTAACACAACTGCAAGCCGGCCAGTATGCCGCTATTGGTCTGCCGGTTGGTGACAGCTGTTGTCTGATCCTGGATCAGCAGCAACAACTGGTGCCGCGCGGTGCCGTGGGAGAGCTGTATGTCGGTGGGCCCGGGGTTGCACGCGGTTACCTTAACCTGCCGCAGTTAACCGCAGAGCGCTTTGTTAAACTGGCAATACAAGCGGGAACATTTTATAAAACCGGCGATCTGGTGCGTTGGCGTGCCGACGATAAATTGCAATATCTGGGGCGCAGTGATGATCAGGTTAAGATCCGCGGTTTCCGGGTCGAACTTGCCGATGTAACCGTTGCGCTGAACCAACTGACAGAGGTTGAACAGGCTTGTGTTATTTGCCTGCCGGATGCGGCACAGCATCAGCAGTTGGTTGCTTATCTGGTTCTGACCGCAGATAGCAAGTGGACAGCAGATTCTGCCGCTAATATCAGGGCCCAGCTTAAAGCCCTGTTGCCAGCCTATATGATCCCGGCGGCCTTTATGCCGCTGGCAGCGTTACCATTAACCGCGAACGGTAAAGTGGATAAACGCGCATTGCCGGCGCCGGAATTTAACCTGCAAAACGAAACCGGAGCCAAAGCAGAAGGCGAAACTGAACTGCAACTGCAGCAATTGTGGGCAGAGCTGTTAAAACTGCCGTCAGAGCAAATCAGTGCTGACAGCAGCTTCTTTGCGCTGGGCGGGCATTCATTGCTGGCCACCCGTTTACTGATGCTGATCCAGCGTACCTTTGGTGTTGAGCTGGCACTGCGCACGGTATTCGAGCATGACAGTATCAGACGGCTGGCACGTATTATTGTGCAAAGCCAGTCTGTAACCCAACCGGAAGCTCAGTCTGAAGCAAGGTTACCTGCACTGGTTGTCTGTACCGAAGATAACCAACTGGTCGAGTTGTCCTTTGCCCAGGAACGGCTCTGGTTTATGCAGCAAATGTCACCGCAGGCCAGCCAGTACAATATGGCACTGGCCATGCGTTTGCGTGGCCCGTTACGGCAGGAAGCCCTGCAGCAGGCGCTGGACCAGCTGTTACAGCAGCATCAGTCACTGCGTACCCGCTATATAGAACAGGACGGGCAGGTGTGGCAGCAGGTTATGCCAGCCGCACCGCTGCAACTGGTGCTGCGTGATTACAGCCAGCCGGATACTGAGCAGCAGCGTGCCGTTGAGCAGGCTATTGATCAAATAGCCGCTAAACCTTTTGCATTGACTACTGATGTATTACTGCGGGCAGAATTACTGCTGCTTGGTGCTACCGAGCATGTGTTATTGCTGTGTATGCATCATATTGCGACTGACGGTGCTTCGCTGGCTATTTTCCTGCAGGATCTGCAGCAGCTGTATCAGGCCGCCTGCCAGCAGAAACCGGCACAGCTTACGCCCTACAAGGTGCAATATCGTGATTTTGCCCGCTGGCAACGGCGCAATACCGGGCAGCAACTGCAACAGGCACAGGACTACTGGCGCAAGCAGCTACAGGGGATCCCGGCCGTACACAGCCTGCCGCTGGACCGGCCGCGTTCAGCACTGAACAGCTATCGTGGTGGTGTCTGGTCGCAGCAGATCCCTGCTGCGGATCTCAACTTGCTGAAACAACTGGCCAGACGCTATCAGGTGTCAGACTTTATGTTGCTGCATGCTGTATTCAGTGTATTACTGGCGCGGCTTAGCAATGAAACCGATGTGGTGACCGGTACGCCGCTGGCACAACGTAACCAGCCGGAGTTAAGCCGGTTGATGGGCATTTTCCTCAATACTCTGGTGCTGCGGGTTGACCTGGCTGCTAACCCGACACTGCCGCAGTTACTGCAGCAGGTGAAGGCAGTGCAGCTTGACGCACACCAGCATGCGGTGATGCCGTTTGAAAAACTGGTGGAAATGCTCAACCCGCAACGTAGCCTGACGCATACGCCGCTGTTCCAGATCATGCTGAACTACAACAATAATGAGCAGCAGCCGTTCAGCCTGTATCAGACTGAAGTGGAAATGCTTAGCCTGGGCGAAGTGCAGAACAAATATGATCTTACGCTGTATGCCGATGACAGCAGCGGTGAGCTGAACCTGAACTGGGTATATGACGCCAACCTGTTTGAAGCTTCAACCATACAACTGGCAGCGGCGCAGTTTGCTCATTTGCTGGGCCAGATACAGCAGGCACCGGAGCAGCCGGTGTTGTCACACAGCTGGGGTGTAACCTGGCCGGAACCGGAAGTATTGCAACCCTTACCGGTATCGTCGGTACCGGCGCTGTTTAGCGCTGTGGCACAACAGAACCCGCATCGTACAGCATTGCAACATGCCGGGCAGCAGCTGAGCTACGCTGAACTGGAACAACTGAGTAACCAGTGGGCAGCTTACCTGCAGCAACATTATGCGCTGGGCAGTACGGCCAGGGTAGCAATAGCCATGCCGCGGGATATACAACGCATAGTGGCTATTCTGGCAGTAGTAAAATGCGGCGCAGCTTATGTGCCGTTGTCTACCGAATTGCCGGCGGCACGGGTTAACTATATGGCACAGGCGGCTGATGTCAGTCTGATCCTGAGCAGTTCTGCTCTGGCCGACAGCTATCAGTGGCCGGCACAGGTGCCGTTGTTAATTACCGACAATGCTGAATTTAGCCACGCCGTGGCGCAATGCGATGCCACTATGCCGGATTACCGCAACATCAGAGCTGACGGTGCAGCGCATATTATCTTTACGTCTGGCTCTACCGGGCAGCCGAAAGGGGTGGCGGGTACGCATGCTGCTACCCTGAACCGGGTGCTGTGGATGAGCGGGCAATACCCGTTCGGCCGGGATGAACAGTGTTGTCATATTACGTCTATGGCCTTTACCCGTGCGGTGTGGGAACTGTGGTTGCCATTGCTCAGTGGCCAGACATTACACCTGATTGATCGTTCTGAAGTGAAAGAGCCGGCGTTGCTTTACAGCAGGCTGCAACAGCAGCGGATCTCCCGTCTGGTTACTGCGCCATCCCTGCTGCGTAGCATGCTGGAGTATCAGCAGCAGAAAGGACTGACGCTGGACGCATTACGCTACTGGTTTGTCAGTGGTGAACCTCTGCCGGCATCGCTGGCGGGTAAGGCAATAGCAGAGCTGGCCCCGGCAGAGTTGGTGAACCTGTACGGTTCTACCGAAGTTATGTCGGATATCAGTTATTACAATGTCAGCCGCCGTGGCACCGGTGACAATATGTATGTACCGATTGGTCAGGCCATCGCTAATACGCAGTTACTGTTGCTGGATCAACAGCTGCAGCCGGTGGCTGCTGGTGCTATCGGTGAAATTGTCGTTATGGGCACCAACCTGGCGCTGGGCTATCTGGCTCTGCCGGAGCAAACTGCCGACAAGTTTATCCATACACCACTGGGCCGGGCCTACCGTACCGGCGATCTGGGCCGGTTCGACTGGATGGGCCAGCTACATTGTCTGGGACGGATTGATGATCAGATCAAGATCCGTGGCTATCGTATAGAGCTGGGCGAAATTGAAGTGCAACTGCTGCAGGATGAGCAGGTGCGCAATACGGTGGTAAAAGTAGTTGGCACAGCTGAGGACAAACAGCTGATAGCTTACCTGCTGACGGACAGCACTGAGCCGGAACAACTGACCGCACGTTTACGTGACAAGTTATCCCGGCACCTGCCGGATTATATGCAGCCGGTGTACTACCACTGCATGGCAGAGTTTGCGCTGCGGCCAAACGGTAAAGTTGACCGCCATCAACTGCCTGAAGTGAACTGGCAGCAAAGTGGCAACTATGTGGCACCGCAGGGTGATACAGAGCAGCGTCTGGCAGCGATATGGTGCCGTTTACTGCGGGCTGAGCAGGTAGGGCGTGACGATAACTTCTTCCGTATCGGTGGTCACTCGTTGCTGGCAACCAGGCTGGTTAATGCGGTATTTGCTGAATTTGGTACAGAGCTGAGTGTTAAAACCATCTTTGAAGCCAATACCGTTGCTTTGCTTGCCGGTGTAATTGAACGGACACAACCGGCGCGGCAGCAGCCGGTACTGCGTGCGCTGCAGCATCCGGATAATAAAGCAGTATTGTCTTATGCCCAGCAGCGGATGTGGTTTATGCATCAACTGGACGGCGACAGCGGTAACTACAATATCCCGATGGTGTACCAACTGCGCGGTGAACTGGATTACACCTGTCTGCAACAGGTATTCAGCCGTATTTTTGCCCGTCATGCCACGTTAAGAACCCGCTTTATCGAGCAGGACGGTGTGCCGCTGCAGTGGGTAAGACCACAGGCCGATTTTGTATTAAACATAACCGATTTAACCGGTTTGCCTGAGGCTCAGCGGCAACAACAACAGCAGCAACTGGCTCTGGCCGAAGCGAATGCAGCGTTTGATTTGCAGCAGGATCTGATGCTGCGTGTGAAACTGCTTAAAATTGCTGAGGCGGAACATCTGTTATTGCTAACCGTGCACCATATTGTAGCCGATGGCTGGTCTATGGGACTGCTGGCAGAAGAGTTTGTCCGCCTGTATGACGCTTTCAGCCAGGGCCAGAGTGACCCGTTACCGCCACTACCGGTGCAGTATACTGATTTTGCTGTCTGGCAGCGTGAATGGCTGGCCGGTGATCTGCTGCAGCAACAAGTGGATTTCTGGCGTCAGACACTGGCTGGAGCACCAGCGGTACACAACCTGCCGCTGGATAATGCCCGCCCGGCTACCCAAACCTATAACGGTGCCTGGCTGGATACCAGCCTGGATCAGGCTACTCTGGCCGGGTTAAAACAGCTGGCACAGCAGCATGACGTTACATTGTTTATGCTGTTACAAACTGCGTTTGCCGTGCTGGTCAACCGTTTCAGTAATGAAACCGACATTGTGATGAGTAGCCCGGTTGCCAACCGGCGGCGCGACGAACTGAACCATCTGGTCGGCTTCTTTGTTAATACTCTGGTACTGCGTAACGATTTTTCTGCTGATCCTGCTTTCAGTACTGCGCTGGCACAGGCGCGTCAGGCACATCTGGATGCACAGAGTAACCAGGATGTGCCGTTTGAACTGTTGGTAGAGCAACTTAACCCGCAGCGTAGCCTGAGCTACAGCCCGTTATTCCAGCTGATGTTTGTGCTGCACAATAACCAGCAGGTTGAAGCCGATTCCAGCCAACTGGATATCACAGCGCAACGTAGCCGGGCGGCACTGGCCAAGTTTGATCTGACACTGATAGCGATGGAGACCGACACCGGGCTGCAGCTTAACTGGGAATACAATACCGATCTGTTTGCAGCGCAGAGTATCAGCCGTTTTAACCGCTGTTTTATTCATCTGCTACATAGCATTATTCAGGATCCGGCTGTAACGGTATCCAGACTGCCATTGTCAGGTGAGGTGTTATTGGCAGAAGTACCTCCGGCGGTGCCCGTCGGGATCAGCAGTATCAGCCAGTGTATTGCACAGCAGGCAGCGCTTACGCCGACCGCAACAGCATTGGTTGCCGGTACGCAATGCTACAGCTACCTTGAGCTGGAGCAGCGGACCAATCAACTGGCACGCTGGTTACGTCAGCAAGGCGTTACAGCAGGTGAGCATGTTGGCGTGATGCTACCGCGGCAGGCCGAAGTTGTGCTGGCATTTGTCGCATTGTTAAAACTCTGTGCCGTGTATACGCCGCTGGATGCCAAATCACCGCTGGATCGCTTACAGCAGATTAGCGGCAATGCCGGTATCAGGCGGATACTGACCACTGCTGAGTTGCAGCAACCTCTGTCAGACGGGGTACAGCAACTTATATGCAGCACTGCGCAGTTGCAGACACTGGATAACAGCGCGCTGACGGATGTCAGCCATAGTGCAGATCACCCGGCATATTTAATTCATACCTCCGGTTCTACCGGTATACCTAAAGGTGTGCTGGTGCCGCACCGCACTATACTGGCGTTGCTGGCGCACCAGCAACAAGGTGCTGCACGCTTATCTGCGGCCATGCCAACACTGATGTTCTCGTCATTGCAGTTTGATGTGTCGGTACAGGAAATGGCGACGGCGCTGACTACCGGCAGCATGCTGGTAATGGCAGATGAAGATTCGCGGCTGGATATGCCCCGCTTGATCAACCTGTTACAGCAACAACGGATTGGCCGGATCTTTATGCCGTATGCCGTGTTGCAGGTATTGGCGCATGCGCTGCTTGGCAGCAATACCCAGCTTGCTGATTTGCAGGTACTGGTTACGGCTGGTGAGCAATTACGTATCACGCCAGAGATCCGTCAGTTATTCCGGTTACATCCGCAGGCATTGCTGGTTAACCATTATGGCCCTTCCGAAACCCATGTCACAACTGAACATGTTCTCAGCGCCCCGGCGGCAGACTGGCCGTTGCTGCCACCGATTGGTGCAGCGATAGCCGGTACCCGGATCTGTGTGCTGGATCAGCACCGGCAACCGGTGCCGGAAGGTGTTGTCGGCGAACTGTATCTGGGAGGCGATTGCCTGGCCATCGGCTATGCCGGTGCCAGTGAATTGACAGCAGAACGCTTTGTACAGCTGCAGCTGAATGGCCGCACGGATCGCTGGTATCGTACCGGTGATCTGGTGCGGCTGAATCATCAGGGCCAGTATGATTATCTGGGCCGGGCTGATCAGCAGCTGAAGATCCGGGGTTTCCGCGTTGAACCGGGTGAAATAGAGCATAGTATTCTCAGTTATCCCGGGATCAGTGATGCTACGGTACTGCTGCAAAGCTCGGCGCAGGGCGAACAGCTGGTGGCATATTTTGTCAGTACCGCTACAGAGGCGGTAGACACCAGTTTGTTGCAACAGCATCTGGCCGGTAAATTACCGGACTATATGTGGCCAAAAGGCTGGATGCAGTTGCCGGCAATACCGTTAACCGGCAACGGCAAAGTAAACAAAGCTGCTTTGCCGCCAATCGTATGGCAGGCTGAAACCGAAGGTGAGCAGGTACAAACCGAAACCGAAATTCAGCTGGCGCAGTTATGGCAGCCGTTGCTGCCCGGAACTACCGTACTGCGGCACAGCGATTTCTTTGCACTGGGAGGGCATTCCTTGCTGGCGATGCGGCTGGTGACGGCGGTACGTACCCGCTTTGCGGTGGATTTCAGTATCCGCCAGGTGTTCGAGGCCCCGGTCCTCAGTGCGATGGCCCGGCTGATTGAGCAGGGTGAGCATGTCAGCAGCAGCGCACTGGCCCCGACCACCGCGGTAGGCGATAAGGTGGCGCTGTCCTTCTCGCAGCAGCGGTTGTGGTTTATCGACCAACTGGAGCAGGGCAGTGCCAACTACAACGTACCGGCCCGCTACCAGTTTGACGGCGAACTGGACATTACTGCCCTGGAGCAGGCCCTGCAGTTACTGGTGGAGCGTCACCATACGCTGCGGACCGTGTTCCGGGATGACGGTGACGGCCCTTACCAGCAGGTGCTCAGTAATGTAGTGTTCAGCCTGGCACAACTGGATCTGTCGGCGCTGGAAGAACAGGAGCAACAATATACACTGGATCAGTGGTTGGCCGAGGATACGGCGATGCCGTTTACGCTGTCCGCCGGGCTGATGTTGCGCGGCTGTGTGATCCGGCTGCAACCGCAGCGGCATATTCTGTCGCTGTGCCTGCACCATATTGCCTGTGATGGCTGGTCATTTGCCATTATGGAGCGCGAGCTGGCCCAGAGCTATAACGCCCTGCGTGCAGGACAGGCCGTACAACTGACGCCGCTGAGCGTACAGTACACCGACTTTGCCCGCTGGCAGAGCCGGCAACTGCAGGGCGAAGCCCTGGCACGCCTGACCGGTTACTGGCATAAGCAGTTGCACGGCCTGCCGCAGGTGCATAACCTGCCGCTGGATAAACCGCGCCCTGCAGTACAGCGCTTCCGTGGCAGCCGTGTCAATCTGGTGCTGGACAAGGCGGAGCTGGACGGGGTGAACCAACTGGCACGGCAGCAGCAGTCCTCGCAGTTTATGCTGCTGCATACCGCCTTTGCGCTGGTGCTGAGCCGTTACAGCAACGAAACGGACATCGTCATCGGTACGCCGGTGGCGGGACGCACGGTTAAAGACGTCGAGCCGCTGATCGGTTTCTTCGTCAATACACTGGTGCTGCGTCATCAGCTGGACTGGCAGCGCAGCTTCAGCGAGCAGTTAGTCCACAGCCGCGAGATGGTGCTGAACGCCTTTGACCACCAGGAGTTACCGTTTGAACTGCTGGTAGAGCAGTTACAGCCTGAGCGCAGTTTAAGCTACAGCCCGGTGTTCCAGGTGCTGTTCACCTTGCAGAACAATGAGCAGGCCGATGTCGACTTCAGCGGCCTGAGTGTCAGCGGTGTCGCCCAAAGCCGTGACAGCGCCAAGTTTGATCTGAAGCTGTCGGCGGTGGAGTTTGACGACCAGCTGCACCTGAGTTTTGAATATAACACCGACCTGTTCCAGCGTCAGAGCATTGAACGGCTGGCCGGCAGTTACCGGCAGTTGCTGGCCCAGCTGGTGGCGCAGCCACAGTTGCCGCTGGCGGGGTATGACCTGCTGACGGCGCAGGACCGCAGCCTGCTCAGCCGCTGGAATGCAACCCGGCGCGAGTTCGGGTCGGTGCTGGTGAACCAGTTGCTGAGCGAGGCGATGGCGGCCGTGCCGGCGCATCTTGCCGTGCATAGCCGCGAAGGCCAGCTGAGCTACCGGCAGCTGAACCAGCGGGTGGACCAACTGGCGGCACTGTTGCTGCAACGCGGTGTGACCGCCAACGCTGTGGTGGCGATTTGCCTGGATAAATCGCTGGATCTGGTGGTGTCGATGCTGGCCGTGTTACGGGCCGGTGCGGCATACCTGCCGGTGGATACGGCGTATCCGGATGAACGGCTGCACTATGTGCTGGCAGATTCAAGCGCGGTGCTGGTGCTGGGCCATCAGGCGCTGGCGTCGCGGTTGCCGGAGGGATTGGCGCTGGTGGCGCTGGATACGGCAGCGGTGCAGGCCG
Organism: Rheinheimera pacifica; assembly: GCF_024809855.1. Taxonomy (GTDB): domain Bacteria; phylum Pseudomonadota; class Gammaproteobacteria; order Enterobacterales; family Alteromonadaceae; genus Alishewanella; species Alishewanella pacifica_A. The sequence goes on from NZ_JANUEM010000003.1 coordinate 314,942, forward strand.
AGCTTAGGGTACAGGCGGCGCTGGTCTGGCCGCAGGTGAGCCCGGCGCAACTGGCGTATGTGATTTACACCTCCGGCTCAACCGGTCAGCCCAAAGGCGTGGCGATAACCCATGCCAACCTGACCAACTACCTGCAACATGCGCGGGGACATTATTATGATGCCACGCTGGCCGGTGCCATCCTGCTGAGCTCATTCAGCTTCGACGGCACCATCCCCAACCTGTACCTGCCGCTGCTCAGTGGCGGCTGCCTGTATATTGCCGATGAAGACAACCTGTACCGCAGTGCGGCGCAGCGTCTGTCGGGGGCAGAGCGGTTGTATATCAAAGTGACGCCGACGCAGATGCAGGCCTTGCTGGCTGAGCTGGAAGGCCCTGTCAGTACAGCTCACAGCCTGATGCTGGGCGGGGAAGAGTTTAAGACCAGCCTGCACCAGCAGATGCGCGAGCTGATGCCGGCGGCGAGTATCTTTAACCACTATGGCCCGACGGAGACCACCATCGGTTGCAGCGTTAACCCGCTGACACATGCGCCGCAGGGCAGCAGTATTGCCATTGGCCGGCCGGTAAGCAACACCCGTTTCTACGTGCTGGACAGCACACAGCAGCTTAGCCCGGTGGGGGCCATCGGCGAGCTGTATGTTGCCGGTGCCGGGGTGGCAGCCGGGTATCTGAACCGGCCGGAGCAAACGGCAGAGCGCTTCAGCCGGGAGTGGGGCAATAAGGATGGCGACAGCCGGATGTACCGTACCGGTGATTTGGTGCGCTGGCTGTCAGACGGCACCCTGCTGTTCCTGGGCCGGGGAGACCATCAGGTTAAACTGCGCGGTTACCGGATAGAGCTGGGCGAGCTGGAAGCGGCACTGCTGCAACTGGATGGCGTGGAGCAGGCCGTGGCCGCGGTGAAGGAAGACCGGGCAGGCAGTCAGGTGCTGTTGGCCTATATCGTCCCGGCGGCGGGCTGTGGCGGGCGTACCGCACAGTTGCAACAACAACTGGCGGTGTTGCTGCCGCAATACCTGTTACCGCAACATATTATGGAAGTCGAGTGCTTCACGTTGTCGGTCAGCGGCAAGGTAGACCGCAAAGCGCTGCCGTTGCCGCAGTTTGACAGCGTGCAGGCATATGACGCACCGCAGACGCCGATGGAGCAGGCGCTGGAGCAGATCTGGTGTCAGGTGCTGAAGCTGGAGCGGGCGTCGCGGCAGGCGCAGTTCTTTGCACTGGGCGGTCACTCGTTGCTGGCCATGCGGCTGATTGCGGCTATCCGGCAGCAACTGGCGCTGGAATTGCCGGTGCGGCTGGTGTTTGAAGCGCCGGTGCTCAAAGACATGGCTGAGCGGCTGATGCAGGCGCAGGGCAGTACGCTGGGCAGCATTGTTCCGGCGGATGACTACCGGCAGTTGCAACCGGTGTCTTATGCGCAGCAGCGTATTCTGTTTGTCAGCCATCTGGAGAATGCGCCGGCGTTGTACAACATGCCGTACTGCTATGAACTGACCGGTCAGCTTAACCTGACGCTGCTGCGCGAAGCGGCGCGGCAGGTGATAGAGCGGCACCACAGCCTGCGGACCTGCTTTGTTGATACCGAGCAGGGCCATATGCAGCAACTGATGAGCAGTGACGGCTTTAGTCTTGAGGTCACGGACCTGCGTCAGTTCCGTGGCGAGGCGCAGCATGAGGCGGCCAACGGCTGGCTGAAACAGGCCAGCCAGTACCGCTTTAACCTGCAGCAGGATGTGCTGTGCCGGTTATATGTAGCGCAGCTGGCAGACGATAAGCAGTTGTTGCTGGTGCTGATGCACCATATTGCCAGTGACGGCTGGTCAACAGGACTGTGGCTGCGGGAGCTGATTAACGGCTACCGGCGGTTATACCAGGGCAAGGTGCTGGCTGAGGCACCGCTGGCCATTCAGTACAGCGACTATGCACGCTGGCAGCGGCAGCAACTGGCGGAGCAGGTGTTTGAACGTCAGCTGGGTTACTGGCAGCAGCAATTGGCCGGTGCGCCGCAGCTGCATAACCTGCCGACGGATAAAGTACGTCCGGCGGTGCAGAGCCTGCGTGGCCACTTTATTGGCAGCGAGGTATCGCTTGAGGTATTGCAGCGGTTGCAGCAGTTAAGCCAGCAGCACAGTGCGACCTTGTTTATGACGTTGCAGAGTGCCTTCGCGGCCCTGCTGGGCAGCTGGAGTAACGAGCAGGACATCGTGATGGGGACGGTGGTAGCGAACCGGACGCAGCAGCAGACGGAGGCCCTGATAGGCTTCTTCGTGAACACGCTGGTGCTGCGTACCGACTTAAGCAATGACCCGACCTTCAGTGAATTGCTAAAGCGTAACCGGGTGATGCACCTGGCGGCGCAGAGTAATCAGGACGTGCCGTTCGAGCTGGTGGTCGAGGCGTTGAAGCCTGAGCGCAGCCTGGCGTATAACCCGTTGTTCCAGGTGCTGTTTGTGTTGCAGAACAACGAGCAGGTGGCGCTGGAGCTGCCGGAGCTGGATATTACGCCATATCAGCGGGACAGCCAGAGCAGCGTGAAGTTCGACCTGTCGCTGACGGCGATAAGTGATAGCGACGGGCTGTACTTCAGCTGGGGGTATTGCACAGACCTGTTCAGCGAGCACAGTATCCGTACGGTGGCGGAGGCCTTTATGCGGTTGCTGGAGCAGATAGCGGCGCAGCCGGAGCGGGCGCTGAGCGGTTATGCCATCCGTGCTGCAGAGCAGGCGGTGGTGTTAGCAGACGCGCCGGCCGAGCGGCTGGAGCAGGGCGTTGCTTACTGGGCGGCACAGACGCCGCAGCAGGAAGCGCTGGTGTGTGGGGCTGAGCGGTTAAGCTTCCGTGAGCTGGATGCGCGGGCCTCGCGGCTGGCGGGGTATCTGGCCGGTCAGGGGGTGAAGCGGCGGGATAAAGTGGCGGTGGTGGCTGAGCGCTCGGTGGAGCTGATTAGTGCGCTGCTGGCGGTGCTGAAGCTGGGTGCGGTGTATGTGCCGGTGGCGGCCAGTTACCCGGCGGCGCGGATAAGCTATATCCTGCAGGATGCGGGGGTGAGCCATGTGTTGTGTCAGCATCATGCGCAGTTGGAGGGGGTGAGTTGCCCGGCGGCCAGTACGGCGCTGACGGGACTGAGTCTGGATGAAGGCTATGGTCGTGACTTAGCAGACAGTGCGGTGACGGCGGATGAGCTGGCGTACCTGATTTATACCTCGGGTACGACGGGACGGCCCAAAGGGGTGGCGGTGAGTCATCGGGCGGTGATGCGGTTGTTGCGGCATAACCAGGACATGTTTGGTTTTAGGGCGGGCAGTCGCAGTCTGCAGTTGTTGTCGATGGCGTTTGATGGTGCGGTGTTTGAGATCTGGGGGCCGCTGGTGAACGGCGGTACGCTGGTGCTGTATCCGGACAGCTTTATTGATGCGGGGCAGTTGGCGGGGTTGATCCGGCAGGAACAGATCAGTACTGCACTGATGACACCGGTATTATTTGAGCAATGGGTGAAACAGGAAGAAAGCTCAGAGCAAGTCACAGTACAAGAAAGTATAACTAATAGTCCGCTGCGTCATTTACTGGTAGGCGGTGATGTATTCCCGAACCATGCTGCTGCGACACTGTACCGGCATAACAGTCAGGTACAACTGGTAAACGCCTATGGCCCGACAGAGAACAGCGTGGTGACGACGTGCTATGCGATCCCGCGGGGGTTTGATGTCAGCCGGCGTCAGCCGATAGGGCAGGCGGTGTGGGGCACGGTGCTGACGGTGCGTAACCGAGCGGGAACGGTGCTGCCGGCAGGCTTTATCGGAGAGCTGTGCATAGGCGGTTGCGGGCTGGCCGAGGGTTACCATAATAATGCCGAGGCGGATAAGGCCTTTGTGCAGGATGCAGACAGCGGCGAGCGCTATTACCGCAGCGGTGATGTGGTGCGGCTGGGCGATGACGGGCAGTACTATTTTTACGGCCGGCTGGATGAGCAGGTCAAACTGCGTGGCTTTAGGATAGAGCTGGCGGAAATCGGCCGGGTGCTGATGTCGGCACCGGGTGTGGAAGATGCAGTGGTGCTGGTGGTGGGTGAGACGCAGGCCGAGCAGCAACTGGTGGCGTATCTGGTGGCGGCTGAAGGCGCAGTGATGACGGAGGTTTTTGCAGCGGCAGCGGCGCAGTTGCCGGCGTATATGGTGCCGGGGCGTTATGCGGTGTTATCAGCGTTGCCGCTGACGCCGAATGGCAAGCTGGACAAGAAGGCGCTGGTGGGTCTGGCGACAGAGGCGGTGGAGTCAGGCGAGTATGTTGCGCCGGTGACAGAGACGGAGCAGCAGCTGGCCCGGTTATGGGCGGAGGTGCTGCAACTGGAGCAGGTGAGTGCGAACAGCAGCTTCTTTGCGCTGGGCGGCCATTCGTTGCTGGCCATGCGGTTGATCTCTGAGCTAAACAGCAGTCTGGGGCTGGAACTTGGTGTCAGAGCCTTGTTTGAGCATAGCAATGTGCAGCAACTGGCTGCTTATATTGATGAGCAAACTGCAGTAGTGGTGGAAAGCGGCTGGTTATAGCCGCTTTGCTGATGGAGTAAAATATGTATAACAATAACTGGTTTATCGTGCCTAAACCTAAGCCGGCAGCAAAGCTGAGATTATTCTGTTTTCCTTATGCCGGTGGCCAGGCTGCGATTTATTTTCCGCTGGCCAGGCTGTTGTCTGATCAGATCGAACTGGTTGCCGTGCAACTGCCGGGCAGGGGGAACCGTATGTTTGAACCTGCGCTGACGTCTGCGGCAGAAATTGCGCAGGTGGTAGTGCCGGAAATTCTGGCTCAGGCCGATAAGCCTGTTGCTCTGCTGGGATACAGTAACGGTTGTCTGCAGGCATACGAAGCAGCCTGGCGGTTGCAGCAGGTAACAAAGGTGCAGCATGTGTTTATGGCTGCCCGTTCTGCTCCACAACTGGGGGTAAAACGTGAGCCGATACATTTGCTGGCAGATCAGGAGTTCAGGCGCGAGCTGGCTTTGCTTGGCGGTACCCCGCAGGAACTGCTGGCTTATGATGAACTGATGGAACTGATGTTACCTACGCTGCGGGCGGATTTTAAACTGGGCTATGACTATGAATGTCCGCCGGTTAAGCCACTGCCGATAGATATGACCAGCCTGGCTGGGCGTGCTGATAAAGACATTCCAGTTGAAAATGTGCAGGCGTGGCAGCAACTGTTTGCTGCAAGCTGCAGCCATCATTTACTTGATGGCGATCACTTCTTTATTAATACGCAATTAGCTGAAATGGCCCGTATTATTGAAACGACACTGCAGACCTGCTGGCAGACTGCGCCGGTAACAACGCTGACTAAGCCGGTAGCGCTATCAGGCTGATAACCTGTTGCCCGACATAGCTGTAATGACCATGAAATTCTGTGTCCGTACTTAATTGCGGGCCAAGTGGTGAGGTTAAACACAGGGTAAACTGCTGTGTTTCGGCTTTTATATTGGTAATAGCAGCATCCTCAAAGCCAAAAAAACGTTGTACCTGAGGATACAGAGCCTTATACAGGCTTTCTTTTGCTGAAAATGCAATGGTCAGCAGTTCAGTATAAGTCACAGCCGTTAACTGGCGCAGTAAGTGTTGCTCTGCCGGTTGTAAAATCAGTTGCTCAATGTCTGTGCCGGTTTTTGTGCTTAGTATCGTTTCGATATCTATACCGGTAGCCTGATACACCCCGGTTGGGCACAAACAGCAAATGGCCGTGCCATCGGAATGGCTGACTGAACCGGTATAACCTGGCGGCCATAGCGGTGCACCCGCAGGAGTGTTAAGCAGTGGCCAGGCCGGCTGGTTGTGTTCCTGCAGCAGCTGTTGAAACAAAACTCTGCCAGCCAGATACTCGCAACGCCGTTTCGGCACAGCCCGTAACAGACTGTCTGGCATTGTGATGCCATAGTGCTTAAATAACGTATCGTTATAACGACTGACGTCAAACTGGCAGCTGGCTATCAGCAGTTCCGGCCGGGTATTAAACCGGACGGGTATCAGCGTACCTATAGCATCCTGACAGCGTTGTTGCTCTGAGATCATTTGCCAGCGCAGGGGGGATGCTGGCGTAATATGGTTGAGGCTGCCTGCTTTAATTCTGCCTGGGTTTCCCGGCTGAGTTTGACTGCGCTGAGTTCCGGCAGTGCAGCAGGGTCCTGCTGGCTGATGGTGCCATACAGTACCAGTGCCGTAAGAAATGCGCCGTCAAAGGCAGCATGATTACCATCGCTGGCATGCAGCTTCAGCCTGGGGTTATGTTGTAATGCCTTCTCCCAGGCCAGCCCTATGGGGGCAACACAGGCCGGTTCCGCTTTGGCTATGCTCTGATGCAGCTGGTGTATACGCTGGCCTTCTTCCTTGTTGCCCCGTCTGGGCCATTCCGGAAACATGATGGCAACTGCGTTTTTGGCATTTATGCGCCTGATCCATTCTTCAGCCGCATCAGTAGGGTAGAAATAGCGGCCTGTTGTGCTGTATTTTTGCGCCTGCAGGATCACATGAGTCCAGTTACCGTCATTTAACAGTTTGGTACTGGCCTGATGTTGCAGCCGTTCATCCAGAAAATGGTATCCTGACGCCAGCCGGGTGTCGACTTTGGCACCGGGGATGCCGGACTGAAGTAATTTTGCCACCAATTGTGGCAGGTTATGGCTTGAAGAATGGCTGTTGCCCATAAAGAGCAAATTAAACTGGGCTGACATATTATCAGGCTGCTCCTGCGGTAATGCCTTAACAGTTTGCTGCGGCGTATCAGGCTCTGCGGCCTGTGACATGCCCGCTGTGCTGGTAAGGTAAAGCAGTATTGTCAACAACGGTACAGACAAAAAGATATTTTTTGGCATTTTGTATGATGATGTTTTTATAAGGTGAGGCAAATGTTAACTTCATTGCGGCCCAGCTACAAGCAGAAAACCGGAATTAAAACCTAAGGTATAGTATGACAATAGCCCTCGTTATCCCCGATCGTAAACTTGACGATTTACAACAACGCTTAATGCAGGCTTTGCCTGATACTGAAATTGAAATCTGGCCGCAGATCAGTAACCCGGCAGCTATTGAATTTGCTGTGGTATGGAAGCAACCGCATGGCAGCCTGGCCAGCCTGCCAGCTTTAAAAGCAGTACAGTGTTTTGGTGCCGGGGTTGATGCCATACTGGCTGATCCCACTTTGCCTGCTTTGCCTATCGCCCGTATTGTTGACGCAACGCTAACAGATACCATGGTGCGCTATCTTGATGGTGTGGTCAGTTACTACCGTCTGCGCTTAGATATATTCAGCGCGCAGCAGCGACAAAAGCAGTGGAAGCCGAAAAGCCCAAGAAAGATTGCGCATATTGCTGTGCTTGGCTTGGGGGAGTTGGGCAGCGCTGCTGCCACGCATTTTGTCAGCCTGGGGTATAGCGTGACTGGCTGGGCCAGAACAGCAAAGCAGCTTGAGCATATCAGTTGTTTTCATGCTGCAGAAGGCCTTGCTAAAGCTGTAGCTGATGCTGATATTGTGATTTGCTTACTGCCGCTAACACCGGCAACGCAGCAGATGCTCTCCGAGAGTTTTTTCAGCAGCTTAAAAACCGGCGCCATTTTTATTAATGTGGCCCGTGGCGATATTGTTGATGAAACCGCTTTACTGGCCGCGCTTGATAACGGCCGGTTGCAGGCTGCGTGCCTGGATGTATTTTGTCAGGAACCGTTACCGGCAGAGCATGCACTGTGGAGCCATCCGGCTGTGCTTATTACACCGCATGTTTCAGCGGTAACAGATGTTAGCGCTGTGGTTACACAAATTGCTGATAACTACCGGCGTAGCCAGCGCGGTGAAGCTTTGCTTAATCCGGTAGATATTGGCAGGGGATATTAAAATGCATACCACAGACATCACCACCTGGTTTTTGCAGTTTGATGCGGCCACACCATCGTCACCGCAATGGCCGGATGGTGTGCAGTTAGCAGAAGCTGAGGTTATCAGCCCTGAGTTAAGCCAGTTTATGTTTCGCACGGTTGGCGGCCCCTGGCGCTGGTTTAGCCGCTTAAGCTGGAACTATCAGCAGTGGCTGGATTATCTGACCCGGCAGCAGGTACGCACCTGGTTGCTATGGGTAAAAGGGACGCCGGCAGGTTATATTGAATTACTGAAACATTCTGATCAAAGTGTAGAGATCAAATTCTTTGGTTTATTGCCACAGTTTATCGGTCAGGGCCTGGGGTTAAAGCTGGTACAAGCTGCAGTGATGCAGGCGGCACAGTGGCAGGCCAGTAAAATATGGCTGCATACCTGCAGCGCAGATCATCCATCGGCGCTGAAAAATTACCAGCAGGCCGGTTTTGTTATCACCCATATTGAGCACAGCACAGAAGCTTTACCGCAACTAAATGACAGCCGTTTACTGGCAGCTGATTTTGTTTATTCAGCTCTGGCGCATCATATTGAAAATGCTGGTTAAATACACAGTTATTGTAACTTTGTTACAACTTAACTACACTCAGTGACGGTTTAAGGAAACTTAGGCCAAGTTGCTAATTAAAATAACAAAATGCGTAACTGAGGTTAGTTATGAGTAAAGCGTCCAGTCGGGGTTTTGGCTTTACCGCAATCGCCGTTGTGGTGTGTTTAATGGCGTTATCGGCATTTTTAACCAAAGCCGAAGCTGTCTGTTTATTGTGTGGCGGATAGCAGGAATCGAATACAGTCAAACGGATTGACTAAACCTAACCCCCGGCTTGCCGGGGGTTAGTTATTTTTGTGCACCGCGTTTGCTGTGTAACTCTCTGTTTTCACGCTTTTGTTCGGCATTTTTTTGCAGCAAAACATAGGTAGCTGAATAACCGCCATGCTGCTTTTGGGCGGTATTACAGGCAAGCACTGTTGGTATTTGCGGTAACCATTTAAATACGTAACTGCGTAATATCGCTGGGTGCGGTTTACTGTTACGCCCCATACCATGATGAATAAGCAAAGTGCGTACGCCACGCTTATGGCAATCTTCAATAAAGAAAAACAGCTCACGGCGGGCATTACTCAGGCTTTTACCAAGCAGGTTTAATGTGGCATCTAACTGATATTTACCCAGGCGTAAATTGCGGTATACGCCGTCTTGTACGCCATCTTTTTTATAGGTGAAAGGCTCGTCCGGCTTTACCAGATCAACATATTCCATGCTGAGATAGTTAGCATCGTACTCCATGTCCTGCTCTGCTGCTTTACGCCGGGCTTGTTGTGCCAGCGTAGGACTGAACTCACCGTTCTCCAGCAATACAGCGTCCTGAGATAATGGCGTTACACCAGACATCTCCTGCAGAAACAAGTCTGATTCATCGTTTTGCATAGCGGGTACTCCTGTCTGACCGGTCGGTAATTATAGCCCGCACTGCCGCCAGACAAAAGTAGTGTGTGGTTATTCGGCCTGAGTTGCCAGCGGAGTAGAGGCTGAATTTTGCTGTGCAGCTTTTTCGGTTTTACGGGCTTTGGCAAAGCGCAGCAGGTAGTAAGCATTAATTAATAATACTAATAAATTAGAGATAACACCCTGTGGAATGGCAATGTGGCTGTAGTAAACAAATAACAGGCTACAACCAATAAGTGTGGCTAGGCGTAGCCAGAACACATCTTTAATAAAAAATGCGCCAATACAAATTGTTAAGCCAACCCAGCTGATAATATCGAACATAATGTTTTCCATAACGTTTTCCTGCGTATCTGGCTGACTATAATTTGTGCGCATTATGCTGTTCGGTACAGTGTTACTCAACTGAGGAATTTTGCTGTATTCAGATTAGTTTAATTAATGGTTGTAATGGCATTGTCATACATAAAGCAAAACTTGTTCTACACTTAATTTTAGCTGAACAAGGAGGAGGTTCACTGATGTTGCCTGCAAAATTATATGAAACGATACCTTATGCTTATATTGTTGTTGGCAGTGCAATTTTACTGGGGATAAACTCCTGGCTGGCCGTTGTTTCCGGCGTGCTTATTGTGTTTGCCGGTGCGGTTATTTGGGTGTTGCGTTCAGATAATCGTCGTTCAGATATTAAAGATGCCAGAAATAAGTATGGCGGGGTATTACCGTTCTGGTTTTACGAGATGCTACCTTTTAACTACGGCATAGTGGCGATGCTGCTGTTTACCGGTAGTGACAATGTGTATTTTTACCCTTCGGCAATGATCATGCTGGTAGTAGGTATACAGTTATGGCTGTTGCGTAGCAGTTATCGTAAACATCAGCGGCCGGTGCCGGTTAAAGCCCGGCCGCTGCGAGTGCGTGGTTAGCTTACTGCCTTAGATCAATGCGGCTGTTTGCTATTGCTTTAGTGGTAATTAACCAGGCTTCCAGGTTTTGTTGCATTGCGGCCGGATCAACTTTATCCAGCGTATCGTTTGGCGTGTGGTGGTAGTCGAAATAATCAGTGCCGTCTTGCTGCAAACTGGCAACCGGTACGCCCTGCGCTTTTAAAATAGATACATCCGGGCCACCAGAGGCTGTGTTATCACCCATTTCTATACCTAGCGGTGCCAGTTTTTGCTGCAATGTTTTACCAAAGGCCAGTGCCTTTTCACCGAAGCCGGTATCCAGCCGCCAGATCCGGCCTGCACCGAAGTCAGATTCTGAAGCAAATACGTGTTTATTCAGGCTGGCAGCGTGTTTGGCAGCATAAGCACGGGCACCTACTAAACCACCTTCTTCATTGCCAAACAGTACCACCCGTACCGTACGCTCTGGCCTGCCTTGTTTTTTCAGTAAAGCACCGGTTGCCATAACAATGCCTACTCCGGCGCCATCGTCCAGTGCACCGGTTCCTTCATCCCAGGAATCAATGTGGGCGCTTATTAGTACAATTTCATCCGGGTATTTGCTGCCGGTGATCTCGGCAATAACATTGTGGCTTATTACTTCGCCGGGTAATTTGTTCTGCATTTGTAAGTGCAGTGTCAGCTCTGGCTGGCGGCTTAGCATTTTAGCCAGTTGCATGGCGTCAGGCACCGAAACCGCTGCGGCGGGGATCCGGGTTACCTCATCGCTGTAACGCATAATGCCGGTATGGGCAAAACGGTTAATACTGGTGCCTACCGAGCGGATAATAATAGCTTTGGCACCTAATTTTGCTGCTTCTACCGCACCCTGGGCGCGCGCGCCAACCACTGAGCCATAAAAGGTACCCAATTTGTCTTTACCCATACTTCTATTAATAAAAACGATTTTATCTTTTACCAGTGTGGCATCGGCTTGTTTTAGCTGCTCCAGGCTGTCAAACATTACAACCTGAGCATTAATGCCATCAAACGGTGTAGCGACAGAACCACCCAAAGCGGTAACCACCAGATTTTGATGAAAAGGCGCACTGACACTCAGGCTGGCATTGCCCCGCTCCCAGTACTGCATGCTAAATGGCTCGGTCCAGACTTTATCATAACCCAGCTGTTTAAATTTCTGCTCGGCCCAGGCTACAGCTCTGGCATCGGCTTCGCTACCGGCCAGACGCTGGCCTACTTCTACCGTAATCGATTCTGTCAGCTGATAAGCCAGAGTATTGTCCAGTGTAAGTTCCTGAGCTGAAAGTTGCAGGCTAAGTGCGGTTGCCAGCGTGGTTAACCATAATTTCATCGTTGCTTGTTCCTTTTGTTATTGTAGTGCGCTGACTGTAGCACTTTTTCTTTTCGCACCGAAGCCATGCTCGGTAAAAACAAGCCTTTGCCAGATCAGCAGAGGGGTTGCCACTGAGATAAAGCAGAAAGTGTTATTCTTTGTTAAATAAGAATGATTATATTGTCGCTCTATAAGGAAGGCGGTAATATCGGGCCGTCCGGACATACAGGTACACGAAATGAATTTACAGGATATGCTGAAAAATTCTGCTAAAGCAGTAAAGCTGTTAAAAGCAGTATCCAATGAGCGGCGTTTGTTGATCCTCTGCCATTTACTGGAAGGGGAGTTGTCGGTAGGGGAAATGAATCAAAAACTGGAGCTGAGCCAGTCCGCATTGTCGCAGCATCTGGCGTTGTTACGCCGGCATAAGCTGGTAAAAACCCGCAAAGAAGCCCAAACGGTGTTTTATAGCCTGAACAGCAAAGAAGCTGAAGCGCTGATTGCGTTACTGCATAAGCTATATTGCTCTTAATAGCCGGATAGCAAAAACAAAAAAGCCGGCTGATGCCGGCTTTTTTGTTGGAACTGTGTCTTAAGCAACGCTTAATGCTTTAACATGGGCATTTAAACGAGCTTTATGACGTGCTGCTTTGTTCTTGTGGATCAGACCTTTAGCGGCCATACGATCCAGAACAGGCACCATTTTCTTGAATGCTTCAGTTGAAGCAGTTACGTCAGCAGTTAATACCGCCGCGTAGGTTTTCTTTATGAAAGTACGCATCATAGAACGTTGTGAAGCATTTTGCTGACGACGTTTTTCTGATTGAATTGCGCGCTTCTTAGCAGACTTAATGTTAGCCAAGGTAACACTCCTAAAAAACTAAACCGGACCCATCAAAGGCCGCATAATATGCCTATTTAATGGCCCGTTGTCAAATGCTTTAACGGTAAAGACGCAGATTTTAATCCGGTGGCCTACTGGTAATCTGCGTTAATAAAGGGGCAAAATAGCAGCTTGCCAGAAGAAGGAAGTTTAAGTGTCTGCAAAGTTATTAAAATCAGGCCTCATCGTTAGCTTTATGACGTTAATTTCGCGTGTACTGGGGCTGGTACGCGATGTAGTAGTAGCCAACTTTATTGGTGCCGGTGCCGCTGCCGACGTATTCTTTTTTGCTAACCGTATTCCTAATTTCCTGCGCCGCTTATTTGCTGAAGGCGCTTTTTCACAAGCCTTTGTACCGGTGCTGGCCGAAGTAAAAGCCAAACATGGCGATGATGCAGTGCGCGAATTACTGGCCAAAGTAGCTGGCAGCCTGGGTGTTGTTGTTACTCTGGTAACCTTATTTGGTGTGATTGCCTCGCCTCTGGTAGCGATGCTGTTTGGTATGGGCTGGTTTGTTGAATGGCTAAACGATGGCCCGGACGCGCATAAATTTGAGCTGGCCAGCCTGATGCTAAAAATTACTTTTCCTTATTTGTGGTTTATCAGTCTGGTGGCGTTATCGGGTGCTGTGCTTAACACCTATAACCGTTTTGCTGTGGCGGCCTTTACGCCGGTGTTTTTAAATATCGCTATGATTGCCTGCGCGGTTTATATGGCACCCACTATGGAAGAGCCTGCGCTGGCGTTGGCATGGGGCGTATTTATCGGCGGTGTAGTACAGTTGCTGTTTCAACTGCCGTTTTTAGCCAAAGCCGGTGTGCTGGTATGGCCAAAGTGGGGCTGGCGCGATGAAAACGTCACTAAAATCCGCAAACTTATGCTGCCAGCACTGTTTGGTGTGTCGGTAAGCCAGATAAATTTACTGCTTGATACCGTCATTGCCTCTTTCTTACTTACCGGTGCGGTTAGCTGGCTGTATTACTCTGACCGCTTAATAGAGTTTCCGCTGGGATTATTTGGTATTGCCATCGCAACGGTAATTCTGCCAAATTTATCCCGCCATCATGCCACTGCCAATACTGAGCGTTTTAGCCATACGCTGGACTGGTCTCTGCGTTTTGTTGCCCTGTTTGGTATACCGGCCATGGCAGGTTTAATGGTGCTGTCGCAGCCTATTATCGCTTTGCTGTTTATGCGTGGTGAATTTACCCAGAACGATGTGCTGATGGTGTCGTACAGCTTAATTGCTTACAGCACCGGCTTATTAAGCTATATGCTGATAAAAGTATTGGCACCGGGCTTTTATGCGCGCCAGGACATTAAAACACCGGTACGTATTGGCATTATTGCCATGGTAGCCAATATGGTGTTTAACCTGATGCTGGCACCTTTTTTAAGCTATGTCGGTCTGGCGCTGGCTACGGCGATGTCAGCCAGTTTAAATGCGTTTTTACTGTACCGTGGTTTAAAACTGGCCGGGGTATACCAATTAAGTAAAGCCAGCCTGGTATTTTTGCTGAAGCTGGTTATTGCCAGCTGTCTGATGGCGGCGTTGCTGTATTGGCAAACACCAACACTGGCACAGTGGGTGCAGCTTAGTTTTACTGCACAGGTGTGGCGTTTAAGTGCATTGTGTCTGCTGGCCGTTGCCGGGTATTTTCTGTTATTGGGGCTGCTTGGTGTGCGTTTGCGGCATTTTAAAGCCAATTCTGTTGCTGAAAGCAAATGATTAAGTGGCTATAATGCGCGGTTTATAATCAGTACTCAGAAACGGCAGGCATGGAGTTAATTCGCGGCTTACACAATATTCAGCCCCGGCATCGTGGTTGTGTGCTTACCATAGGTAATTTTGATGGTGTGCATTTGGGGCATCAGGCCGTGCTGCATAAAGTAGTGGCTATTGCCAGACAAATGCAATTGCCATCTTGCGTAATGCTGTTTGAACCGCAGCCGCTGGAGGTGTTCGCCGGTGCTGCGGCACCCGCACGTTTAACGCGGTTTCGGGAAAAATACACAGCATTGGCACAGTTGGGTATAGACCGGTTGTTATGTGTTAATTTTACGCCTGCATTTGCTGCTCAGGCTCCTGAGCAGTTTATTCAGCAGTTGTTATTAAAACAGCTTGGTGTAGCACATTTAATTGTTGGTGATGATTTCCGTTTTGGCAGTAAGCGTAGCGGTAATTTTGAATTATTGGCTTCGGCGGCTGAGCAGTATCAATTTAGCTTGTACAGTACCTCAAGCTTAGTGTTAGGCCAGCAGCGGATCAGCAGCACCTTGATCCGCCAGGCATTGGCAGATGACAATTTAACGCTGGCGGCAGAAATGCTGGGCCGGCCTTTTGCTTTAACCGGGCGTGTGCGCCATGGCCGCAAATTAGGCCGTGATTTGGGCTTTCCTACTGCCAATGTATTTTTATACCGGCGTAAGCTGCCGGTAGCTGGCGTGTACGCTATTACGGCGAACACGGTATTTGGCCGCTATTATGGCGTGGCTAATATTGGCAACCGGCCAACTGTACAAGGCCAGCGGCAACAGCTTGAAGCACATTTGTTTGATTTTAAAGGCGATTTATATGGCAGCCAAATAGAGGTGTTACTGCAGCATAAGTTGCGTAACGAACAACGCTTCGACGGTTTAGCCGCATTACAACAACAAATTGCTGCTGATGTGATAGCAGCAAAAGCATTTTTTCAGCATGACGCTTTAACATCAGCGCATGCCACTACTGATAAGACGGAACCCAACGGATGAGCGACTACAAGCATACCCTGAATTTGCCGGAAACGGCTTTTGCGATGCGCGCCAATCTGGCGCAGCGCGAGCCGCAAATGCTGGCAAAATGGACCGAGGCCGATTTGTACGGCAAAATCCGTGCAGCCAAAAAAGGTAAAAAAACCTTTATTCTGCACGACGGCCCACCCTACGCTAACGGCAATATTCATATCGGGCATGCGGTTAATAAAATTCTGAAAGATATTATTGTTAAAGCGAAAACGCTGGACGATTTTGACGCACCCTATGTTCCGGGCTGGGACTGTCACGGCTTACCGATTGAGCTGGTAGTCGAGAAAAAATACGGCAAGCCGGGTACCAAGCTGACACCGGCAGAATTCAGGCAGAAGTGCCGTGAATACGCTGCCACGCAAATTGATGCACAGCGCACTGACTTTATTCGTTTAGGTGTGCTGGGCGACTGGCAAAACCCGTACCGTACTATGGATTATGGCTTTGAAGCCAATATCATCCGCTCGCTGGGCAGAATTATTGCTAACGGCCATTTGCAGCAGGGCTTTAAGCCGGTGCACTGGTGTACCGACTGTGGCTCAGCGCTGGCTGAAGCAGAAGTGGAATATCAGGATAAAGTATCACCGGCAATTGACGTACGTTTTGCGGTGCTGGACGATGCTACGGTAGATTTGTTTGATCATCCCGAAGGTAAACGCGGCAGCGGTAAAGTGTCGGTCGTGATCTGGACCACCACACCCTGGACAATCCCGGCCAACCGGGCGGTAGCATTAAATGCCAAACTGGATTACAGCCTGGTGCAGGTAGAGCAGGGGCCACTGGGCGCTGAGCGCTTAATTATGGCTACCGATCTGGTAAAAGACGTGATGGCGCGCGCTGGTATTGAACACTACCACGCATTGGGTTTTGCCAAGGGCGCAGCACTGGAATTAGTGCAATTGCAACACCCGTTATATGACTTTAGCGTACCGCTGATTATGGGTGAGCACGTTACCACTGAATCTGGTACCGGTTGTGTGCATACGGCGCCTGGCCATGGTCAGGAAGACTTTGTGGTGGGCAAGCAATATAACCTTGAAGTGGCTAACCCGGTAGGCGCCAACGGCGTTTACCTGCCTGATACACCGCTGTTTGCCGGTCAGCATGTATTTAAAGCCAACGACAGTGTAGTAGAAGCGTTAAAAGATGCCGGTGCACTGCTGGTGCATAAGGCTTACAAGCACAGCTATCCGCACTGCTGGCGGCATAAAACACCGATAATTTTCCGCGCCACACCGCAGTGGTTTATCAGCATGGAACAGCAGGGGCTGCGTGCTACGTCGCTTGAGCAAATTGAACAAACCCGCTGGATCCCAGATTGGGGCCAGCAGCGGATTGAAAAAATGGTGGAAGGCCGGCCAGACTGGTGTATTTCACGTCAGCGCACCTGGGGTGTGCCTATTGCACTGTTTGTTGATAAAGACACCGGCGCATTGCACCCCAATACTCAGGCATTAATGGAGCAGGTAGCCAAGCTGGTTGAGCAAGACGGCATTCAGGCCTGGTTTGATTTAACCGCTGAAACCCTGCTGGGTGACGATGCAAAACAATACGTTAAGGTAACTGATACTCTGGATGTTTGGTTTGACTCCGGTGTAACCCACGCCTGCGTGGTTGAGGCACGTCCGGAATTTGGCGGCGCTGATCAGGCTGATTTATATCTCGAAGGTTCCGATCAGCACCGTGGCTGGTTTATGTCGTCGCTGATGACCGGTGTTAGCATCAAACACAAAGCGCCGTACAAACAAGTGTTGACGCATGGCTTTACCGTAGACGGTGATGGCCGCAAGATGTCTAAATCTTTAGGCAATGTGGTATCACCACAGGATGTAATGAACAAGTTAGGCGCGGATATTCTGCGCTTATGGGTTGCCACTACCGATTACACTTCAGAAATGACAGTGTCGGATGAAATATTAAACCGCGCAGCGGATAAATATCGCCGCATCCGCAATACCGCGCGTTTTTTACTGGCTAACTTAAACGGCTTTAACCCGGCCACCGATTTAGTGCCGTTCAATAAGATGGTTGAACTGGATCTGTGGGTAGTAAACCGTGCCGCTAAATTGCAGCAGGAAATTATCGACGCGTACGATAACTACCAGTTCCATCAGGTAAGCCAGAAGCTGATGAATTTCTGCACCGTTGAACTGGGTAGTTTTTATCTGGATGTTATTAAAGACCGCCAGTACACCGCTCATACCAATGGCGTAGCACGGCGCTCGTGTCAGACTGCGTTGTATCATATTGCACAGGCTATGGTGCGCTGGATGGCACCGGTAATGAGCTTTACCGCGCAGGAGATCTGGCAGGAGTTGCCAGGCCAGCAGGCAGAGTTTGTGTTTACTGATGTCTGGTATACCGGTTTTAGCGGCGTTACCGGTGGTAAGTTTGACGATGCCTTCTGGCAGCAATTGCTGCAGGTGCGTGATGAAGTTAACAAAGTGCTGGAAGCGGCGCGGCGCGAAGATAAAATCGGTGCATCACTGCAAGCTGAAGTTACCTTATATGCTTCAGCAGCGCTGGCCGCCGATTTAGCCAAACTGGGTGACGAGCTGCGCTTTGTACTGATCACCTCTACAGCTCAGGTCAGTACCGCTAATGCCCCGGCAGATGCGGTGCAAACTGAACTAGCTGGTTTAACTGTGCAGGTAGCGGCTTCAACGGCAGCTAAATGTGGCCGTTGCTGGCATCACCGCCATGATGTGGGGGCTAATGCGGCACATGCCGATTTATGCCTGCGTTGCGTGAGTAACGTAGAAGGTGAAGGTGAACAACGGGCGTTTGCATAATGGCATTATTTAAAGATACCGGCTGGCGCCTGTGGTGGTTAATGCTGTTGGTGCTGTTAGCTGATCAGGTTAGCAAACAGGTAGTGATAGCCAATATGCAGTTGTTCGATTCTATTGAACTGCTGCCGTTTTTTAACTTCACCTATGTGCGTAATTACGGCGCTGCGTTTTCGTTTTTAAGCGATGCAGGCGGTTGGCAGCGCTGGTTTTTTACCATTATTGCTGTGGTAATAAGCTGTGTGCTGGCGGTGTGGCTGGCGCGCAACAGCAGGGCACAGTTAAAGCTAAACCTGGCGCTGAGTTTAGTGCTGGCCGGTGCTATAGGTAACTTAATTGATCGCAGTATCTATGGCTACGTAATAGACTTTTTTCATCTGTACTATCAAAACTGGCACTACCCGGCGTTTAATATTGCCGACTCGGCTATCTGTATTGGTGCAGCCTTACTTATTTGGGACAGCTTTAGTAATAACGAGGTGAAAGAGTGACAAACGCAGTAATAGGTGCCAACAGCAGCGTTATTTTTCACTTTGATATTAAGTTATCAGATGGCAGCGCGGCAGAAAGTACCCGGGTGCACAACAAACCGGCCAAACTAGAAATGGGCGATGGCAGTATTTCGCCAGCGTTTGAAGCAGAGCTAAACGGCCTGAAAGCCGGTGATAAAAAAACCTTTACGCTGGCGCCGGAGGATGCCTACGGCATGCCGAACCCGGATAATATTTACTATGTTGACCGCAGTAAGTTTTCTGCCGATGCACCGGCTAAGGCCGGTATGATCATTGGCTTTACCATGCCGGATGGCTCTGAAATGCCCGGCCTGGTACGTGAAGTGGTAGGTGAGTCCGTTACGATAGATTTTAACCACCCGCTGGCCGGGCAGACGCTGACCTTCAGCGTTGAAATAGTACAGGTAAGCTGAGTTATGGATATTCTATTAGCCAATCCGCGCGGTTTTTGCGCCGGAGTAGACCGTGCCATCAGTATTGTTGAGCGCGCGCTGGAGCTGTACGAGCCGCCGATTTATGTGCGCCACGAAGTGGTACACAATAAATTTGTGGTAGACGGCCTGCGCCGTCGCGGTGCGGTGTTTGTTGACGAACTGAACGAGGTGCCGGATGGCAATATCGTTATTTTCAGTGCGCATGGAGTGTCACAAGCTGTGCGGGAAAACGCCAGACAGCGCGGTTTAAAAGTATTTGATGCCACCTGTCCGCTGGTAACCAAAGTACATATGGAAGTGACCCGTGCCAGTCGTAAAGGCATAGAGTGTATTCTGATTGGCCACGCCGGCCACCCGGAAGTAGAAGGCACCATGGGCCAGTATGATAACGCTGAAGGTGGCATTTATCTGGTGGAATCGGTTGATGATGTAGCGGCGCTTAAGGTGAAAAAACCGGCACAACTGTGTTTTAGCAGCCAGACCACGTTATCGGTGGATGATACCGCAGATGTAATAGACGCACTGCGTGAGCGTTTCCCCGAGATTGAAGGCCCACGCAAAGACGATATCTGCTACGCCACGCAAAACCGGCAGGATGCGGTGCGCGATTTAGCCGGCAAAGCCGATTTATTGCTGGTGGTCGGGGCGAAAAACAGCAGTAACTCCAACCGTTTACGCGAACTGGCCGATAAAATGGGCTGCACGGCTTATTTAATTGATACCGCCAATGATATTCAGCAAAACTGGCTTGACGGTGTAAAAGCGGTGGGCGTAACTGCCGGTGCGTCGGCGCCTGAAGTGCTGGTGCAACAGGTAGTTAAACAGTTGCAGCAGTGGGGTGGTAAGACGGTAAGTGAAAACCCCGGCCGTGAAGAAAATGTGGTATTTGCTATCCCGGCAGAGCTGCGTTAATAGCGGGCTGACGTGTAGCGCGCTCAGCCATATTTGTTTGCCCGTGTTGTTATAGTATGCTGCTTGATAGTTAAACAGTCAGGCAAACGTATGCAAATAAACCGGGCTTTACCCGCGCTGGAATTTCCCTATCTGTGCCATGGCCGTTTTGTCTTGCGGTTGCTGGTTATGGCGCAGGCTGTGTCGGTGGTGTTGGCATTTGCCCCCGGCGTAACAGCAGATCCCTGGCTCAGGCTGGGCCTCATCAGTGTATTTGTGCATTGGGTGGCGTTACTTACCACCATCTGTTTTTGTCAGTTACGCCGTCAGCTCAACCGCCTTAAACCTGCTGGTATGTTGATTAGCTGCATTATGCTGTTTGAGGTAATAACTATCTTTGTCAGTGTTATTGCCCATTCCTGGCTTACCAGCCAAAACCTGCCTATGTTGCAGAGTTTACCGGCATTTGTACTGGCAAATATGATGATTAGCCTGATTATTGCCGTTATCGCCATACAGTTTTTTATTATTCACACCGAGCGTAGCCAACAGGTCCGGGCGCAAAGCCGGGCTGAGTTAAGCGCTTTACAGGCCCGTATAGAACCACACTTTTTATTTAACAGCCTGAACACTGTAGCGGAGCTTACCCAGATTGACCCTAACGCTGCAGAGCAGGCGTTGCTCAATTTATCAGCGTTGTTCCGGGCTGCATTAAATGCCGGCCAAACCGTGTCTCTTGCTGAAGAATTAAGCTTGTCTGAGCAATATTTGTCGCTGGAGCAATGGCGTTTAGGCCAGCGCATGACAGTGCAGTGGGATGTACCTGAGCATATTCCGGAACTTAGCCTGCCAGCGCTCACTATTCAGCCGCTGCTGGAAAACGCAGTGCGCCACGGCGTGGAAAATTGTGCTGAACCAGCCAGGTTGCACCTGACACTGTTAGAAAGCCGCCAATCAGTCAGTATTGTCATTACTAATCCGCTGGGGCCACCGGCTGGCAAAAAAGCTGGTAATGGCATGGCACTGGACAATATTCGCCAGCGCTTGCAATTGCATTATGGCAGCGCTGCGCAATTACACAGTGCAACCAGCGAGGGGCGGTTCAGGGTAAAACTGGTATTGCCGAAGGATAGCAACCAATGAAAGTGCTTATTGTTGATGACGAGCCGCTGGCCCGCGCCAGATTGCAGCGTTTACTGGCACTGCAGACCGGGTATCAGTGTGTTGGCGAAGCCGGAACTGCCGCACAGGCAATGCAGCTTATTCATACCTTACAGCCTGACTTATTGCTGCTGGATATTGCTATGCCGGGGGCAGATGGTATGTCTTTGGCAACGGACGTTCTGACACTGGCAACACCCCCGGCGGTTATTTTTGTTACAGCTCACCCGCAACACGCGCTTGATGCATATCAGGCCAGTCCGGCAGACTATCTGTTAAAGCCGGTATCGCCTGAGCGGCTGGCGCAGGCACTGCAACGTTTGGGCACTCAAACGAGGGCTCATCTGGAGCGCAAAACCTCAGGGCCAAAGTTAAGTTACATACAGGCAGGGATCAGGCGCCAGGTAGAGCTTAAAGACGTGCTTTATTTTAATGCTGAAGATAAATATGTGCGGATGGTATTTAGCAAAGGAGAAGCCATAATTGAACAAAGTCTGGTGCAATTACAGCAACTCTATCCTGATCAGCTGTTGCGGATCCACCGTAGTACCATGATCAATAAAGCTTATTTTCAGCGTTTAATCAACGCTAACGGCAAGCATTGGGTGGTGCTGGCCGGGCGCAACGAAAAGCTGGAAGTCAGCCGGCGCGAAGTGGCGAATATCCGCAGTAATCTGTGTTGATTGTTAGCTTGCCGTTGGTCTGGCAATGTCACCGCCTGTCGTGAAAATCATGCCTGTTGTTTAATTATTGACGTAAAGTTTGCAGATGAAAATGTGTCTGGTATTTCGCAGAGACTTTACGGCAATGATAACTGCTGAAAGAAAAAAACATCCCAATACTATTTGGCCGCTAAAGCTGCAGCATGGCTTTACGCTGGTTGAGCTAATGGTGACTGTAGCCGTGCTGGCTATTGTGATTGCCGTAGCGGTGCCCTCTTTTACCAACCTGATCAACAGCAACCGTTTAACCGCGCAGGCTAATGAAATGCTGGCAGCGCTTATTCTGGCACGTACCGAGGCAATAAAGCGAAATGAAAGCATAGTGTTTTGCCATAGCTCAGACGGAGAGAGTTGCTCTGTGCCACCTGCCACAGGCTGGCAAGGCTGGCTGGTGCGCGGAACTACAGATGTTACTGTCATAGCAACCGGAATTATTCATTCAGCTCGCTTTGTTGTGTTATCCAGCAGCAATGTAGCCAATGCGGCAATAGACGGAGTCGGGCATTCTGTGCGTTTCAGCCCGCAGGGGCTGCTTAGAAGCGGTAATGGCAATAATCCGTTAAATGGGGCGTTACGCATTTGCTTACCCGATATGCCGATATCTCAGAATAGCCGGGATCTGGAAATGCGCTCCGGTGGGCGTACCAGGGTTGTCAGCATCAATGCAGGGCAGAATTGTCCTGTACCGGCAAATCCGGCGTAGGGGCAATAATATGCATAATGGCGTTCACACTTTTACTAAGCAACATGGCGTTTCACTGTTGGAAGTGTTGGTATCGGTACTGGTATTAGGTATTGGCTTATTAGGTGTTGCGGCACTACAAACGTCAAGTATGCGCCACACTAACAGCTCGTTGGAAAAAACCATGGCGGTAATACTGACAGACACTTTAGCTGAGTTATTCAGAGCAAATCCGCAAGCGGCCCGGTTGGGCAACTATGCCTTTAGCGACTGCACCGGTAGTGATGTACTGGGAACTGCCGCCTGGGTTCAGGATGTGAAGCAGGCAACCCGTGCAGATGCCTGCCCTGTTGTCAGTTGGGAGGGTGACAGATATACCGTTACTATTACCTGGGGCGACGAGCGCTTAAATACTGAAAATACGATTGTCACTCAGGTGATGCCATGAATATGCGTATCCGGGGGTTTTCACTCGTTGAACTGATGATTGCTATGGTACTTGGCCTGTTGGTATTGGGCGGTGCTATAGGAATATTTATAGCTAACCAGACCACCAGCAGAGCTAATGCGGCATTAAGTGATATGCAAAGCATTGCCCGGCTCAGTTTTCAGTTGATGTCGCATGATATCCGCAATGCGGGTTTTTCCGGCTGTAATAACAGTATGCGGATATCAAATGTTATAGCTATAGCCGGTGTGCGGCCAGCATGGGCAGATTGGACTACCGGCTCAGGTATTCAGGGGCTTGCGGCACCTGTTGGTGTAATTAACGGCCTGCAACCTGCTAACGGCACTCAGGCTTTAAGGCTGATGTTTGGCTCTGGCGCTAACAACTCTATCAGTAATTACAATGGCTCAGTTATCAGTTTAAACACTAATCCGGTGTTGGCAGCCGGAGAAGTTGCTATTGCTTGTGATGAAAGCCTGGCAAGTATTTTTCAGGTTAATGAAGCCGACGCAACGTCAGTTACCCATGGCGCAGCAGGTTTAAACTGTGATGCAAATCTGGGCTTTATGGGACAGGATGATTGGGCATGTGGGCTCAGCCCGGCGCGGGGATTTAGTAATAACGCTATGTTAATGCGTTTTGAGTCTGTTGCCTGGTTTATTGCCCCCAGCCGGGATGATGCTGGCGTGATGTCTTTGTACCGGGCGTCGTTAGTGGGCGACGCTCAGGTTAATGAAGAAGTGTTATACGGCGTAGCTGATTTGCAGTTTGCGTACCTTAATGGTGATACCGGGTTGTTCCAACAGGCGGCTGCTGTAACCGCTGCAGGGCAGTGGGGGCGCATAACTGCAGTAAACGTTAGTGTTACGCTTGACGATGCGGTATTGCAGGGGCAAAACGTGCCTGACAATGTCAGAACGATCACCTTTTTGGTGTCATTACGTAACAGGCTGGGGTGATTATGCAAAGTAGCTTATATAAGCAGCAAGGCGTTGCTCTGGTTGTTAGCTTATTACTTTTGCTGGCTATTACACTGTTAGCTGTCAGTAATATGAAGCGCACTACAGTGCAGGAGCAAATGACGGGTAACCTGTATGACAGGCAGTTAGCACTGCAGCAGGCAGAAGCCGCTTTGCTGGTGGCAGAGCGTTTACTGGCCGCGGCGCCTTTACCCGGAGGCCCTGTTGCGCTGATTAACAACGCCGGCGTTTATGATATTCCTGATCCATTATTACCGGATCGCTGGGCGCCTGGCCAGGTTGTTACCTGGGTGCAGGCTCCTGCGATGAATGACGGTATGGCGAATCCTGCTAATTATATTATTGAATATATGGGCGACTGGATTTTCCCTCCCGAATGTGACCGGGCAACAACCCCTCCTGCCGGCTGTCTGGAGCCTACTTTTCGCATTACAGCCAGAGTGCCCGCAACACCGGGGCGGGCCGAAGTAACCTTACAGACCATTTGGCGTCGCTGAGGAGGCATTCATGAATATGTTCAGATTTAACCCGTCGTTCAGGTTTGCCTTTGTTGCAGGTTTGTTGCTTGGGGCAACGACTGCGCATGCTGCTATTGAAATATCTAACACACCGCTGCAAACGGGCAGTGCTGTGCCTCCCAATATTATGTTTATTATTGATGACTCAGGCTCAATGCAATTTGAACTGTTGCCGGATGAAATCATGTTTTCGGATAAACGCTATATTTTCCCCCGGGCTAACGGCGTCTATGGTTCAAGTGATTACAGCAACTATGTGCCTACTGTAGAAAACGGCGACGCTTATAACGCCTTTACCCGATCGGTGCAGAATAATAAAAGCTATTACGATCCGGCTGTAACTTATAAGCCCTGGGTCAGAGCGGATGGTACCAGTTTCCCTAATGCCGCACCTGCCTGTGCCTGGCACAACCCTATGCTAACCGGTACCTGCCCTTCGGCGGATACCGTCAATTCTCTTGCCCGCGATTTAACCCGCAATAATGGCCGTTACAACAGCAACCGCTGGTATAAATGTAACTCCAGCGGTAGTTGTAGCTATGACACCAATAACCGTAGCTTCTGGCCTGCGACTTATTTTTATCTTAACAGCGGCAGTGCCTGGCAATGGAGCAACTATACAAAAGTTGAAATCAGAAGTACTACTGCATCTTACAGCGGCCATGGCCGTAATAAACGCACAGATTGCTCTGCCGGTGTCTGTAGTTATACCCAGGAGATGCAAAATTTTGCCAACTGGTACACCTATCATCGCTCGCGTATTTTAACCAGCCGGGCAGGCATTGGCCGCGCTTTTGTCGGCCAATCTGAAAAAATGCGGGTGGGGTTTGGTGCATTAAACAAAAGCAGCTCGTCTGTAGATGGTGTTAACACCGAAGTGATTGTCAGGGGCGTGCGTGATTTTAAAGACTCGGCCAAAAGCAATTTTTATTCGGATCTTTATAGCAGGGATATACCGGCGGCAGGTACGCCACTACTTACCGCACTTGATGCCGCAGGGCGTTATTTTTCCCGCACCGATAGCCGCGGCCCCTGGGGTATAAACCCCGGCAGCGGCACAGAACAATCAATAGACCATATATCGTGCCGGCAGAGTTTTACTATTTTAATGACGGATGGATATTGGTCTGATGGTGATACTGCTGCAAACGTGGGTAACCAGGATGGTTCAGCAGGCAATACCATACTGAGGCCGGCAGGCGATACCGGTGCCAGTTACCGCTACACTGCTGTGGCACCTTTTACGGACGGGCATAGCACCACTTTGGCCGACGTAGCCATGAAGTACTGGAAGAATGACTTACGTACAGATTTAGATAACCGCGTGCCCACCAGTACCATCAATCCGGCCTTTTGGCAGCATATGGTGACCTTTGGTATTGGTTTGGGCGTAATTGGTAATGTTGATCCGGTAACTGCTTTTGCGGCGATCAATAGTAATGCCAGGATCAGTTGGGCAAGCCCTTTTACCGGCACTGAAGCTGCGAAAAACAGTGCCAAGATTGATGATCTGTTACATGCTTCTGTAAATAGCCGGGGCGGATTTTTTACTGCAGATAAACCGGATGATTTTGCTACCCAGCTGGAACGCACATTAAATGCCATTATTGAACGGGTGGCTTCTGCATCTAACCTTGCCGGTACTACAACATCATTACAGGCTGATAATTTTGTTTATCAGGGCAGCTTTAACTCAGGTGAATGGAGCGGCTCGCTTAAGTCTTTTAATATCGATGATGTCAATACGCCAGTGTGGGAGTCCAATTTCCCGGCATGGAATGCCCGCAATATTTTATTTGGTAGAAAAAATGGTACCGCAGCTGCTTTTACTGCGGAAAATGTCACAGCTGATGGCAATGCGCTAAGTGGGAAAACAAATTTAGTGAATTACCTGCGGGGCAATCAGGAATTAGAGGTGGGTACAAATGCGCAGTTTCGCCGCAGGGTGTCTTTGCTGGGCGATATTGCTAATTCTTCACCGGCGTATGTTGGTGTGCCGGTAAATCGTAACTATCAGCGTTATAACTGGGATGGTGCAAGTAGCTACAGAGCTTTTCTTACTGCCAATAGCAACAGGACACCTGTTGTTTATGTTGGTGCTAACGACGGTATGCTGCATGCTTTTAATGGCAATAACGGCACTGAGATTATGGCTTATGTGCCAAGGCAAATGCTGACTGAAAGTGCAGACTTAGCTGCTTTTGCCAGTATAGATTATCAGCATAAGTACTATGTTGATGGCTCATCAGTAGTATTTGATGCTTACATTAATGGTAGCTGGCGCTCAATTTTGCTGGGCTCGCTTGGTCGCGGCGGAGACAGCTTATTTGCCATTGATGTGTCGAGCCCGCAGGCGTTGCAAAGTAATGGCGCAACAAAAGTGTTATGGGATAAACGTTATGCTGAGTTAGGTATTACCACTAACAAGCCCGTCATTGCCCGGCTTAATAACGGCAAATGGGCAGCAATAGCTGGTTACGGTTATAACAACAGCAGTAATAAAGCAGGTTTGCTGGTTATTGATCTTGAAAACGGTAATGTGCTTAAACAGCTTGAAGCAAACAGCGGTGTGCCCAATGGTCTGGGGCAGGTTGAAGGTTGGGACCAAAACGGTGATGGGAATACGGACTGGTTTTTTGCCGGCGATATTCTCGGCAATATATGGAAATTCGATTTATCTTCAGATAACCCGGCTATGTGGAATGTGGCATATAACGGCGCCCCCTTGTTTAAAGCCGTAGATCATAACGGCAACCCACAGCCGGTTACCGGTGGGGTATCGTTATCTTCAGAGCCTACAACAGGCTATTTATGGATATTTTTTGGTACCGGTAAAATGCTCTCTGCAGAAGATCCATTACGTAGTGATGCAAACACCTGGTACGGTATCCGTGATGGTGTAAAGATCAATAACCGCTCTGACTTGAAGCCGCGCGACATTATTGCCCAGCAGGATAACGCACGTGCCGTAGAGCCCGGCGAGCCATATGATATGGCCGGAAAACGGGGCTGGTACATTGACCTGAGTGACGCACGGGAACGTATTGTAAACAGGCCGCAAGTTGTAGGTAACAGCTTGATTATAAATACAATAGCACCTGGTGATAATGATTGTAACCCACAGGGCAGTGGCTGGGTTATGGCGGTAAACCCTTACACCGGCAGCAGGCTTAATTATATGTATTTTGATCGTAACGGAGATGGCAATATTGACGGCGATGATGGGTTGAGTGTGGGCGGTGTTAATACACCTGTGTCAGGTATACGGTTTGATGGCATGCCCAGCGAGCCTGTTGTGTTTGATAACAACGATGGCACCGCCAGCCTGATAACAGGTTTGGCTGATACCCGGATTGCGGATGTTAATGTTGCTCCCGGCTTTTTACAGGGCAGGGTTTCCTGGCGTGAGCTGACAAACCAGTGAGCAAATATATGAAGATAAGACGCAAGCAAAAAGGTGTCACCCTGATTGAGTTAATGGTTGTTGTTGCTATTGTTGGTATTCTTGCTGCCATTGCTTACCCTTCCTATATGGGCTATGTGCAGCGTTCAGGCAGAGCTGCGGCTGCAGCTTGCCTGACAGAACTCTCTCAGTTTATGGAACGCAGCTACACGGCGTCTTTCAGCTATGAGGGCATTGATATACCGGTTTTGCAGTGCATAAACGATATTGACACGCGGTATACTTTTTCTGTGTCAGATCAGGCTGTCAGAACATATACGTTGAATGCAACACCAATAGGCAGCCAGGCTACAGATGAATGTGGTGTACTGATACTCAATCAAGCTGGCCGTAAAGGTGCCAAGAGTGGTTTTGATATAGCAGATGTAAGGCAATGCTGGTGATTTAGAATTAAATTTGATCTTTTGAAATAATGTTGTAACTTTAAGGTTAAGTTTATTGGCCTTAGGCATATGGATATGCGGTTACAACATGGATTCAGTCTGGTTGAAGTATTAATTACACTGCTGGTTTTAAAGGTTGGCCTGTTAGGCATACTTGCCGCGCAAACAGTAGCATTGCGTCAGGTGCAGGATGCCACTCAGCGTACCCAGGCTGTGGCGCTGAGTTATGCTTTACTCAATGAGTTAAGAGCTAACCAGAGTTTGCGTACTACTGTTGGCCAGCGAGTTACCCAATATACAGAGTTACCTGCAGTTGCTGTATGCAGCCCTGCAGCAACATGCTCTGCAGAACAACTGGCAGATGCCCAGCTATATCACTTGTTTTCTCCGTTCCAGTCACAACATGTTAGCCGCTTTTATGAACCTGAATTTTGTCTGCAGTCACTGGGGGCCGCTGTAAGGCTGGATATTAGCTGGCAGCAACGGGCATATTCTGCTGAGACAACTGGTCAGCCTTGCACCGTCGGCAATGGCAGAAGTGGCTTTACTGTGCAAAGCCGCTGGAGGTAACCGTGCGCCGGACTGCAGGTTTTACTTTAACAGAATTGCTTATTGCGATGTCGCTGGCACTGTTTTTACTCAGCATGGTGTTAATCGCATTTAGCAGTTTAAGCCGCTCAGCCAGGCAGGCACAGCAATTAGCAGAATTACAGCAAAATGCACAACTGGTAATGAGCCTGTTTCAGAATGAGCTTACCAATACCGGTTTTTGGGGTGGGAGGGCTGATCCTATGCTGGCGGCTACGTTACCTATGCCAGCTTCTCCGGCGCCGGACTGTGTTGACGATACGCTGGATAGCGGCAGCTTTCCTCAGGCCGGGCGCAACTTTGTCACGGTATATGCCAGTCTCGCTGGCGCCGGGACTCAGCTGAATTGTATTACCCAAACCATAGCGGATAGTGAGCTGTTGCAGGTAAAGCGGCTGGTTGGCCAACTGACCATACCAGCAGAAATGCGACAAAACCGGTTCTATCTGGAGACAGACTGGCAACACAGCCGTTTTGTTGACAGCAGTAGCCCGGCGCTTAGCGCCGCTTATGATTATTTTCCTTATCAACATCTGGTGTTTTATCTGCAGTCGCAACGTGTAGACGGCAATAACATACCTGTGCTGATGCGCAAGCGCCTGGCCAGAAATCAGGCGGGCACCGCCACGATCAGTACTGATTCAGTACTTGATGGTGTAGAGCGCATGCATTTTGAATTCGGTGTCGACACCAGCCTTAATGGTCAGCTGAATTATTTTTTACCAACCCAGCAGATGGCGTCAGATTTCTGGTGGCAGAAAAACAGCCGTATTATCAGTATCCGCTATTATGTACTGCTGCGTGCCCGCCAGCCTGATCCCGGTTATATCAATAATCAGCACTATGACATGGGCGCTTCGGAGTTTATTGCGCCAGGCGATCATTACCGCAGATTATTGGTTAGCAGCAGTATCTTTTTCCAGAATGCGGCATTGCAGGAGGGATCATGACAGCACACCGAGGTATGGTGCTTATTATGGCGATGGTGTTTTTACTGGTGATGAGCTTGCTAATCTCAGCCATGCTGCTGGTTACCCAGCTGAGCCACAAAGCAGCTTATGCCGGACAGCAGCAGTTACAAACTACACAAGAGGCTTTGGCACAGCATAGTGCAGCGTTAAATACACTGAGCGAAGTAGCTATAGCCAGCAGGCGCACCATGACAACTTGTCCGGCTAGCTATGCGGCCTGGTCTGGCGGGGCAATACAATGTGAAGTCGTACAGGTTGATACTGCTGCTTATTCAGACAGTAAGCTTTTTTATGCCGGTTACAGCAGCCTGGTACTGAAAACAATGCTGATACAGGAGCCAGACTAAAATGCTAAAGCACTGGCTTACCTTTATTATGTTGTCTGCGGCAAGTAGCAGCGGCTACAGCTGTGATTTGAACAACCCGATTGCTGTTACCGCAACGTTACCGTCATTGTCAGATGATGGCCCAGCAAGAAAAGTTAGCCTGAGCAATAATGTTCAGCTGGATATACCTGATGCTGAAGGTGTACTTAAGATACACAGCGCTGACAGTTCAGTGCTGCTGGATCAACTGACAAACTGGCCAACTGAAACCGGCCACATCAGCAGTATTAAAGCGCAGCCGGTAGTACTGGACCAAAATTATGATGGTATAGCCGACGCAGTTTATGCCATTGATACCAGCGGCCATTTATGGTTTATCCCACTTAGCAGCCGTGGTTTTGCCAGGCCTGAACTGGTGGCTGATTTTAGCACTATGGCGGCAGAGTTTCGCCAGCCGTTACAACTTGTGCATACTTTAGCACCTGTTGGTAGCGGCCAGTTACAGCGCCAGACGATGTTGCTGATTATTGCCAGCATGGCAGAGGGAGGCGACACCTTACTGGTAGTCAGGCATTTGCAGCAGCGAGCTATGGTACAACTGGGTGATCTGACAGACAGAACTTATCTGAGCCATGCTGAGACAGCCGCAGGTATTGCCGAGCAACTGTGGCAGCAGATACAGCTGGGTGCAGGCTGGTATGTTCAGATGAATAAACGTATTACCGCAGTGCCGCAGGTTTATGCCGGGGTAGTGTACCTGAGTTCGGCTGAGGTAGCGGCTGTACAGCCGGATTGCAGCCTGGCAGAGCATACCGAACTACAAATCCATGCATTACATTTGCATCATGCCGGGGCTGTGTATGCCAGAAGGCACTGGCAGATAACAGCGTTAGACCACGGCCAACTGGTATTACAGAAAAACCTGCACGGCGAGCTTGAGTTAAGTTTGCAACATGGCCAACAACAGCACAGAGTACATGCTGACTTACTGGCGATTACGCCTGATTGTGCCAACTGTGTTACAGCATTGACTGCTGATCAGTTTCCCCGGCTCAGTACGCTGGCAACTTTTCAGGCAGAGCAGGGTGGGCACTAAATGCAAACTGGTAAATCAGGTTTTAGTTTAATCGAGTTACTAATAGCAGTGGTTATAGTGGGTATTCTGGCGGCGATATGTTACCCGTCTTACCAGCAGTACGTGTTACGCAGTTATCGCGCAGACGCAATATCGCAGCTGCTGCAACTGGCAAATGCCCAAGAGCAGCATTTTGCCGACTATGGAGTGTATTCGGCAGATTTAGTAATGCTGGGAGCTAAAGTATCAGAGCGTTATCAGTTTAAAATTAACCTCTTTGCAGCGCAGCAGGAATTTGAGCTGACAGCACAGGTGCAGGGGCCGCAGCAGGCTGACAGCGAATGCCCGCTGTTTACGTTGAATAACCTTGGGCAGCGTAACGGCCAGGAGCCACAAACACAGTCTTGCTGGAACTAGGGCGTGTTGACGTTTGCTGGTTATATTTTGTTCGCTTGGCGGTGTTTTGATCGCGAAACGAGGAGTGCAGTTTAGTTATTCTAAATAAACGACGAGTGACAAAGAGCAAAGCGCCGCCAAGCGAACCCTTCGGGCAGCGTGTGGCTGGCATTTCTACTGCGTTATCGCTTGTTCATGTAGAATAACTACACATCACAAGCTCTGCCTTGTATAAATACCAGCCACCCAGCTGCAAAAACAACCAGCAAACGTCAACACGCCCTGGTCAGGCCGGGCAAGGAGCTGCAACTTCAGTTAAGCGGTTACGACCAGCCTGATTTACAGTAAGCCGGTAATGCCACTGATAACTTTGTTGCGGGCAATAGTAAAAAGTACCGTTTTCAAAACCATTTAAACTCCCATCCCGGCGGAATGTTATGGCTTCGCGGTTATAGATCAGTTTATGTCGCGGATAAATTGCCGGTATTTCGCGCAATAAGGTGCGCTCGTTGGTATCAGGGTAAAGCAGAGATAACTGTACCGGTGCAGTTTGCCAGTTTGCTTCGCATTTTCCCCCGACAGCAGGACATAGTTGTACCGGCAGGTTACTGCTGGTAGCTGCAATCCGGGCAAAAGCCAGATGTTGGCTAAACTGGCGCACATAAGCAGTAGCACGCTGGCGATCAATAAATTCAGCCATGGCCGGTACCGCGACGGTGGCGAAAATGATCAGAATGGCCAGCGTAATCATCAGCTCTGGTAAGCTAAAGCCTCTGTATATTGTGTGTGGCATAGAACGCTCCTTGCAACTGTTGTCCTGCAAAAAGCGTAGCATTTATTGCTTTAATGTAAAATAATTGCTTCTAGTCGTAGATGGTGGGTATCGGCTGACGCTTATGCTGTGTTTTCAGATAAATACCAATCAGCTTTTCACTTACATCAGTAGCTACAGTTTTACCTTCCAGGAAATCATCTATTTGCTCGTAAGTTAAGCCAAGCGCTGCTTCATCTGCTTTTTGCGGGGCCAGACATTCCAAATCGGCAGTGGGTGTTTTGCGCACCAGCACATCTGGTGCTCCCAATGTCTTACCCAATAAACGTACCTGGCGTTTGCTTAAACCAAACAACGGCGCCAAGTCGCAGGCACCGTCGCCCCATTTGGTATAAAAGCCGGTAATATTCTCAGCTGAATGATCAGTGCCCAGCACTAAGCCTCCCAACAGGGCGGCGATATGATATTGGATAACCATACGGGTACGAGCTTTTACATTACCTCTGGCAAAATCGGCCTGAGCCTCACTGGCAGTAGCCAGACCATCAGCCGCCAGGGCACTGAAAGTAGCCTGATGAATGGCATCAGCGCCGGGTTGCACGTTTACGGATAACGCTTTGCCTGGCTGAATAAAATCAACTGCCATCTGTGCTTCGGCTTCATCTTTTTGCGTAGCATATGGCAGGCGCACAGCAATAAATTGATAACCCTTACCGGTTTTGTTCAGTTCATCTACAGCCAATTGGGCTAAACGGCCACAGGTGGTAGAGTCGATACCACCGCTTATACCCAGCACTAAAGTTTTCATGCCAGAAGTGCTAAGACGTTGCTTAATAAAATCGACCCGGCGGCGGATTTCAAACTCCGCGTCTATCTGCGGTAACACCCGCATTTCGGCAATAATTTGTGCTGCATTCATACTGTTTAGGCCTCTGCTGAAAATACCTGTCTATCTTATCGTGTTTTACCCTTAGCAGATCAAGTGATTCTTATTGATTAACTGCTGAACAGCATTCGCCCTTGTATTATACTGCCACTATCACTGGCGCTTAACTGACGGAAATTACGATGAAAAAAATTGAAGCCATTATTAAACCTTTTAAGCTGGATGACGTGCGTGAAGCGCTGGCAGATATCAGTATTACCGGTATGACAGTTACTGAAGTTAAAGGTTTTGGCCGGCAAAAAGGCCATACCGAGTTGTATCGCGGCGCAGAGTACATGGTCGATTTTTTGCCTAAAGTAAAACTGGATATAGTGGTTACCGACGATCAGGTAGAGCGCTGCGTTGAAGCTATTATGAAAACTGCACAAACCGGCCGTATCGGAGATGGTAAAATTTTTGTGTTTGATGTTGAACGTGTAGTACGTATCCGCACTGGCGAAGAAGACGAGGATGCGATATAACAAGGTTAATAAGTATTTAACCTGGATGTATTATGCCTGTTTATAAGTCATTGTATCTTTTGGGGCTGGGTTTTAGCTGCCTTTACCTTGGTGCTTGCAGCACTACCCCGGCGCAAGTTAATACTAATATTGCAGTTTTACCTTATTCAGCGTTGTTAGAAAGCGCGAATGCTACGACGCCCACGGTCGATGATATTTTTCAGCTGTCAGCATCGCAGCAGGCAGAATTTCTGGCGTATTTTAATGCGCCTGCTCATCAGGATGTCGCAGCTCACCGGCGGGTATATCAGTTTTTGGCGCAACATTTATCTGGTTTTGACTATCAGGGTAAAAACTACACTGCAACAGAGGCTTATGCACTTAAAAGTGGAAACTGTATATCTCTGGCTGTGCTGACCAAGGCTCTGGCCGATTTGGCGGGTGTGGAAATAGAGTTTCAGAGCATTATCTCTGCACCTGTGCTGAGTTTTGAAAGAGATTTGATGGTGTCTTCAGATCATGTCAGAACTTTTCTATATGACCCTGATTTTACAGCAGAAAAAGATAAATGGCATTTTATTAAGCCTTCAATAGTAGTGGATTATATGCCGTCATCAGCAGATATCGCCGGCCCCAGAATTACGCAGCAAACCTTTATTGCTATGTTTTATCGTAATCTGGCAGCTGATGCTTTGCTAGCTGAGCAGTACGATCAGGCATTGGCGTTGCTAAAAAACGCACTGCAATATGCTCCTGATTATAGCGCTATTATTAATCTGGCTGCGGTGGTTCACCGGCGTATGGATGAAATGCAACTGGCTGAGCAGTTTTATCAATATGGCCTTGATGTCTCGCCAAGTAAAGCAACCCTGCTTAGTAATTATGCTGTGCTAAAACGAAGCCAGGGAGAAGCGGACATTGCACAGGAAATGCTGCTTTCTTTGTTATCACTTGACGAGTATGACCCATATCTGTGGTATATGCTGGGGAAAACCGCACAACAAAAAAGTCAGTATCAGGAAGCGGTAACTTATCTCTATAAAGCAGCAGAGCAAGCGCCTTACATGCATCAGTTACAACTGGAGCTGGCATTAGCGTATTACCGTAATAATGAGCCTGGCAGAGCACAACAGGTGCTTAGCAAAGCGGCAGAGCTGGTTGCAGATAACAATACACAACAACGTTATCACGCAAAACTTGAAGCGCTAAAACTACGGCAGTCTGCGCACTGATTATGCCCAAGCGGTTTGTTACTGCGTTACTGCTAATCGCATTTTGTGCCAGAGCAGATCTGCTGACCGATATTCAGCAACTAAGCGCTGCAGATATGCAGGGGCGTAAAACCGGCACTGCAGGTATAGCCCTTGCCCGTGAACTGATTTTTAATCGCTATGCCCTGTTGCGGTTAGACAGTTTTAACAATAGCTATCAGCAGCCTTTCGTCTATTCGTCCTGGCCTGAAAAAACCGGTATTAATATGCTGGGCTTACGCCGGGGGTGTACTTATCCCAATCACTATATTGTTGTTACAGCGCATTATGATCACCTTGGCATACAGGGCAGAAAAATTTTCCATGGTGCTGATGATAATGCTTCCGGGGTTGCCGCTATGCTGGAACTGGCTGCCAGGCTAAACCATTCTTGCCCGGCGTACTCTTATATTTTTCTCGCCACTGATGCTGAAGAAACAGGCTTGTATGGTAGCAAAGCTTTTATCGCTGCTGCGCCTGTACCACTTAATGGCATAGTAATGAATCTGAATCTGGATATGATTAGCCAGCCAGACCGGCGTGGTAAGCTCTATCTGACAGGCGCCAGACGTTATCCGGCGTTGGTATCGCAATTAGAGGCCAATTTTAGCCATCTGCAGTTTTTACATCATCGTGGCCCAGGCCGGATGGCACGTGACAACCCCCGTTATAACTGGCCGGAAGCAAGTGATCACGGGCCTTTTCACCGCGCTGGTATTCCCTATTTGTTTTTCGGTGGTCAGGAGCATGCGTACTACCATACGGTACAAGATACCTGGCAGCGTATCGATCCGGCATTTCTTGATAAGGCCATGCAGGCTATCTGGCAGACAGTACAATGGCTGGAGCAACAGCCTCCTCAGACACTGCAGCAGGATAGGCACTAACCGGCAATCAAACGTACTACCAGTAGAAGCTTAGCTGATCACCTGAAGTTACAATAAGTCTGGCCATAACCGGGTTATATTTCAACAACAATAGCGCTTTACGTTGTATAGAGTGGGCAAGATCAGCGGCTGGTGTACAGAAAGTGCTTTATGTTATATTGTCACATAACTTAAATTAAAACAGGAATGATGCTATGAAGCTCTCTTTAGTTGCCAGCCTGCTTGTTTGCAGCTTAATGGCATTAAATACAACAACAGTGGCTGCGCATGAACAAAGTACAACTGAACATAAACACGACCATCAGCATGCGGTAGATGAGCATGATGACGAACTGGTATCACTTGGGGCTCATGTGCATGGCCATGCGGTATTAACACTGGTGCTTGAAGGCAACGAAATGCAACTGGCATTTCAATCAGCAGCGCAAAGCGTAGTGGGCTTTGAGCATAAACCCAGCACAGCTGAGCAAAAGCAGGAGGTCGCTGCCGCTATTGAGGTGTTTAATCAGGGCGAATGGTTTAGTTTTAACAATGATGCCAACTGCGAGCTGGCCATGGCTGAGGCCAGTACCGATTTAACCGAGCTGCAGGCAAATGAAGGCCATGCTGATTTTTATGCCAGTTACCAGCTGTTATGCCAGCGCCCGGCACGGTTAAATGAGTTGAATCTGCGTATTTTCGAACTGCTACCGGCACTACAGCATATGGATATTCAATGGATTATTAATGGCCAGCAGGGAGCGTCACAAGCGGCGCTCAGCAGTAGTACAGTACGTTTTCAGTAAGCATAAAATGATAACGGCAGCCTGAGCTGCCGTTTCTTTAATAGGTATACTCTTCTACTTTATCTACCTTCAGGCTGTAAGCTGCCTGTCCCAGATCGTGGGTCATGGTTTCAGTAGTTAATGTGCCGCTGATCCAAAAGGGTGAATAAATCATATCGGCTTTTAAGTTTTTTGCCCCTGTGACATAGATAATCTGGTTTGGTGGCGGTGGTGGCACATGAATACAGGCGCCAAAATAAGGTACCAGAAAAAAGCTGGTCACGTTTTGTGCACTGTCAAACTCCAGTGGCACAATAAAACCGGGTATCCGCACTTTGGTATTATTAAACTCCGGGCGTACCTTGGCTGATTTAAGAATTTGCTGCCATTGCTGTGCGGTTGGGTCATCACCCTGATAATCATCGTCAAACGGTGACGGCTGGCTGTAATCATGCTGCACTTCAGGCATTTCCAGTAACAGCTTTAAATCTTCTTCCGGCATTAAGTCAGTCCATTCAATGGTTTTGACTTCACTTGCACTGAGCCCGGCAGTAAAACATGCGACCAGTGTCAGGTATAACGCAACAGATAACGTCCGTAGCATTGGAGCTCGCCCCCTTAAGTTGGCATAATGGCAAAAACGCCAACATCATAACATGACACAGAGGACACCTGTGACCGACAAGCCGAAAATTCCCGCTATTGATCTCAAACAGCTGCAGTTTTATTACCAAAGTGGTGGCTGGCAATTAAGCTTACCAGAGCTGACCTTACACTGCGGCCAGCATTTATTTGTGCGTGGCGCTTCGGGCAGCGGCAAAACAACCTTATTAAATTTACTTTGTGGTATTACCCGCCCGGTAAGCGGTGAGCTGTATGTTAATGGGCAGCCGCTGCATAAATTGTCCAGCAGTACGCGAGACAGCCTGCGGGCAAAGCATATTGGTGTGGTCTTTCAGCAGCTTAATCTGATCCCTTATTTGTCGGTGCTGGATAACGCTTTGCTTAGCAGCCATTTTGCCGGCCAGAATAAAGCCAACTCGGTAGACCGGGCAAAAACCTTGCTGCAACGTTTAGGCTTACAGCAGGACTTATGGCATAAACCGGCCACCAATCTTAGTGTAGGCCAGCAACAACGTGTTGCTATTGCCCGTGCACTGCTGCCAAAACCTACCTTACTGATTGCCGATGAGCCCACGTCAGCGCTGGATAGCGATAACCGTGATGCCTTTATGCGGGTCATGCTGGCTGAAGCCGACGCCAATGGCTGCACAGTGATTTTTGTTAGCCATGATCAGAGCCTGACGCAGTATTTTCATTATCAGCTGGATATGCAGCAGTTAGCCACAGGAGTACAGCCATGCTGATGAAATTAGCCGGGTTAAGTTTATGGAACCGGCGCGGTACCGTGCTGATGACCTGGTTATCATTAACCATAAGTATTGCTTTGCTGCTGGGTATTGATCACTTGCGTACTGAGGCAAAAAGTAGTTTCACCAGCACAGTTTCGGGTACCGATCTGATTGTTGGTGCCCGCTCAGGTCAGCTTAACTTATTGTTATATTCGGTATTTCGTATTGGTAATGCTACAGCAAATATTAGCTGGCCCAGTTATCAGCGTATTATTAAACACCCGCAAATAGACTGGGCAATTCCGATATCACTGGGTGATTCGCACCGTGGGTACCGGGTAATGGGTACTAATACCGATTATTTCAGCCATTACCGCTACGCCAACAGCCAGCCACTGGTATTGGCGCAGGGGGAGCCTTTTGCTCAGGTGTTTGATACTGTACTGGGTGCTGAAGTCGCGCAAAAGCTGGGTTATAAGCTGGGCGAGCAAATTGAACTGTCGCATGGGGTTGGGGCGGTAAGTTTCAGCCAGCACAAAGACAAACCCTTTACCGTGGTGGGTATTCTGGCACGCACCGGTACGCCGGTAGATCAAACTGTACATGTTAGCCTTGAAGCGATAGAAGCCATTCACCTGGACTGGCAGCAGGGTGCACCCATGCCCGGCAGACAGCTAAGCAGTGAACAGACACTGCAGCATGACTTAACGCCTAAATCTATTACTGCTTTTATGGTGGGGCTAAAGTCGCGTATGGCCACCTTTACCCTGCAGCGGCAAATTAATGAGTTTAAGAATGAGCCATTAACTGCCATATTGCCGGGGGTAGCATTAGCTGAACTGTGGCAAATGTTGGGTATGGTAGAGAACCTGTTATTACTGATAAGTTTGCTGGTGCTGCTGGCAGCGCTGGTAGGGATGATCACTACTTTGCTGGCATCAATGAAAGAGCGGCAACGCGAAATGGCTATTTTGCGCGCAGCCGGGGCGCATCCGTGGTATTTGTTTGTGCTTATTCAGCTTGAGGTATTACTGGTAACACTACTATCAATGTTATCTGCCGCAGCCTTATTGTTTATCAGTTTGTACCTGTTGCAGGATAAACTGGCCGCCGATTTTGGTTTATTTATCAGCCTGCATATTGTCAAACTAACTACCTTATACTGGGCTGGGGCTATTTTGTTATTGTCTGCCGTATTGGCAACGATACCGGGCGTTTTGGCTTACCGCAAAGCATTGGCCGACGGT
The DNA here is from genome assembly GCF_024809855.1 of Rheinheimera pacifica. Classification (GTDB taxonomy): domain Bacteria; phylum Pseudomonadota; class Gammaproteobacteria; order Enterobacterales; family Alteromonadaceae; genus Alishewanella; species Alishewanella pacifica_A. The sequence goes on from NZ_JANUEM010000003.1 coordinate 354,211, forward strand.
CTGACTATCAGGTTATAGCATTCAGGTGTTAGCGCCCGTGTTTTAATACTCAGTTGATGGGCTCAGGTTGTGGTACTTAGCGTAAGCGGGCAGCGCAGGGTTACCACACAGCCTGTATCGGTATTGTGCAGGCTAACATCGCCTTGTAACAGATGGGTAACCAGATTAAACACCAATGTCATACCCAGGCCTTTGGCGCCAGTATGGCGGCGTGTGGTAAAAAAGGGTTCAAAGGCACGGGCCAGTTCATTTGCGTTCATACCACGGCCATTATCAGCTACATCCAACTGCCAGCTATAGGTATGCTGGCTGGCACGGATCATAATCTGCGGCGAGGGCTGATTATCAAAGGCATGCTGGCAGGCATTCTCTATCAGCCTGGTCAGGATGGTTGCCAGCGGGCTGGCAAAACTGTGAACTTGTAGTGTTGCAGGAACCTCGAGTTGGACACTAACCTGATGCTGTTTTAGCAGTGAATCGACACTGCACAATACTTTGGGAATAAACTGGCTTAATACCAACCATTCTGCTTGCTGATCCGGGCTGGCTGCAGCAGTTTGTTTAAAGCTGTTTACCAGATCAACAGTGCGCTGCAGGTTGGTATTTACCATAGCAATACTGTGCTTAATTGCGGCACCGCTGTGGCTAAACTTTTGCCGGCTAAGCTGGCCTGCCTGAAACAGTTGCTCCAACTCCAACAACGTTGCTTCAGCATGGCTTATCGCGGTAACGGCAACACCCAGCGGGGTGTTTATTTCGTGAGCAATGCCCGCTACTAAACGGCCAAGGCTGGCCATTTTTTCCACTTCAATTAACCGGTGCTGGGTTTGCTGTAGTTGTTCAAGCGACTGGGTTAATTCTTGTGTACGCTGGTTGATAATTTGCTCTAAACCGCTGTTTAGCTGTTCTAATTCACACTGATAACGCACGCGCTCTGATGCACTTAACGCCCGGCCATAGATATCGGCCAAAAAGCCGGCAAAGATGATTTCGTCTGTTTGCCATTGTTTAATCTGGCGATGCTCAATACAAATAATCCCCACCATAACACCATGATGACGGATAGGAGTATCCAGCATAGAGCAAATGCCCGAAACTGACAGATAGATATCGGAAAACTCAGCCGTTTGCGGGTGCTGATGTGCATCGGCTGCAACAATATTACGCTCATCGTCTAAAGCACTAAAATAGTTGGGGAAGTCTTGCCGGCTTAGTGTCAGATCAGGGGTGCTGTGCTGCTTACCATCTAGCTGGTAGGCACAGTGCATTAATTGATTATCATCTGATAATAACCAGATGCTGGCGCGGTCAACAGCCAGGCCTTGTGTAATAGCCTCTAAAATCAAGCTGTTAGTTGCGGGTAAATCGCCCTTGTCGATATTTGGATTACGGCTGATTTGGGCCAGAATATACTGCAGTTCAATTTGCATTACTACACAGAGCTCTCCGTATTGGCTGCGGACGGTGTGTCAACCTGTTAGGCCTTAGCACCAATGTATAGCATCTTTAACCGTTATGCGCTAAATTTACAGCAGATTTTTCATTAACTTGATGATATAACGGCCTGTGTAGTGCCGGAAGCCGGATAGTGGATACATCGGCATTAAACTTATAAGCAGCGTAGCATGACAGAGTCAAAAACAGATTTAGAGCAGCAGTTGGCACAGTTGCGCCATACCTATGTGATGCGGCTGGTGCAAGAGTTGCCATTGTTACAGCAAGAGGCAATGTTGCTGTATCAGCTGTCTGATGTGGCCTGGCGTGCTCAGGTTCAGGATTTGTCTGTCAAACTGCATAGTCTTGCAGGCTCTGCCGGCACTTTTGGTTTACCTGAGCTTGGCGAGCAGGCGCGGCAGTTTGAGCAACAGCTAAAGCCCTGGCTGGTGCCCGGCGCAGCCGTTACCGCGGCAGAACAAAAGCGCCTGATTGATGATATACAACAGCTTAAGTTACCAACGGCAATAGCCGGCTACCCTGCAGTACCGGCAACGGCAGAGGTGGCAGCCGTACAGCGGGGCGGTGTTTATCTGTTATCTGATGAGCCTGCTTTAACAGAGCAAATCAGCACTATGCTGGATATTTTTGGCTATAGTTACCGCCACTTCAGCAGTTTAGACACCTTAGCGCAGGCGATTGCCAATACCCCTCCTGAAGTATTAATTATTGATCTGGATATGCACCAGAACCCCGGGCAATGTATGCAACGCATAGCCGGGTTACAGGCAAAGCAAAGCTCAGCCATTCCTGCACTGCTGCTAAGCCACCAGAATGACTTTGGCAGCTATTTAAACGCTATACGGGCGGGTGCTATCGGCTATTTTGTAAAACCATTGAATATCACTGAACTGGAAGCCCGTTTGCGGCAACAGCTATCGCGCAATGAGCGTGAACCATTCAGGGTTATGCTGGTAGATGACGACCAACTGCTGGCAGAACACTATGCGTTGGTATTACGCCAGGGTGGCTTACTGGTAGAGGTGTTGTCAGAGCCAGCGCTGATTTTTGAATCTCTGAAGCAGTTTCATCCGGATGTTATTTTGTTGGACGTCAATATGCCGTTATGCTCTGGCCCCGAATTGGCACAGTTGGTGCGGTTGCAGCAAGCCTGGCTGGGCGTGCCGATTATTTATTTATCGTCTGAAACCGACGGCGAGCAGCAATTGGCTGCACTGATTAAAGCGGGCGATGATTTTATTACCAAACCTATTACCGATACAGCCTTGCTGGTGGCGGTATTTGCCCGTGCACAACGGGCCAGACAACTGGCTGATATTATGACGCGCGACAGCCTTACCGGCCTGTTGCAGCATGCCCATATTAAAGAGCGGTTGGCTCTGGAAATGTTACGGGCAGTGCGCAGCAGCCAGCCTGTCAGCGTGGTAATGCTGGATATCGATCACTTTAAAAAGGTTAACGATAACTACGGCCATTTAATTGGTGATCAGGTTATAGCCAATTTAGCTAACCTGTTAAAACAGCAATTACGTAAAACCGATCTGGTTGGGCGTTATGGCGGTGAAGAATTTTTACTGGTGCTGCCTGATTGCAGTGTTGAGCGGGCTTTTACCGTAGTAGAGCAGGTGCGGGAGTTGTTTGCCGCTTTACCTTTTACCGCAGCTGATCAGCGGTTTTTCTGTAGTTTCAGCGCAGGCATCAGTGCTGCCACACTGGGGCATGCCGATTTAGTGATCGACAAAGCCGATCAGGCGTTATACCGCGCCAAAAGTTCGGGCCGTAACTGCACCATTCTGTCTGGCTGACGTGGCATATTTAAGCCTTATTAATCTGACACTTCCTCTGTACTGGCAAGTATTTCGGCGCGCCATTATACTGCGTTTTTTTATTACAACCGGAGAACACAATGCAGCTGTTTTTGGTGTATATAGGCGGCACAGCGCCGGGTGCCAATATTGAACTACATGATGTACGCTTTGTAGCCGCAAAGCGGATCGAAGACACCTACAACCTGTTATGCCAGCAGTGGTTTGGCACCGTAAAGGGCCTGCATATTGATAGCTACATGCAGATTAACCATATCGACGGTTACAGTGTCAGCCTGCACAACGAGCCGCAACACAGCAGCAATAAACTGTACTTTGTTAACTTTGGTGGTTATTACCCGGATAAAATCGCTGAACAGCATGACTTTATGCTTTGCGTTGCAGCTTCAGCTGCAGAAGCTAAGGCGAAAGCAAAACAACAACTGTTAACCGATGCCGACAGCCAGCACAAAGATGATTTGCTGCAACTGGACGACTGCTTTGCTCTGGAACAACTACAGGGGTTATATATTCACCTGCACAGTAGCGGGCAAAGCCAGCCTATGCGGCCCGATTGGTCTGGTTATCAGGTTATTGGCTAACAGCTAAGTAAGGCGAGGGCAGTTGCTGCCCCCACATGCGTTGCCATAACCACGGCAACGCCGTTGCCATATCACGGCGCATCGGCAACTGTTGTACGGGCAGGTTATTTTCCGGGTCTACCACAAATTCAAAAGCATAGCTGCCTTCCTGCCCCATACGTAAATCGGTTAGCAGCAGCGTATCACCTTGTTGCTGCACAGTATAAAAGCCACGGCTGAACCAGTGTAATTGCTGCACCGGTTTAAGCCTGGCATATTGCTGCTTAAGCGAGTGGTCCCGCATAATATGCGTAAAGCTAATCTCGGTAGTGCTATCGAACAATGAATAAAATCCCTCTGCGTATCCCTGCTCTGTTATAACCACAATACGCCACAGCACTGTTGTCAGCGGCGCTGGTGTCACCAGCATTTGCTGGTAATCCAGTTGCTGTTGATGCAGGCTGTTTTGCGCAACATTACTGACATGCTGCTGTGCCAGCACTGACCACAGCATATAAGCACTGGAAACTACCAGCCCCCCGGCATTTACTATCAAGCCACGCGGTTTACTTAGCAGGTAATAGCCCAGCCCCAGCAACAATGGCAGGGTATACAGGGGATCAATAATAAAGATGCTGCCGACAGCAAAAGGGGTATTGGTAAAAGGTAAACCAAATTGGGTGCCGTATACCGTCATGGCATCTATGGCAGTGTGGGTTAGCAGAATAAGCCAGGTTGCCAGTAGCCAGCGCCAGTAATGTTGTCGTTGCTGGCATACCATTGCCGCCATCCATGCCAGCAGTGGTGATACTAATGTCTGGTATAAAACCGCATGGCTTTCCGTGCGGTGCAACACCATATTGCTAACGGCATCGCCATAATCAATTACCACATCTAAATCAGGCAAAGTACCCAGCACCGCACCGGTAAGCACGGTTTTTAGCCGTGAGCCCGGCGTTTTACCCATTACCGTGGCAGCAACAGCAGCGCCTAATGCAAGTTGTGTTAAAGAATCCATACTACTGTCTGGTACCCGTGCGCAGAATTAAGCCGGTATTTTAGCAGATGTCAACGATATGCCAACTGCGGCCGGGTAGCGTGAAAATACTCACTGCTTTGCTCAAACAGCTGCTCATCAAGGGCATTACGTAACTTAAGGTAGTCTGATTTCAGCGTTGCTCTGGTGGTGCGCATATCCAGATAGTAAGGCGCACGCTTGCCGTTAAAGTCTATCGCTTCGGCAATCTGCACAAAATGAATACCTACTCTTTTAAGTATTCTGGCCAGCGAGGGTTCAATCATCACGTAGGCGTGGTAACGATCGTCCCGGACACACATCAGGGTTGCCAGCAAATACAGAGCGACGGATACCAGTTTGCGGCATTGGCCCTGTAAGCTGGTTAACGCGGAATAGTCGTCTGTTGCTTCAATAATCTGGCTGTGACGAATATCTCTGGGCACCGCAAGGCGCGATATTTCGCAGATATTACGGCGGGGGAAGTTTGCCGGTGCCAGTGCCGTATTGGTAAAACTATTAGCAAAATAGCACTCCACCGGTAGTAATTGCTCTGGTGCTGCTGATGTGATCAGGCGCACAGTGCCAGCCAGCGTATCTGAATCAGTGTGCTTAATTGCACAGTGGATCGCCCGGTGATCAAACTGATCATACTCCAGTTTATTTGGCCTTGGCGGTTCGTAGCGTAGTTCTTCACAATACACTTTATGACGTAAGCGAAATGTTTCATTGCGGTGTTCTTGCACACTGGCCAGCCGCGCCTGATAAAAGTCGGGAAAATGCAACAAAGGGTTGTACAAAGAGGTGCAGTTAAAAGGTGCTGCTAATGTGTTTGCTGATGGTGAAAAAGCAGTATCTGCAACTGCTGCCAGAGAACTCATAATGATGCCCCAAAAGTCATTGTCTGCGCATTATCTGATTTTATAGTTGTCTTAATTGCGCGTGAAATTAGCTTTCCGTGCGGTGTAAATGCTGACAATTCCATTGCAGGGCGCTAAGGCCGGAATTACTATGCAGTTGATTCGGGTTTGCGTCAAATGCCAGATTGGTACTTTTATAAAGTAAATCAGCCAATTGAAACTAAGATTATGATTTAACGAAAGTAAAAAAATATTGTTATTTAACTAATGTTATTAAGTGTAATTCAGCCTGAGTTCATCTTAAATATACTCTAACAGTCTGAAGTATATGACTATTAGCCAGCAGAGCAGCGTTCAAGTTGTTGAATATCCGACTGAACCTGCCGTGCCAATGCCCTTAGCTGCACTAATCTGTCATCTGGTAGTGATATCTGGCAGCGCAGCGCAGGCATCACGCCCGCTACAGCCGTTTCCAGCGTTTTGCCGCTGCTGGTTAGCACCACATGCTTTACCCGTTCATCCACTGCAGAGGGTATTCGTTTCAGCCAGCCTTTTTGTTCAAGCTTTTTTACCAGCGGTGTTAAGGTGCCTGAATCAAACAGCGTTTTGCTACCCAGTTCACCCAGGCTGATATTGTCCTGCTGCCATAATGCCAGCATTACCACATACTGTGGGTAGGTTAGATCAAAGGGCTGTAATAATGGCCGGTACAACCGCACCACAGCATTAGAGGCACTATAAAGCGCAAAGCACAGTTGCTGTTCCAGTGGTAAAGTTTTATTCATTTGCGTTAATCCGGCAATTTTAGCCAAGTGTAGCAAACTTAGCTGCCAGCCTTATAGCTCTGGTAGTTATATTTCAGGCAAAAAAGTTATATGCAAATATATTGCATGCAAGATTAATTAATTCTATTATGCAGATGTTCGCTAACGGCAACTAACCTTAACTGAGGAAATAACGATGGATATTCTTTATAAAGCAGTAGTAACGTCAACCGGCGGCCGTGATGGCGCAGCTAAATCAAGCGATGGTTTATTAGAAGTTAAACTGGCCGCACCAAAAGAATTAGGCGGTGGTGGCGGGGCAACCAACCCAGAGCAGTTGTTTGCTGCCGGTTATTCAGCCTGCTTTATTGGTGCAATGAAGTTTGTTGCAGGCCAAAGTAAACAAGCGCTGCCAGCTGATCTTAGCCTGCGTGCTGAAGTTGGTATTGGTAAAATTGAAGGTGGTTTTGGCCTGGATGTTGATTTGTTCATCAGCCTGCCGGGTATGGACAAAGCAGCAGCGCAGCAACTGGTAGAAAAAGCGCACCATGTTTGCCCTTATTCAAATGCCACCCGTGGTAATGTCGACGTGCGTTTACACGTTAGCGTATAACCGCATTGGTGCCACTAAAGCCGGTTTTTGCCGGCTTTTTGCATTATGCAACGTTAGTTGCAGGCTTAACAAAGCGGTTAAGCAGGGCTGGCAATATGGTTAAATCGGCTGCCAGTGCCATTACCATGGCTGCTGCGGTCAGCAAGCCAAAATACACACTGGGTAAAAAGCTGGAAAAACCAAACACAGCAAAACCTGCGGCAATAACGACAGAGGTAAATAACATTGCCATACCGGTATGGGCAAAAGCGCTTTTAAGCGCAGTATCGGCCGGGGTCTGTAAATAGCTGTGCACGAAGTGAATGGTGTCGTCAATTGCGATACCCATCGCAATAGCGGCGATGGTAATGGTCATAATGTCCAGTGGAATACCCAGCCAGCCAATCAACCCTAAAATACCCAGCGTGGTGCATACATTAGGCACCAGGGCTATCAGCGCAATTTTTAATGAGCGGAAGATCAGCAGCAAAATAATTGCCATGCCAAGGTACACCAGGCCTAAGGTCATAATTTGCGAATCAAACAACCGCGATAAAATATCCTGATACAACACAAACAGGTTGGTAAGGCTGTAATCTTCAGCTTTAAGGCCCACCGATTGTAAATCCTGATTCAGCTGTTGCATCAGCAGCTCGCGGTTAAGCCCTTCTGTGGTGTCCTGAATGCGGGTGGCAATGCGCACCTGCAGCGGATCTTCAGTTAAATAAGCCCCCACCAGCTGGTTAACGACTTTTTGATCCAGCAACAGGTAAATCGAATTTAATTCATATTCTGTCAGTGGCTTGCCATCATTAAGCTGGGTAGCCAGGGTGGTAAAGTTAACCAGCGAGGTTACATTGCCGGTGGCGGCAAATTCTGCCACCACGGCATGGGCCAGATGCAACTGATTAAACTGCTCAGCACTTAGCAGCAAATCCGGTTTGGTTTTTGCCGGGTCAAGGGTAATAACAATATCCAGCGGCGTAGAGCCACCAAATTCCTGATCAATAAACTTAAGCTCCTGATACACCTGGGTGTCGGTGGCAAAATAGTTAATAAAGCTGTTTTCTACATTCAGCCGCATAATACCGGGTAACAGCAGCGCAAACAGTAGCAGGCAGGCAAAAACCGTGCGTAAAGGTACCCGCGCCACCACACGGCGGATAGCCTGCAAGCTGATGCTGAGTATGGCGTAGTCGGCGTTTTCCGGTTTGCTTTTCAGCAGGCTAAGCAGGGCAGGAAACAGCAGCAAGCTAACACTCATGGTGATCAGCATTGCAATTAACATCATAAAACCAAAATCAACCACCGGCTGAATACCGCTGAAGATTAACGAGCCAAAACCGACAGAGGTAGTGATTGTGGCATAAAAGCACGGCGCCAGTTTTTGCTGTAATGTGGTTATTACACGCTGCTGTTGGCTGGCCGAGGTGTCGTTACGGGCGATCTCGCGGTAAGCGCCGATAAGGTGGATCATCACTGCCAGCGTTAAAATAAGCTGTAGCGCAATAAAATTGGCTGAAATAACGGTGGCACGTATGTCCAGCAAGGCAAACAGGCCAAGGGTAAGCCAAACACTTACAGCACAGGCTAATAGCGGAAACACCACCCAGCGCACGCTGCGGTAAAGCACCAGCAACAACAGGGCGATAATGCCGGCAATGGCGCTGCCAAATACCGTGAGATCACTGGTGATAATGTCCACCAGATGTTGCGCCACGACATAACCTCCACCGGTAAAGGTTTGGGCGCGTTGCTGTACCTGTTGGTTAATTTGTTCTATCTGCGCAATTTCCTGCTGGCGCTGTTTAACCAGGGCCTGACGTAGCGGATCTGCCTGCTCCTGCAATTCGGTCAGTGCGGTTTGTTCTTCTGCACTAAGTTCGCGTTGCAGCGTGTGGCGCTCAATCGCCAGCATCTCGCTTTCCAGCGCGGTTAACTGCGCATCGGGTTTAAATACTATCTGAATGGCCGCCGCGGTTTGGGCAGTATTGAGCAGCAAGTCGGTAAAAATAGGGTGGTCGCTGAGCAGTTGCTGCATTTGTGCCGGTGAATATTGCTGTTTCTGCCAGGTAAGTGCTGATACATCAACGTCTGTAGTTAATGCTGCTGCATCGGCAATCAGCGGTACGTTAAGCATAGAGGTAACATTTTGCACCCGCTCCAGCTTGCTGTATTGCGTGCTCAGCGCAGTTAAGTCGGCAAAGGTTGTGTTGCTAAACAATTCGCCGTTGCGTGGTTTGTAAGCCACCAGAATAAACTCATCCGGTGAAAAACGCTGATTCGCCTGCTGGGTTTTAATATACAGAGCGTTATTTTTTACCAGCAGGGTGTCAGCCGAGGCGTCGATACGAAACTGCTGTACAAAAAATGCTGCGGCAGCAATTAAAAAGATAAATAGCAGCAATATAACAAAGCGTGCCTGCACAATACGCTGTGCCAGCCACAAGCTGAAGCCGGTATTATTCTGGCTGGTTGCTGAAGGCGTCATCGCGCTTTACTCCCTGTAAAAACTGGTTACGAAAATACAGGTAAGGGTCTTCAGCCTGTTGATAGAGCTTTTCATATACTCTGGCGCGATCAGAAAAAGTATCAACGGCGTCAACACCCTGCAGGTAATAAGTGTCAGGCGGTGAGGTTATTTGCCGTAGCGGATCAAGCAGCACACCACTTACCACCGAGGTTGAACCCCGCACATTGTTCTGCCCCAGTATGGGCAGTACCAGATAGGGGCCGGGGCTAACATTATAACCGGCCAGCGTATCAGCCAGTGATTGCTTTGCCGGTGGCAAATCAAACCAGGCGGTGGCGGGGTCGAACAAGCCAAGAATTCCCACGGTACTGTTAATTAAAAAACGGCCAAGATTAGTGCCTGCATCTTTTACTTCACCGGCGGCAAGGTTATTCAGCAGGCTCAGTGGCTCGCGGATATTACTAAAAGCATTGCCTATTTTGCTGCGTACTACATCCGGTAATACATATTCGTAGCCTTTAACCAGCGGGATCAGCGCATAAGAGTAAGCGACATGGTTAAAACCAAACATAGCGCGGTTCCAGCCTTCCAGCGGATCATTGTATTGCTCTGCCGCTTCATCTTCCGGCGTTGCGGGGTCATCACGGCTGGCCATATCCACCACTGTAGGCTGAATTTCAATATTGCCCTGTGAGGTTTTAATGGTGGTGGTTTTACCGCTGCTAAGCTGTTCTGTTGCGGCTATGGGTTCTGCGGTGGCTTCTGGTTCTGCCGCCGACGCTGTGCTTTGTTGGGCTGAGTCGGCCGTTGCAGTATCAGGCGGCACCGGCTTACTGGCACAACCGCCAAGAGCAAACAGAAAAAAGGCGGTAATAACGGTGGCTGTTTTCATGCAATTCTCCGGTCAATACTCTGGTACCTAATGTAGCCAGCAGTTTATTTTAGTTTTTTGCCGCGTCGGGTTTTTCATCAGCCACGGATGAAAAATCAATAATATCTTCAAGATTTAACTGATAAGCCTCGATAAAAGCATTACGCAGCAGCCCGACCAGGGCTTTTAACCTGGATATATCCGGTTCGTTAAAATCACCGCTGACAGGGATCCGGGTAGCAATCAGGTTTTGCTTACTGTTTTCAAGCAATGTAGCGAGCATGGCCGAAATACCTTCAACAAATATCTGCAATGGGTTCCCGTCACCCTTTATAACATCTTTTACCACGTCTTCTTTCCAGGAAAAAATTTTCAGGTCGTAAATACCAAATTTTACATAGCCATTTAACCGGCCTTTATCGCTGGCCAGTTCTGTAGCCAGTTCAAACTCGCCTGCTTCTACGTCAAAGGGGGCATATATTTTGATAATATCTGCTGTTTCGGCAGCAGGTATTCTGTCCATTTTCATATTGATATCAAACATCGGTAACTTTACGTTAGGGTTAAACTTACCTGTAATGATAAAAGGAGTCTGTTTGGCAACTGTGCCGCTAAAATCGAGCTCAGTTAACAGCTCTGACTGTGCGTTGTTGTGCAGGTTAACAACCTCGCCCTCTACGTTGCTCAAAATAAGCTCACCCAGCAAATCCTGGGCAATGGCATTAAATTCAATTCTGCCATCGTGAATAGCTAATTTATCAATAGAAAACAGCGTCAGGTTATTTGCCAGGCCAATCCAGGTGCGCTCGTCCAGTACCGCATCCTCGGTAATATCTTCCTGATCGGCTCTGTCCAGCGCCATAATCACTGGCTGATAAAATGCCATAGTGCTAACTATTTCACCATCGGCCAGCGCAGCCCACGACAGCCGGATGTCAATGCGCTCGGCGGAAAACAGCGGCAGCTCGCCTTCGTCGTTAAGCTGATTAATTTCTATCTGCTTAATAACATAACCACCACGCCAAAGCGCCAAATCAATATCCCGCACCTGGCCGCTAATACCTTCCTGTTTTTCCAGCAGCGAATTGACATACCATACCATTACAGGCGGTAAGGCTACTCTTATTGCCAGCAATACTAAAACCACAGCCAGCATAATTTTTACACTGTTAGATAATCTCATCGGTAAGCGTTGTTTAAGGTGAAGAAGGAAATGCTAAGACACCAGCAAAGATCAGGCCACGCAGCTTGAAGGGTTCAAGGTACTGAATTTAAATAACTTTACTAACATTCACTAAGCTGGCTCACCAAGGCGAGACAGTATTTCGCGGATTATTTACCTGTAATTTTGTAAATTTTGCTGCAATGCAGTTGTGGTAATAGAGCAGAAAAACAAAAGGCCAACGGGACAGCTTTGCCCAAGCCCTGAAAGAACGGGGCTACATCCACGCCCGTGGTGACCGTCGCAGTTTTGTGGCGGTAGATTTCCGGGGTGAAGTCTATGCCGTGGGCAAATATTCCGGTATGAAAGCCAAAGAGGTCAAAGAACATCTTGGGGGGTGAAAAAGCGCAGCCGTCCGTCGATCAGGTCAAACAGACCAACGCCGCCCGGATCACCACCATGCTGCGGCAACATATCCAGACCCTTGAGGGACGGCAGAAACGGTAATTCCGTAATCTCCGGCAAAGCCGGAAAGAAACCGTCCAGCGGCAACGGGAACAGCGCGACCAGTTGTACAAGGTTTAACCATGCGGCAAGCCCATGCCCAAACGGGTTATGCAGCGGCGGACTTCTCCCGGGTTAGAAAAGCTAACCTTGATCAGTTCAGCATTGATCGGCTTATGGGCATGTTAAACAGCTTGGGGGCGCGGGTTGATGTGCGGGTGGATATTCGTAAGAGCGTCACGAGTCCCGGTTTGCAGCCGTAATAAAAAAACACATAGGAAGAGCTCTCTGGTCAAAAAGGCCAAAAATCTCTGAGCACGTCACTCATAGGGCGCGCGACAATCAGGGCTATAGTCAATTGTCATCGTTCGTGAATATCCCCCTCGTGAAGTATTCACGAAGGCCTCCTTGCGGAGCCGAACCCTCCTACCATGAACCTCCGTGTCAATATCATCGCCATGAGAAATTCTTTCCAAAACTTCCGAAGAGGCATCGCCGATAGAAGATAGAAATAAAACCTCACACACCTGATGGAATCGCGCCTCTGCCACTTCACTGTCTTCATTGTTGTTAACATTCAAGACCAGCTTTAAGCGCTTCACTGCCTGTTTGTCTCCGCTTATGTAGTAGGCGATATTACTGGAAAACAGAGACTCTTCATTAATGGTAAGGTAGGTGGAGCTTGCCCACCATTCATCATCGTAGGTTCGATGGTAATCGCTTGTTTTCAGGTTTTCACTTAACAGAAATCCCGTCGCGGCAATAGGGCACCAACCAGCATCCGGCGAAACATTTGACGGGCTACGCTCTCTTTTTTGATATTTCTTAACCTCTGATATTGCATTCAGAATGCCCTCACGACTTTCTGGTGGATATGCACCGACATTACGCTTCCAACGCCGTAATCCTTCCAAATCAAAACGGAATCGGATGGTAGCCTGAAGCATTGCGTAACGGCGTAAGGAGGCATCCTTCAGTGCGAAGCGCAGACTAACCCATATCAGCTCGTAAGAAACTAAAATGCTAATTAAGTAAAGATAAGGCAGAAACAACAGGGAAAGAATAATTGGTATAAAAAATTCACACAGATTGCTCCATGTTGCGAAATCTTCAAAGTCCGTTGCCGCCATGTATATGCCATATCCGATGTAGGCACAGCCCACAGTCACAAGCATGCCCGACATTAGGCTGTGTACCGAAGCGTGCTCCTTTTTCTTTCCGCTCATGACATGCATGGCGGTAACGCAAAAGAGAAATGGAAACAAGACAAGCTCTGCAAACAGAGGGAAACTATATGCTTCTGCTATAAAAGTAATAATGGCCGTTACATTAACTGTGTCGCGAATCGTTTTTTTAAAATATGTGTTGTCTTCGCTAATTCGATTGACATCCATTAATGTTAAAAATGCGAATGCGAAGCTCCATAAAATAGTTGTTTTGAGGTTGGCTGTTGTCCATATATCGACGTAATGTAAACCCAGCAAACACAGAATGATCCAGAGTGCGGCACAAAGCACAACCACCATTATCTGGGGTGAAAAAAAAGCTCGAACCAACAGCTTAAATGATTTGGCTATATTGTCGCCTTTATCTTTAAAAAAGATATAGACTAAAATTGCTGCTGTCCAAATAAGAGCTGAAAGCTCTCTGTTGCTTAGCTCCATCAGTGATCCCTCAAATTTTAGTTCTTTGCGGACAGTTACTAATAGCAACGCTGTTTTTATGATCGCAAAATGAATGGTGCAGGCAACAAAGTCAACTTCAATGCATTCTTTCAAATATTCAGAATGTGACGGGACAAACTCACCTCTATGTGGGTGAGTTTGATAAATTATAGACGTATCAAAACTCCCACCATTCTTATGGCATGATGATAATTCGAGATACTTTGTGCGTAAGATTTAGATTCATAAGGCTTATCCTGCTAGAAGAGCAGCACCATGTCAACTTAAAGCCGGATGAGGATGTTCCCGCAAGCGTATACCAAAAGCATATCCCCGGATTGAAGCAGCGTGAAGAAATAGCAAGGTATTAGTAATTGATGGGTAGTGTCTGCAGAAAAACAAAAGGCCAGCATTTCTGCTGGCCTGTTGCTATTTGGTGGAGCTGGCGGGAGTTGAACCCGCGTCCGAAAAACCTACATCTTCGGTCCTACATGCTTAGCACATTCATTTAGTTAACCCTATGAGCGCCGAATGGCAGGCTATCGTCGGGCGAGCCTGATTGGTTTTAACGTTTTGTCTCCAGGCGAAGACGCGACGCGATTCTGTTAGGGGTGATCTTCCAGAGTCTCAGCTTACAGACATGCGTGAGGGGAAGAGCTATCTACTGCCTATTAAGCAGCGATTGCGTATGTTTCGTCGTTTGCGACTAGTTTTTTGCGGTTTTTTTACGAGGCCTACCGCACCTCGGCATGCACCTAGGAGTTCGTGAATCCCGTCGAATCCAGAATCAGCCCCGAATTCTGTATGGAACACTTACACACCATAGTGTTTGGCTATTGTACGCAGCTGACTGTTGTTACACAAGCGAGCATTGCACCTTTGCCGTTTTTTCCTGTCGCCTTACTTAGATGGGGTAAGGCGGCAGAAGTTTCAAGCCCGACTTAGCGTTTATTGTGTTTCATCATGCGTTCTTTTTCGCGTGACCAGTCTCTGTCTTTAATATCGTCACGCTTATCAAAGGTTTTTTTACCTTTGGCTAAATGAAACTCCAGCTTAACCCAGCAGGCTTTCCAGTACATGGCTGTGGCTACCAGCGTAAAGCCGTCACGCTCTTTTAAGCCCACTAATTTATCCAGTTCGCGTTTGTGCAGCAACAATTTGCGGCTGCGCTCCGGGTCGCATATTACATGGCTGGAAGCGCTTTTTAGCGGCTGAATTTGCGCACCAAGCAGGAAAGCTTCGCCATTGTGTAAAATGACATAAGAATCTGACAGGTTAACTTTACCTTCGCGGATGCTTTTCAGCTCCCAGCCCTGTAGGGCCATGCCCGCCTCATAGCGGTCTTCCAGAAAGTACTCGTGCCGTGCCTTTCTGTTTTGCGCTATGGTGCCGTTTTTGTTTTTACTAACTTGTTTTTTACTCATAATTCGTTATTTGTCGCAGCTCTGTTTTATGGGTCAGCGATGGCTCAAGCCTTGTTGCAGCGCGTTATTCTGTTACAATCGGCGGCGGGTTTAAAGGGGAGAGAGTATGCCACAAATTGAGCGCAGTGCGCTGGTTTTTTACAGTGCACAGCAGATGTTTGACTTAGTCAACGCTGTACCTGACTATCCGCAATTCCTGCCTGGCTGTACCTCTGCCCGTATTGTCAGCCAGTCTGAAACAGAGATGGTGGCATCGCTTACGGTTTCCAAGGCTGGTATTGGCCATTCTTTTACCACCCGTAATACCTTGTACCCGCATCATCGTATTGCTATGCAACTAGTAGACGGCCCGTTTAAGCAATTACATGGTGGCTGGGAGTTTCAGCCATTAAGTGAAACGGCCTGTAAGGTAGTTTTAAGGCTGGAGTTTGAATTTTCCAGCCGGCTTATTCAGTTTGCTTTTGGTAAAATTTTTGGCGAGCTTACCGCAGCTATGGTGAATGCGTTTACGCAACGGGCAAAACAAGTATACGGAGAAAGCCATGTCTGAGCAGATCATGATAGAGGTTGCCTATGCAATGCCAGATAGGCAAAGCCTGATGACATTATCAGTTAACCGTAACAGTACTGTGCAGCAGGTTATTGAGCGCTCTGGCATTTTGCAGCAGTTTGCTGAAATTGACCTTGCTGTGCAAAAAGTAGGCATTTGGAGCCGGCCGGTAAAACTTGATGATACGGTAAAAGCGGGTGACAGAATTGAAATTTACCGGCCACTGATTGCCGATCCAAAAGATTTACGCCGCCGTCGGGCCGAGAAAGCTAAAGAAGAAGGCCGGGCAGATAAAGTAACCGGTGGCCGGCCACATGAAGTGAAAAGCGCTACGGAATAAAAAAACCAGCTTGGCCGCTGGTTTTTTTCAGCCTGCTGTTAAAACGCAGGCTTTGTACAGGGTAAAGTTTAAATATCTAACGGCGTGCTAAATTCGGCCGATTTGTCAAAATCGCCTTTTATATCCTGCAATTTGTCGTCTTTAAACTCAACAATCAGCTGCTTTTCAAAGTTATTACCACGGCCGCCTTTAAGGGCATAAAAGTAGTGCCAGGTGTCATTGTCAAATGCATTGCTGGCTACCGGGCTGCCTAATACATAAATAACCTGTTCTTTGGTCATAGCCACACGCAGCTTATCTACATCTTTTTGTTCTAAAAAGTTGCCTTGTGGGATATCGATACGGTAAATCCAGCTACTGCAGGCGCCAAGGCTAAGTATGCCAACTACCAGGCATAGGGTTTTAATTACTGCTTTCATTTGTCACTTCTGCTTAATCTGATTGGCTTCATCATACCCTATGACAAGCCTTGTGAAAAACCTTCTTTCAGACTGCCGGTGCACATAAAAGTTCTCGGGCATTTGCCAGCGCGCTGGCGCTGATATTTTCACCGGCCAGCAAGCGTGCAATTTCACTGATACGTTCTTCATCGGTCAGGCTGCGCATACGGGTTTCTGTGGCGATGCCGTCAGTATACTTTTCTACAAACAGTTGCTGATGCCCCTGGCTGGCAACCTGTGGCAAATGCGTAACACAGATAATTTGTGTGCTTTCACCCAACTGGCGTAATAAACGGCCCACACCGGCTGCCACCGGGCCGCTGATGCCTACATCTACTTCATCAAAAATCAGGGTAGGGGTAGTGACTTTGTCGGCCAGTATTACCTGTATTGCCAGGCTGATGCGTGATAACTCGCCACCCGATGCCACTTTGTGCATGGCCTGTAACGGCTGGCCCGGGTTAGTGGATACCTGAAATTCAACCGCATCAATACCGTTGGCACTGGCCTGCCCGGCTGCCATAGTGGTTAGCTGTATTTCAAAGCGGGCATTTGCCATGCTAAGTTCATGCATGCTTTTACTGACCTGGCTGCTAAGGGCACTGGCGGCCTGACGGCGCTGTTCACTTAACTGCTCTGCCTGGGCCATATAGTTTAATTCGGCTTGCTCAATGTCGGCAGTCAGTTGCACCAGGCGTTTGTCATTGCCGGTAAGGGTGGCTAACTGTGCAGCCAGTTGTTGGTGCAGTGCAGGTAGGGTCTCGTGCGCTACCTGGTGTTTACGCGATAAGTTCAGCCACAGGCCAAGGCGTTCATCTACCTGTGCTAAACGCTCCGGGTCCAGCTCAACTTTGTCGGCATAGCGGCGCAGTTCGCGGCTGGCTTCTTCGGTTTGTACCAGCGCATCGTTTAGCATTTGGGCTATGTTGTTTAGTGCCGGGTCCAGGGTTGCCAGCTGTTCTAACTGAGCAGTGGCTACAGACAGGGCCTGATAAATATTTTGCTGTTCGTCATCATACAGCAGCTGCAGGCATTGCTGGCTTTGGCTTAATAAGGTATTGCCGTGGCTTAGGCGGCTGTGTTCGGCTTCCAGTTCGGGGTATTCATTTTCCTGCGGGGCAAAGTTGTCCAGCTCGGCTACCTGGTATTCCAGCAACTGGCGCTGCGCATCACGTTGCTGCTGCGATTGCTGTAATTCGCTGTATTCGCGTTGTAGTTGTTGCCAGTTGCGCCAGGCGTGGCGGGTGGCATCCAGTGTTGCACTGTTGGCGGCAAACGCATCCAGTAACTGGCGCTGGTAGTCGCTTTTTAGCAGTTGCTGGTGTGCGTGCTGGCCATGAATACTCAGTAAATGCTGGCCTAAGGCTTTAAGCTGCTGCGCCGGTACCTGTACGCCATTAATGTAACCACGCGAGCGGCCCTCACTGTTTACTACGCGCCGTACAATGCACTCGTGGCCCATGGCGAGATCTTGCTCTGTCAGCCACTGTTGGGCGGCTTTAAGTTTACTGATATCGAAGCTGGCGACGATATCGGCTTTGTCTGCACCGGGGCGCACTACACTGGCATCAGCCCGCTCGCCCAAACACAGTGATAAAGCGTCAATCGCGATAGATTTACCGGCACCGGTTTCACCGGTAATGGTAGACATACCACTGGCCCAGTCTATTTCCAGCGCGCGGACAATAGCAAAATTACTGATATGCAGATGACACAGCATACGATGCTCCAACCTGAATAAAGTTACGCTACAGAATAACTGTGAAAAATAACAGTGTTTATTTATACAGTAACTTTATACAGGAATTGTACAATAGGCAAGCAGCGGTTTAATAAAGTTTGCTGCCCCAGCCCAATTTATTGCGTAGCACATGAAAGTAGCTGTAACCCGGAGGATGCACCAGCCGAAGTGGTGTAGGGTGTTTGCGGATATAGATATCATCGCCAGGCATTACCGCCAGAATAACGTGGCTGTCGCAGCTTATTTGCAGGTGGGCATCGTTAGTACTGGCTACTTTAAGCCTGATTTCGCTATTGCCAGATACCACCAGCGGCCTGCTACTTAACGTATGCGGAAACATGGGTACCAGGCTGACGGCGTCTAAATCGGGTGTCAGGATTGGGCCGCCGCCGGACAATGAATAAGCGGTAGAACCGGTAGGAGTGCTGATAATAAGGCCGTCGGAGCGTTGGCTGTAAACAAACTCGTTATTGATATAGGCTTCAAACTCTATCATATGCGCTACTTTATCGGCGTGTAGCACCGCTTCGTTTACGGCGCTGTTGCTGCTTTTTACTGTGCCGTGGCGGTGTACGGATATTTCCAGCAGGTTACGCTTTTCGGTAACAAAATTACCGGCCAGCACTTCACTTAGTGGCTGCTGAAAGTTTTCCGGTGCCAAATCGGTTAAAAAACCTAAATTACCACGGTTAACACCCAATACCGCCACATCAAAGCGCGCCAATACTCGGGCGGCCCCCAGCATATTGCCATCGCCACCAACCACTATGGCCAGATCGCACTTTTTACCCAGCTCAACCAGATCCAGTATTTCTACTCCCGGTAGCGTAAGCGACTGGGCTACGCGTTCTTCAACGTACACTTTCAGCCCCTGCTGTTGTAAAAAACTGTACAGGCTTATCAATGTATTATTAGCGCCCTGATGGTGTGGTTTGCCAATCAGGCCAACGGTGGTAAAGGCATGTTGCATAGCAGTTTCCTTTCAATGCGTTAGTGCAGTATAACGGCAGCATGCACCGGACACTAGCACCCTGTTTTACTTGAATTGGTGCTTAATGCCCCCATATCCAAGCTCAATGATGAATGAGTATGTTGCATGACGTTAGCCCTGAACCGATCTGAGTTGATTTTAAAGCTGATTGTTGAACAGTATCTGCTGGATGGCCAGCCGGTATCGTCAAAGTTGCTGGCGGATCATGCTCAGTTGGCTGTCAGCTCGGCCACAGTGCGTAACACCATGATGGCGCTGGAGCAGCAGGGTTTAATTCGCTCGCCGCATACCTCGGCCGGGCGTATTCCCACCACGGCGGGTATTCGCTTATTTATCGATAAAATGCTGCAACTGCAACCGCTGACCAGCATGTGGAATAATGAGTTACAGCGCAGGCTGACACCGCAGTTGCCGGTGTCTTTGTTATGCCAGCAAGCCGGGCAGTTACTGACTAACCTTACCGGCTTTGTCGCTATTGTCAGTGCGCCTAAAGCCGATGGCCGTATTGTGCGGCAAATTGATTTAGTGCGTTTAGCCAGTGACAGGTTGCTATTGGTGGTAATAGATGAAGACGGCGATATTTTGCACCGCGTGCTGCACTGCGAAAGTGCCATTGATAGCAACACATTAAGTAAAGCGCTGTGCTTGTTAAACGCGGCTTTGGGCGGCGGTGGGCAGTGGCAGGATGGAATCGAGCGGCTTGGCAGCATAGTGCGTAACGAAACCGGTGTGAGTCAGCAACTATTACAAAAAGTATTGGGGCAACTGAGCCTGGATGAGCTACAGCAGCATCAACCGTTAATATATGGCCAGCACCAGTTATTGCTGGCACCGGAATATCAGCAAAACCCCGCACTGCAGCAGGTAATGCAAATGCTGGAGCAACCTGACGGCCTGATCCGTTTGTTACAGAGCATAACTCAGGATGACCAGCCCAAACTATTGCTGGGTAAAGAATCGGGCTTTATTGAGCTGGCGAACGTTAGTGTCATAGTGCAGCGTTACCAGCAACAACCAAAACGTTTTATTGCTTTATTGGGGCCGCGCAGAATGAATTACGCCCGGCTAATCCCGTTAGTTGAAGCCTGTGCGCGCCAATTAAATTTAAACTTGAATCGGCGCCAGGTATCCCCATAATACACCTACTTAATTTGGGAGTAGTAACACATGACAGAGCAACACCAGCCAAACGACAATGCGCCAGAACAAGCTAATGAACATGCCGATACAGTAGAACTGTCGGGTGAGCAGGCAATTATTGCCAAACTTGAAGCCGAATTGGCTGATGCTAACGCCCGTGTGGCAGAGCAGCAGGATTTAATGCTGCGTATTAAGGCTGAATCTGAAAATGTACGCCGCCGTGCCGCGATGGATGTAGAAAAAGCACACAAGTTTGCCCTGGAAAAATTTGCCGGTGACTTGTTACCGGTGGTAGATAACCTGGAGCGGGCCCTGGGCTTTATCAACCGTGAAGATGAAGCGTTAAAAGGGGTGGTTGAAGGCGTTGAACTGACTCTGAAAAGCTTCCTGGATACGGTAGCAAAATATGGCGTAAACCAAATTGACCCGCAAGGCCAGCCATTTAACCCAGAGCACCACCAGGCGATGAGCATTCAGCCATCTGCTGATGTGGCACCTAATACCGTTACCTTTGTCATGCAAAAGGGCTACGAGCTAAACGGCCGTTTATTACGCCCGGCAATGGTAGGTGTATCTAAAGCGCCGGACTAATTGTTATCTGATGTAAAAAAACCGGCTTTAATACCGGTTTTTTTACAATAATTCCCGATATATGTAAGCCGCCAGCGGGTGCTGCTGGTGTTTTAAATCCTGCACAAAAAACTGTGCTATTTTGCTGGCGCCCTGCAGTGTCAGGTGGGTGTTATCTGTAGTGCCTGCCGGAAACTTTTGATACAAACCTGCCGGTACCTGAATAAAATACGGCTGGCTGTTATCTTTGCCCTGCTGTTGCCAGAAATCACAGCTTTGCTGCTGTAAATCAAAAAAGCTGACTTCTGCTTCTTTGGCTACTTTGGCTGCCGCAGTGGCGTAATCGGCTAAATCACGTTTTAAGCTGCCATCTTCGGCAAAGTTACGCCGGCAAATTGAGCTGGCCAGCATAGGTGTGGCGCCACGCTCACGTACATCTGCAATAAATTGTGTTAAAAACGTCTGATAATCACTGTCAAAAGCGGCATAACGTGCCGGGTCTGACTCTTTGGAGTCATTATGGCCAAACTGGATCAGCACATAATCGCCGTTGCCAAGTTCGCTTAACAGTAATTGCCAGCGACCTTCAGTTAAAAAGCGCCGCGTGCTGCGGCCATTAGCGGCATGATTCACTACCGTTAGCTGTGGCAATAAAAATTGCGGCAGCAACTGGCCCCAGCCGCGCTCGGGGTAAGCCAGGTTGGGTTTATCCGACATAGTCGAGTCGCCGACCAGATGCAATTTTACCGGTTTTATTTCAGTAGCTTGTGCCTGGCTCAAGCCAAAGCATAAAGCCAGGATCAGCAGAGACTTCATCTGTTATTCCTTATTCAGTTGCAGCAGCATTTTTACTTGTTGCTCTGGATCCCAGCGGCCGGCAAAAGTCCACTTAGCCGTGATTTGCTCTGGCGATAGTTGTGATAGATGCCCGGCCAAATTGGCAGCAAGCCACGGATAAATAACCTGCTCGTTATCGCTGTGGCCAAAATAGTAGCGGTCGCCCCACAGGTTGGCGCGGTCGCGCTCTGGCTCGGTCGGGTAGGTGTGGCGGAATATCGGCTTATCGGCCATATTCTGGCTGTACTGGTTATTAATCAGGTAAAACTGCGCATCATAATGGCGCCGGCCCAGCATAAATCCCGGCACGCCGTCAAAGCGCGAGTCACGTACCACCATTTTTTGCTGCTCGTTTAATTCGCCGTCATGCCACAACGTTGCGTAGGCTTTTTTATTAACAAAAGTGCTGTTACTGAAAAATGCCCAGCCACGCGGGCACACCATGTCGGTATGGCCTTCAAAGTAGCAGTTGTCGTGGTAATACATGCCATCGGTTTTATTCCACAGGCTTAAGGTGTCGGCACCGCCGGCAATAATACGGCAGTTAGCGGTAATAATACGGGTTGCCTGCTCAAAGCCACGTACAGCAAACTGATGCTCGTTATCGCCGGTTAGTTCGCCATAACTGTTTACAATACTGATATTTAACAATGCAATGTCACTGGCACGGATATTTACCACTGCCGCGCCCCAATCGCTGGGGTGCTGTTTTAACCAGTTTGTGCGCAGCTCTGCCACACGAATTTCGGTGTTATCTGCACCTGCACCAATCAGCGCCACTTTATTGCGGGTGAGGTAAATTTTCTCGGTATATACGCCGGGGCCAATCTGAATAATGGCCTGAGTATCGTTATCCGGCAGGCTGTTTATCGCCTGCTGAATACTGCGAAAGGGCGCATCACCGCTTTGTGCCACCTGCAGGCGGATGATATCGGCGAAGCTGGTTGTACTAAACAGCAGTAGCAGGATGAATAGAAAGGCTTTTTGCATATTTTTGATTCCAAAAAAAGCCGGTACTACAAGATTCCCGGGGCAACTTAGCGAGAATCGACTTGCCCTAAGCTAACCGTTAAAACTCCGGATGCTGACAAATTCGCCTGGAGCGAATTTGAACAGCTGCGCTGGCCCACCGGGCAAACTTCATGGATGAAGTTTGTAATCGAGCCCCCAGGGATGGGTTTACGGCGTGTTAGCGTGGGCAAGCCGGTTCGTGCCGAAGCATCACAACCGGCTAAACACAGGAAGAAGCTTAGTGAGTACCAAGCAGTTTGGCTATTTGCACGCCAGCCATAATAAAGGGACCGTTGGCTTTAGCGTCGTTACGGAATACCGGTTCACTCATATAGTATTCGTAGCTACCATCACGGCCAAAGCCTAAACCGGCAACCTGGCAGGTATTGACTAAGCTTATGCTGTTATCCGGGTGTACCAGAATAAATTCATTTACCAGGCCTTCGTAAGCTTTTGCAGCGGTGGCTTTGTAACTGACATCCAGATAACCGTTATTTACGCCTTTAGCAAAGAAGTAAGTAAACATGCCGCTGGCAGAGGATTCTAAATAGTTACCCGGTGCGTTGGGTTTATCCAAAATTTGATACCAGGTGCCGGTATTTGCATCCTGTACTTTTACCAGCGCTTCGGCCAGCTCGGCTGCCATATCCAGTAATGGTTGGCGCAATTCGGTTTGCTCTTCAGGAATAATCTCCAGCACATCTACCAGTGCCATTGCCAGCCAGCCTAAACCACGGCCCCAGAACTGGCTTGCCAGACCGGTGTCTTTATCAGCCCAATTTTGCTTACGGGCTTCATCCCAGGCGTGGTAATACAAGCCAGTGTTAGGATCGCGTAGTTTGTCACGGCTGATAGTAAATTCTTTTACTACTTCGTCAAAAGCATGGCCTTGCTCAAAGGTTTTGCTGTAATTAGCCAGAAAGGGCATGCCCATATACACGCCGTCCAGCCATAGCTGATGCGGGTAAATTTGTTTATGCCAGAAAGCGCCCTCGCTGGTGCGTGGGTGTTCGGCTAATTGTTTGCGCAGTAAATCCAGTGCCTTTTTATACTGCGGCTTGGGGTTGCGCTGGTATTCGCGCAGCAGCATATTGCCGGTATTTAAACTGTCGATATTATGGTTGCTGAGTTTGTAGGTGCGGATATCGCCATCGCTGGTAATGAAAGAGTCGATAACGTCTGTCAGCACCTGTTGCCACTGGGCATTAGGTTTCACTTTAAGCAGGTCGTCATAGGCTTGCAGTTGTAAGCCGGTAGTGTATTCCCATTTGCTTGGGCGCTGGCGCTCGTAATCCCAACCACCATAAGCATAGTAAGGGGTTTGCCGTACCATTTCGCTGGCAGCTAAACGCTCGCTCCAGTTTAATGCAACATCGGCGGTTAACGGTGCGGCCTTTTGCTGCTCAGACAGCGTGGTTTTAAGCGATAGTCTGGGCGTCAGGGTAAGTTTTTCTACCTCCTGCTCAAGGTAGGCAACAAACTCGGCTTCGGTTTTAATACCGCCAGGCTCACCATCCCAGGCCGAAAGAAAGTAATATTCCAGCTCGGTGCCTGATGGTGTCATTACTGCGACATGGCTGTTTTCATCGCCGGTCAGTTGTTTATTGGCACCGCGCTTATATAAAACGGCCATGCCGAGTTTATCGTTACCACCGGTCAGGGTTTGTTCACCCCAGGTCGCCAGATAGGTCCAGCTGTGGCCGGTAATTTCTGACTTACCATGCAGCACTTTGGTGTTGGGTAAGCGCACCAAACCAATGGCGATATTGTCCAGCGGCTCGGTTAAAGACAAGCGGGTATGCACCAGTCGGCTACCGGCTGTCATGGACAGGTTAGCGGTTAAGTTGGTGGTTTTACCGGCAATTTGCCAGTCTTTATACTGAATTTGCAGTGCAGAATATAAAGCGCCGTTTTCAATTACTTTGGCGGTGTGGCCGCTGACCGTAGAAACCAGTTGCACTTTTTCACCGTCCCAGTAGCCGAAACCGCCGGCACCAAGCGATTTACCTACTTTAAGGAGATCCATACCCCAGTCGGCCATTTCATGGTACGACTTATAGCCGTCCTGCCCTATCTGATGCAACACTGGCTTGCTGGTTTTATTGCCAAACACATCAAAACCGTTACGCCAGTCGAGATAAATACGATAGCCGACTTTATCGGATTCTATGCCCGGGCCTTCGTAGCGGATCCACTCGGAATGATCAGTATATTGCGGGGGCGGAGTAAGCTCGGTAACATTTTCAAAGCTGCCACCAACGTATTTGGCATCTTGCCACTGGCCGCCGGTTTTACGCGAAATTTCTGCCTGAGTTCGCTTGGCTAACTGCTGAGCGTTAAACAGCGCAGTATCATTAAGGATCTGCAGTTGCTTTGTTTCAACAGCTGCAAAATCAAACTGTAATAACAGGCTGTCTTTATTGCCATCGCCGTTGTGGTCAATAAGTTGCGACGGCACAGTAGTACCACCTTCCAGAGCAACTAATGCCTGGGCCTGGCTTGCTGTTACGCCAAGATCGGTAAATGGCAGCAGCAGGTTTTGCTCTTTGCGTTCAAATGTAGACGGGTTACTGACACTGAGGTTGGCAATGCTGCTGTCGTTACTGCTAACCGGCTGTGGAGCCTTAGCAGAAGGTTGTGGCGAACAAGCGCTGACAACGGCGGCAATGCTGATACTTAACAAGGTTTTGCCAAAAAGAATGCGGGCCATAAGGTACCTGTTATTACAATTTGTATGTCCATGTCTGATAAAACGGGCCTTCCGTGGCTCAGCGTTTTACGAAGAAACTAAAACCGCTATGCCGGAGCATAGCGGGTCATGTACAGAGGCGTTATCAGAACTTGTACTGTGCGCCTAAGTAGTACTGACGACCAGTGCTGTGGTAGTAGGTTAAGCGGTTGCCGCTTGAGTCTACCCATTGATCATCCACTTCGTCGGTCAGGTTAAGTGCTTCAAAGCTGATCCGCCAGTTGTCGGTTAACTGGTAAGACATAGCGGCGTCAATATTACGGGTAGCGTTGGTGCCTTCCATATCATTGTTATCGCGGCCGATAGCGTTAGTCAGGTACTTAGAACGATCTGTTATTGACACACGGGCACTGAACGTTTCATCCTCATAGTACAGCGTGGCGCTGCGGGTAGACTCTGACAAACCCTGTAAATCGCGGGTTGCCAGCAATTGGCCGTCAGCATTGATGTAATCCATCTGCGCTTTTACGTAAGTGTAGTTACCAACAAAGCCAAAGCGGTCCCAGAACTCAGGCAAAAAGCTAAATGGCATCTGGTATTGCACTTCAAAGCCGTACAGGTTGCCACCGGGGCCATTTAGCGGCGTATTGGTTTGCCACTCTACGTTTTCATTACAATCGGGGCCATAACCAGGGCCGGCAGTACAGGCATCAATGGCAGCCTGGATCGGTAAGCCGGTTTCGGTAAATGGCTTGGTTTCACGCAGGCCCTGTACATAGCTGTCGATATCTTTACGGAATACTGCCACACCTAACAACGATTCATTGTCAAAGTACAGCTCTAAGCCTAAGTCATAGGTTTTGGCTTTGGTTGGCTCCAGCGTAGGGTTACCACCGCTGATACTACGTGCACCACCGGATACTGAAACAGACACGTTGGGGCGGATACTGCCTAAACCGGCTCGCGCCATAACTTCAGCATAGCCAAAACGGATAATCACATCTTCTAATGGCTCGAATACCAGGTTCAGTGACGGTAAAAACTCATTATAGTCGTGCTCAGCAGTAATCAGCTCGCTTGTTCCGCCCAGCGTTGCCCAGGCAGTAGAAGACTGATCAGTTTTAACATAACGGCCGCCGACATCACCACGAATAGTGGTATCGCCCACCTCAGTTTCAAATGCAAGTTGTAAATAAGCACCTAAGGTTTTTTCTTCGGCTGAGTAGTTATCTGCACGGCGGTTGTCAATACTGACTGTAAAATCACCGGTATTACTGTAGATATCATAAGCATTGGCAAAAGCGTTGAGGTTAGGTACCAGCCAGGCACCTTGTGAACCTACACCCGCATTATAGCTGGTGATAAGATCTGTCGGCATGACTAAATTCTGAGCACCTACCAGGCCGTTTTCACTGCCAAGACGTGCTTCGCGGGTTTCAAATTCAAACTTTTTATAATGCAAACCACCGCGTAGTGTCAGGCTGTCAGTTAACACGTATTCCAGATTTAGTGCGGCATTATCAAAAGTATTTTCTGCTCCCAGCGGGCGCATCCGCAGGCTGTTAATTGTCCAATCATTCGCATCGAAGGCACCGGCGCCAAATAACAGCTCGGGGTTATCACGTTTGCCGTCGCGGTAGTCATAGCTAAAATCCAGCCCGCCTTTTTGCATGACTACAGTAGTTTGAATCGGGTTATCAAATTCAGATTTCGCCCTGCCCACCATGGCATCAATTTTCAGGTTATCGGTTAACTGATGCTGGCCACTTAAGCTAAATTGCAGGAAGTCTGTAGACAGTTCATCGTAACGCAGTTCGTTGCGTACCAGTGCATTTTCAAATGAGGCATAGGTTACGGTATTGCTGTCATCAATTTCATAGTCCAGTACATTCATACCGCCGGTAGTGCTGCCAGGTGCTGCAGCAAGAGTTGCGCGATTCGCTCCGGCATTAAGGATAGCCTGCATAAAGGCTTCCTGACGGGTTGAATCATCTTTAGAGTACAAAATATCCAGATTAAAGCGGGTTTCATTGCTGGGGCGGAATTCAAATGCTGCTGCCATACCGGTACGTTTTACGTTGTGCTCGTAAGAGTCGTAACGTGGTAAGCGTGGCCGGAAAGCGTCGTTAATTTCCTGCAATTCAGGTGCCTGGCTGTCGCCACGGTATGTGCCAAAGTCATTCACATTGTTCCAGCGTACTGTACTGGCACCTTCGTCTTTAATGTTACGCTCTGAATATGCAGCCGAAAACAGTACGCCAAATTTACCGTCGGCAAAAATATTGCTAACTAAAAATGAGCCTTTAGGGTCTACTTCTTCCGATAAATCGTTATAGCCACCCTGTACGTTAGCGGCAAAGGTAAAGCCGTCATAATCAAATGGCCGGGCGGTGCGCAGGTCTACCGTGGCACCCAAAGAGCCTTCTTCTACGTTAGCAGAAGCCGTTTTACGTACTGTCAGTTCGCTGAATAAATCAGATGAGAAGGTATTAAAGTCAAAGCCGCGGCCACGGTTCGCACCGCCGATTGCATCAGTACCGCCGCTGGTAGATTGGGCTTCCATACCGTTAATGCGTACGCGGGTAAAATCCGGCCCTAAGCCGCGTACTGAAATCTGCCGGCCTTCGCCTGCAACACGGCTAATGGCTACGCCGGGAATACGCTGTAAAGACTCTGCTAAGTTAAGATCGGGGAAGTCAGCAATATCTTCAGCTTTGATAGTGTCGGTAGAGCCGGTTTCAAAGCGCTTTTGGTTTAAAGCACTGGCCAGGCTGCCACGAAAGCCACCGGTTACGGTAATAACTTCAATGTCTTGCTCTTGTACTTGTGCTGTTGGTTGCTCTTCGGCTTGCTGTGCCTGCAGTGCCGGAGCAGCGCCAAGCACGGTAGCTAAGCCGGCCAGCGTAAGCGCGCGCACCAGTTTAGTGGGGCGGAATTGCGTGTTGCGATAAGCCATTTTATATACCTCGTCCTGAATTGACTTGTAGTTTTAGCCTGGGTCATGCCCCGGCTTTTTGTGTTTTTTCAGGAGCAAAGTAACTTTGCTCCCTGTTGATTTGCTTGTTTCGTATTCAGCCTATATGCTTTGTCTACCGGTGGCAAAAAAAACTTGCAATTTTGTGCCACCGATGGCAAAAAGCTAACACCATCAACTAAAATCTGTCAATTATTGGCGATAATAAAATCAGCCTAATTTGTAAGTAAAACTCGCCAACATGGCTTAACTGATTGATTAGTTGATATTTTAGAGTTGTTTCGAATTTTAATTTTGTTCCATATATGAACGAAATGTCGTGATGACAAAGTTTATTTAAACGCAGGAGGCCATTATGGCAGCATTATTTTCTCTCGCCGGGCAGACCGCTTTAGTTACCGGTGCCAGCCGTGGTTTGGGCCAGGCTATTGCTGTAGCGCTGGCACAGGCAGGAGCCAGAGTGCTATGTGCCAGTTCAACTGTTGCAGGCAGCCGCGACACAGTAGCAATGATCACCGAACAAGGCGGAACTGCCATTGGTTTAGCTGCGGATTTAAGTAACGAAGCTGAGGTAGAACAATTAGCGCAGCAGGCGCTGGCACAAGGCACAGTTGAGATTCTGGTGAACTGCGGCGGTACTATCTTCCGCGCCCCGGCGCATCAGTTTCCGATGAACGAGTGGCACAAAGTCATTGCCGTAAACTTAGACGCAGCCTTTTTGTTAAGCCAGCGTTTAGGCGCTGAGATGATTAAACGCCAGCAGGGTAAAATTATTAATATCGCTTCAATGCTGTCGTACAGCGGCGGTATTACCGTACCGGCATACACTGCCAGTAAACATGCTATTGCCGGTGTAACTAAAGCACTGGCCAACGAATGGGCACAACACAATATTCAGGTTAATGCCATTGCCCCCGGCTATTTCCGTACCGACAACACTGCAGCGCTGCAGGCCGATACCGAGCGTAATGCTGCTATTACTGCGCGTATTCCGGCAGCACGCTGGGGTGAGCCGGAAGATTTAGCCGGTGCTGCGGTGTTTCTGGCATCAAATGCCAGCAATTATGTTAATGGCCATGTACTGGCGGTAGATGGTGGCTGGCTGGCGCGCTAAACAATTTATTTTTAACTGAGGTTTTTATGACTGTTTTATTTGAAAGCCGTTACCCGACACATCCGGATGACGTAAAACACTATGACACTGACGAGTTACGCCAGCATTTTCTGGTAGATAACCTGATGCAGGCCGACAAGCTGGTGCTGTGTTACACCCATTACGAGCGCGTTATTGTTGGCAGCGCTGTACCGGTAAACGCACCGGTAAACCTTGATGCGCCAGAGCCGCTTAAAGCGCAGTTTTTTCTGCAACGCCGCGAGTTGGGTATTATCAACGTTGGAGGTACCGGCAAAGTATCGGTAGATGGCACCGATTACGAGCTGAAAAACACCGAAGCGCTGTATGTTGGTATGGGCGCACGCGATGTGAGTTTCCATAGTGCAGATAGCACAAAGCCTGCCAAATTCTATTTGAATTCTGCCCCGGCGCATCATGCGTACCCAACTAAACACCTGACGATGGATAATTGCACTGTGCTGCAAATGGGCGCGCTGGAAACCTCAAACGAGCGCGCTATTCATCAGTTGATGATTAACGATGTGGTGCAAACCTGTCAGTTGCAAATGGGCTTAACCGTGCTGAAACCCGGCAGTGTATGGAACACCATGCCGGCGCACCAGCACGACCGGCGTATGGAAGCGTATTTCTATTTTAACCTCGGTGATGAGCAGCGTGTGTGCCACTTTATGGGCCAGCCACAGCAAACCCGGCATATCTGGGTAGCGAATGAACAGGCGGTAGTGTCACCGGCGTGGTCTATTCACAGTGGTTGCGGCACCAGTAATTATGCCTTTATCTGGGGTATGGCCGGTGAAAACCTGGATTACCACGATATGGATAAATTTCCTGCCAGCGCTATGAAATAGCGTTGGTGTTACGCTGCCACTGGCAGCTGTTTCTGAGTAAGGCATGCGTTCAGATATGCCACTCAACAGGGTAGGACGAGTTATGAAAAATTTCACCCGGCGGGCCAGCGGCCTGCTGCTGGTTGCGGCTGCTCTGCTGGTCGGCTGTAAGCCACAGCAGGAAGTCACCACTTTACGGTTGGCGCATGCACTGGATCAGGAACATGTAGTACACAAAGCCATGGTGCTAATGGGCGAGCGGCTTGAGCATTATTCCAACGGCACTATGCGGATTGAGATCTACAGCGGCGGCCAGCTTGGCAATGAACGCGAATTAGTTGAGCTGCTGCAAATTGGCAGCCTGGCAATGACCAAGGTATCGGCCAGTTCAGTAGAAAGCTTTGTACCGCAAATGCGCGTATTTAGTGTGCCCTATATTTTTAATGACAATGCCCATTTATGGCAGGTGCTAAATGGTAAAACCGGCACTGAATTGCTGATGGCGTTGCAACCGGCACGCTTACGCGGCCTGGGCTACTATGACGCCGGAAGCCGCAGTTTTTACTCTACCAATACTGAAATTAATACCCCGGCTGATTTACGCGGCAAAAAATTCCGCGTGCTGGCCAGCCAAACCGCAGTGCGGATGGTTGAGGAGTTAGGTGGTGCTGCCACGCCGGTAGATTGGGGTGAGCTGTATACCGCTTTGCAGCAGGGCGTAGTTGATGGCGCAGAAAATAACCCACCGAGTTTTTACTTATCGCGCCATTATGAATTAAGCAAATACTACACCCTCGACGAGCATACCGCTGTACCGGATGTACTGATTGTCAGCCTGCCGGTATGGCAGGATTTAACGCCACAGCAGCAGGAATGGCTGCAGCGCGCTGCGAATGACTCAATCGTCTATCAGCGTGAGGCCTGGCAGCTATCCTCTGATGAAGCTCTGGCCGCTGTAGAAGCAGCCGGTGTAAAGGTTATATATCCGGATAAGCAGCCGTTTCGTGATGCGGTAGCGCCGTTTCATCAAAGCCTGCAACAAACCGATATCGGCCCCTTACTGCAGCAAATAGCCGAGATCGGCGCGCAAATGGAGGCAAAAAAATGACTAAGTTAATCCACTTCGTTGACACCTTACTTAAATGGTTTTTGGCCGGGCTGATGGGCGCCATAGTGCTGGTGGTGTGTTGGCAGGTTGTATCGCGCTATGCATTAAACGCGCCCAGCTCAGTGACAGAAGAATTATCGCGTACCCTTTTGATCTGGATTGGAATGGTAGGCGCTGCGTTTGCTTACCGCACCGGTGTGCATCTTGGGTTGGATATTGTTACCCGCCGCTTTAATGCTGCGTTGCAAAATAAGCTGGCCATGGCGTTAACAGCATCGGTCGTTATTTTTGCCATCGTCGTTATGGTGGTGGGTGGCGGTAACCTGGTAGCGCTAACCTGGGAGCTGAATCAGATGTCTGCCTCGCTGGGTATTAAGATGGCTTATATCTATATTGCGGTGCCGTTGTCAGGTGTGCTGATTGCTTTTTATGGTATTTGCCAGTTGTATTTTATGGTTTGTAACAAACCGGTACCGGTAGTAGAGGGGATGCACTAATGGAAATGGCTATTCTGGTTTTGCTGCTGGTATTTTTCGGCCTGTTGCTGCTTAACGTACCTATATCATTTTGTATTGGCCTGGCAACGCTGGCCACTATGCTGCTTAGTGTCGACTTTATGCCGGCAGTTACTACCATGGCACAGCGTATGGCGGGTGGGATTAACAGCTTTGCGCTGCTGGCGATTCCGTTTTTTGTGCTATCGGGGCTGATTATGGGCCGTGGTGGTATTGCTAAACGGCTTATTGAATGTGCTATGGCGCTGGTAGGTATGTTGCCAGGGGGGCTGGCACTGGTTAATGTCATGTCTTGTATGTTTTTCGGCGCGATCTCAGGTTCTGCCGTAGCGGCAACCTCGGCTATAGGTAGTTTTATGCTGCCGGAGATGAAAAAGCAGGGCTATGACGTAAACTACAGTGCGGCTGTAACTGCGGCGGCAGCCACTACCGGTATGCTTATTCCGCCCAGCAATATTCTAATTGTTTACGCGATTGCCAGCGGTGGCGTATCTATTGCTGCGTTGTTTATTGCCGGTTATTTACCGGGTATTTTGCTTGGCTTGGCGCTGATGATCGTTTGTGCCGGTTACGCCAAAATTAAGGGATACCCGGTTGGCGCACGGTTGCCGTTAAAGCTGGTGGTACAAAAAGTAGCTGCGGCTGTTCCCAGCTTATTTATGATATTTCTGGTGATTGGCGGTATTGTCAGCGGCGTATTTACGGCTACTGAGGCTGGCGCTATAGCGGTAGTGTATTCACTTATTTTAGCCGTAGGTTTTTACCGCGAAGTTAAAACCACTGAACTACCAGGCATTTTGATGAAAGCCGCAGAAACCACAGCGATTGTGCTGGCGCTTATTGCTACCTCATCAGCTATGTCATGGATTTTATCTTACGAGCAAATTCCACAAGCCATCAGTGCTGGCATGCTGACGATCAGTGAAAACCCGCTGTTAATTCTGTTGATGATAAATCTGATTTTACTGCTGGTGGGCGCCTTTATGGACATGACCCCGGCAGTACTTATTTTTACGCCGATTTTCCTGCCGGTAGCGGTAGAGCTGGGCATGAGTCCGCTGCATTTTGGCATTATGATGGTGTTGAACCTGTCGATTGGCCTGGTATCACCGCCGGTAGGCAGCGTGCTGTTTGTTAGCTGTGCTATTGCCAAAACCAAGCTGGAGGCTATTTTGCGGCCGTTATTACCGATGTATCTGGCAATGTTTGTGGTGCTGATGCTGGTTACTTATATCCCGGCAATCAGTGAGTGGTTACCAAAGCAGTTTGGTTTTTAACCGGCTTGTTTCTTAACCAACTTGGTTTTCAACAGATCCTAAACTCAGGAGTTAACCGATGGTAAGCTACGTGATTCCCAATCTGGCCAATGCCTGCCGTATTCTGTCGCTGGTGACAGAGTCGGATCAGGGCCTGAGTTTAACTGAACTTGAACAGCGTTTAGCGGTGCCGCGAACGACAGCGTTTCGCATATTACAAACCCTGTGCCAGGAGCAGGTGCTGGAAAAACACGGCAAGCGCTATCTGGTGGGGGCTCAGCTGTTCAAAATGGGTCTGAGTTTATTAAGTTCACAGCGCCTGCAGCAACAAGCTTTGCCTATGTTGCAGCAACTGGCGCTGACTACCGGTTTAAGCTGCCATTTGGCCTTACCACATGCCAAAGGCGCTTTGCTGGTAGAAGTATGCGATAGCCCTAATCCACAACGTTTAGCCGCAAGGCCGGGCACCATTGCCGATTTTAACTGCTCTGCCAGCGGTAAAGTGTTTTTGGCGTTTCATCATTTTGACAGGTTAACAGCATTAGCCGACGCCGGGTTGTTTAAGCGCCGTACCTCGCACAGCCTGGTGCAGCCAAATGAGCTAACAACAGAGTTGCAGCGGATACTGGCACGCGGTTATGCTAGCGACGATATGGAATACCATGATGACGTGCGCTGTCTGGCGGTACCAATCCGCGACAGCCAGGGCGCTGTAGTGGCTGCTGTCGGTGTTACCGGGCCACTGGTGTTGTTTGCCAAAAAAGCTCAAACCGATCTAATCGCCAGCGTAAAGCAAACGGCGATCGATATCGCACTTTGTACTTACAGGCCGCAACTGGTCGCTAACAGTGCGCGTGGTCAATAAGATGAGACTTATGCAAAAACAAGCCACGATAAATGATGTTGCCCGTATTGCCGGTGTATCCAAACGCACGGTATCACGGGTTATTAACGGTTCGCTTAGTGTCGGTGACACTACCCGTACCCGGGTAGAAAAGGTCATCAGCGAGTTAAAATATTCGCCTAATACTCAGGCGCGGGGGCTGGCGTCCAGCCGTTCGTACCTGCTCGGCCTTATTTACGATAACCCCGATGCGCTTTATCTGGATGATGTACAACGTGGTGTGCTGGAAGTATGTTCTAACCTCGGTTACGAGCTGGTAGTGCATCCGTGCCGTTACCGCAGTGAAACCCTGGTGCAGGACTGCCTGCGTTTTATGCAGCGCTCTAAGCTGGATGGCGTTATCGTATTGCCGCCGGTGTCAGAATCTGAAACGCTGGCGCAGGCGCTAAAAGAATCCGGCAGTGCTTATGTGCGTTTAAGCTCGGTTGCGCTGGATGAAGCCAAACACATAGTCGTGTCAGACGACAGAGCCGCTGCTGCTGAAATGGCACGCTATTTTGCCCAATTGGGGCATGAGCATATTGCTTTTATCAGCGGGCCGCAGCGTTATAAATCGTCAACCGAGCGGATGGAGGGCTTTCAGCTCGGGCTATCGGCCTATGGTATTAAACTGCGGCCAGACTGGATTATTGAAGGTAATAATACTTACGAAACCGGCATAGAATGTGCGCGGCAGTTGCTACAGGCAGAAGAAAAGCCCAGCGCTATTTTTGCCAATAATGATCAGATGGCTGCCGGTGTATTAAAGGTAGCACACAGCCTGGGCATTAAAGTGCCAGAGCAGTTATCAGTAGCTGGCTTTGATGACAATATGCTGGCCTCGCGGGTGATACCGGCGTTAACCACGATAAAAAGGCCGGTGCGGCAAATGGCGCTACTGGCTACCAGCAAGCTGATTATGTCAATAGAAAACAACGACAAAGCAGCCTCTAACGTTGCAGCTAAAGTGGCACCCACTCTGGTAGTGCGTGAGTCAACAGCCAGAGTAGCCGGTAGTAGCGACTAAGCGGTTTTTATTCAGGTTTTAAATCAGACAAACTTTATTTGCTACCGCTGGCAAAAAAGTTGCCGATTTGCTTGCCACCGGTGGCAAATTGGTTATTATAGTATCAGCAACCAACTTACTTCAGTTGAAAATAAGGTAACGGCGCCGCTAACTGTAATAACGGTGCCCACCAAAAAAGAGGTTACTAATGACAGACAGACAAAAACGACAACATTTAAAAACCTTAGGGCTGGCTGGTGCCGGCTTATCTTTATGGTCATTAAACGGCTGCTCGTCTGTGTCTGCTGTTGCAACCTCTTCCAGTGATGCTGCCGACGCTGTGCTATGGCAGCAAGCCGATGCCATTATTGCTGCTATTGCACCTACTACCTTTGCCAAACGTGATTTTGTTATTACTGAATTTGGTGCCAAAGCTGGCATTGATAGCAGTGATGCCATCAAAGCCG
Organism: Rheinheimera pacifica; assembly: GCF_024809855.1. Lineage (GTDB taxonomy): Bacteria > Pseudomonadota > Gammaproteobacteria > Enterobacterales > Alteromonadaceae > Alishewanella > Alishewanella pacifica_A. The sequence goes on from NZ_JANUEM010000003.1 coordinate 389,861, forward strand.
CCATTGCCGCCTGCGCTGCTGCCGGTGGTGGCCGTGTAGTGGTACCCGCCGGGCGTTTTAACACCGGGCCGGTGCATTTAAAATCTAACGTTAACCTGCACCTGCAAAAAGATGCCGTATTATCGTTTTACCCTGAACCAGAGCGTTACCTGCCTGCGGTGTTTACCCGTTGGGAAGGTGTAGAGTTAATGGGCTATTCGCCACTGATTTATGCCTTTGAGCAGGAAAACATTGCTGTAACCGGTGAAGGTATTCTCGAAGGTAATGGCAGTAATACACAGTGGTGGCCGTGGAAAGGGAAGTGGAAACACACCCCCTGGGAGCTTGACGCGAAAACCGACCAGGCCAACACCCGTACACCATTATTTGATATGGCCGAAGCCGGGGTGCCGGTAGCAGAGCGTATATTTACCGAAAACTACTTAAGACCACCGTTTATTCAGCCATATCGCTGCAAGCGCGTGTTGATTGAAGGGGTTACCATTCGTAACTCGCCATTTTGGCTGATTAATCCGGTGCTGTCAGAAGATGTGATAGTGCGCGGCGTAAATTGTGTTAGCCACGGGCCGAATTCAGACGGTTGTAACCCGGAATCCAGCAACCGGGTATTAATTGAAAACTGTTTGTTTGATACCGGTGATGATTGTATTGCGCTGAAATCTGGCCGTAATAACGATGGTCGCCGTTTGGCAACGCCGGTACAAAATGTGGTGATCCAGGATTGTATGATGCGTGCCGGCCACGGTGGCGTGGTACTGGGCAGTGAGATTTCCGGTGGTGCGCGTAATATTTTCGCCCGCCGCTGCCGTATGAGCAGCCCGGATTTAGATCGCGGCATTCGTATTAAAACCAACTCGGTACGCGGCGGTTTAATTGAAAATATCTATATCCGCGATATTGATATCGGCGAAGTAAAAGACGCTATCGTGATTAACTTCTTCTACGAAGAAGGTGATGCTGGTTCGCACCTGCCGCAGGTGAAGAATTTGCATATCAGTAATTTACGCGTACAAAAAGCGCAGCGTGCCTTTGAGCTGCGCGGTTTTGAGCGGGCGCCGATTAGTGGTGTTAGTTTGCACCATGTGCAGTTTAACCAAACCGCCAGTATAGGCGTGCTGGAGAATGTGGCGCAGATTGATCAGTTCGATCTAACGTTAAATGGTGAAGCACTGCAGCTATAGTTTTACGGGAAGTACTACGGTGCTTAGAGGGAGAATCGACTTGCCCTAAGCCAACCGTTGACGGCATGGATGCCGGAATCGAGCCTACAGGGACGTATTTACGGCGTGTTGGTGTGGGCAAGTCGGTTCGAGCAAAACACTATAGTCAGATATTTTTTTAAACCCAGTTTGCCACCGCTAGACAAGGTGCAGGAAGGCTGAACATGAGCACAGAGCAAAAACCCGGTTGCAGTACCAAACTGGATACACCGGCAGATATCGGCGAGCAATTGCAGGTGTTGCAGGTACACCCGCGCGACAACGTAGTAGTAGCACTGCAACCGCTGGCGCAGGGCGTGGCGTTGCCAGAGCCTTTTGCGCAGTTAACCGCACAGCAGGCTGTACCGGCCGGACATAAAGTGGCACTGGTTGATATTGCCAAAGGCGAGAGTGTTATTAAATACGGTTTTGCCATTGGCGCTGCGACAACTGATATTAAAGCCGGTGAACATATTCATTCGCATAACCTGGCAACAAAACTAAGCGGCCAGATTAATTACCGCTATGATGGCTGTCAGGCTCAGCCGTTAGCGTTTCCGGCTGGTTTACCGACAGAATTTATGGGCTACCGCCGCAGCAATGGCAAAGTGGGTACCCGCAATGAGCTTTGGATCATCAACACAGTAGGCTGCGTTAACCGCGCGGCCATGCGGGTAGCCGAACAGGCGCGTAAACAGTACGGCGATGATATCGACGGTATTTATGCTTTTACCCATCCGTTTGGTTGCTCTCAGCTCGGAGATGATTTAGATCATACCCGTCGCTTACTGGCCGGGCTTATTCAGCACCCGAATGCTGGCGGAGTTTTGGTCATGGGTTTAGGCTGTGAAAATAATCAGCTAAGCAAGTTACTGGCCGCAAGCCCTGGCGTTGATCTCAGCCGCATTCGCTCATTCAATGCCCAGCAGGTGGAAGATGAAATAGAGCAGGGGCTGGCTGCAGTGGAAGAACTGGTAGCAAAAATGCGTGATGACAAACGCACGCCATGCCCCGTGTCAGATTTAGTCATGGGTATGAAATGCGGTGGTTCTGATGGTTTAAGTGGTTTAACCGCTAACCCGCTGGTGGGGCGCATTGCCGATTTAGTGGCAGCAGCTAATGGCAAGGTAGTACTGACTGAGACACCGGAAATGTTTGGCGCTGAACAAGTGTTTATGGCGCGGGCGCAAAACGAACAGGTGTTTGGCGATATTGTTACCCTGGTGAACGATTTTAAGCAGTACTTTATCGACAACAAACAGCCGGTGTATGAAAACCCGAGCCCCGGTAATAAAGACGGCGGCTTAACCACGCTGGAAGAAAAATCGCTCGGCGCCATTCAAAAAGGTGGCTCTGCGGTAGTAAACCAGGTGATCCGCTACGGCGATATGGCCAGCCAAAGTGGCTTAACGTTACTTGAAGGGCCGGGTAATGATGCGGTGTCATCTACCGCGTTAACTGCTGCCGGTGCTACCTTACTGCTGTTTACCACCGGCCGGGGCACACCGCTGGGCTTTCCGGCACCGACAGTAAAAATTTCGTCGAACTCCTCTTTGGCTGCACGCAAGCCGCAGTGGATTGATTTTGATGCCGGTGGCCTGCTGAAAAAAGGCCAGGACGCCGGGCAATTCAGCCATGACTTTTTCCGTTATCTGATTGATGTTGCCTCAGGCAAAGCTACGCGCAATGAGCAATCAGACAACCGTGAAATTGCCATCTGGAAAAACGGCGTGACGCTCTGATGCGTGAAATTAATAAAATATTGAATTTAAACACTTTTAATAACAGGACTTGAACATGGCACAGAGTCGTCGCTTAGAACTGCACCCGGACCGCTTATTTCCGTCAGATCCGGTGGTGCGCGATATCGCCCGGCGTTTATATCAGCAAATTAAAGACTTGCCTATCGTTAGCCCGCACGGCCATACCGATCCGCGCTGGTTTGCGGAAGACGCCAACTGGGATAATGCTACAGCTTTATTGTTGCTGCCGGATCACTATGTGTTTCGCATGCTGTACAGCCAGGGTATTAAGCTGGAAGAGCTGGGCATCCGCCGTAAAGATGGCGCCGTGGTGGAAAGCGATTACCGCAAAATTTTCCATATTTTTGCCAAACATTATTACCTGTTTCGCGGCACACCGTCGCGCATCTGGCTCGACACGGTATTTCACGACGTATTCGGCTTAACCGAAACCCTGTGTGAAGAAACCGCAGATCACTACTACGACAGCATTAACGCCCAACTGGCAAAACCTGAGTTTAAGCCACGTGCGTTGTTAGAGCGTTTTAATATCGAGCTAATCGCTACCACCGAAGGCGCATTAAACGACTTAAAACATCATGCCAAACTAAAAGGCAGCGGTTTTGAAACCCGTGTTATTACCACCTTTCGACCCGACGATGTGGTAGATGCCGACCGCGCCGATTTCGCTGCTAACGTGGCCAAATTAGGCGAAATTACCGGCGAAGACACGAAAAGCTGGCAAGGCTATCTGGCAGCACTACGCAAGCGCCGTAAGGTGTTTCGTGAGCATGGCGCTACCGCCACCGATCACGGCCATCCAACCGCTATTACCGCCGATTTAGCCATGAAAGATGCTGCAGCATTATTCCAGCGCTGTTTAAGTGGCAAAGCCACACCGGCAGAAACCGAGCTGTTCCGCGGCCAAATGCTGACAGAAATGGCCGGTATGAGCCTGGAAGATGGCATGACGATGCAAATTCACCCCGGTGCGCACCGTAACCATAACAAAGTGATTTTTGAGCGTTTTGGTGCCGATAAAGGCGCAGATATTCCAAGCCCGACCGAATACGTGCAGGCATTAAAACCACTGCTGCAAAAATACGGCAACGAAGCCAGTTTAAACATTATTTTGTTTACGCTGGATGAAACCACCTACGCCCGTGAACTGGCGCCACTGGCAGGCCATTATCCGGCGTTAAAACTCGGCCCGGCCTGGTGGTTCCACGACAGCCCGGAAGGCATGCTGCGTTTTCGCCATCAGGTAACCGAAACCGCCGGTTTTTATAACACTGTAGGTTTTAATGACGATACGCGGGCGTTTTTATCAATACCGGCACGGCATGACGTAGCAAGGCGCATAGACTGCCGCTTTTTGGCAGGTTTAGTGGCCGAGCACCGCTTAACGGAAGAAGAAGCCGGTGAGTTAGCCTATGAGCTGACTTATGGCCTGGTAAAGAAAGCGTATCAACTAAAGTAAATTGCTTTGTGAGCAACACACGGACTTCACCGCGAAGCTCAGTAATAGCTAAACAAAGCGTCTGCCGCATGGATGCGGCAGAGGAGCCCCCAGGGACGGGTTCACGGCGTCTTTGTGTGCTGTTACTGAGTGAAGCCGCATATGAACGAGTCTTGGTGTGTTGCCTGACCGCGGAGCCTAAACCAAATGGCAAAAAACTGATGACACAATTAAACAATCAGACTCTGGCGAGCTTAAACGGCAAGCTGCCAATACCGGCCTACCGGCTGGCAGAGCAAAAGCCGCAAATCGGCATCGTGCATTTAGGCCCAGGTGCGTTTTTCCGCGGCCATCAGGCCTGGTACACCGAACAGGCGCTGCAATTTGGCGGCGATTGGGCCATCAGCGCCGTATCAATGCGATCACCTGATGTCAGCCAGGCATTATCACCGCAAGATGGTTTGTATACCCTGGCCGTGCTGGATGCCGTACAAAGCTATCAGGTTATCGGTTCGGTGCAGGAAGTACTGATCGCCAGCGAGCAGTATAACCAGGTATTAGCGCGCTTAACGGCTGCCAGCACCAAATACGTTACCATGACGATTACCGAAAAAGGCTACTGCCTAAATGGTAGCGGCAAGCTGGATTTAAGCCACAGCCAGATTCAGCAGGACTTAACCGGCAATAGCCAACCGATAACTGCCATTGGCTTGCTGTTTACCGCACTGGCGGTGCGTTATCAGGCTAATATTGCTCCGTTTTGTGTTATTAGCTGCGACAACCTTACCGACAACGGCCATAAGCTGCGTAATGCCTTAATCGCTTTTGCCGGGCAAAAAGACCCGACTATCGCCAACTGGCTCAGCCAGCAACTGATCAGCCCCTGCACTATGGTAGACAGCATTACCCCGGCCACCGACGACGCTATTAAAGCTCAGGTTGCAGGAGTATTGGGCGTACAGGATAACTGGCCTATTAAGCGCGAAGCTTTTGTGCAGTGGGTTATTGAAGATATTTTACCGGCCGACCGGCCAGCCTGGCAGCAAGCCGGGGTGATCTACGCCCAGGATGTTACTGCCTTTGAAAAAGCCAAACTGCGTTTACTCAACGCGCCGCATTCTACACTGGCCTATGTAGGCTGCTTGCTGGGCTATGAAACCGTATTTGATGCCATGCAGGATAAGGTGCTAACGCAGTTTATTCAGCAAATGATCACTGCTGAAATTATGCCGTCGTTCAAAGCCCCGGCCGAGTTGGATATTAACCAGTACAGTGAGGATATATTAGCGCGGTTTCGTAACCCGGCCATCCGCCACTTGCTGGCGCAAATTGCCTGGGATGGCTCACAAAAGCTACCCATGCGCATACTGCCAGCCATCAGTGATAACTTAGCTGCCGGTAAACCTATTGCAAAACTGGCCTTTGCTATTGCTGCCTGGTGTCGTTTTATTGTTAAACGTTACAACGATAACGAAAAACTGGTTGACCCACTGGCAGAGCAGCTACTGGCCGTTGCGGCGCAGTGCAGCGGTAATGCCGATACCGACATAGCACTGTTTTTAGCTGTTGATGCGGTGTTTCCGGCGCAGCTAAGTTTAAACAAAACATTCTTTAGTGCAGTGCATACTGCCTATCAGCAATTAGTATCCCGCCCAGCCACTGCGCTGGAAGCTTTTACAGGAGTTGTTTAATGTCGTCTTTACCGCCGTTATTATCATCATTGGTCAAGGGGCCGGCATTATTACCCATTATTCAGGCCGAGACACCGCATGAAGCGGTATTGATTGCGAAAGCATTGCAGGATGGCGGCGTAGGCTCGGTTGAAGTGGTACTGCGCACCCGGCAGGCCTTAGCCGCTATTACTGCTATCCGCACTGCGTTACCAGATTTATTGGTTGGCGCCGGTACTATATTGTCGGCAGCTGATGCCAACGCCTGTAAAGATGCCGGCGCGCAGTTTCTGGTTAGCCCGGCCAGCACGCCGAAGCTTTTGGAAGCAATGATCGATACCGGCCTGCCATTGGCGCCCGGCGTAGCTACACCATCGGAAATTGCTATGGCGTACGAATATGGTTTACGCGAGGTTAAGTTTTTCCCGGCGCATTTATCCGGCGGTATTGAAATGCTAAAGGCGCTTAGCGGTGTATTCCAGCAAGTAAAATTTTGCCCCACCGGCGGCATTGGTCAGCATAATCTGGCCGAGTTTTTGGCGCAGAAAAATGTGTTTGTAGTAGGTGGCTCCTGGTTAACCCCGGCTAATCTGGTAAAAGCGCAGCAGTGGAGCCAGATCACCGCTTTGGCTGCTGAGGCAACTGCAATAGCCAAACAGATTAAAGCCGCAGCTTAAGGAGCAAGGCATGAGCAAACGTATTGTCATTATGGGTGAGTGCATGGTCGAGCTGTATCAGCTGGTCGACAATGTGTATCACCAGAATTTTGCCGGTGATGTGTTTAATACCGCGGTGTATTTAAAGCGCACCTGCGAAAACCCGGTAGATGTACAGTTTTTTACTGCAGTAGGTACCGATCTTATCAGTGACAAGCTGGTGCGGGCCGTAGAGCGGGAGAAAATAGACACCAGTCTGATGCTGCGTACTAAAACCGCCCGGCCAGGCCTGTATATGATTAATACCGATGCTTTTGGCGAGCGCAGCTTTGTGTACTGGCGCGACAGCTCGGCAGCAAAGCAGGTGTTGCAGTGCTTTAATGCCCAATTAAACTACGATGCCATTAAAAGCTGCGATATGTTTTATTTCTCCGGCATTACGCTGGCGATTTTATCCGATGCCGACAGAGCACAGTTATTCGAGCTGGTCAGCCGGTTAAAAGCCGATGGCAGCCAGATAATCTTTGACCCGAATTACCGCCCTGCGCTGTGGCCTAATGCTGAAGCGGCCAAAGCGGCCTTTATTCAGGCTTACAGCCTGGCTGATATGGCGCTGCCAGGCCTGGACGACCATCGGGTGCTGTTTGATGCACAAACTACTAATGATGTGGTTGCGCAGCTGACGGAGCTGGGTGTAGCGGAAATTATTGTTAAAGATGGCAAAAATGGTATTAACGGCCGTTATCAACAGCAGGGTTTTACTGCGTTGGCGCACCCGGTGAAAAAAGTGGTAGATACCACAGCAGCAGGCGATTCGTTTAACGGCGGTTACCTGGCTGCGCGTTTAGGCGGCATTGCACCGCAGCATGCAGTGAAGTTTGCTGCCCGCTTAGCGGGGTTTGTGGTGGAGCATACCGGCGCTATTGTCGGCAAGGATCACTTTAACGGCTTTTGGGCGCAAAACCGGCCTTCTGTGTTTGTGAAGTGAGTATTTAGCCGGTATCGGTGGTTGGTGACGCCGCAATAAAACACGCAGACACGCTGTAAACCCATCCGTGGGGTCTCCTCTCCCGCATCCATGCGGGAGACGGTCTGCTTAGTTTTTTCCGGCATCACTACCGCAGTACATCGGGTGTTGTAACCGGAAACAGTTAACAGCACAAGAATTCAGAAAAAAACAAGATCCGGCCCAAGCCGGGCAAGCGTCGCATCTGACCCTGACTAACAACCAAGTCAATTTTTGTTAGAAGGAGCAAGGCATGAGTTTAGCAACAGTTTTTCCGCAAGCGGCTGATATACCGGCAGAGTTTGCCCATAAAGCAGAAATAACCCAACGCGAGTATTTGTTAAACGGCGAGTTGGTGCAGTGGCAGGGCGAGCTTAGCCCGGTGGTAAGTCCAATTTATGTACGAAATAGCGATAGCTTACAGCAAGTAGTGCTGGGCCATACGCCATTATTAGATGGTGAAACTGCGCTTAAAGCCCTAGACAGTGCCGTAAAAGCCTACGACTTAGGCCGTGGCGCCTGGCCTACTATGGCAGTGCTGGAACGTATTCAGCATGTAGAGAAATTCCTTGGCTTAATGCAATTGCAGCGCGACGAAGTTATCCGTCTGCTAATGTGGGAAATCGGCAAAACCTACCCGGATGCGGCGAAAGAATTCGACCGCACCTGTGACTATATCCGCGATACTATCGAAGCGTTAAAACAGCAAGACAGAGACGCCAGCCACTTTATTATTGAGCAGGGTAGCCTGGGTAAAATCCGCCGGGTACCGGTGGGCGTCGCGCTGTGTATGGGGCCGTTTAATTATCCGCTAAATGAAACCTTTACCACGCTTATTCCTGCGCTGATCATGGGTAACACCGTGATCTTTAAACCGGCAAAATACGGCGTATTGCTTATTCAGCCACTGCTGCAGGCGTTTTTGCAAAGCTTTCCGCCAGGTGTCATTAACATTATTTACGGCCGTGGCCGTGAAACCGTTGGCGTGTTGATGGAAAGCGGCAAAATAGACCTGTTTGCTTTTATCGGTACAAATAAAGGCGCCAGTGACTTAAAACGTATGCACCCCAAGCCGCACCGGCTGCGGGCTGTGTTGGGGCTGGATGCGAAAAACCCGGCCATTATTCTGCCCGATGCCGAGATGGACCGCACGGTGAAGGAATGCGTAGCCGGTAGTTTGTCGTTTAACGGCCAGCGCTGTACCGCGCTGAAAATTCTGTTTGTGCATCAAAGCCGCGCTGCTGAACTGGTAGACAAGTTAGCAACAGCTATTAGCGCGCTAAAAGCCGGTATGCCTTGGCAAAGTGGCGTGGCGATAACGCCGTTGCCTGAGCCGGGTAAAACGCAGTTTCTGGCAGAGCTGTTAGAAGATGCGCTAAGTAAAGGCGCTAAGCTGCAAAACCCCGGCGGTGGCGAAACGGTAGCCTCTTTGTTTACCCCGGCGCTGTTATATCCGGTAAACAGCAATATGCGGCTGTACAATGAAGAGCAGTTCGGCCCGTTGGTTCCGGTGGTGCCCTATAACGATATTAACGAAGTGATTGATTATGTTGTTAACTCTAACTTTGGCCAGCAGCTGAGTATTTTTGGCCAGAACCCACAGCAAGTGGGTGAACTGGTCGATATTTTTGCTAACCAGGTTGGCCGCATTAATATCAACAGCCAGTGTCAGCGCGGGCCGGATAGCTTTCCGTTTAACGGCCGCAAAGACTCTGCCGAAGGTACGCTGTCGGTGGTAGATGCATTACGGCAGTTCTCAACGCCTACCCTGGTAGCCGCCAAATATCAGCAAGCAGATATCCACTTTGTTAAACAGATGGTAAAAGCGCGCAGCTCGCACTTTTTATCAACGGACTTTTTGTTCTGATGTTATACAAGCTACGCTGGTTACTGCTGGCAGCGGGGTTATTACTGCCTTTAGCTGCCAATGCCAATTACTGGCAGGGGCAGCAGCTCACTGCACAGTGGCAGCAGTATCTGACAGATTCTGCACAACTGCTACAGCAGGATGCCGCGGTGCTGGCGGCTGAACAGCAGGGCAGGCCGGCAGCCGCGGCATTAAAGCACAATGAGTTTGGTTTAACCGGCATTAGTAGCGCGGCAGAAGCGCAAGCCGTGCTAAGCTTTCAAACACCGTCCGGTGGCTGGAGTAAGCGCACCGATATGCGTATTGCCAGGCAAACCGGCCAGCAGTTTGGCTCGGAACCCAATTACGTACCAACCTTTGATAATGACGCCACCAGTACACAATTACAGTGGCTGGCCGATTTTTACCCGCAAGCAACACCACAACTGCAACAGGATATTGCTCAGGCCATAGAACGGGGTATTACGCTGGTGCTGAGTGCGCAATACCCCAATGGCGGTTTCCCGCAATCTTACCCGCTGCGTGGCAGTTATCATGATGCCATAACGCTGAATGACCACGCCCTGTATCAACTGATGCAACTGTTGTGGCAGGTAGCCAATGAGCCGCGCTTTGCTATGTTGGCCAACAGCACAAAAACAGACGCCGCAGCCGCTTTTTATCGCGCAGTGGACTGGCTGCTGGCTAGTCAGGTAATGATGAATGGCAAACGCACGGTGTGGGGCGCGCAGCACCATCCGTTAACCGGTGAGCCGGTAATGGCCCGCAGCTATGAGCTGGCGTCACTGGTTAGCAGTGAAAGTGCCAAAATTCTGCAGTTGCTGCTACGTTACGCGCCGGACTACCCCGGCGTAGCACAAAGCCTGGCGGGTGCTGCCAACTGGTTTAGAGAAAAACAAATCAACGATAAAGCGCGTTACCGCGACGCTGATGGCCGGTTGGCATTAATAGACAGCCCCGGCAGTGTAGTGTGGGCACGGTTTTATGATTTAAAAACAGGCCAGCCGGTATTTTTTGACCGCGATGGCAAAACGTACAACGATGTTAGCCGGGTATCGCTGGAGCGCCAGCGTGGTTATGGCTGGTATCAAAGCGTGGCGGCAGAGTTTCTGGCCGAGTATGCACAAGACAAAATGGCCTGTGAATAATTTATTCATGATTTTATTTTTATAATAAAAAAATTATGCAAGCTGCGCACGAATACCGTATTATCGGTTAATCTGATTTGAGTGAGTTATCGCCAGAGGTTTGCATGCAACCGCAGTTTATTCAGGCCGTTAAACAGCTTATTCCGGCTGAACGTTATTTTGACGACCCTATCGCTACGCTTGCTTTTGGTACTGACGCCAGCTTTTACCGTATGCTGCCCAAGTTAGTGCTGCGCATTGAAAGCGAAGCTGAAGTGGTAGCGCTGCTAAAACTGGCAAACGACTTTAAGGTTGCGCTTACCTTTCGTGCTGCGGGCACCAGTTTATCCGGCCAGGCGGTAACTGACTCTGTGCTGCTGGTGCTGGGCGAAAACTGGCAGCAGCGTGAAGTACGTGGTTTAGGTGAGCAAATACGGTTGCAACCGGGTGTGATTGGCGCGGCGGCTAACAGTGTACTAACAAAGTTTCAGCGCAAAATCGGCCCTGATCCGGCGTCGATTAACAGCTGCAAAATTGGCGGTATAGTAGCGAATAACGCCAGTGGCATGTGCTGCGGCACTGCACACAACAGCTTTAATACTCTTTCGGCAATGCGGCTGGTATTGTTTGACGGCACAGTATTGGATACCGAAGATGCGCAAAGCGTAGCGGCGTTTCGCCACAGCCATGCCAAACTTTTAGCCGAGCTGGCTTTACTGGGTGAGCAAACCCGGGATAACCCCGAGCTTAGCGCCCGGATTCGCCATAAATACCGCTTAAAAAATACCACCGGTTTTTCACTGAATGCGTTAACTGAATTTGCTGATCCTATCGATATTCTGACCCATTTAATGGTTGGCTCCGAAGGCTGCCTCGGTTTTATCAGTGCCGTAACGTATAACACCGTACCGGATTATCCGCACCGCGCCAGCGCGTTGCTGGTGTTCCCGTCGGTGGAAAGCTGCTGCCGGGCGGTAACGCTATTAAAGCAGCAGCCGGTGTCGGCGGTAGAGCTGCTGGACAGGCGCAGCCTGCGCTCGGTAGAGCATAAACCCGGCATGCCTGCATGGGTAAAGGGGTTGTCTGACAATGCCTGCGCGTTGCTGATAGAAAGCACAGCAGTAAATGGCACCGTGTTGCAGCAACAGCTGGCACAGGTGCGCAGTGCTCTGGCAGCTTTTACGCTGGAGCAGCAGGTTGATTTTAGTACTGACCCCACCGTATACAACCAGCTATGGGCAATACGCAAAGGCACTTTCCCGGCAGTAGGGGCGGTGCGTAAAACCGGCACTACGGTGATTATTGAAGATGTTACTTTTCCGGTTGAACAGCTGGCTGAAGGTGTATCACGGCTGCAGCAGTTGTTTGACAAATACTACTACCATGAAGCCATTATTTTTGGCCATGCCTTAGAGGGTAACCTGCATTTTGTTTTTACCCAGGGCTTTGATGATGCGACACAGGTAGCACGTTACGACGCTTTTATGCAGGAAGTCGCGCAACTGGTAGCAGTAGAGTTTGCCGGTTCGCTTAAAGCTGAACACGGTACTGGCCGCAATATGGCACCTTTTGTTGAGCTGGAATGGGGTACTGAAGCTTATAATCTGATGTGGCGGATTAAAAAGTTACTTGATCCGCAACATATTCTGAACCCGGATGTAGTACTCACTTACAACAACCAGCTGCATTTACAAAACCTCAAACCCTTACCTGCAACTAACCCACTGGTAGATAAATGTATAGAATGCGGCTTTTGTGAGCCGGTGTGCCCGTCACGCAAGCTTACTTTAACGCCACGCCAGCGTATTGTTACGCAGCGTGAAATTTCGCGTTTACAGCGCAGTGGTGATGAGCCGGAGCGGTTAGCTGAACTTAATAAAGCTTATCAGTACGCCGGTAACGACACCTGTGCCGCTTGTGGTATGTGCAGTACTGCCTGCCCGGTGAGTATTAATACCGGCGATCTTACCCGGCAGTTACGGGCAGAGCGTAATCGCTCATGGCAGGGGCTGGCGGCTTTTATTGCCCGGCATTTTACGGCAGGATCGGCTATGGCCCGTGTTGGCCTGGCGATGGGCAGCACATTTGCTAAATTGCTGCCGCTACGGGCTTTATGGCATAGCGCTATGCCAACAGCGAATTATCGCAGTAAGGTAGATAACGCTATCCCGGATACTGCATTAAAACCGGTAATCTATCTGGCCAGTTGTTCTGGCCGGGTAATGGCGCCACAGGCAGATAGTAAAGATAAACGCAGCCTGCAGCAGGTAAGTGCCCACTTACTGGCTAAAGCAGGTTATCAGCTGATAATGCCAGAAGGGCTGGCTGGCCAGTGCTGTGGTATGCCGTTTCAATCTAAGGGCCAGTTTGCTGCAGCAACACAAAAGCAGCAAGAGCTGGAGCAATGGCTGCTTAACGTAAGTAATAATGGCGACATTCCTATTTTGTCAGACACCAGCCCGTGCAGTTTAACCCTGCAAGGTAAGCTGGATAGCAGGCTGCGTATATTCGACAGTGTTGATTTTTTGCATGACAAAGTGCTGCCTAAGCTGAATATTACACCGCTTAATGAGCCGGTAGCGCTGCATATTACCTGTAGTGCCAGCCAGTTGGGGCAGGCAGATAAACTCAAACAATTGTTGCGCTCTTGCAGCAGTAATGTGGTGATCCCGGAAGGAATCAGTTGTTGTGGTTTTGCCGGTGATAAAGGCTTTGTATTGCCAGAGTTAAATGCCTCGGCGTTGTCTGGCTTAAAACAGCAGGTCAGTGGCTGTGCCCATGGGGTGTCAACCAGCCGTACCTGCGAAATTGGCTTATCGCGCCACAGCGGTATTGAGTATCAGCATCTGGTGTATCTGCTGGATAAATGCTCTTAGGTTTTCGGCAATACTGCCTCGGAATTTCCTTGCGAGATTGGCAACAACTAAGAAAAGCGTCTGTGGCAGGGATGCCACAGAGGAGCCTACAGGGAGGTATTTACCGCGTCTTTTCGTGTTGTTGGCAATTGAAGCCAACACCTCATGTCCCGAACTGACGCCGTTACGTATTACAGCTTGTTTAAAATCTCTGCCGGTAATGCCAGCTCGTCATTGCGGTTAACACCAACACCACGCTCAAGAATGTTTTTGGCAATTTGCTTAGCTTCATCCAGCGAATGCATTTGCGCCGTGCCACACTGGTAAATATTCAGCTCCGGGATATCGCTCTGGCTGGCAACATGCAACACATCATCCATCGCCGCTTGCCAGGCTTTGGCTACACGCTGCTCGTCCGGCGTACCAATTAAGCTCATATAAAAGCCGGTACGACAGCCCATTGGCGAAATGTCGATAATCTCTACATCTTTGCCATTTAAATGGTCGCGCATAAAACCGGCAAATAAATGCTCCAGCGTATGAATGCCTTTTTCTGACAGAATTTCTTCATTAGGTACGCAAAAACGCAAATCAAATACGGTGATGGCATCGCCTTTTGGCGTATTCATTTTCTTTGCCACGCGCACGGCGGGGGCTTTCATAATGGTATGGTCTACGGTAAAACTGTCGAGTAATGGCATAACAAAACCCTTTAAATAAACGCTGATGATGCTGGCTATTATAGGCAGGTAAACACCGATAAGTTAACCGTTATCGGCAGATAACAGCATTAAACCGGCGCTAAAAGCGGTTTAAGTAAGCAACTGGCAAAATTTTTAATCTAATAACCTTGAATGGATCAGGGCTAATCCCCATTAACCGCTCAACGCAATTTGTGATTGTTCAGAATATTAAGTGGAGTGTAGTTATGGGCAGAATTATCGGTATTGACTTAGGTACAACCAACTCTTGTGTTGCGGTTTTAGATGGCGACAAACCCCGCGTATTAGAAAACGCAGAAGGTACCCGTACCACGCCCTCTATTATTGCTTATGCTGAAGATGGCGAAGTGTTAGTTGGCCAGCCAGCAAAACGCCAGGCGGTGACTAACCCGAAAAACACCTTATTCGCGATTAAGCGTTTAATTGGCCGTCGCTTTGAAGACGACGAAGTACAACGCGACATCAAAATTATGCCTTACGCTATCGTAAAAGCAGATAATGGCGATGCCTGGGTTGAAGTTAAAGGTAAAAAATTAGCTGCACCGCAAATTTCAGCTGAAGTGCTGAAAAAAATGAAGAAAACCGCAGAGGATTTCTTAGGTGAAGCGGTAACTGCTGCGGTAATTACCGTACCGGCTTACTTTAACGATGCACAGCGCCAGGCCACTAAAGACGCCGGCCGTATTGCAGGCTTAGACGTTAAGCGTATTATCAACGAGCCAACCGCTGCGGCACTGGCTTATGGTATGGATAAAAAGAAAGGCGACACCAAAGTTGCAGTATATGACTTAGGTGGCGGTACTTTCGATATCTCTATCATTGAAATTGACGACGTAGATGGCGAGCAAACTTTTGAAGTACTGGCTACTAACGGTGATACTCACTTAGGTGGTGAAGACTTCGATAACCGTTTAATCAACTACTTAGTTGAAGAGTTTAAGAAAGAGCAGGGCATTGACCTGCGTAACGACCCTCTGGCCATGCAGCGCTTAAAAGAGTCTGCTGAAAAAGCCAAGATTGAGCTGTCGTCAGCGTCACAAACTGAAGTGAATCTGCCGTACATTACTGCTGATGCCTCAGGCCCGAAACACCTGAACATCAAAGTAACCCGTGCCAAGCTGGAATCTTTAGTAGAAGACTTAATTCAGCGTACTATTGAACCGCTGAAGCAAGCACTGAAAGATGCTGATTTAAGCGTGGGCGAAATTAACGACATCATCCTGGTGGGCGGTCAAACGCGGATGCCAAAAGTACAGGAAGCGGTAACGGCTTTCTTTGGCAAAGAACCACGTAAAGACGTAAACCCGGACGAAGCCGTAGCAGTAGGTGCGGCTATTCAGGGCGCAGTATTGTCAGGTGATGTTAAAGACGTACTGCTGCTTGACGTTACACCACTGTCACTGGGTATTGAAACCATGGGCAGCGTAATGACAGCGCTGATTGAGAAAAACACCACGATCCCAACCAAAAAGTCGCAGGTGTTCTCAACTGCAGAAGATAATCAATCTGCAGTAACTATTCACGTGCTGCAGGGCGAGCGTAAGCGGGCTTCTGATAACAAGTCACTGGGCCAGTTTAACTTAGAAGGCATTCGCGGTGGTCGTCGTGGCGAGCCACAAATTGAAGTGACCTTCGATCTGGACGCCGACGGTATTTTGCATGTATCGGCTAAAGATAAAGACACCGGTAAAGAGCAGAAGATCACCATTAAGGCGAATTCTGGTTTGTCTGATGAAGAAATTCAAGCCATGGTACGTGATGCTGAAGCACACGCTGAAGAAGATAAAAAGTTTGAAGAGCTGGTGCAAACCCGTAACCAGGCCGACGCGATGGTTCATGCCACCCGTAAGCAACTGGAAGAAGTAGGCACTGCACTGGCTGCAAATGATAAAGAAGCCATTGAAACGGCAATCAAAGAGCTGGAAGCTGTATTAAAAGGCAGCGACAAAGCCGCTATTGATGAGAAGTCTCAGGCACTTATTCAGGCATCGCAAAAGCTGATGGAAGCGGCTCAGGCCAAAGCCCAGCAAGGCGGCAGCGACGCAGGCCAGCAGGCAGGCGGCAATGACGACGTGGTTGATGCTGAGTTTGAAGAAGTGAAAGACGACAAAAAATAATTAAGGTTTAACCGGGCTGTAGTAAACTGCAGCCCCTTTAACATGAGAAGTTAGCACTAAGCTATGTCGAAGCGTGACTATTATGAAGTACTAGGTGTCGCTAAAGGCGCCGACGATAAAGACATCAAAAAGGCTTACAAACGCCTCGCTATGAAATTTCACCCTGACAGAACTCAGGGTGATAAAGCCATGGAAGAGAAGTTTAAAGAAGTCCAGGAAGCCTATGAGGTGTTGTCGGATGAGCAAAAACGCGCAGCCTATGACCGTTATGGCCATGCCGGGGTAGATCCAAACCGCGGTGGCGCTGGTGCAGGCAATGCTGATTTTGGCGATATTTTTGGTGATGTATTCGGTGATATCTTCGGTGGCGGTGGCCGTCGTGGGCAGTCACGGGCGCAGCGCGGCTCAGATTTACGTTACAATCTGGAGCTGAGCTTAGAAGAAGCGGTACGCGGCAAATCTGTTGATATTAAAGTACCAACGATGGTGGGCTGTGACAGCTGCGATGGCTCGGGTGCTAAAAAAGGCACTTCAGCGAAAAGCTGTCCAACCTGTCATGGTGCCGGCCAGGTAACTATGCGCCAGGGCTTTTTTGCCGTACAGCAAACCTGCCCAACCTGTAATGGCCGTGGCAAAATTATTCCTGACCCATGCACTAAGTGCCATGGTGAAGGCCGTATAGAGAAAACCAAAACGCTGTCGGTGAAAATTCCGGCGGGTGTCGACACCGGCGATCGTATCCGTTTAACCGGCGAAGGTGAAGCGGGCATGCATGGCGCCCCGGCAGGCGATCTTTATGTGCAGGTGCATGTAAAAGAGCACCCGATTTTCGTGCGCGATGGCAATAACCTGTACTGCGATGTGCCTCTGAGTTTCACTATTGCTGCACTGGGTGGCGAAATTGATGTGCCGACCCTGGATGGCCGCGTAAAGCTGAAAATACCGGCTGAAACGCAAACCGAAAAAATGTTCCGCCTGCGTGGTAAAGGTGTGCAGTCGGTGCGCGGTGGCGGTGTGGGTGATCTGGTGTGTAAAGTTGTAATTGAAACACCGGTGAACTTAAGCGAAAAGCAAAAAGATTTACTGCGCCAGCTGGATGACAGTATGGCGGGGGATGGTGAAGCCAAACACCGGCCGAAATCGAAGGGCTTCTTTGATGGCGTGAAGAAGTTCTTTGACGATTTAACCAGTTAAGCTGTAATGAAAAACCACCTTCGGGTGGTTTTTTATTGCCCAGCAGATACAATAACAGCATGTTACGCAGTGTCGGCTGCGATCAAAGTGTCAAATAAGGATATGCTCATGTTGAAAAAGTTATTACTGCTAACCACCTGTTCTTTACTGATTGTTGCCTGTGCACAGTCGCCAACCGGCCGCCGTCAGGTCATGCTGTTTAATTCAGCTGAACTGGATAAGATGGGCGCACAAACCTTTGAAACGATGAAAGCTGAAACACCTATTTCCAAAGACCGGCGTACCAATGAGTATGTACAATGCGTTGCAGGCGCTTTGCTTAAGGTGACACCTCAGGAGTTTATGGGCAACACCTGGGAAATAGTGGTTTTCGATTCTGAGCAGGTAAATGCTTTTGCGTTGCCCGGCGGCAAGATAGGTGTGTATACCGGCCTGCTAAAAGTAGCTGAAAACCAGAACCAGCTGGCAGCGGTTATCGGCCATGAAATCGCACACGTAATGGCTGGCCACAGCAACGAACGCTTGTCTACTAATCAGTTTATTCAAACGGCTATGACACTGGGTGATGCCGCTATGAAAGCTTATAATGTGCAGTATCAGCAGCAACTGATGACGGCTTTTGGCTTAGGGGCGCAGGTGGGTGTAGCGCTGCCATTTAGCCGGGCACATGAAAGTGAGGCCGATATTATAGGGCTGGATTTAATGGCAAAGGCGGGTTTTGAGCCGCGTCAGTCGGTTAACTTATGGCAGAATATGGCAGCGCAGGGCGGTAGCGGTACCCCACAAATTCTGTCTACCCACCCGTTGCCTGAGACACGGATTAAAGATTTACGCGAAAAAATGCCAACGGCAATGCAAACCTATAATGAACGCAAAGCCAGCGGTGCTTTGCCCAACTGTAAAGCCTGATATTAGCGTCAGCTTGCTTTACAATTTATGCTGCCGCGATGTTGGGTTTCAGAATTTTATGATGCCTGATATGAAGTTATATTGTTGGATTTGATCTTGCATGTAACTGGCATTACACTTTATGCAGTTTGCTTTATGGAATGTAGCTATGGAACCTGTTAATGACAAGGAAATGAAGGCAACGCAGTCTGGCCGCAGAAAATTTTTAATGCGCGCAGGTCTGGGTAGCTTGCCGGTGTTGCTGACACTTAAGAGTAAATCCGCCTGGGGTACCAGCACACTTAACTGTTCGTTAAGCGAAAATGCATCGCAGATGCAGTCAGTACAACCTGATAAGTTTGAACAGTGTAAACAAAGCTATGATTCTCATGGCAGTGCCAAGTTGTATTTTGAAACTAAAAAGCCGGGTATTGGTGGTGGTAAAGGTGGTTATTTCTATAAGTCTGGCAGCAAATCGTCTAAGAAGTGGCGTGGTATAGAGATAAACCAGAACACCAAGTTTAATACTATTTTTCAGTATGGCTACAATGGTACGCTACGCGATGCCGTTAACCTTGGTGGTAACAATGCGCTGATCCGTAATATTGCGGCAATTTTCCTGCATGCGCTGTACTATCAGTTAGAAGGTATCAGCACCAGTATTCCTACGCCTGATGAAATAGTAAATGCTTATCAGGGCGCGGTTACTCAGGCACAAAAAAATCAGCTATCAGCTTTATTGGTGTATTACATCGACGGTTACATGGGCTAACCTGATGGACGTAGCTCTGAGTTATGCTGCCTGGCTATCTCAGCAAACCACAGATAACAGCACACTGCAGGCAACATTTAATGATGCCAGCAGTGTGCTGTTTTCAACCTTCGATCATGAAACTCATCTGAGCGGCGCAGAGGCTGAGATAACAGAGCCTGACGTTGACTGATTTCGCTATTCATACTGCACCTTTTTCCGTACTTGTTACTAACCACAGCAACAAGCTTACTACTGCGCTTGCTGAGTTATATCCTGCGACACTGATAACACGGCCTAACCCGCAACTTATTTACGATTTTTGCCTGCAAGTGCAGCGTAAATGGGCGGGCTGGGGCCGGCCGTTTCATGTTTCATCCGGCGATCAGCACTTCAGAATGACCGACTCAGCCCAACTGGTACCGGTTTTTGAGTGGGGTGTTAATTGGTGCGTGGCGTCTTACCAACATCAGTTTCTGGCTATTCATGCGGCAGTGCTTGAACGTGACGGAAAAGCACTCATTATGCCGGCACCGCCAGGTTCAGGTAAAAGCACGCTGTGCGCAGTATTGATGCAGGAAGGCTGGCGTTTATTGTCTGATGAAATGTGCCTGGTTGATTTAACCAGCGGTGCAATTGTGCCTTATGTCAGGCCGGTTAGCCTGAAGAACCAGTCATTGATGTTATTGCAAAGCTGGTATCCGCAGGCACAGATCCGGCAAATTACCAGCGGTACAACTAAAGGCACAGTAGGTTATATGTTGCCATCAACCCAGAGTTGGGCCGGTATGCAACAAACAGCAACAGCTGCCTGGGTTATTTTCCCGCAGTATAACGCTGCACAGCAGCAGCTAACGCTATCGAAGCTAAGCCAGGCTGATGCCTTTATGCATCTTGCCAATAACTCTTTTAACTATGCCGTGTTAGCTGAGCAGGGCTTTAACAGCCTTAGCAGGTTAACACAACAAATTGATGCTTACCGGCTGGAATATGCCTGCATTGAACAAGCGTTGAGCGGGTTAAATAAGTTATGTTAAGTTCGCAGTTACTGGCTTTTTTTGCCTCTCCGGCTGAATTTATACAGCGGGCTACACCGCAGCAATGGACCCTATTTTTGCAGCAAGCCCGCCAGCAAGGCCTTACTGCCCGGTTTTACTATGTGCTACAAACCAAGCAATTACTTGACCAGGTGCCACAGCAGGTTAAGTTGCATGGTGAATCGGGTGCGCGTTACGCTCAGAAGCAGCAGCACAGCCTGTATTCTGAATTACAGCAACTGGAGCCGTTGTTTGCTGGCGCCGGTTACCCGTGCTTGTTGTTAAAAGGCGCAGCTTACAGAGCGCAGGCTTTAGCGGTGAGCTTTGGCCGGCTATTTTCCGATATTGATATTCTGGTGCCGGCAAACCAACTACGGCATGTGCGGGACAGGTTGTTTTTTTATGGTTTTCGCGAAGCTGAAATGACCGATTACGACCGTGATTACTACCTTAACTGGTCGCATCAAAACCCGCCGTTACAGCATTATCAGCGCGGCACAGTGATCGATTTACACCACCATATTTACCCGACAGCATCAGCCAGAAGCATAGATATCACGCCGTTGTTCAGCCATGCTGTCAGTATTCCTGGCTCAGCCTTTAAAGTGCCTGCTACCGCGCATTTATTTATTCATGCAGCGGTGCACCTGTTTTATCAGGAAGAGACACATAAATTAACCAAAGATGTGATTGATTTAAATGATTTACTGCTGGAAGTGCAACACCAGCAGCAACTGGATTTCATGCTTGAGCAAGCTGCGCTGATGTCGGTGCAATCTGCCGTGAGCAATGCGTGCCGGGTGCTGAGCACACTATTTGCTAATGGTGCTGCGCAGGTTGCTTTGCAAAGCCCTGCGCTGCCCCGGCCCCAGCCGTTGGTGTGTAATTTGCTACTGACCATGTTGCAGGGCTCAGTGGCCAGCGCCTGGTTTGCCCGTCAGCTCTGGTTTGTGCGCGGCCACAGCCTGAAAATGCGCTGGCAGGTGCTGGTTTATCATAGTCTGGCTAAACCAGCCAATAGCCTGCAGCGCTGGTTCCGGCGTTTATTGCCAGGGCATAAATCTTAAACCGCAGTAGCCGCCGCTACGCTTGGCTTTGCCGGTTTAAGTAAAATAGTCAATACCGCTACCAGCAGCAATATCAGACAGTAATAGCTTTGCGTTACAACCTGCCAGGGCGATATGCCAAAACTGGCCCCCAGCAATAATGCCTGTGCCCCATAAGGCACCAACCCCTGGCTTATACAAGCAAAAATATCCAGCAGGCTGGCGCTGCGCTTAGGGGTTATCTGATGTTGTTGGGCCAGCGTTTTGCTAATTTCACCGGTTAAAACGATTGCCACGGTATTATTGGCAATACACAGGTTACTGCTAAACGCTAATGCTGCAATCGCCAGTTGTTGCGCTTTATTACCTGCCAGTTTAAGGCTGCCAGCGACTTGCTGGATTTTACCGGCGATCCACTGTAAGCCACCTTGCTGTTTAATAAACTCACTCAGTGCGCTTACCAGCATGGCCAGCAGGAAAATCTCCTGCACACTGGCAAAACCGCTGGCGATATCTTTACCGAGGTTGGCCATAGCGTAATCAGCAAAAAAGGCGCCTTGCAGTGCTGCCAGCACAATGCCCAGCAGCAGCACGACAAATACATTCAGCCCCATTATTGCCAGCAGCAAAATAGCGGCATATGGCATTACACCGCTCCAGTTTACGGTGTCAATTTGTACCGGTGCTCCGTCTGTAGCCAGCACAACATACAGCAGCAACGTTAACACGGCAGCAGGCAGTGCAATTTTAATATTTTCGCGGAATTTATCGGCCATTTTTGCGCCCTGGGTACGGGTAGCTGCAATGGTAGTGTCAGAAATAATCGACAGATTATCGCCAAACATGGCGCCGCTAAGTAGTACACCCGCTACTAAGGCCTGATCTAACCCGGCTTGATTGGATAAACCAACGGCAATAGGGGCCAGCGCACCGATAGTGCCCATGGAAGTACCCATAGCAGTGGATACCAGAGCAGCAATAACAAATAAGCCAGGCAGTAGCCAGGGCGTGGGTACTAAGCTAAGGCCTGCGTTTACGGCGGCATCTACACCACCGGTTGCTGTGGCAACACTGGCAAAGGCACCTGCCAGCAAATAAATAATACACATGGTAATAATATTGCTGTTACCTGCGCCTTTTATCATCACATCTATAGATTGTTGCAGCGGCGCTTTATGCAGCAAAATGGCCAGAATAAGGGCCGGGATAATAGCAACATGCCCCGGCAACTGGTAAAACGCATAAGCTACACCGGCACTTTGCAGGTAAAGGCCGGTGCCGAGAAACAGCGCGACAAAAAACAGTAATGGCAGTAGTGAGCGTTTAGCGCCCACTGGTGCCAGCGTAGTGTTGTGCATAGGTTATACCTTATAAATACGCAGGCAGTGCTACTGCCTTAATGGTTGCGCAATATATAGATGGCTAGATGGCCTGTCAAACCGGATCGTTAGATCATACTGGTATATGTAATATGAGTTGATTATGCTGGCAACTTATTTATTACTATCTCTTTTTCCGATGGAGTGGATATGTCGACAAACCGCTTAATCAGCAGCAAACGCTTTCTGCCGTTTTTTCTTACCCAGGCCAGCGGCGCTTTTAATGATAATGTGTTTAAAAATGCCTTGATGTTAATGTTGACCTTTACCGCCGCCAGTGCGCTGCCGTGGGATACCAATTTAACCATGAATCTGGCAACGGGGCTGTTTATTCTGCCGTTTTTGTTGTTTTCTGCTACCGCCGGTGCACTGGCTGATGCAGTATGCAAAACCAAATTGATCCGTGCATTAAAGCTGCTGGAAATAGGTCTGATGCTGCTGGCTGCTGTAGCATTTTATTTTCAGCAATACCTGATGTTGCTGGGGTTGCTGTTTTTAATGGGGAGCCAATCGGCGTTCTTTGGCCCGGTAAAGTACGCCATTTTGCCGCAGTTACTCAGTGACAAAGAGCTGTTAGCCGGTAATGCCTGGGTGGAAATGGGCACCTTTGTCGCTATTTTACTCGGTACTATTACCGGAGGCTTATTGGTGGGCCTGGCAGATGCACCATTATGGGTTGGTGCGGTGGTGCTGCTGTTTTCGGTATTGGGGTATCTGATGAGTCGGCGGGTCCCGGCAGTAGGCGAGGTGCATAACGCCGATAAATTTCGTTTTGCACCCTGGCAGCAAACCAAAGCAACTATCAGTATCAGTTATCAGAATCGTACTTTATATCTGTCTATTATGGCGATTAGCTGGTTTTGGTTTTTAGGTGCCAGCTATTTAACCCAGTTTCCTAATTTCACTAAAGACACGCTTGGTGGTGATAATACCGTAGTTACTGCGCTGTTGGTGGCATTCTCTGTTGGTGTGGGCATTGGTTCTATGTTATGCGAACGTTTATCCGGCGACAGGGTTGAGCTTGGTCTGGTACCTATTGGCTCTATTGGCTTAACGGTGTTTGGTATCAGTTTGTTTTTTAGTAGCCCGGCCGTTTTACCGCAACTGCTATCGCCAGAACAACTGTTAAGTTTACCGCAGTTTTTGGCTACAGCGTTTGGCTGGTGGGTACTGATTGATTTAACCTTAATTGGTGTTTTCGGCGGCTTATTTATTGTGCCGCTGTATGCATTGCTGCAACAGCGTGCCGAACCGCAACAACGGGCGAGGGTGATAGCTGCCAATAATATTTTTAATGCACTGTTTATGGTGGTTAGCGCCATTGCCGGTATCGTATTTTTAACCGTACTGGGTATATCTATTCCAGAGTATTTTTTGGTGCTGGCTGTTATGAATGCCGTGGTAGCACTGTATGTTTACAGCACCGTGCCTGAGTTTGTACTGCGGTTTGTTATTTATCTGCTTAGCCACACCATGTACCGGGTACGCAGCAAAGGGTTGGAGCATATTCCGGATGAAGGTGCGGCCGTGCTGGTTGCCAACCATGTTAGCTATGTTGATGCTTTGCTGATTGGTGGTGCAGTGCGACGGCCGGTGCGTTTTGTAATGGAAAAAGGTATTTATGATTTGCCGGTTGCCAACTGGCTGTTTAAGGCCGCACGTACTATTCCAATTTGCTCAAAGCAAAAAAATGAAACGGTGTATGAAGCCGCGTTTGCAGCCATTAAGCGTGAGTTGGAAGAGGGGAATCTGGTATGTATTTTCCCGGAGGGGCGTTTAACCAAAAACGGTGAGATAGACAGCTTTCGCCCCGGTATTGAGCGTATTTTAGCTGAAACGCCGGTACCGGCGGTGCCAATGGCCTTGCAGGGATTGTGGGGTTCTTTCTTTAGCCATCATGGCAGTGGTGCTTTTAAATTTAAAGGCCGCTTCTGGTCGAAAGTAACGCTGGCCGCCAGTACCCCGTTACCAGCAGAACACGCTAGTGCGCTTGAGTTGGAGCGGCAGGTACGGCTGTTACGTGGTGACAGCTTGTAGTTGTTTATGTTGGTTTAATTTACACCTCAGTTGCATGGCTTTAGGCGGCTGAGGTGTGGTTTTGGCTTGCTTCGGGCTATTTTCTGCTGTTTACCGTTGTCTGAATATTATACACATCTGCTTTGCTGCTTCGCCGTGATCATTGATTAACTGCTTGTCCACTGTTAGCTGAACAGAGGTCTGACAACTGTTGTCGTTGTTTTGCTTAATTTTGTTTACTTTCAGGCACGATACTTGCGCTGTATAAAATGTAGCCAACCCAGGCTGCTGATAAAAACAAAAAGACAAGGATAACTAATGAAAACAATAACACCACTTCGCTGGTTAAAGTTAGTTGTGCTGAGTATCAGCTTTACTCTGCTTGCTTTACCTGCATCGGCATCACTTATTTTTTCTGATATCTACATTTTTGGCGATAGCCTGTCTGATACCGGCAATACCCGGGCTACAGTGCCGCTAGGCTCGTTAGGGCCAGTGGCTGCACTGGCCGGATATGGCCCTAACGGCCGTTTTTCTAATGGTAATCTCTGGCATGAGTACCTGGCAGATGATCTGGGGCTGACAAGCAGCAGATCTACCGGCGGCGGTAACAACTTTGCTTATGGTGGTGCCCGTATAGACAATGCAACCGGTGTTTCTACCGGCGTGCTAAACCAGTACAACCAGTACCTGAACCGGTTAAATGGAACATCTTTTGATAGCGATGCCTTATATGTTGCCTGGGCCGGCGGCAATGATATGCGTGATCTGGTTGGTGCAGCTAACCCGTTGATGATGGTAACGTCGATTATCGGCAATTTTCAGCTGATGCTTACCGATATGATTGCCAGGGGCGCTATGACATTGTTAGTGCCCAATTTACCTGATCTTGGCAGCATTCCGGAATTTGCCTCAACGGCTGACAGCCAGTCGGGCACAGAAGTCAGCCTGTTGTGGAATGACTTACTGGAAGAAATGCTGATTGATTTGTCAAAGCAATCACTGGCTCAAATTTATATGCTTGACGTATATAGTATTTTTGACAACATTCTGGCTAACCCTTTATCAGAAGGGTTTACCAATACTACTGATGAGTGCCGGTCTGTAACGGGCGGTATTCTGGCTACCGAGCGCTCTTGTGCCAATGCATCACAGTATGTTTTCTGGGATGAAATTCATCCTACCACCCGTGCCCATAGTATTCTTGGCCGGGAAGCTTATGCTTTGCTACAAAGTGGCGTGACGGTATATCAACAGGTACCCGAGCCTGCCGGTATAGCCTTGTTCGTTCTGGCTATGGCTTATTTTGTCAGGCCCGCAAACTTTACCAAAGCTAAGGCCGCCAAGCAGTTGCTAACCGGGCAGTAAGCTCATCATATACTGAGGTTGATGAATATGGTGCTGATACCGCAGGCTGGTGCAATAATGGCAAGAAGCTGAATTCTTGCTGTAAACATGGCTATTTTACTTCCCCCTGTCGGCGGCTTTTGCTCTAATAGCCGCCATTATTACTTTTACACAGAGCCGGATTATGCCATCTATCGGGATCTTTGGTGCCAATGGCCGTATGGGCCGGGCGTTAATTACCGTTGCTAAAGAACAACAGCTAAACCTTACGGCTGCCACAGTGCGCGCCGGATCAGAGCTTATTGGTGTTGACGCCGGCGAGCTTGCTGGTGTGGGTAAACTGGGGTTGCCACTAAGTGCAACCGGTGCGGGCAGCATTAATAACGCTGATATCTGGGTCGATTTCACTATGCCCGAAGCCATGCTGGCGCATCTTGAACTGGCGGTAGCGGCAAAAAAAGCCATGATAATAGGTGTTACCGGTTTAACCGATACGCAGTATCAGCAGGTGCAGCAAGCAGCTAAGCATATTCCAATTGTCTGGGCGCCGAATATGAGTGTAGGGGTAAATCTGCTGCTGCACCTGGTACAAACTGCCGCCAAAGTAATGGGACAAACAGCTGATATTGAGATTATTGAAGCCCATCACCGTTTTAAAAAAGACGCGCCGTCCGGCACTGCTATGGCTATCGGTGCCAGCATCGCCAAAGCGCTGGATCGTGATTTGACTAAGGTTGCCGTGTATGGCCGTGAGGGCATTACCGGCGAGCGTGAGCAGCAAACTATCGGCTTTGCCACCGTGCGTGGCGGCGACATTATTGGCGACCATACCGCCTTATTCGCTGATTTAGGCGAAAGGCTGGAAATAAGCCACAAAGCGTCCAGCCGTAGTACCTTTGCCCAAGGCGCACTGCGCGCTGCTCTGTGGTTGCAAAATAAACAGAGTGGACTTTATTCTATGCAACAAGTGTTAGGTTTAGCTGATTTAAGCTAGCTTTTTGCGCTATTAAGGTTAAAAACAAGCTAAAGTTGCCATTTGTAATAAAATTCAAAAAAAGCGTAGCTTATCCAGCGCTGATCGCCTAAAATAGTCAGGTTTGCCTAAGGCAAATCGGGTATCACATTTTGGGTCAAAACGGGTTGTAAAACAGTGTCAGGTTTTCGCCCGTTTTTTGCTGTTTGGAGGTTATCTTGACTAAGTCCGCCCTGCTCGTACTGGAAGACGGCACCGTATTTCGCGGTACAGCCATTGGCGCTGAAGGAGTTTCTGTAGGTGAAGTGGTGTTTAACACTTCCATGACCGGGTATCAGGAAATATTAACTGATCCCTCATACGCAGAACAAATCGTTACTCTTACTTATCCACACATTGGCAATACCGGTACTAACCCTGAGGATGAAGAATCCGGACAAGTTTGGGCCCGAGGCCTGATAATCCGTGACCTTCCGCTTCTTGCCAGTAATTTCCGTAACCAACTCTCTCTTAGTCAGTATTTAACACAACATAATATTCTCGGCATCGCCGATATCGATACCCGCAAGTTAACCCGTATTTTACGTGAGAAAGGTGCCCAGAACGGTTGCATTATCGCTGGCGATAACCCGGATGAAACTAAAGCACTGGAACTGGCGAAAGGCTTTCCCGGCTTGTCAGGCATGGATTTAGCTAAAGAAGTTAGCGTGAAACAAGCTTACCAGTGGACTGAAGGCAGTTGGCAGTTGGGTGAAGGCCATCGCGCTGGCGCGCCGCAGCAGTTCCATGTAGTGGCGTATGATTTTGGTGTAAAACGCAATATTCTGCGCATGCTTGCCGACCGTGGCTGTAAGCTGACGGTAGTACCGGCACAAACGTCCGCTGCTGATGTACTGGCGCTGAACCCGGATGGTATCTTTTTATCTAACGGCCCTGGCGACCCGGCACCTTGTACTTATGCTATCGAGGCGATTAAAACCTTTCTTGAAACCGATATTCCGCTGTTTGGTATCTGTTTAGGCCATCAGTTACTGGCGCTGGCCAGTGGCGCACAAACTGTAAAAATGACGGTCGGCCACCATGGTGGTAACCACCCGGTGCAGAATCTGGATACCAAACGCGTACTGATTACGGCACAAAACCATGGTTTTGCTGTCGATGAAGCCAGTTTACCGGCGAATTTACGCGCCACCCATAAATCGTTGTTTGACGGCACCTTACAAGGCATACATCGTACCGACAAACCGGCATTCAGCTTCCAGGGGCACCCTGAAGCCAGCCCTGGTCCGCACGAAGCCTCTGAGCTGTTCGACCATTTTATTGCGCTGATGCAACAGCATAACGCCTAGGCAAACACGAATTACGGAGATATTACAGCAATGCCAAAACGTACAGATTTAAACAGCATTCTGATTTTAGGCGCTGGCCCGATCGTGATTGGTCAGGCCTGTGAATTTGACTATTCAGGTGCCCAGGCCTGTAAAGCGTTAAAAGAAGAAGGCTACCGCGTTATTCTGGTGAACTCGAACCCGGCCACCATTATGACCGACCCGGAAATGGCCGATGCCACTTACATTGAGCCGATTCACTGGCAGGTAGTGGAAAAAATTATCGAAAAAGAGCGGCCCTGTGCCGTGTTGCCCACCATGGGCGGCCAGACTGCACTGAACTGTGCGCTGGACTTAGAGCGCCATGGTGTACTGGCGAAATACAATGTCGAAATGATTGGCGCTACCGCTGATGCTATCGACAAAGCAGAAGACAGAAGCCGCTTTGATAAGGCCATGCGCTCTATCGGCCTGGCGTGCCCGCGTGCCGGTTTGGCGCATTCAATGGATGAAGCCTATCAGGTATTGGAAGACATTGGCTTTCCGTGCATTATCCGGCCATCGTTTACGATGGGTGGCTCCGGTGGTGGTATCGCTTATAACCGCGAAGAATTTGAAGAAATTTGTACCCGTGGCCTCGACTTATCGCCTACTAAAGAGCTGTTGATTGACGAGTCGTTAATCGGCTGGAAAGAATACGAAATGGAAGTGGTGCGCGATAAAAACGATAACTGCATTATCGTATGTGCCATTGAAAACTTCGACCCTATGGGTGTACACACCGGCGACTCTATCACGGTAGCCCCGGCGCAAACGCTGACCGACAAAGAATATCAGATCATGCGTAATGCCTCGCTGGCGGTGCTGCGTGAAATTGGTGTTGAAACAGGTGGTTCAAACGTTCAGTTTGGTATTAACCCGGTTGATGGCCGTATGGTGATCATTGAGATGAACCCGCGCGTGTCGCGCTCATCTGCGCTGGCGTCAAAAGCTACCGGTTTCCCTATTGCCAAAGTGGCCGCCAAGCTGGCTATTGGTTATACGCTGGACGAACTGGCCAACGATATTACCGGCGGTAAAACCCCGGCTTCGTTTGAGCCAAGCATCGACTACGTGGTTACCAAGGTGCCGCGTTTTAACTTTGAAAAATTCGCCGGTGCTAATGACCGCCTCACTACCCAGATGAAATCAGTTGGTGAGGTAATGTCAATTGGCCGCAACCAGCAGGAATCGCTGCAAAAAGCGCTGCGCAGCCTTGAGATTGGCGTATGTGGTTTAGACCCGGTGATCGATATCACGCTGCCGGAAGCTAAAGATAAAATTATCCGTGAGTTAAAAGAGCCGGGCTCGCACCGTATTTGGTATATCGCCGATGCGCTGCGTTTGGGCATGAGCATGGATGAGATTTTTACCTTAACCAATATCGACCGCTGGTTTTTGGTACAAATTGAAGATTTGGTAAAAGAAGAGCAACTGCTTAGCAAAGACGGCTTTGCCGCGCTGGACGAAGAGCGGTTAAAACGGTTAAAGCGCAAAGGCTTTGCCGACAAACGTATTGCCGATGTGCTGGGCGTTAGTGAAAACGAAGTACGTAAAAAACGTTACGGCTACAAGTTACACCCGGTGTATAAGCGGGTAGATACCTGTGCGGCAGAATTTGCCTCTAACACCGCTTATATGTACAGCAGCTATGATGAAGAGTGTGAAGCACTGCCTACCCAACGCGATAAAATTATGATTATCGGTGGTGGGCCGAACCGTATCGGCCAGGGTATCGAGTTCGATTACTGCTGTGTGCACGCCTCGCTGGCACTGCGCGAAGACGGCTTTGAAACCATTATGGTTAACTGTAACCCGGAAACTGTGTCTACTGATTACGATACATCAGACCGGTTGTACTTCGAGCCTATCACGCTGGAAGATGTGCTGGAAATTGTGCGTAAAGAACAGCCCAAAGGCGTTATCGTACAATACGGTGGCCAAACGCCACTGAAATTAGCCCGCGCATTAGAAGCTAATGGCGTGCCAATTATTGGTACCTCACCGGATGCAATTGACCGCGCAGAAGACCGTGAGCGTTTTCAGCAGGCAGTAGAACGTTTAGGCTTAAAACAGCCGAAAAACGCTACTGTAACCAGCATGGAAGAAGCGATTGCCAAGGCACCGGAAATTGGTTTCCCGATGGTAGTACGCCCATCTTACGTACTGGGTGGCCGCGCCATGGAGATTGTCTATGACGAGCAGGACCTGCGCCGTTATATGACTGACGCAGTTAGCGTATCAAACGATTCTCCGGTGCTGCTGGATAACTTCCTTGATGATGCCATTGAAGTTGACATCGATGCTATCTGTGACGGTAAAGAAGTGGTTATCGGCGGCATTATGGAACACATCGAACAAGCGGGTGTGCACTCCGGCGATTCGGCCTGTTCTTTGCCTCCGTATAGCCTGAGCAAAGACATTCAGGATGTCATGCGTGAGCAGGTACGTAAGCTGGCAATGGAGTTGGGTGTGGTTGGCCTGATGAATACCCAGTTTGCGGTAAAAGATAACGAAGTGTACTTAATTGAAGTTAACCCGCGTGCAGCCCGTACTGTGCCCTTTGTGTCTAAAGCTACCGGCGTTGCTGTTGCTAAAGTTGGCGCGCGTTGTATGGCGGGTAAATCACTGGCTGAACAGGGTATTACAACAGAAATTATTCCACCGTTTTTCTCAGTAAAAGAAGTGGTTATTCCGTTTAACAAGTTCCCGGGCGTGGATCCGATCCTAGGCCCTGAAATGCGTTCAACCGGTGAAGTGATGGGTGTGGGCGATACCTTTGAAGAAGCCTTTGCTAAAGGCCAGCTTGGGGCCAGTACCTTAATTCCAACCGGTGGCCGTGCCTTGCTTTCAGTACGCGACAGCGATAAAGTGCGCGTTGTTGAACTGGCAAAGCGTATGGTTGAAAAAGGCTTTGAACTGGATGCTACCGGCGGTACTGCCAAAGCATTGCAGGCTGCAGGTATTACATGCCGCACGGTAAATAAGGTGTCTGAAGGCCGCCCGCATATTCTGGATCGCATTAAAAACGGTGAATACAGCTATATCGTTAATACGACCGATGGTCGTCAGGCGATTGAAGACTCTAAAGTTATTCGCCGCGGTGCGCTGCAGTACAAAGCTAACTACACCACGACATTAAATGCTGCCTTTGCTACGGTAAAATCAAACGCCGCCAGTGCGTTTGAAAACGTAGCCTCAGTGCAGGAACTACATAAGAGAGTTAACGGATGAGTGCAATCCCAATGACAGTGCAGGGCGCAGAACGACTGCGCGCTGAGCTGCATGAACTTAAATCAGTAAAACGGCCTGCGATTATTCAGGCCATTGCCACAGCACGTGAGCACGGCGATTTAAAAGAAAACGCTGAATATCATGCTGCACGTGAGCAACAGGGCTTTTGCGAAGGCCGTATTCAGGATATTGAAGCTAAGCTGTCCAATGCACAGATTATTGATATCAGTAAGTTACCCAATACCGGCAAGGTTATTTTCGGCTGTACCGTTACTATTCTGAACCTGGATAGCGACGAAGAGGTCACTTACCGTATTGTTGGCGATGATGAAGCTGATATCAAAAATAACCTGATTTCAGTTAATTCGCCGATTGCGCGTGGTTTAATCGGCAAAACGGCTGATGATGTGGTAAATATCACTACACCAAAAGGTGTAGTTGAGTTTGAAATTACCGCAGTGCAATATATTTGAAACCTGAACCCAATAAAAAAAGCGCCTGACGGCGCTTTTTTTATGTTTAATATATATTTAGCCGCGTGGCAGCTGAATTTTTTTCGCTTCACTTTGGCGGAACAATACCAGCGTTTTGCCGATTACCTGTACTTTATCTGCTTTGGTTTCACGGATAATTGCATCCATGATCAGTACTTTTTGCTCTCTGTCTTCTGTTGGTACTTTTACTTTAATCAGTTCGTGAAAGCCAAGTGCAACTTCAATCTCGGCAACCACGCCTTCTGTCAGGCCGTTGCCACCCAGCAGGATCACAGGCTTAAGATCATGGGCTTTTGCTTTTAAAAATTGTTTCTGTTTGTTGGTTAAACTCATAAAATGACTATTTCCGCAGATAACGCTTGAATTTGCGTTATTGTAGCGCCATCTAACGCATAACACTAATCAAGAGTGAAAGCATGACCAAGAAAAAACGCTCTGCCAGTTCAACCCGTTGGTTGAAAGAGCATTTCGATGATCAATTTGTACAAAAAGCACAAAAGTTAGGCCTGCGTTCACGGGCCGCTTTTAAACTGGAAGAGATAAACCAGCAGGACAAATTGATCAAACCCGCTATGACGGTGGTGGATTTAGGCTCTGCACCGGGTAGCTGGTCTCAGTTTTGTGTTGGTATTGTCGGTGGTAAAGGTACCGTGATAGCCTGTGACATTCTGCCTATGGATCCGATTAACGGAGTCAGTTTTCTGCAGGGCGATTTTCGTGATGAAGCAGTATTAAACGCATTACTGAGCCGGATCGGCGGTCAGAACGTAGACGTAGTATTGTCTGATATGGCGCCAAATATGAGTGGCAATGACACTACGGATCAGGCAAGGTCGGTGTATCTGGTGGAACTGGCGCTTGATATGTGTCACAAAGTGCTAAAGCAAAATGGCAGTTTTGTGGTCAAAGTATTTCAGGGTGATGGCTTCGAGCAATTTTTAAAAGATGTGCGTGCTGCCTTTACCACTGTGAAAATTCGTAAGCCCGATTCGTCCCGTGCGCGTTCACGAGAGACATATATCGTGGCTACCGGCTTCAAAGTCTAGTAAAGTAGCCGGGTAATTATCTATTTATCGGTAAGAAGAGGTTATAACCTTGAGTGACATGGCAAAGAATCTGATTGTCTGGTTAGTGATCGCCGTCGTATTAATGTCGGTGTTTAACAGCTTTGGCCCCGGCGACAGTGCCGACCGGCAAACCAGTTACACTCAGTTTATCAACGAGGTAAATCAGGGCCAGATCCGCGAGGTGAAAGTTGAGCGCTCTGGTGTGATTACCGGTGTAAAACGTAACGGCGATCGTTTTGAAACAGTGATCCCTGGTGGCTATGATGAGAAGCTGCTGGATGACCTGATTAAAAACGATGTCAGAAGTTTAGGCAGTAAACCTGAAGAAAGCAGCTTGCTGGGTACTATTCTGTTGTCCTGGGGCCCAATGCTGTTGCTTATCGGCGTGTGGATTTTCTTTATGCGCCAGATGCAGGGCGGCGGTGGCAAAGGTGCCATGTCGTTCGGTAAAAGCAAAGCGCGTCTGATGGGTGAAGATCAAATCAAAACTACTTTTGCTGATGTTGCCGGTTGTGACGAGGCGAAAGAAGAGGTTTCTGAACTGGTTGATTACCTGCGCGATCCATCACGTTTCCAAAAGCTGGGTGGTAAAATTCCAACCGGTATTTTAATGGTTGGCCCACCAGGTACTGGTAAAACCTTATTAGCCAAAGCTATTGCCGGTGAAGCCAAAGTACCTTTCTTTACGATTTCAGGTTCAGACTTCGTTGAAATGTTTGTCGGTGTAGGTGCATCCCGTGTGCGCGACATGTTTGATCAAGCCAAAAAAGCGGCACCTTGTATTATCTTTATTGATGAGATTGATGCAGTAGGCCGTCAGCGTGGTGCCGGTTTAGGCGGTGGCCATGATGAGCGCGAGCAAACCTTAAACCAGATGTTGGTTGAAATGGATGGTTTTGACGGTAACGAAGGTATTATTGTTATTGCCGCAACTAACCGCCCTGACGTACTGGACCCGGCGCTGCTACGCCCAGGTCGTTTTGACCGTCAGGTTGTGGTAGGTTTGCCGGATGTAAAAGGCCGCGAACAAATTTTAAAAGTGCATATGCGTAAAGTACCGCTGGCTGAAGGGGTAGAACCGTCAGTTATCGCGCGTGGTACGCCGGGGTTTTCCGGTGCCGATTTAGCCAACCTGGTTAATGAAGCGGCTCTGTTTGCTGCCCGTGGTGGTCGCCGTGTAGTGTCGATGGACGAGTTTGAAAAAGCCAAAGACAAGATCATGATGGGCGCAGAACGGCGCTCTATGGTGATGACAGAAAAAGAAAAAGAGATGACAGCTTATCATGAAGCTGGTCATGCTATTGTTGGCCGCCTGGTGCCGGACCACGACCCTGTTTACAAGGTTAGTATTATTCCGCGTGGCCGTGCTTTGGGCGTTACTATGTACTTGCCTGAGCGAGACCGTGTATCGCACAGCAAGCGCTTGCTGGAGAGTATGATCAGTTCGTTATTTGGTGGCCGGATAGCCGAAGAAGTGATTTACGGTTTTGAATCTGTTACTACCGGTGCGTCGAACGATATTGAGCGGGCTACAGATCTGGCGCGCAAAATGGTTACACAATGGGGTTTCTCAGAGAAGCTTGGCCCATTACTGTACGCCGATGAAGAAGGTGAAGTATTCCTTGGCCGCTCGGTCAGCAAAAATAAGCATATGTCGGAAGATACTGTTAAAGCCATTGATGCTGAAATTCGTGACTTTATTGACCGTAACTACGACAGAGCGAAAAAGCTGATTGAAGAAAACATGGACATCCTGCATGCAATGAAAGATGCATTGATGAAGTATGAAACCATAGATGCCAGGCAGATTGATGATTTGATGGCGCGGCGCGAAGTACGGCAGCCGGAAAACTGGGAACCCCGTGATAAGCCGGGCTCAGACGACAAGCCGGATAGCAAAGTCAGCCAGGATGATGATGCAGCCGTTCCGGGTAAGCCATCAGAAGGTAACCTACACTAAATCTGTTGTATTTAGCCAAATTAAAGCCCCGGTTATGCCGGGGTTTGTTTTTACAGCCAGAGCCAAAATATCTTGTTCCAGGAGCCAATATGCTGTTGTTCTTGCCCCGCCAGCGCAAGCTGGATTTAAGCCGCCCACAGGTTATGGGTATTTTAAATATCACGCCTGATTCATTCTCTGATGGTGGTAAACATCAGCAACAGGACGCTGCACTGCGTCAGGCTGAGCAGATGTTGTCAGACGGTGCCGTAATTTTAGATATTGGTGGCGAATCTACCCGCCCCGGTGCTGCTGATGTGGCAGAACAGGACGAATTAGACCGGGTAATACCGGTAATTGAGGCAATCCGCCAACGTTTTGACTGTGCTATTTCTGTCGATACCAGTAAGGCCGGGGTGATGTCAGCTGCGGTTCAGGCTGGTGCTGATATTATTAATGATGTCAGGGCCTTGCTGGAGCCTGGCGCTTTAGATGTTGCTGTTGCCGCTGATGTACCGGTATGCCTGATGCATATGCAGGGAGCGCCGCGTAGTATGCAACATTCACCGCAATATCAGCAGGTGGTGGCAGAGGTAAAACAGTTTTTATTAGACCGGGCCTCTGCCTGTGAACAAGCAGGCATGCAGCGGCAGCATATTATTCTTGACCCCGGTTTTGGTTTTGGTAAAAGCGTTAGTCATAACTATTTATTGTTGCAGCAACTGGCACAATTTACCGGTTCCGGCTATCCGGTGCTGGCAGGTATGTCGCGCAAGTCAATGATTGGTCAATTACTGAACATACCGGTGAATGAGCGTTTGGCAGCTAGTGTTGCCTGCGCTACTATTGCAGCATTACAAGGGGCCCGGATAATCCGGGTGCATGATGTTAAAGAAACAGTGCAGGCGGTCAGGGTAGTGACAGCAATGCAGTATGGAGCATAAAGGATGAGCAGAAAATATTTTGGTACTGATGGCGTGCGTGGCCGGGTCGGTGAGTTTCCGATTACACCCGAATTTGCCATGAAGTTAGGCTGGGCTGCTGGCCGGGTGTTGTCGCAGCGTGGCACCCGCAAAGTATTAATAGGTAAAGATACGCGTATATCCGGTTATTTATTAGAAACAGCATTGGAAGCCGGTTTAATTGCGGCCGGTATCAATGTGCGCCTGTTAGGGCCAATGCCAACGCCGGCAGTCGCTTATTTAACCCGCACATTCCGGGCTGAAGCGGGTATTGTAATCAGCGCTTCACACAACCCTTACTATGACAACGGCATTAAGTTTTTCTCTGCTGATGGCACTAAGCTGCCCGATGACGTTGAACTGGCGATAGAGCATGAACTGGAGCAGCCGATGGTATGTGAACCATCTGAGAAACTGGGTAAAGCCCAGCGTATCGATGACGCTGCCGGACGTTATATCGAGTTTTGTAAAAGCCACTTACCCAACCATTTATCGTTAAGCGGCATGACAATTGTGATCGATTGTGCTCACGGCGCTACTTACCACATAGCACCGGCAGTATTTAAAGAATTGGGTGCTGAAGTAATAGTTATTGGTGCCAGCCCGGATGGGCTAAATATTAACGATAATTGTGGCGCTACCCATACTGAGCTGTTGCAGAAAACCGTGGTTGAGCGTAGCGCCGACTTAGGTATTGCTTATGACGGCGATGGTGACAGGGTAATGATGGTTGATCATACCGGCCGGGTTATTGATGGTGACGAAATTGTTTATATCATTGCCCGTGCAGCCAAAGAGCAGAATAAACTGCATGGCGGCGTGGTTGGCACCTTAATGAGCAACCTGGGGTTAGAGCTGGCGCTTAAGCAGTTAGATATCCCGTTTGCCCGCAGCGCAGTAGGCGACCGTTATGTAATGGAACT
This sequence comes from Rheinheimera pacifica, assembly GCF_024809855.1. Taxonomy (GTDB): domain Bacteria; phylum Pseudomonadota; class Gammaproteobacteria; order Enterobacterales; family Alteromonadaceae; genus Alishewanella; species Alishewanella pacifica_A. The sequence goes on from NZ_JANUEM010000003.1 coordinate 426,898, forward strand.
GCTACGCGAGAACAACTGGCGCATTGGTGGTGAAAACTCAGGCCACGTACTGAATTTAGATCATACCTGTACCGGTGACGGTATTATTGCTTCTTTACAGGTACTTGCGGCAATGATTGAAGCGGGTATGACGCTGGCTGAGTTTAGTCAGGGCATGCATAAACTGCCACAGGTGCTGGTAAACGTGAAGTTTGAAAAAGGCACGGCTCCGCTGGAAAAACAGCATGTGAAGCAGGTGATTGCAGATGTTGAGGCTAAACTGAGTAGTTCAGGCCGGGTGCTGATCCGTAAAAGTGGTACTGAGCCATTGATCCGGGTAATGGTAGAAGGCGAAGATGCAACTGAAGTAAGACAGTATGCCGAGCAAATAGCCGCTGCGGTAAAAATCGCCAGTTGATTGTTCAAATACGCCATTAAAGCTTGTTTGCGCCGGCGTGGTTGGTTAATATCGCGCCCGTCTAACTACAGGGATACAGCACCATGCAACGCACACCACTGATAGCCGCGAACTGGAAGATGAACGGTTCAGCCGCACTGGTTGAGGAGATGGTTGAGGCATTAACGGCACTGCCGTTAACCGAACAAGCTGTTGTAGTGTGCCCGCCCGCTACGCTGTTAACACACTTTCCGGCATCGTGTAATTTTGCGCTTGGCGGACAAACCTTAAGCCATGAAATAAGCGGTGCTTTTACCGGTGAGCTCAGTGCTGACTTACTGCAGGAAGCCGGAGCCCGTTATGTTATTGTCGGCCATTCAGAGCGGCGTGCACTAAACGGTGAAAGCGATGAGCTTATCGCGGCTAAGTTGGCAAGGGCTGTTGCAGCAGGTTTAACGCCTATATTATGTGTCGGTGAATCTGCAACCGAGCGCCAGCAAGAAAAAACACAGCAGGTTCTTGCGCAGCAACTTGATGCGGTGTATGCTTCGCAGCCCGAATTACTGGCGAAATCAGTGATTGCATATGAACCAATATGGGCCATAGGCACAGGTGAGTCGGCCACGCCGGAACAGGCGCAAACGACCCATGCTTTTATAAGGCAACATCTGGCCAGGTACAATACGCAATCAGCAGTAAGGGTAAAATTATTGTATGGCGGCAGTGTTAATGCAGACAATTTTGCTGCATTATTTCGCCAAGCCGACATAGATGGTGCGCTGGTAGGTGGTGCAAGCCTCAAGCCAGCAGAATTTGCGCAAATTTGCCTTGCAGTTACAAAAGGTGCAAAGGAATAAGCATGTACGAAGTTTTAATAGTAGTTTATTTGTTAGTTGCCATAGCTTTAATCGGTTTGGTGTTAATTCAGCATGGTAAAGGTGCTGATATGGGTGCTGCTTTCGGCGCCGGCGCTTCTGCAACTGTGTTTGGCTCGTCAGGTACCGGTAATTTTCTTACCAAAACCACTACGGTGCTGGCCACTATCTTTTTTGTGTTAAGTATTGTGCTGGGTAACTACAGTGCTGGCAGCAAAAAAGTAGACGCCTGGGATGATTTATCAGTGCCGGTTACTGAGCAGGCCGCGCCGAAAAAAGATGACACCAGCGATATTCCTGTAGGTAACTAATCCTCTTAATTTAGCCGAGGTGGTGAAATTGGTAGACACGCTATCTTGAGGGGGTAGTGTCTTCGGACGTGCGGGTTCAAGTCCCGCTCTCGGCACCAAATTTATCGGTAGTTTGCCAAGGCAATGCTTGCGATAAACCAGTCAGCGCTATATAATAAGCGCCAATTACGGACGCGGGATGGAGCAGCCTGGTAGCTCGTCGGGCTCATAACCCGAAGGTCGTCGGTTCAAATCCGGCTCCCGCAACCAACTTCTTATTCATTGTAGAAATTATTAAAACGCTGCAGTGATGAAGTGATTAGATTTTCAGTTAACATTGGCGATATGTTAATTGATTGGATGCCCATTCGCCCCGCTAGTTCGGGGCGTTTTCGTATCTGCAGACTCAGTTTTACGCAGTAATGGGCTAAACGCCCTTTTTTTATTTACTGTTGTTGCCGTTGTTACTGGCTAAGTAACCTGCCACAGCAGAATTTCCGGAGGTCTCGTTGACTAAGCAAGAACAGACACTGACAGAGTTATTGCTGCCAACCGTTGAAGCCGCAGGCTTTGAGTTGTTGGGGCTGGAATTGGTGCAGGCTGGTCGTCATTCAACTTTACGGCTGTATATTGATCACGCTGATGGTGTAAATGTTGACGATTGCGCGCTGGTTAGCCGTGAAGTCAGTGCCATTTTAGATGTGGAAGATCCAATAACCAATGAGTATCTGCTTGAGGTATCGTCACCAGGTTTGGATCGGCCATTGTTTACACCTGCACATTTTCTGGCAGTGGTAGGGCAAAAAATTGAAGTAAAACTGGCTATTCCTCAGGATGGCCGGCGTAAGTTTAAAGGCATGCTAACAGCTATTGAAGACGATATGTTGATAGTGGAAGTAGATGGCAAACCCTATCGTTTGCTGATGGATAACGTAGATAAAGCAAACGTGGTACCGGTGTTTTAAGGTATCGGGGCAAAGCGAGGCAACAAACAATGGCAAAAGAAATATTATTAGTTGTTGATGCAGTTTCAAACGAAAAATCGGTGCCACGGGAGAAAATCTTCCAGGCACTGGAGTTTGCACTGGCAGCGGCCACCAAGAAAAAGAATGAAGGCGATATTGAAGTTCGCGTGAGTATTGACCGTAAAACCGGTGCTTACGAAACATTCCGTCGCTGGCAGGTTATTCCGGATGACCAGGTACAGGAGCATCCGTACCGTGAAATGACATTATCTGCAGCGCAGTATGACGACCCTTCGGTACAGATTGGCGATTACTACGAAGAGCAAATTGACTCTATCGAGTTTGACCGTATCACTACCCAGATGGCCAAACAGGTAATTGTACAAAAAGTACGTGAAGCTGAGCGTTCGCAGGTAGTAGAAGCCTATATTGACCAGGTGGGTGAATTAGTTACCGGCGTGGTGAAGAAAGTAAACCGTGACAGCATTATTGTTGATTTAGGCAACAACGCCGAGGCGATGTTAGGCCGTGACGAAATGCTACCGCGCGAAACCTACCGCCCAGGCGATCGTATCCGCGCATTGTTATTTGAAGTAAAACCGGAAGCGCGTGGTGCTCAGCTGTTTTTAAGCCGGTCACGCCCGGAAATGCTACTGGAATTATTCCGTATTGAAGTGCCTGAAATCGGCGAAGAGATGATTGAACTGCGTGGCGCGGCCCGGGATCCGGGAGCGCGTGCCAAGATCGCCGTGAAAAGCAATGACCGCCGTATTGACCCGGTTGGTGCTTGTGTCGGTATGCGTGGTTCACGTGTGCAGGCCGTATCGAACGAGTTGGCTGGCGAGCGGGTTGATATCGTACTGTATGACGATAACGATGCGCAGTTTGTGATCAATGCCATGGCTCCGGCTGAAGTGGCGTCTATCATCGTTGATGAAGACACGCATTCAATGGATATCGCGGTAGAAGACGCTAATCTGGCTATGGCCATTGGCCGTAACGGACAAAACGTACGTTTAGCCAGCCAGCTTACCGGCTGGGAGCTGAACGTAATGTCAGTGAGCGCCATGAAGCAAAAACACCAGGAAGAAACCGCTAAGGTTCGCCAGGTATTTGTTGACGCCCTGGAAATTGATGAAGACTTTGCCGATGTGCTGGTAGATGAAGGTTTTTCTACCCTGGAAGAAATTGCTTATGTACCCATCAGCGAGTTGTTAAGCATCGATGGTCTGGACGAAGCGACAGTGGAAGAACTGCGTAGCCGCGCCAAAGCAGTATTAACCACCCGTGCTCTGGCCAGTGAAGAATCATTGGAAGATGCGCAACCAACAGAAGCGCTGTTAGCGCTGAAAGAATTAGATACCCATACGGCCTATGTTTTGGCCAGTAAAGGGGTAACAACGTTAGACGACCTGGCAGAGCTGGGTGTAGACGATTTACTGGAAATAGCGCCAATGTCGGAACAACAAGCCGCCGACCTTATCATGGCAGCCCGTAATATCGTCTGGTTTAGCGAAGAAAATAAGTAGTCAACGGAGGTAACAACACAAATGGCAGAAGTCACTATAGAAAAGCTAGCCAGTGATGTCGGTACTACTGTTGAGCGGTTAGTGCAGCAATTCGCTGATGCCGGTATCAGTAAAGCAGCCGGTCAGGTAGTCAGCGAAGATGAGAAAAAATCCCTGCTGGAACATTTAAGTGCTCAGCATGGCGGTAAGTCGGCAGAGCCTGCGCGTTTAACATTAAAACGCAAAGAAAAAACCACGCTTAGCGTAGCCGGTGGCGCAGGCCGCAACCGCGAAATTCAGGTTGAAGTGCGTAAGCAAAAAACTTACGTGAAAAAGCCAATGATTGACGAAGCAACATTAAAAGCGCAGGAAGAAGCTCGTGTAGCTGAAGAGAAAGCCCGCGCAGAAGCTGAACAGGCACATGCAGAAGCAGACCGTAAAGCTAAAGAAATTGCTGCAGCTAAAGCAAAAGAAGAAGCCGAGCGCAAAGCCACAGAGGCTAAACGCCGCGAAGATGCTAAGCAGGCTCAGCTGTTAAAAGACGATCCGGAAGAAGCGGCCCGTCGTGCAGCAAAAGAAGAAGCCCGTAAAGAAGCTGAACGTATTCGTCAGCAGCAGGAAGCTGAAGCATTGCGTAAGCTGGAAGAAGAAGCCGCTAAGCAAGCAGAAGCTGCGCGTAAGCTGGCAGAAGAAAACGGCGAGCGCTGGGCACAGGAAGAAAAATCCAAACCAGCGGATACCGACGATTACCACCTGACCAGCAACGAATTTGCCAAACAGGCAGAAGACGAAGTAGACGCTAAAGAAGAACGCGCTGGCCGTCGTGGCGCCGGTAAAAAAGCCCCTGTTGTTAAAGGCAAGAAAAAAGACGATGCCAATGACAAAGAAGCTTTTAACCGTGCTAACCGTCATTCAAAGAAAAAGAAAACCCCAACCAGTATGCAGCACGGTTTTAACAAACCTGCTCAACCGGTTGAGCGTGAAGTGAAAATTGGCGAAACCATCACTGTGGCTGAATTAGCTGCCAAGATGGCGGTTAAAGCGTCTGAAGTAATTAAAGTGATGATGAAAATGGGGGCTATGGCAACCATTAACCAGGTCATTGATCAGGAAACTGCGGCCATTGTCTGTGAAGAAATGGGCCACAAATTTACCCTGACCAAAGAAAACGAGCTGGAAGAAGCCGTAATGTCTGACCGCCAGGGTGAAGGTGCTCTGGAGCCTCGTGCACCGGTAGTAACGGTTATGGGCCACGTTGACCACGGTAAAACCTCGTTACTGGATTATATCCGTAAAGCTAAGGTAGCAGCCGGTGAAGCCGGTGGTATTACCCAGCATATCGGTGCTTATCATGTTGAAACTGACCGCGGTATGGTGACTTTCCTTGATACACCAGGCCACGCGGCGTTTACATCAATGCGTGCCCGTGGTGCCAAGGCAACCGATATTGTTATTCTGGTAGTAGCAGCCGATGATGGCGTAATGCCTCAAACCAAAGAAGCTATCCAGCATGCTAAAGCTGCCGGTGTGCCAATTGTGGTTGCTGTAAACAAAATGGATAAGCCGGAAGCTGATCCGGACCGGGTACGTAACGAGCTGTCACAGTACGATGTTATTTCTGAAGAGTGGGGCGGTGATACGCAGTTTGTACCAGTGTCAGCAAAATCAGGCATGGGTATTGATGACTTACTTGAAGCCATTCTGAACCAATCTGAACTGCTGGAATTAAAAGCAGTGAAGCAGGGCTTAGCCCGCGGTGTGGTTATTGAATCACGCTTGGACAAAGGCCGTGGCCCGGTAGCGTCGATTCTGGTACAGGAAGGTACGCTGAAACAGGGTGAAATCGTGCTGTGTGGTTTTGAATACGGCCGTGTCCGTGCGATGCGCGACGAAAACGGTAAGGAAATTAAAACCGCCGGCCCGTCAATTCCTGTAGAAATCTTAGGTTTATCCGGTGTGCCGCAAGCGGGTGATGAAGTGACAGTGGTTAAAGACGAGCGTAAAGCACGTGAAGTGGCACTGTATCGTCAGGGTAAATTCCGTGATGTTAAGTTAGCGCGTCAGCAGAAGTCTAAGCTGGAAAATATGTTCGCTAACATGACCGAAGGCGATGTATCAGAGCTGAATATCGTATTAAAAGCCGATGTACAGGGCTCAGTAGAAGCGATTACCGAATCACTGATGAAATTATCAACTGATGAAGTAAAAGTGAAAATTGTTGGCTCAGGTGTAGGTGGTATCACTGAAACTGACGTGACACTGGCTGCAGCATCTTCAGCTATTATCATCGGCTTCAACGTGCGTGCTGACGGTTCTGCGCGTAAACTGGTAGAAGATGAAGGCCTGGATTTACGTTACTACGGTATCATTTATGAGCTGTTAGACGAAGTCCGCGCGGCAATGACCGGCATGCTTGCTCCGGAGTTCAAACAGCAAATCATCGGCCTGGCGCAGGTGCGGGATGTATTCCGTTCACCTAAGTTTGGCGCTGTTGCCGGTTGTATGGTTACTGAGGGTGTTATTAAACGTAATGCACCTATCCGGGTACTGCGTGATAACGTGGTTATCTTTGAAGGCGAACTGGAATCGCTGCGTCGCTTTAAAGATGACGTCAGCGAAGTACGTAACGGCTTTGAATGTGGTATCGGCGTGAAGAACTACAACGATGTGCGCGAAGGCGATCAGATCGAAGTATTTGAAGTAATACAGGTTGAACGCACCCTGTAACAGGCACGCAACACTAAAACAGGGGCCTTTGGCCCCTGTTTTGTCTGCAACAGACAATGGAAATAATGTTATGAGTAAAGAATTCTCGCGCGTCGACAGATTGTCGCAGCAAATGAAAAAAGAAATGGCTGTGATCCTGCAACGCGAAATTAAAGATCCGCGCCTGCACAGCATGATCACCGTATCAGACGTAGAAGTGTCACGCGATTTATCGCACGCTAAAGTGTTTGTTACCTTTTTAGGCTTGGCCGATGATAAGGTTGAAGATAACCTTAAGATCCTCAACGATGCCTCTGGTTTTGTCCGCAGTTTAATTGGTAAACGTATTCAGGCGCGCATTGTGCCGCATATCCGTTTTGCCTTTGATGAATCATTAAACGAAGGTATCCGCATGGCTACGCTGGTTAGCACTGCACGGGCAGAAGATGACCGGCGCAGGCTGCAGTCTGGCCAAGCACTGGACGACGTGGCTGACGCTGCTGACAGCTCTGGCGATAGCAGCGACGAGCCGGCAAACTAATGGCGCGGAAAAATGCCCGGGCCGTAAACGGCATTTTGCTGTTAGACAAGCCACTGGAAGTGAGTAGCAACGGTATTTTGCAACGCGTGCGCTGGCTGTTTCAGGCGCAAAAAGCTGGCCACACCGGTGCGCTGGATCCTATGGCGTCTGGTTTACTGCCAATCTGCTTTGGTGAGGCAACCAAGTTTAGCCAGTTTTTGCTCGATACCGACAAAACCTATTTAGTCACAGCTAACTTTGGGATCCGTACCAGTACCAGTGATGTTGAAGGCGAAGTGATCAGCGAAAAACCGGTGCAGTTTAGCCAGGCAGAACTGGAGCAGGCGCTGGAGGTATTTCGGGGTGATATTTTGCAGGTGCCTACCATGTTTTCGGCCCTTAAATATCAGGGCCAGCCGTTATACCGCTATGCCCGGCAGGGCATTACCGTACCGCGTGAAGCCCGGCCAATCAGTATTTTCCGATTTGAGCTGCTGAAGTTCAGCGGCAGCACAGCTGATTTTATAGTGCACTGTTCTAAAGGCACTTATATCCGTACCCTGATTGATGACTTGGGCGAAGCACTGGGCTGCGGTGCCCATGTTGGCCGGTTACACCGGACGCAGGTAGGGCCTTTTACTGCTGCGCAAATGGTTACACCGTCACAGCTTGATGCACTGGCAGAGCAATGCCACAGCAGTGGCGATTTTAGCGGTATGGATACGCTGCTGCTGCCGCTGGATGCCGGTATTACAGATATGCCTAAGTTGGTACTGACAGAGCAGGAGCAGCACCGGTTGCAGCATGGCCAGAACTGTAACCTGACAACCGGGGATATTGCGGCGGTAAAATTGCACGGGCCTGATGATAAGTTCTTTGGTATTGGCCAGGTGCAGCAAGGTGTATTGAGCTCACGGCGTTTACTTAATACGGCGGCATTACTGTAGGTGCAGTACAGAAACGCCTTGTAAAAAGGCCGTAAAATGCTATTATACGCCGGATTTTTTTGGGGTCTGCTGGATGAGTGATCGGCGATTCCCTGACTATAGTTCACTCACATTTGGAGTTAAATATGTCTTTAAGCGCTGCTGATAAAGCAAAAATCGTTGCTGACTATGCTGTTAAGCAAGGCGACACAGGTTCACCGGAAGTACAGGTAGCTCTGTTAACTGCGTCTATTAACCACCTGCAAGGCCACTTCGCCCAGCACAAACATGACTTCCACTCACGCCGTGGTTTGTTACGTATGGTTAGCCAGCGTCGTAAGTTACTGGATTACTTAAAAGGTAAAGACCAGAGCCGTTACGCAACGCTGATTGAGCGTTTAGGCTTACGCCGTTAATCGGTTTTAGTAAAAAAGGGGCTTTAAGCCCCTTTTTTTAATTCAGCTTGCCAGAGTGCAGACTATTTTTCACCAAAGTTAACGATTGACTGAACTATCTTTATGCTTTGGTTACAGAGTATACTAAGTAAGAATTAAACGACAAAAATGACATCGCAATTAGGCGATTAAGTAAAGGAAACAAACACGTGACTCCCATCGTAAAATCATTCCCGTTCGGCCAACATACTTTCACCCTGGAAACCGGCGTTATCGCCCGTCAGGCAGATGCCGCAGTACTGGCCAGCCTGGGTGATACGTCAGTTTTAGTAACGGTAGTGGGTAAGAAAGAAGCCAAGCCAGGCCAGGATTTCTTCCCGTTAACCGTGAATTATCAGGAAAAAATGTATGCTGCCGGCCGTATTCCTGGCGGCTTTTTTAAACGTGAAGGCCGTCCTTCAGAAGGCGAAACGCTGATCGCCCGTTTGATCGACCGTCCTATCCGGCCATTATTTCCGGAAGGCTTCACTAACGAAGTTCAGGTTGTTGCAACTGTAGTGTCGGTACAGCCAGAAATTCAGCCGGATATCGTAGCGTTAATTGGTACCTCTGCGGCACTGGCTATTTCAGGTATTCCGTTTAGTGGCCCTATTGGTGCTGCCCGTGTTGGTTATATCAATAACCAGTACGTACTGAACCCGTCTGAAGACGAGCTGAAAACCTCTAAACTGGATTTAGTGGTAGCCGGTACTGCCGGTGCAGTATTAATGGTTGAATCTGAAGCTGGCATTTTATCTGAAGATGTAATGTTAGGCGCAGTAGTGTATGGCCATGAGCAAATGCAAACCGCCATTGCCGCAATTAACGGCTTTGCTGCTGAAGCGGCTAAACCGGTATGGAACTGGCAGGCACCAGAGAAAAATGTTGCCCTGATTGAAAAAATTGACGCCTTAGCCGCTGCCGATTTAGGTGATGCGTACCGCATTACCGAGAAAGCCAAACGCTATGAGCGTATCGGTGAAATTAAAGCTGCGCTGCTGGCTAAACTGACGGCTGAGCTGGCTGAAGATGAAAAGTTAGATACACTGGAAGTTGGCGAAATTTTCCACAATCTGGAATCTAAAGTAGTACGTGGCCGTATCACTAAAGGTGAACCGCGTATCGATGGCCGTGACCCGGAAATGATCCGCGGCTTAAGCGTAATGACCGGCGTACTGCCACGTACTCACGGTTCAGCGTTATTTACCCGTGGTGAAACTCAGGCACTGGTAACGGCAACCCTGGGTACAGCGCGCGATGCTCAGACAGTAGATGATTTATTAAGTGCAAAAACTGATACCTTTATGTTGCACTATAACTTCCCTCCGTACTCAGTAGGCGAAACCGGTATGATCGGTTCACCAAAGCGTCGCGAAATCGGCCATGGCCGTTTAGCCAAGCGCGGTGTACAGGCAGTAATGCCAGATTTCAATGACTTCCCGTACACTGTGCGCGTAGTGTCAGAAATCACTGAATCTAACGGCTCAAGCTCTATGGCATCAGTGTGTGGTTCTTCACTGGCACTGATGGACGCAGGTGTACCTATTAAAGCTTCTGTTGCCGGTATTGCGATGGGCCTGGTAAAAGAAGGCGACGATTTCGTAGTACTGTCAGACATTTTAGGTGATGAAGATCACTTAGGTGATATGGACTTTAAAGTAGCCGGTACTACCGAAGGTATTACGGCACTGCAAATGGACATCAAGATCGACGGTATTACCAAAGATATTATGCAAATTGCGCTTAAGCAGGCTAAAGCTGCCCGTTTGCATATCCTGAACGTAATGGATCAGGCCATCAGCGGTCACCGTGAAGAAATGTCTGAGTATGCACCGCGTATTTACACCATGAAGATTAATCCGGAGAAAATCCGCGAAGTTATCGGTAAAGGTGGTGCGGTTATCCGTCAGATCACGGAAGAATCAGGTACTACTATCGAGCTGGAAGACGACGGCAGCATCAAAATTGCGGCGACTACGGCAAAAGCAGCCCAAATTGCTATCGATAAGATCAATGCCATCACGGCAGAAATTGAAGTCGGTGCTATTTATCAGGGCGAAGTCGTACGTATCGTTGATTTCGGTGCTTTTGTTAACGTACTGCCGGGTAAAGATGGTTTGGTACATATTTCACAAATCTCTGATGAGCGCGTAAATAATGTATCTGAGCACTTAACAGTTGGCCAGAAAGTGGCTGTTAAGGTACTTGAAGTTGACAAGCAAGGTCGTGTGCGCCTGAGTATCAAGGAAGCAAACGCTAAGCCTGCTACCGAGTCTGCTAATGCTGAAGAAAATGCCTGATAGGCTGTTACGCCGGGCAGCGCCGCTGGCGCTGCTGGTAACATTGCTGGGTGGTTGTGCAACCACTCAGCCGGCTACCTCCGGAGGCTGGCTAACGCCAGAGCCTCTGGCGGTATCTTACCGTACTGAACTGGCTATCGCCCGGTTAACTGAAATTCTGTATCGCGCCGAGTTATCAGAAGAGCAGTCTGCTCAGCTGTATTACGATCGCGGTGTAATGTATGACAGTGTTGGCCTGCGTTCACTGGCCCGGCTGGATTTTTTAAGAGCGTTGCGATTAAAACCCGATATGGCAGATGCGTACAACTTTGTTGGTATTCATCATACCGTTAGCGGTGACTTTGACTCAGCATATGAAGCTTTTGATTCTGCGCTGGAGCTGGCCCCTGAGCACGAGTTTGCTTATTTAAACCGTGGTATAGCACTGTATTATGCTGGTAAAACAGATTTAGCCATAGGCGATTTTGAGCGTTTTCTGGCGTTAAAGCCAACAGATGCTTACCGTGTGATCTGGTTATATCTGGCGCAAAGTGAGCAATCAGCAGAGCAGGCGCAGCAGCAATTGCAGCAGCGTGGCCAAATACTGGATCAGGCCGAATGGTCTACCAATATTGTGCATTTTTTAGCCGGTGAGATGACGGAACATGCTTTGCTTGACTCGGTAATGCAGGATTTATCCGGCCCGCAGTTACTGGCAGAGCGCTTATGTGAAGTATATTTCTATCTGGCCAAGTGGCATGAAAGCAAGCAGCAACCAGAGCAGGCGCTGGAGTATTACAAAAAAGTACTGGCAACCAATGTATTTGAGTTTGTTGAACACCGTTATGCCCGGTTAGAAATGGCCCGGTTACGTGGTGAAAACACCAGCCGTGAAGGTTTTGATGAGCCCTGAGCGGTTTATCAGTACGCGAATTAAAAGCCAGCTTGCTGGCTTTTTTGCATTTATATTACTCAGTGCCTGCCAGCCAGCAGCTGATGGCGAAGCTGCGCTGATGCAGCAGGCACAGACAGATCCCAGTGCTGCCATGACAATAGCCCGCCAGCGGTTGGCTAATGCCGAGTATGACGCCGCACTGCATTGGATGCGTCAGGCCGCTACTTTGGGCGATAACCAGGCCTTACAGCATGCACTGCAGTTACAACAACGCCAGCAGGGGCGGCTTGCTACAGCGCGGTGGCTACAACAGCAGTTTGATAGCAACACCATAGCAGCTAACGCTGTTTCCGCTGCCCAGCGTGCAGACCTGGGGCTATGGCAGGGTAATGATATCAGTTCAGCCGATTATCGGCACCCGCAAGGCTGCCAGCTTACTCTGCAGCCTGTGGCCAGCCAGCAAGCCGGGGTAGATAACTGGCAACAATTGTTACAGCAATGGCAGAGTAATCCCCAGTTATCGCAGTTAGCCGTGTGTTTTTTACCCCTGCATACCATCAACAGTACCTTACTGCAGTGCTCGGAAGACAGCAGCAGCCTGCTGCAGTGCCATTATCAGGCATTGGAAGAGCTGGTCGCCAATGGCGCTTTCAGCCAGTTAGTGGTGGTGGCCGGGCGGGGTAAAGCCAGTTATAACAACGGTATTTTGCAACTGCCCGACAACGCCAGCCTGGCGCTGTTGCGCCATGAGTTTATGCATATACTCGGTTTTATCGACGAATATCAGTTACCGCAAGCCACAGCACAGCAGCTGTGTAAAAGCGGAAAACTTTATCCGAATATTATTGTGGCACCGGTTGCCGGTGCAGATGCTGCAGCCTATTTGCAGCAATGGCAACTTGGGGCAGAAGATATTAATTTAACCGCAGTAGATAGCTGCAAACACACGCCTTTACAGGCTTATCGGGTGGTAGCAGAAACTAACCTGATGCGCTCTTTTGAGCTGCCAATGCCGCCGCTGTATTTTCAGTTGGCACAGCAAATCCTGAAACAACCGCAACAGCTGATGCCGGTGCAGTATTACTTTGCCTATCTGGCCCGGCAGCAACAAAACTGGCCGCGTTGGCAGCATTATATGCAGCAGGCGTCAGAGCTGGGTTATAGCGATGCCCAACAAGCGCTGGCGCCCTGATTAGCCAGCGCTTAGCTCCGACAGTTCGCGGCTTAGCAGTTCCGCATCACCCAGATTAAGCTCCAGCAAGCGGCGCAGGTGCGATACGCTTTCAATATCAATTTTCTCGCAGTACAACCCCACTACCGTATCAGAGGCATGCGCCACACTAACTTTCATACTTAACTCTATTGGCAGCTCGTTCAACTGTATACGCAATAACATCTGTTTAGGTAGCGATGGCGGCCAATCGGCAGGTTTTTTAATCAGGGCACCCTGCAATGACAAATCCAGCACTTCAGTGGCCAGGCTATGGCTGCCAATATCCAGATGGGCGTTACCTTTAAAACTCACCCGGCTAAATCGTCTGTGTTCCATGGTTTTCCCCTTAACGTTGTAAAGAAGCATAGCGGTTTTTCACCGAAACAACAGCATGCAGTGCCAGCCAGTATAAACCTGCTATCGCAGCAACGAAAGTACTGTAAGTTGTTGTTGGTAAAAGCTGAGTAAGTTATAGCGGGTGCTTACGGATATAAAAGTGTGCAGCAGTAATTGGTAATGTAGCAATAAAAAATGCGCTATAAAGCGCATTTTCCTGTACAAAAACAGCCCGGTTGATGGTTAGCTGATTGTGAATCACAATGCTAATTTGTACTGGCCTTAACCGTTATGGTGCCATTCTACACTGCTAATTGCTATTGAAGTAGTCAGTTTGGGCTGTAC
>NZ_JANUEM010000004.1 GCF_024809855.1 Rheinheimera pacifica
ACAGTGGCGCAATACCTTGCGCCACTGTAAACACTTGTTGGATACGGCGAGTTACAACATTGAATGCGAAGGCTAAATTCGTGGGGATCCCTCAGGAGCTGAGGTAAATAATACTCAGAGTAGCGCATACTGCACTTATCAAACCTGTGATCCCATTTATTATTTCCCAATCCATCTTTGTCTCGTAATCTATCTAATAAACGTAACGCCCGCCACAAACGCGAGCAACTTGTTGCGAGTCGAGCGCCCAAAGTGCGCGTTTTTGATGGCGATTGTTATGCATCCATTAAACCGAATATAGCTGTGTAATTTTTTTCATACTCACTGACGGTAACAAAAGGCCATATCAAACAATTGATGCCTACAAGAAGCGTTAGCGTCATTGTGATACCGAATGGAACGTCAAAAAACCAAGGTACTGCAACCATTGGAACTAATGCAAATGTTGTAAGCGTGTAAAAGCGGTAACCCTCTAAGTGCTTTATCATCAATTTCACTTCATTTGCCCAAGAAAACATTAAAAGCGATGAAGCGGCAAAAACTGCTGTAAAAATCCAGCGCTCGGCACTTGGAGAGTCAATAGTGAAAGCCAGTGAAATGAAGAAACAACAATAAATACCTATAAACTTGCTAGAGTCCAAGTTCAAAGAAAATTTGTCATGTTTATCTAAACTGCAATATTTCATCAGTGCTCACTGGTTGCATAACGCCACGCGCATGCGCGCGAGCTTGTGAGCGTCGCAGCAGCCGAAGGCTGCAAATGACGCGCATTGTTAGCTACCATCTCTAAACTCTTCAATTTGTTCTGGGTATTGCAGCAGTTTCGTATCGCTACAACTATGTAAAACTGGTTTCTTTCCGTAATTTCCAAACACTATATAGTTTTCACCAACCACCACCTCGGCTTCACATCTTGCTTCGTGGGTGGCAGCCGAAACAAACACGTATTGATCAGGTTCGCCTTTGAGAACTTCCTGGACATTTAGTTGGCTTTCAATGACTTCATCAGGTGTGACTGCTGCAGACATTACACGACCAACGTAAACATAGTCCGCTCTTTTGAAAGCGCGATCTAAAGGCAATTCAGAGCATGAGCATCCTAAGGCTGAGCCGGACACGACTAAAAGGAAAACTGCCAGATAAAATCTCATAACCATCCTAAGTAGCTAACGCCGCAAGCAGCGGCGAGCGTTAGCGAGTCCAGCACCGCAGGTGCGATGTTGACTTGCCTTGTTAGCTGCCACTTGCAAATTTATTAAAAAGCTCACGGATTTCCTCGTTTTCGACTAGCTCAGCAGCAGTTTTTCCTTCGGAGTTTTCTATAGTGAGATCAACTCCATGTTGAAGCAAAGTAGCAACCACTTCTGTTCTATTATTTGCTATCGCAATCATCAATGGTGTTACGTAAATACCGTCCAACCGAATATTAGGGTTGGCACCATTCGCAAGCAAGTTGGCAACAATTTCATTAAACCCTAAAAGAGAAGCGCCAAAAAGTGGGCTCGTGCCTTGAACATTGCTCAAGTTTGGGTCTGCACCACTTTTAAGCAAATACTCAACTAAATCTGAGTGTCTTTCTATGGTTGCTGCTAATAGCATCGTTGTGCCATTGGAGTTGATAATGTTTATATCAAATCCTTCATCTACATAAGCTTTTACTGCTTCAATATCGTTTTGTGATGCAATTTCAATCGGATCTGTCTTGGCGCACCCCGCAAACGAGAGGACGCAAGTGATATAGGCCAAAATTACAAATGTACTTTTCATGGAATACCTGACAGCTAACGCAAAGCACACGGGCGACGAGCCGCGCAGCGGGTTGGCGTCCCAGCGGCCGCAGGCCGCGAGTGATGCGCCTTGTTATAGGGCCGAATACTCATACCGTACGCCCCTTAAATCGGAGCCATTTGACATTCCCTTTTACCGGAGACAAGTTAAGCTCTTCTCTAAGATTGTCCCGAAGAGCAACGAGAATTGGGCTCAACTCAAAACTACCACCGTTTGCTACTTCATCAGCTAACTGCTTAGCCAACTCTATCTGCTTTAACGAGCCAAAGAGCTGGATATCCGAAAGCATATTTTCGAGTTTTAAATTTGTTGCTTCCGTTTGTTGCCGATGAGAAATGTCATTAGCTAAAACCCTATAAGTTTCAATTAAATGGCTAATAACCAATTCACGCCTTTTATTGGCAATGTCTCTACGAGCCATAAAGTAATGACCGATGAGCCAGCCAACCACCGCCAACGCGATCGTGACGATTATTTTTACGTAATCCAAATCCATCGCCTAAATCTCCTTGGCCCTATAACGCCCGCCACAAACGCGAGCAACTTGTTGCGAGTCGAGCGCCCAATGGGCGCGTTTTTGATGGCGATTGTTATATGGCCACATTATTTAAACGACTTAGGTTCTGGCAAACCATCAGTGCGGTACTTTGCGATAGCGTTGTTCCAAAATTCTATCATTCCGCTATCTGCCGGCGCCATTTTGCCTGTTTCAGGGGCCGCAAAGTTTATGTGTCCATTCTCTAAGAATCCAATAGGCTCAGATGCAGAAAGAATGTCACTTAGATCAAATGCGCCTCCAGATAAATCGTAATGCTCTTTCAAGAAGTACCACATAACCCAAAAGGCATCCTCAGCGGTGAGTGTTTCATCTTTAAAGGTAAGCATTTTACAAACCGACTCCGATATTTAATCCCATATAACGCCGCCAACACGCGCAGCTTTGTAGTGCAGGCGCAGCTGCATCGGAAAAGCTGTCGCTGTGCTTGGCCTTGTTAGATGCTAGTACTCTGTGTAGCCAACGACAAATCCGTCAAGACCAACTGAATATTTACCTTGTCCTCTATCAATCGAGGAGTACTCTTTTAGCCGCTTGGAAATACTTTCAGAAAAATCATATTCTTTGCTTCGGATTAATTCCGAAATTTCACGATCAAGTCCAATACTTAGCTTCCTCCTGGCCTGTTTTAAATCGAGGAAATCAACCTCAAGACCATCAATCCGTTCTGTCCGAAGTGAGCCATCCAGTATTTTATTGGAAAGCAAGAATGGGGAGTAATAAGAGTCAATGAATTTTTCTCTGTTGATTTCGACTCTCTTGCCTTCATCGCTTGGCGGGTCTTCTAAGTATGTAAGTATTCGGTCGCGCCCAATATATGTGGCACAAGCACTGCCTGTTGAAGGCGCGACGCCATGAATAGTAGCAACTTGTTGAATCTGTTTCTTTGCCTCAGAGATTTTATTGTTAAGCTGAGATGCAGATGATGAAACACCCTTCGCCTCAAAGATATGCCAATTACCATCGGCGGTTTGCCCAACTAAGTCCGGCTCCTTCGGGCGAACATTGCCTGCTTGATTAACAAACGTTACCGCATTCTGCTTCTTAAGAAACTCAATGTGAACTAAGTTTGGGATATCTAGTAGCTTTTCAGAATACAGCTTAGCAAAAGCCATCCCCAAGTTGTAACTGACAATTCTTTTTTCATCAGAAACATAGGTATCAAATATCTGGTGACGTCTCATCCCAGATAAGTCTGATTGGATGTTACTTGCAACAATGGCCACCTTTTTCAATATTGAATCATAAAGTGCTCGTGCAAATCCATGATCGCGAATATTTTGAAGGGAAAAAAACGATGGATTCCCAACGGTGATAATGCTGCGGTACAAGTCAAGCTTTCTACATCCTAGTGTAGTCTCACCAACTGTGTTTATCGCAGAAAATGGAAGCGGATAATTTTTAACAACACGGTAAATATTTGGCATATGTCAAGTGTCTATTTTTTTATGGATAACTCGGGCATCTAACGCATTACTAATGGGCTGCCGCAGCGCAGCGTAGGCAGTCCCCGTGGAGGCCACACTGTTTGTGACCGGAACGAAATTAAGTAACTTGTTAGCTCTATTATTCAAAGATGAGCACAAGCAAAGTGTTGATGACGATTATCACTACACCCAGTTTTATCCGGCTTATACAATTACCGTATAGTTTTTTTGCATAAATACTTTTTAAGTTTATTGGAAAAACGTTATGAGGCAGAAGTGAGTTTTGAACCAAATAGTACAAGCTCATCGTGCTGCCCTCATACATAATTTCATTTTTCAATTCTTCGGCTTTGGATACGGCGCTTAACACTAAAATCAAGACGACAGCAAAACTAATAAAAAATATGTAGTCCAATTTCACTCCTAAGAGCTAACGCCCTGTTAAGGTGTGAGCAACGCAATACCAAAGCCACTGCATACCACCTTAAACACCAAACACAACGCATAGTAAAAATGCCACGCGTTGCGAATCACTCTTAAACAGTTTGTTAGCTTTCTTTAAGACATCTGTTTGGGAATATAGCTACCGACATCAATACCTTCTTTAGTCAAAATTTTAATATGTCGATTACACATATCTGTGTGCCAATCACTTGAAACCCATGGGTGGTTATCTATGTAATACTGTCCCATACTAGCCAAGAGAATCATTTCAAATCGCGTTAGCTGCCCCTGTCTCGTTCCATAGATGGCACGATTTATTTCATCTGCATCATAACCAATAAAGCACTCTTGAAGTTGTTCGAAAGAACTAAATCCGAGCCTTTTTAGCATGTTAGCCGTAAATTCATAGCCATAAGGGCTTATTCGGCTATCACGACCAAAATTCTTGTCCAAGTATGCTTTTAAGGCATCAGGGGTAATTTCAATACCTTTTACCTCACCTTTCTTCAATGACTTTCTTGCGGATTCTCTTAGTTTCGAGTCTTCTTTTTGTATAGCTTGGAACTCCCTATCGGCGACTTCTAGCATGCCGGCTAATGCCATAAATCTTCGCTTAATTGATGAAGGAATCGTTGCTACTGACTTATATTGGATATCGTGTTCTATTTCAGCCCATGAGTGTTGTAAGATTGTTCGAATTTGAATTTCACATACCAAGTCATTACAAAGTCGATATTCTGGCAAGTTGGCTCTATTTGACTTCAACTTAACCAAAAAATGTACACTTTGATAACCAAACTTTTCCTCTTCCTGTAAAATGCTCGACTTATCAATCCGTTCAATTATGTCAAACTCTCGTTCGAGTACTACTTGAATATCTTCAACAGTTTTCAAGAAAAAGGTAATAATTCGCACACCTGACAAATCTGTAATTTGTTCTAATGGGTTATCATATTTCGGCTTTTCTGGATCAGTTTTGCTCGGTTTCAGACACTTCTTTTCAAAGCTATCAAGATCTTTGGCTCTGCTTTCGATTGAGTGAATTAGTAATTTTTCATGCTCAAGAGCATTTTCAATGATCAATTTGATTGCAGTTGCTAGACCTTCATACTGATTGCGAATTTTAGAAAACTCTTCTCTTGCATTTCTTCCATGCTTAACAAAATCAAATTTTTGAACTTCAGTCATATCAAAACCAACACCTATTTGTTATCTAACTGAATTAGATAGAAATAAAGCTTAGTGCATACCATGTGCCACTAAGAATTTAGACTAGTTTTCGCTTGGTCGCGCCATGAAAGCTAACGCCGCCGACACGCGCAGCTTTGTAGTGGAGGCGAAGCCGCAACGGAAAAGCTGTCGCCGTGATTGGCCTTGTTATAGCTGCCCACTTGAACTACGACTTTCGAGAGCCAGATGCTATTTTTTTACCCTCTAGATCGTACTTTATCCAACCTTCACTATGCACAGTTTGCGGCGGGTAGATACTCATATGATGCCAAGTGTAATACTTGGCAACGACATTACCTTCAGGGTCGACTTCATTGAAATAATCATCGTCATTATCCATACCCTTTCTTTGAGTATTTTTTAAATCAATAGCGACAAGGTGATTCCCTTCTGCCACAGGCAGGAATCTCATTTCTTCTGTGAATTCACGCATCGTTAACTCCTTACTCGATGATGATAAAAGCTATAACGCCACGCGCATGCGCGCGAGCTTGTGAGCGTCGCAGCAGCCGAAGGCTGCAAATGACGCGCATTGTTAGCTACCATCTCTAAACTCTTCAATTTGTTCTGGGTATTGCAGCAGTTTCGTATCGCTACAACTATGTAAAACTGGTTTCTTTCCGTAATTTCCAAACACTATATAGTTTTCACCAACCACCACCTCGGCTTCACATCTTGCTTCGTGGGTGGCAGCCGAAACAAACACGTATTGATCAGGTTCGCCTTTGAGAACTTCCTGGACATTTAGTTGGCTTTCAATGACTTCATCAGGTGTGACTGCTGCAGACATTACACGACCAACGTAAACATAGTCCGCTCTTTTGAAAGCGCGATCTAAAGGCAATTCAGAGCATGAGCATCCTAAGGCTGAGCCGGACACGACTAAAAGGAAAACTGCCAGATAAAATCTCATAACCATCCTAAGTAGCTAACAGCTTTATAGTTTGGAGCGTACACGCTTTCACGCCGTGTAAACTCCCTTCTATCTTTTGTAAATGAAATCACACTAGCCAATAACACTAAGTAAATCAACAGATTTTTGGTTGAACACAATACATTTGCCTGGCGAAAGCGCGGTTTAAGCTTGCGATTTACTTGCTAACAATAAATTCACCAACTACTGTTTATTTATCCATATAAATTTATCTCAGGGGGCTGGTTATGGCTTCACCATTTTTACAATATATCGCTGAATTTATGTATGCACGCCGTTATGCCAAAAGAACCGTTGACGGGTATTTATACTGGATAAAAATGTATATTTTGTACCATAAAAAGCAACATCCGGCACAATTAAAAGATGATACTGCCACAGCTGTTGTAACAAAGGCGCCGAAGCGCCCTTCACAAAAGGTAAGATACCCAAAAGCATTGATGCTGCAGGTAGGCGGCAAAAGAACGAATCCCCATGAGCATAGTTACCTATGTGATTGGGGTTCGTGATTGCAGCCAACACCGCTGCAGCTTCAAGGATGAAGGGGAATCATTAAAAACAATCACCTGGCACACGCACATAACCTTCCATCAGCACCCGCGCACTGCGGCTCATTATGGCTTTGGTTACTGTCCACTCACCGTTTACCTGAGTTGCCGCTGCACCTACTCTTAATGTGCCGGACGGGTGACCAAAGCGCACGGCTTCGCGCGCGGTTCCACCTGCTGCCAGGTTTACCAAGGTGCCGGGTATCGCTGCTGCAGTGCCAATGGCTACCGCAGCGGTGCCCATCATGGCATGATGCAGCTTACCCATCGACAGTGCCCGTACCAGCAAGTCAATATCAGTGGTATTTACCTGCTTGCCGCTGGATGACACATAGCTTGCCGGCGGGGCGACAAAGGCAATTTTCGGCGTGTGCGCCCGCGCTGCGGCCTCGCTGATATCTTTAATCAGGCCCATTTTTACTGCGCCGTAAGCACGGATAGTTTCAAACATGGCCAGTGCTTTGGTATCGCTGTTTATCGCGTCCTGCAATTCAGTACCGCTATAACCGATATCGGCAGCGTTGACAAAAATGGTTGGAATACCGGCGTTAATTAACGTTGCTTTAAAGCTGCCGATACCGGGCACTTCTAACTCATCAACCAGGTTACCGGTGGGGAACATAGCGCCGCCGCCCTCGCCTTCATCGGCGGCCGGGTCTAAAAACTCAATTTGCACTTCCGCTGCCGCAAAGGTTACACCGTCCAGTTCGAAGTCGCCGGTTTCCTGCACTTCGCTGTTGGTTACCGGTACATGAGCAATAATGGTTTTGTTAATATTCGCCTGCCAGATGCGCACGGTACAGATACCATTTTGCGGGATGCGATCGGCAGCTACCAGACCGTTGCTAATGGCAAAAGAGCCCACCGCTGCCGTTAAGTTACCGCAATTACCGCTCCAGTCGATAAACGGCTTGTCTATCGCGACCTGGCCAAACAGGTAGTCAACATCATGATCAGCTTTACTGCTTTGGCTTAAGATCACGGTTTTGCTGGTGCTGGAGGTAGCGCCGCCCATACCGTCGGTGTGTTTGCCATACGGATCCGGGCTGCCGATAACCCTAAGCAGCAGGTTGTCACGGGCCTTACCCGGTACCTGGGTGGCCTGGGGTAAGTCGTCCAGTTTGAAAAATACGCCTTTGCTGGTACCGCCACGTATGTAAGTCGCGGGGATTTTTATTTGTGGTGCAGACATAAGTACTGGTCTCTTCTAATACGATACTTGTTTAGTCCGGGCCGACAACCTCTTTCTGCTCATCACAGCAACTCACCCTAATGCCTACGGCAGGGCTCAGACACTCTGTGATGACATAAAGAGGCATCGGCCCTCCCTCGTCGATGTCAGCTTACTTGATAGCGCAGGTTGGAATCCCGGAAAAGTCGACACAGAGTGTCTGAGTGAGCGCGCCAGCAGCGAAGTGACAAATTCGTCTGGAACGAATTTGAACAGCCTCTGGCTGGCCTCCGGCGATGGGCAGGATTGACCAGCGTAATTGCTGTGGCGAGCTTTTCGGGGAGTTGCAACCGAAGCCCAAAAGGCTTCTTGCTATCCGTTAAACGGTACCCTGCAAAAAGTCCTGCGCAAAACGCTGCAGCACACCGCCAGCTTCGTAAATTGACACCTCTTCAGCGGTATCTAAGCGGCAGGTTACCGGCACATTCAGTGTTTCGCCGTTAGTACGATGAATAACCAGCGTTAGTGTAGTACGCGGTTTACGCTCGCCCACTACATCGTAGGTTTCAGTACCATCCAGCGCCAGCGTAATACGGGTAGTACCCGGTTTAAACTCCAGCGGTAACACCCCCATACCAATTAAGTTGGTGCGGTGAATACGCTCAAAGCCTTCTGCGGCAATCGCTTCGACACCGGCCAGCCTTACACCTTTGGCCGCCCAGTCACGCGACGAACCCTGGCCGTAATCAGCACCGGCTATAATAATCAGCGGCTGCTTACGCTGCATATAGGTTTCTATTGCTTCCCACATCCGTGTTACTTTGCCTTCCGGCTCAATGCGCGCCAGCGAGCCCTGCTTTACCTTGCCATCTACCACAGCCATTTCATTAATCAACTTGGGGTTGGCAAAGGTAGCGCGCTGCGCAGTTAAATGATCGCCGCGGTGGGTCGCGTAAGAGTTAAAATCTTCCTCCGGCAGGCCCATTTTGTGCAGGTATTCACCGGCGGCGCTGTCTAACATAATAGCGTTCGACGGTGATAAATGGTCGGTAGTAATATTATCCGGCAACAGCGCCAGCGGCCGCATACCTGTTAACGTACGCTCACCGGCAATAGCGCCTTCGCCCTCTTTTTGCCAGTACGGCGGGCGGCGGATATAAGTGCTTTGTGGCCGCCAGTCATACAACGGCGATACTTTTTCGCCGTAATCGACACTGAGCGCAAACATTGGCTCGTACACTTTACGGAACTGCTCCGGTTTTACACTTTTGGCCACTACCGCATCAATTTCTGCATCGTTTGGCCAGATATCTTTCAAGGTGATTGCGTTACCAGTTGAATCATAGCCAAGTGCATCTTTTTCGATATCAAAACGAATAGTACCCGCGATAGCATAAGCCACTACCAGAGCCGGAGAGGCTAAAAATGCCTGTTTGGCGTACGGGTGAATACGGCCGTCAAAGTTACGGTTACCGGATAGTACCGCTGTGGCGTATAAATCATGCTCGATCACTTCCTGCTGGATCACCGGGTCCAGTGCACCACTCATACCATTACAGGTGGTGCAGGCAAAACCAACGATACCAAAGCCCAGTTGTTCTAACTCAGGCAGTAAAGCGCCCTCTTCCAGATACAGCTGAACCGCTTTAGATCCGGGCGCTAATGACGTTTTTACCCAGGGCTTACGGGTTAAGCCCAGTTTATTGGCGTTACGGGCTAATAAACCGGCGGCAATAACATTGCGCGGGTTAGAGGTATTGGTACAGCTGGTAATGGCAGCGATAATTACCGCGCCATCGGGCATTTTACCCTCTTCCAATATGTAGTTACCGGCAATGCCTTTGGCCGTTAAATCGCGGGTAGACAACCTGGCATGCGGATTAGACGGCCCGGCCATAGTGCGGCCAACGCTTGATAAATCAAACTTCAGTACCCGCTCGTACTCGGCAGTTTTTAAGCTGTCGCTCCATAACCCGGCTTGCTTAGCATAGATTTCAACCAGTTTTACCTGCTCTGGCTCGCGCCCGGTTAAGGTTAAATAGTCCAGCGTTTGCTGATCAATACTAAACATCGCCGCTGTGGCACCGTATTCCGGCGTCATATTGGAGATAGTGGCCCTGTCGCCCAGGCTTAAGCTGCTCGCTCCTTCGCCAAAAAACTCCAGGTAGCTGGATACCACTTTTTCTTTGCGTAAAAATTCGGTTAGTGCCAGTACGATGTCGGTGGCCATTATGCCGGGCTGCGCTTTGCCGGTTAGCTCTACGCCGATAATATCCGGCAGGCGCATCCAGCTGGCACGGCCTAGCATCACGCTTTCAGCTTCTAAACCGCCGACACCAATGGCAACAACGCCCAGCGCATCAACATGCGGTGTGTGGCTGTCGGTACCAACCAACGTATCCGGAAAAGCTACACCGTCTATGGCATGTATTACCGGCGACATCCGCTCTAAGTTAATCTGGTGCATAATGCCGTTGCCGGGCGGTATAACATCTACATTTTTAAAGGCTTTTTTTGTCCAGTTAATAAAGTGAAAGCGATCATCGTTGCGCCTGTCTTCAATAGCGCGGTTTTTGGCAAAAGCATCTTTTTCAAAGCCGCCATGCTCTACTGCCAGCGAGTGATCAACAATTAACTGGGTGGGTACCACAGGGTTTACTTTGGCAGGGTCGCCGCCTTGTTCGGCGATGGCATCACGCAGCCCGGCTAAATCGACCAGTGCGGTTTGGCCTAAAATATCGTGGCACACCACCCTGGCCGGAAACCACGGAAAGTCTAAATCACGCTTGCGGTAAATCAGCTGCTTTAAGGCATCGGTTAACATTGCCGGGTCGCAGCGGCGCACTAAGTTTTCTGCATGCACGCGCGAGGTATAAGGCAGTTTGGCATAAGCGCCCGGTTCTATAGCATCGACAGCGGCCCGGGTGTCGAAGTAATCCAGCGCTGTGCCGGGCAGTTTTTTACGGTATTGGCTGTTCATAGTGTTTACTCTGTCTTGTCTGGCAAAAAGAGGGCAATGCCCTCTTTAAAGTGTTCTTATAGTCAGGCGGAACTTAACGGTTGCAAGCCCGCCGTGCTCGCCACAGCAACTCGCCCTACTGCCTACGGCAGGGCTCAGACACTCTGTGGCTGCGCCAACGGGTTCCAACCTCAGTTTTTTTATCAGCCACGCTCAGCTATCGGCTTCACGTTACGCGGCTCTACGCCAACATAATCAGCACTTGGCCGGATAATACGGTTATCAGCGCGCTGCTCCATTACATGGGCGGCCCAACCGGTTAAACGGCTGCAAACAAAAATAGGTGTAAACAACTTAGTTGGAATACCCATATAGTTGTAGGCAGAAGCGTGGAAGAAATCAGCATTACAAAACAGCTTTTTCTCGCGCCACATCACCGTTTCACAGCGCACAGATACATCGTACAGTTTGGTATCACCGTTAGCTTTGGCAAGCTTTTCCGACCACTCTTTAATTACCGCATTGCGTGGATCAGAATCGGAGTACACCGCATGGCCAAAGCCCATAATTTTTTCTTTACGCTCCAGCATGCCCAGCAGCTTTTGCTCGGCATCGTCCGGGTTGGCCATTTTTTCAATCAGCTCCATCGCCGCTTCATTAGCACCGCCGTGTAAGGGGCCGCGCAGCGAACCGATAGCACCGGTAATACAGGAATGCATATCGCTTAAGGTTGAGGCACAAACGCGGGCAGTAAAGGTAGAGGCATTGAACTCATGCTCGGCATATAAAATCAGCGAAGCTTGCATCACTTCAACATGCAGGGCACTTGGCTTTTTACCGTGTAAAGTCCATAAAAATTGCTCAGCAACAGAATCAGCACCGGTTTCCACTTCTATACGTTTGCCATGATGGCTGTAGTTATACCAGTAATTAACCAGACCCGGAAAAATTGCCAGCAAGCGATCACTGGCATCCTGTTGCTGGCCAAAGTTTTGTTCGGTTTCCAGGTTACCCAGCATAGAGCAGCCGGTGCGCATAACATCCATCGGGTGGGCACTGGCCGGAATACGCTCTAATACATCTTTTAATGCCTGCGGTAAGCTACGCAGGCTTTTTAGTTTGGCTTTATAGACTGTTAGCTCAGCCTGTGTTGGCAGCTCACCTTTTAAAATTAAATGCGCTACTTCTTCAAAGCTGCAATTGGCGGCTAAATCTTTTACATCATAACCACGGTAGGTTAAGCCTGAGCCGGTTTTACCTACGGTAGACAGTGCCGTTTTACCCGCTACCTGGCCGCGTAACCCGGCGCCTGTAAGTACTTTACCTGTTGACATGGTGTTCTCCCCGTTGTCTTTAAATTAAAAGCTCAATATTCAAAACTAACAATTAAGATTTTTTGCTGCTAAACAGCTGATCGAGTTTTTCTTCAAAACTGTGATAATTTAAAAAGTCATACAACTCAGCACGGGTTTGCATGCTGTCAACCACGGCTTTTTGATCGCCATTGGCTAAAATAGACTGGTACACATTAAGTGCTGCCTTGTTCATTGCCCGAAACGCACTAAGCGGATACAGCACCATAGCCACGCCCACCGCTGCCAGTGCGGCTTTATTAAACAGTGGCGTTTGACCAAACTCAGTAATATTGGCCAGCACCGGTACTTTTAATGCTTTAGTAAACGCCTGATATTGCTCCAGCGTATACACTGCTTCGGCAAAAATGGCATCGGCACCGGCTGCTTCACAGGCCAGCGCCCGTTCAATGGCAGCATCCAGCCCTTGCTGTGCTAAGGCATCGGTGCGCGCCATAATAAAAAAGCTTTCGTCCGTGCGCGCATCTACACTGGCTTTAACCCGATCCACCATTTCATCTAAGCTGACAATTTCTTTATTAGGCCGGTGGCCGCAGCGCTTTTGTGCTATCTGATCTTCAATATGAAAACCGGCAGCTCCGGCACGGGTCATGTCTTTTACGGTACGGGCAATATTAAAAGCACCGCCCCAGCCGGTGTCAGCATCAACCAACAGGGGTAAGCTGGTTGCAGCAGTAATACGGCGGATGTCCTCGCAAACATCGTTAAGTGAGGTTATGCCCAGGTCCGGTAAACCAAAAGAAGCATTGGCCACACCAGCACCCGACAAATACAACGCCTGATGGCCGGTACGCTCTGCCATCATTGCGGTGTACGCGTTAATAGTGCCGACAATTTGCAGCGGCTGGTTCGCTTTAATTGCCGCGCGGAATTTTTGTCCGGCAGTAAGTGTGCTCATATTAAGTCCCCGTTTGTTCCAGTTGTTTTTCAATATTGCGCCTTGATGCGGCAATATGGCGGCGCATCAGTAAATCGGCCAGTTCACCATCGCGGTTGGCAATGGCATTAAGAATAGCTTTATGTTCGTCAAATGCCCGCGATACGCGCGGCCCGTTCATGCCCAGTTGCACGCGATACATGCGCACCAGGTAGTACAGCTCATCGCAGAGAATATTAATCAGATAGTCATTTTTGCTGCCAAGAATGACACGGTAATGAAAGTCCAGATCGCCGGCTTCCTGATAATAACTTTCACCTTCGCGTACCCTTTGTGTACTCAGGTGTTGATCCAACAAGGCGCGTAACTCGGCAATTTCACTGTCGGCCATATGTTCGGCGGCTAACCGACAGGCTAAACCTTCTAAGGTTTCACGTAACTGATATAAGGATAACAGCCCTTGTGTCGACAATTTCACTACGCGGGCACCGGCGTTAGGAATGCGCTCGATCAAATGGCAACGCTCTAACCGCGCTAAAGCTTCGCGCAGTGGTGCACGGCTTAAATCAAAGCGTCTGGCCAACTCCGGCTCACTGATTTTGCTGCCAGCGGCAATTTCGCCTTCAACAATAGCACGCTGAATTTCCAGTAAAACCCGGTCAGCAGCAGTAATAGGGGCACGTAATGATGGATGTTGCATACTGCAAATTGTCGACATAAATATAAATTAGCACCGTTTTATAGGCTTTATATAACTAAGTCAAGCCTTAAAGCACCAACATTGTCGACAATGCAAGATATTTTGTCTGTATCAGTTTACGTAGCGGAGAAAACCGGCTGTTTAACATTGATATACAGCTGAAAATGATTTTTTAGATTTTTTATTTATAAAGTAACCAATGTTAATACAATGAAGTACTAAAAATGGCTATGGCTAATACTGCACCGAAAACAGGGGCAACACAGTCAGCTTGCCTGCTCCGCTGTATAAGCTGGGGATAACTTGCAGATAAACTGGGCATAAAGAAGCAAAAAATGATAGCTATCAGCAGCTTTGTTTCAAATGCACTGACAAGCAAAAATCTGCGTATTAACTAAACTGGAACTTACCTGATGAATATTAGCAGTTGCAACGATAGCGCACGGCTCATTCCCTATGAGCCATTCCCCTAAGCCCGGAACAATGCGGATTGGTTCCGGGCTTCTTTTATGCCCTTATTTCAAAATGCACGGTTGTTGGCTGCGCTCGCTCACCCCAATCACATAGTACTCCTATGCTCACGGGGATTCACTCACTTGTCGCCTACGTGCATGTTGAAATCCATTGGCCATATCAGGTTGTTGAAATCAGGCGGCTTTTTTTACCCGGTTAAACAACGTGTAAAAGTTTTCTGTGGTGCTCTGTGCCAGTTGCTCCAGGCTGATACCCTTTACCTGAGCGATGGCCTCGGCCACAGCAGTAACGTAAGCCGGCTGATTAGTTTTGCCACGAAACGGCACCGGCGCAAGGTAAGGTGAGTCGGTTTCTATTAATAAGCGCTCCAGCGGCAGTTTTTTAACAACATCACGCAGTTCCACTGCGTTACGAAAGGTCATAATGCCGGAAATAGAGATATAAAAGCCCATATCCAGCGCGGCTTTGGCCATTTCCCAATTCTCGGTGAAGCAGTGCAATACCCCACCGGCCTGCTCTGCATTATGGCTGCGCATTAAGGCTAAGGTATCTTCACGCGCATCGCGCGTATGAATAATCAGCGGTTTATTAACCTGATTAGCCACCTGTATATGGCTGACAAAGGCCGCTTGCTGGCTTAGTTTGGAGTCTGGCGAGTAAAAATAATCCAACCCGGTTTCCCCTACTGCAACCACATGTTCCAGGCTGCATTTTTGCAGCAATAATCTGCTATCAACCTGCTCCTGCTGGTGTAAGGGGTGTTCGCCACAAGAGACTGACACCATCGGAAATTCAGCGACCAAAGATGACATTTGCTCAAACTCAGCCAGGCTGACGCAAACACATAACATATGCTGCACCTGTTGAGCCTGAGCGGCAGTAATAACCTGATGTAAGCTAAGGCCGAGCTTTTCCAGCTCGAGGCGGTCTAAATGACAATGAGAATCTACAAACACAGTGCTGATTACCTGCTAAATAGTATAAGTGGCTTCGGCAGAACTTTGCATGCCGCCTAATAGTTTTTCAATCCGTGGGCCCAGTTGCGCTTTATCATCAATAAAGGCAACACCAATACCTGCCGGGCTGGAGCTTTGCGAGCCTGGTGGCGTGATCCAGGCTACCTTACCCGACACCACAATGCTTTCCAGAGCATCAGGTAAGGTAACATTTAATGCCAGTGACTGGCCCATTTTATACTGGCTGGATGTGCGCACAAAGAGCCCGCCGTTCTTCAGAAATGGCATATAGCAGCGGTACAACTCTTTAATATCTGTGAATCCTAACGACAGCTCTTCCATATGTCCTCCGGCTAGCCTTGCAACCGTTTTAATTCTGTAAGAAATGCACTCAGCGCAAGCACTTTATTCTGCCCTAAAATCTGCATTTCGTCACGGCACCAGCGGCTGTATAGCTGATGAATGGCTAATAACCGCTGCGGATCCTGGCCTGTCATGGCAGGGAGTAACTGTTGCGTTAAAAACCAGCCAAGCAACTGGCGCAGCTCGCTTACAGCATCGAGTTGTTTAACTATGTCCTGTAAGGCCAGTTTATCTGTCAGAAACTGGCTCAGGTTATGTAACGTCAGTTGCAGTTGATCAGCTTCACCGGATTCAAGCATACTCAGCGCTTTTAACGGCCCGCCGGCACAGTAGGCCAGTAAAAATTCCGGTACAGCTCTGTTACTGTGCCGGGTAAGCCAGTCTTGTGTATCAGCACCAAATTCAGCAGCTAAGGTCCAGTGCTGGCAACGGCTTAGCAACGTTGCCGCTAACGTATTACCGGCACGGGTTTGCAGCAATAAAAAGCTGTTTTGTGGCGGTTCTTCCAGTGTTTTTAGCAGCGCATTGGCCGCAGCCTCAGTTAATTTTTCCGCATCAACCAACAGCACAACTTTATTTAACTGCTGCTGGGCCCGGCCATACATAAACTGGCTAAGCTGGCGCACACTGTCTACGCCAATACTGCTGCCTGAGCTGTCAATAATCAGCAGATCTGAATGGCTGCCAGCAATGCGCAACAAGCAGCTTTTACATTTACCACAGGGTTTTTCCTGCTCTGTACACAGCAACGATGCTGCCAGCCAATTTGCCAGTACACTTTTACCTATACCTGCCGGGCCTGATATTAACAAGCCATGCGCCAGTTGATTATTATGCAGCAATGCTGCTAACTGCTGCTGATAAGGAATAAGCCAGGGTTGCATTACTGCCCCAAAGCAGTGTCAAGTGCAGCACTGAGTTGCTGCTGTACGCTGGCAACCGGCTGGCTGGCATCAATCACGACAATATTAGTTTCACTGGCTGCGATTTGCAGATACTTCTGCCGGGTACGCTGAAAAAACGCCAGTTGCTCCTGCTCTATACGATCCAACTCACCACGCTGGCGGGCACGCTCCAGGCCGATAGCAGGATCAATATCCAGATACAGGGTTAAATCAGGGCGTAAGTCGCCCAGTACAGCCTGGCGTAACTGATTAATAAAGGTTTCGTCCAGTTGACGCCCGCCGCCCTGATATGCCCGCGACGACATATCATGCCGGTCAGCTAATACCCACTTGCCCTGTGCTAATGCCGGTTTAATCACATTAGTTACCAACTGCATCCGCGCGGCGTACATCAGTAATAACTCTGTTTGCGGCGCCACAGTTTCTGAGGTTTGCACCTGCTTTACCAGGCTGCGTAAACTTTCTGCCAACGGCGTACCGCCGGGCTCACGGGTACAGATCACGTCCTTGCCGCGTTGTTGTAAATAATGCTGAATATGGCTGATAGCGGTGCTCTTGCCTGCGCCTTCCAGGCCTTCTACCACAATAAATTTAGCTGTTGCCGTCATGGCTTTATTCCCAGAATATATTTTTGCACTGCGGCATTGTGTTGCTCTAACGTTGACGAAAACTGATGGGTACCATCACCTTTGCTGACAAAGTAATACAGATCAGTTTCCGCTGGCTGTACTGCGGCCAGCATAGAGGCACGGCCAACCAGACTGATTGGTCCGGGCGGCAGGCCATGATGGCGGTAAGTATTATAAGGATGCGGATTATTTAAATCTGCCCGGGTGATATTGCCGTTAAAATCATCCAGCCCGTAAATAACAGTAGGATCGGTTTGCAGCCGCATATTCTTGCGTAATCTGTTAATAAACACTGAGGCTACCAGCGTTTTCTCCGGTGGATGGCTGCTTTCTTTCTCAATAATGGAAGCCAGTATCAGCAACTGATATGGATTCTGCAGCGGCAGATCAGGCTGGCGCTGCTGCCAGGCATTGTCCAGCTCGGTCAGCAAAGCCTGCTGCGCGCGTTTAATCAATGCACTGGCCTTACTGTTTGCCGTATAGTAGTAAGTATCAGGGTACAATAATGCTTCAGCGCTCTGCGGTTGCCCGCCCCATTCCTCCGGCCACGCCAGATCCTGTAATACCTGCTCTGCTGTGGTGACATCCTGCAGTAAATACTCGGCTTTGTTTATCCGGTTCAGGCTTTGCTGCAGCGTTTCACCTTCAATCAGTGTTACAGCAAACTGTGCTTCTTTACCGCTGCGAAACAGTGCAAGCACCTGTAACAGTAAAGTCTGCTCGGCAGATAAGCGGTAAACGCCTTGTTGCACTCTGGCTTCTTCAGGGTGTAATTTCAGGTAAAGCCGCAGCATCAGGCATTGGCTATCACTTAACAGCGCCTGTTGCTGCCATTGCCGGCAGAGCCTGGCAGCTGAGCTGCCGGGGGGCACAGTGTGAATACCATCAGGTAAATTAAGCGGAATTTGTTGTACATAACGTACACCAAAGTAGTAACTCAGGCCAAGCAATCCCCCCAGCAACAGAATAATTTTTAGTGTTTTTAACATAGTACCTGCTTTGAAAACTGTTGTACCGTACTAACAGATAAGGTTCTGCCTGCTATACTGCGTACCGGCACTATACCCATTAAAGCATTACAAATAAAAATAGCGTCAACCGACGCAAGTTCAGTAATACCCCAATTAACCTGGGCAATATTTGCCTGCTGTAAAATATGCTGGCGCATGACACCTGCCACTCCGGCACGTTGCAACTCGGGCGTATGCCAGTTGCCATCACGGTGTAAAAAAACATTGGCGGCACTGACTTCAGTAATAAAACCCTGTTGATCCAGCACCAGTAAATCATCTGCATCCGTGCTTGCCAGCTCTTGCTTTAACAGCACCTGCTCCAGCCGGTTATTGTGCTTAAGGCCAGCCAACAGCGGCTGTACTGCCAGCTGTAAAGTTGCAATAGCTAAACTGATACCTTGCTGTTGTGCAAGCCGGTAATCCGGCATCGGGCTGGCCGAAATGTAAATACCCGGCGCTCCGGCTTCTGCCGGTGCATAACCGCGGCCGCCTTCGCCACGCGACACCAGTAACTTAATCACTTGCTCAGGCGCTGTTATTGCGGCCTGAACTTGTTGCTGCACCCTGTGCCAGTCAACTGTACCAAACCCTAACTGCTCTGCAGAACGCTGTAAGCGTTGCAAATGCAAAGGCCACAGCTGTATGCTGCCATTGCGCACCTGCATAGTAGTAAAAATACCATCGCCGTAATTAAAACTGCGATCTCTGGCACTGATAAAGGTTGGCATAGCCGCTACCGGAAAAGTCAAACTAGCGGCAGTATGCCTTAAAATGCAGATAAAACAAAGGCTGCACTATGGCAGCCTTCATCATTAACACGGCAGATTATGTGTGTTAAAACAGCAGATTATACACGTTTAAACAGTATAGAGCCGTTAGTACCACCAAAACCAAAGGAGTTACACAAGGCATATTCCATTGATACCTGGCGCGCTTCATGCGGCACATAATCCAGATCACACCCCTCATCCGGGTTGTCCAGGTTGATAGTTGGCGTAACCAGTTGATCCTGTAACGACAGCACGGTAATAATAGATTCTACCGAGCCTGCAGCACCCAACAGATGGCCAATCATCGACTTGGATGAGCTAACCATCAATTTATCCAGATTATTGGCAAATACTGATTTAATCGCCATAGTTTCAGCAATATCACCGGCTGGTGTTGAGGTACCATGCGCATTAATGTAGGCAACCTGCTCTGAGTTTACCTGTGCATCTTTTAGCGCATTTTTCATCGCTAAGGCTGCACCGGCGCCGTTTTCAGGTGGTGACGTCATATGATAAGCATCACCGCTCATGCCAAAACCTACCAGCTCAGCATAGATTTTAGCGCCACGCGCTTTAGCATGCTCATATTCTTCCAGCACCATTACACCGGCACCATCACCCAGCACAAAACCATCGCGGCCTTTATCCCACGGGCGGCTGGCTTGCTCAGGTGCCTCGTTACGGGTAGATAAAGCCCGTGCTGCACCAAAGCCACCCATGCCCAAAGGCGTAGAGGCTTTTTCAGCACCACCGGCTATCATTACATCAGCATCCCCGTACACGATCATCCGTGCAGCATGGCCAATGTTATGTACCCCTGTAGTACAGGCAGTCACAATACTGATATTTGGCCCCTGCAAGCCAAGCAGAATGGAGAGCTGGCCTGCAATCATATTAATAATGGTAGATGGCACAAAAAACGGTGATAACCTTTTAGGCCCGCTATTGAGCAGTTTAGTGTGGTTTTCTTCAATTAACCCCAAACCACCAATACCTGAGCCAATTGCAGCCCCAATACGCGGCGCATTTTGCTCAGTAATTTCGATGCCCGAGTCACGAAATGCCTGAATACCGGCAGCCACACCATACTGAATAAACAGATCCATTTTTTTCGCATCTTTTGCGGAAAAAAACGGTTCTACATCAAAGTTCTTTACCAAACCAGCAAATTTAGTGGTATAGGCGCTGGTATCGAAATGCTCGATCAGCGATATGCCACTTTTACCCTGCTGTAAGCCTTGCCAGCTTGAGGCAACATCATTACCCAGCGGCGTAAGCATGCCTAAACCGGTAACAACCACACGACGTTTTGCCACAAAACCCTCCGCCATGGAAATTTTCATCGATCTTAAAACGAAAACGGGTAGCTTAGCTACCCGTTCTGTAAGCTGATAACTTACTCAGCGTGTGCTTTGATATAATCAATAGCAGACTGAACAGTCGTGATTTTCTCAGCTTCTTCGTCTGGAATCTCAGTATCGAACTCTTCTTCCAGCGCCATAACCAGCTCAACAGTGTCCAGTGAATCGGCGCCCAGATCGTCAACAAAAGACGCTTCGTGTTTCACTTCGTCTTCTTTAACGCCCAGTTGTTCAATAATGATTTTCTTAACGCGTTCTTCGATGTTGCTCATCTTTTCTTCCTTTTTCTCATATAAATCGCAACAGTTCGTGCAATTTTGTGTGGCGCTAGTTTATGCGTAAGCTTAGTGGGTTGCAAGTGATGCGATCAGCATTTTACGCTGGTCAAACCTGCTTTCACACCTCGGCTTACACCATATACATACCGCCGTTAACGTGAATTGTTTCACCGGTAATGTAGGCAGCCTGACTTGATGCCAAAAATGCTACGGTGGCAGCAATTTCTTCCGGCTGGCCTAAACGATTAGCCGGTACCTGAGCAAAAATAGCGTCTTTTTGCTCGTCCGACAGCTCTTTGGTCATATCGGTATCAATAAAACCCGGCGCAATAGCATTAACAGTAATACCGCGTGATGCTACTTCGCGCGCCAGTGATTTGGTAAAACCTAGCACCCCTGCTTTGGCAGCAGCATAATTGGTCTGGCCTGCGTTCCCCATAGAACCCACTACTGACCCTATGCTGATAATACGGCCAAAGCGTTTTTTCATCATAGTGCGCATAACAGCTTTACTTAAGCGGTACACCGATGTCAGGTTGGTTTGTATAATGTCAAACCACTCTTCATCTTTCATGCGCATTAACAGGTTGTCGCGCGTAATACCGGCATTATTAACCAGAATATCAATATCTCCAAACTGGTTTTTTATTTGCTCTAAACATTGTTCAATTGATGCGGTGTCGGCCACATTTAACACCAGTCCGCAGCCTTTGTCACCTAAATAACTGCTGATATCTGCCGCACCTTTTTCTGAGGTGGCAGTACCCACAACCTTGGCACCCAATACCGCTAATTGCTCTGCAATAGCACGGCCAATACCACGGCTGGCGCCGGTAACCAATGCAACTTTACCTTCCAGTGAAATAAAACTTGTCATGCTCAATCCTTACTCTGCTGCCAGTGCGGCCTGTAATGAGGCTACATCGCCAACCGACGCTACAGCTAAATTCTTGTCAATACGTTTAATCAGGCCACTTAATACTTTGCCTGCCCCCAGCTCCAGCACATCGGTAACACCCTGGCCAGATAACCATTCGATAGTTTCAGTCCAGCGCACAGGGCTGTATAACTGCCGAACCAGCGCGTCTTTCACCGTGGCGGCATTGTCTGCAACAGCAACGTCGACATTATTCACCACCGGTATGACAGCATCATTAAAATTAAGTGCCGTTAAATCTGCAGCTAATTTTTCTGCTGCCGGGCGCATTAATGCACAGTGCGACGGCACGCTTACCGGTAACGGTAACGCCCGTTTGGCACCTGCGGCTTTACATAATTCGCCAGCACGCTCAACAGCCGCTTTATGGCCGGCAATAACCACCTGGCCAGGAGAATTATAATTAACCGGCGACACAACTTCACCTTGCGCCGCCTGTTCACATGCAGTGGCAATAGCAGCATCGTCCAGGCCGATAATAGCTGACATAGCCCCTACTCCGGCCGGTACTGCCTGTTGCATATAGTTACCGCGTTTTTCTACCAGTTTTACTGCGTCGGCCAGCGACAATACGCCGGCACATACCAGTGCCGAGTACTCACCCAGCGAGTGGCCGGCAAAATAAGCCGGTTGCGCACCATCTTGCTGCTGCCATAAGCGCCATACGGCAACCGAGGCGGTTAACAGGGCTGGTTGGGTGCGCTGAGTTTCGTTCAGATCGGCTTCCGGGCCGTTGGCCACCAGTGCCCATAGGTCATAGCCCAGTGCATTTGAAGCTTCAGTAAAGGTGTCTTTCACCACATCAAACTGCTGATGTAAATCAGCCAGCATGCCCACACTCTGCGAGCCCTGCCCCGGGAATACGATTGCAAGTTTTGTTGTCATCTTAAGTCCTGCGAATAAGTCAATTAACGAGGCGCTGAATTAGTAACGTACCAGC
The DNA here is from genome assembly GCF_024809855.1 of Rheinheimera pacifica. Taxonomy (GTDB): domain Bacteria; phylum Pseudomonadota; class Gammaproteobacteria; order Enterobacterales; family Alteromonadaceae; genus Alishewanella; species Alishewanella pacifica_A. The sequence goes on from NZ_JANUEM010000004.1 coordinate 22,634, forward strand.
GCCGAAGCCCAGGCAAAACCGCCACCAAAGGCTTCCAGTAATAACGTTTGACCACGCTGAATACGGCCATCACGGATAGCTTCGTCCAGTGCTGTTGGCACAGTAGCAGCAGAGGTATTGCCGTAACGGTCCAGGTTAATAACTACCTGGTCCATTGACATATCTAATTTACGTGCCACTGCAGCAATAATACGCAGATTAGCCTGATGCGGCACCAGCCAGTCAATTTGCGATTTATCCAGCTTGTTTGCCGCCAGTGTTTGTTCTACTACTTCAGAGAGTTTGGTTACAGCAACTTTAAACACGTCGTTGCCTTTCATCGCTCCCCATGACTGATGCACAGATTGCTCGTCGCCACGGATCGGGTTATCGACATACAATAATTCTGAATATTTGCCGTCGGCATGGATATGGGTAGATAAAATACCCGGCTGCTCTGATGCTTCCAATATTACCGCACCGGCTGCATCACCAAACAGGATAACCATGCTTCTGTCTTCCGGTGATACTAAACGGGATAAGCAATCCGAGCCGATTACCAGAATACGTTTGGCAATACCGCTTTTAATATACTGATCTGCTACGCTCAGGCCATAACAGAAGCCGGCACAGGCAGCGGCAATATCAAAGGCAGGAATGGCAGGAATTTCCAGCTCACGCTGAATTTCGCAGGCTGAGCTGGGCAAAGCGCGTGATGCGCTGGTGGTAGCACAGATAATCATATCTATACTGTTTTTATCAATATCAGCCGCTTCGATAGCTTTTAATGCCGCCTGCGCGCCCATCGTTGCTACGGTTTCGTTGTCACCGATGATACGGCGCTCTCTGATCCCTGTGCGTTCGATAATCCATTCGTCGGTGGTTTCCACCATTGACTCCAGATCAGCGTTACTGCGAACCTGCGACGGGAAATAACTCCCGGTACCTATAATGCGTGAATACATGAGGACCTACGCTTTATCAATTAATACGTGTTCCAACCGGTCTTTAATTTTTGCGGGCACCTGGCGTTCAACCTCACGCACCGCTTGCCGGATGGCACTGAGAAATGCATCTTTAGTCGCATTTCCATGACTTTTCACTACAATTCCGCGCAATCCTATCAGACTTGCACCATTATAGTGGTCGGGGTTCACGCCCTGATAAAGGTTTTTTATAAACGGTTTGATTAGCCAGCCGAATAATTGCGCAGTTACTTTGTCTTTAATGCTCGATTCAAAGCGCCGCAAAATGAGTTTAGCTACACCTTCACAGGTTTTAAGCGCAACATTACCGACAAAACCATCGCAAACAATAACGTCTGCTTTACCGGTAAAAATGTCATTACCCTCAATGTAGCCGATATAATTAATATCGTTACAGTCAGACAGCAGCATAGATGCCCGCTTTATCTGATCTGAACCTTTAATTTCTTCTTCACCCATATTAAGCAAAGCAACTTTAGGCTGGCTGATGCCGATCACTTCTTCGGCCATAACCGCGCCCATTACAGCAAACTGGAATAATGTATCAGCATCGCAGTTTACGGTAGCACCTAAATCCAGCATATATACCGGATTGCCTTCCACTGCTGGTAAAGCACTGATCAGTGCCGGACGGTCAACTCCGTTTAACATCTTTAAGACAAAATGTGCCATAGCAATGAGTGCGCCGGTATTACCCGCACTAACACAGGCCTGAACCTCGCCTTTATCAACCAAATCAAGCGCCACCCGCATAGACGAGTCGCGTTTTGAACGCAGCGCAACTGAAGGCTTGTCAGCCATGGAAACAATTTGTGTACTGTGACGAATGTGAAGCTGAGGATGAGGAAATACACCGTGCAACTTTAGCTGCTCAGTGAGTATGGCTTCATCGCCACATAAAATAAGGTTTAGCTCCGGAAACTCACAAATCGCTGCCAGTGCGGCAGGAATAGTAGAATGGGGGCCGTGATCGCCCCCCATCATGTCTAATGCAAGTGTCAGCTTAATTGGCTGCACCAGGTGCATCCAGACTTATTTTACTTTACGGCCTTTGTAGTAACCATCGGCAGTAATGTGGTGACGACGATGCGTTTCACCGGTAGTAGAATCAACTGACAGCGTTGGGCCAGTTAATGCATCGTGTGAGCGACGCATATCGCGACGTGCACGTGATTTTTTGTTTTGCTGAACAGCCATGGTATTTCTCCTAAACTCACTTTTTCTTTAATTCTGCCAGTACAGCAAAAGGATTGGGTTTTTCCGGTTCCGGGCCTATATCGCCAAAGCTCATCGCTGCCGCACTAACGGCGCAAACCGCTTCGTCGTGCATCGGGAACAGTGGTAAAGCCAGAATCAACTCATCTTCTACTAACTGTCGTAAATTTATTTCGCCGTGCTCGTCTTTTTCGATCACGTCGTAACGCTCAGGAATTAACTCCAACGCAGCGTCATCACCCGGCTTAACCGGAGTGTATGCAAAATTGCAGTCCAGCGATACAGTCATGCTTTCGCTACAACGTTCGCAGGTTACACTCACTTCACAAGAAGCGCTACCCTGTATTACAGTCAGGCCTTGTTGGTCAGTACCGCATTCAATTCGTACCGTTACATCGCCGTGCGAATTAAGCAAGCTTTGTGTTAACCGGGTTAAATTTACCAATGGCACGAAGCCTTCGTAATCAGAGCGCTTTTGCGCTGCTTTAACCGGATCTATAGTAACGGGTATTTTTACTTTTTGCATAAGGCGCGCATCATATAGAAGCGCCCCTTTGCTGTCAAAGGGTTCTGGCAGATATTTGTGGTTTTTCTCGCGCATTTTTATCATTCTGTTTATAGTGCGCCTTACAACATGTTTGTAGTGCCGCACATTCTGTATAAAAAGGCTATTTATCAATGACTGAGCCCACTTTGCCAGCGCTGTATCTGGCTTCTACCTCAACCTACCGCCGCCAACTGCTAAGCAAGTTAGCAGCGCAGTTTCATACCGCTAAACCGGACGTTGACGAAACGCCACTAGCAAACGAAAGTGCAGAACAATTGGTGCAGCGTTTAGCCATTGCCAAAGCTCAGACCATTGCCACGGCTTTAAACTCAGGTTTGGTGATTGGCTCTGACCAGGTAGCAGTTTTTGATAATGACATTATCGGTAAACCGCTCACTGCAGAAAACGCGCTAACACAATTGCGCCGCTTTAGCGGCAACTGCGTCACGTTTCTTACCGGGCTGGCACTGGTTAATGCGCAAAGCGGCAATGTACAGGTTATTGTTGAACCGTTTAATGTTAGCTTTCGCACTTTGACCGATGCAGAAATTATCGCCTATATCGATAAAGAGCAGCCTCTGGACTGTGCCGGCAGCTTTAAAAGCGAAGGTCTTGGCATTAGTTTGTTTAGTAAACTCAGCGGTGACGACCCTAATAGCCTGATTGGGCTGCCGCTGATAAGGCTAAACCAGATGCTGTTAAATGAAGGCGTTAATGTGCTGCTTAGCTGACAAGTTCAGTGTAAAGGTTAGTTCGGTTTGCCCACAGCAACACGCCGTGAACCCATCCATGGGGGCTCGATTCGGCCATCCTGGCCTGCAACGGTTGCCTTAGAGCAAGCCGAACTAACCTGACATTATCTGATTTTACAATACATGCAGTAATTCCGGTATCGTATCGATAATCGCTTTGGGGGCAAACTGGCTTAATACATCACGGCCATGCACGCCATGGGTTACACCAATTCGCGGCATTGCTATCGCCTGAGCCATTTTCATATCATGACTGGTATCACCTACCATGATGGCATGCTCAGCTTTTATATCCAATTCCAGCAAAATTTGCTGCAACATATCCGGGTGCGGCTTAGATTGCGCTTCATCAGCACAGCGGCTGGTATCAAAATATTTTGCCAGCCCGGTTTCATCAAACATGCGCTGTAAACCCCTACGCGCTTTCCCGGTAGCAACAGCTAACAGCACATTTTGTGCCTTTAACTGTTGTAACACCTGCTCTACCCCGTCAAATAACGGCGTTGGGGTGGTATCGTGAATCACGTAATGATCGCGGTAGTGTTCAAATAGCTGCTGGCGTTTGTCAGCCGTTACACCTGGAAATAACATATCTAAAGCCGGGTCCAGGCTTAAACCGATAATTTGTTTTACGGCAAAGTCACTGGGTACTAATAAATCTGAATGCCTTGCGGCAGCCTGCATGGAGGACACAATACGGCCGATGGAATCCATTACGGTGCCGTCCCAATCGAACACCACCAGAGATACCTTATCTGTTACAGCATTTTGCATTACGTTATTTTCTCGTCAGTTTTGCCAGCGCCTGTTCCAGGCTGGGATCCAGCGGGGCTTCTACCCGCATGGTTGTTTCACTCATCGGGTGGATAAAGCTCAGCGTTTTAGCATGCAAAAACAAGCGGTTTAAGCCAACCTGTTGCATCTGTGAAGTAAAGGTGTTGTCGCCGTATTTATCATCACAAGCGATTGGGTGGCCCTTGCAGGCGGTGTGCACTCGAATCTGGTGTGTACGGCCGGTTACCGGAAAAGCTTCCACCAGAGTGCCCTGCTGATAACGCTGCAGAATACGAAACCGTGTTTCTGACGGCTTGCCTTCAGCTTCATCTACCCGCACTACCCGCTCACCGGATTGCAGTGTATTTTTTTTCAGTGGCTCGGTAACTTTACGCACTTTATTGTCCCAATCACCGGCCACCAGTGCCCAGTATTTTTTCTCTACGGTTTTATTACGCAGCTGTTCGTGCAAATGGGTTAGCACAGAGCGCTTTTTAGCAATCAGCAAACAACCTGAAGTATCGCGATCGAGCCGGTGTACCAGTTCCAGGTGTTTAGCCAGTGGGCGTAGTGCCCGCAAAGCTTCAATAACACCATATTGCAAACCGCTGCCACCATGCACCGCCATACCAGAAGGTTTATTAAGTACAATCAGATCGTTATCTTCAAATAAAATATGCTGCTCAAGGTTTTTCACCATCGACAGCTTTACTGACACCGGCTCGCCTTCAGCAGCAACCGTTAATGGCGGAATGCGCACCACGTCATCCTGTTGCAGTTTATATTCAGGTTTGATGCGTTTTTTGTTGACTCGCACCTCTCCTTTTCGCAAAACCCGATAAATAACACTTTTTGGTATGCCTTTGAGCCGTGCCAATAAAAAATTGTCTATGCGCTGACCAATAAAATCAGGTTCTATTTCAATCAATTGCACAGGTAACTTGATTTCATCGCTCATGGGTTTTGAATACTCTGCTAATATTAGATTTCAGTTGCTATCGGCTGCGCATTAGTGGGATAATCCCCCCGCTAATTCTGCCAAAAACTGGCAATTAGGGCGCTCAAAGTGACGTAAGAGAATTTGTGCGGCAGCGCTTGGGGGAGTGATCATACCGAAATCGTGGTGAAAACCAACGTTTTTTATACCCCCGGCGTAAACCAAACGCCATTTGCCTGAGATAATGTTGCGTAATCTGTTATCAATAGCGGCAAAACATGAGTTCCGGTCAACCAGAGCATAAAAGATATTGCTATAACGCAGCGCCGCAAGGCGGTGTGTTTCAGATCCAAAAACGAAAACAGCATAAACTGCGAAGCCATCACAAAAGCCCACGCAGTGACAATTTGGTTTCTTCAGACATTCCAGTCGTGAGACTGCACCCATTAGTGTTTGATAACGTCTGAACACGCAGGTGCCCTTTGGGCTGCGTTGTGGCTGCAAAATGCGAGTCACTAACGATGAAAAGAATGTTAATTAACGCCACGCAGGAAGAAGAAATCCGCGTTGCGCTGGTCGATGGCCAGAAACTGTATGACCTGGATATTGAAAGCCCAGGCCATGAACAAAAAAAAGCTAATATTTACAAAGGTAAAATCACCCGTGTAGAACCAAGCCTAGAGGCTGCATTTGTTGACTACGGTGCTGATCGTCACGGCTTTTTACCCCTGAAAGAAATCTCCCGCGAATACTTCCCTTCTGGTTACAGTTTTGATGGCCGCCCCAATATCAAAGAAGTGGTAAAAGAAGGCCAGGAAGTTATTATTCAGATTGATAAAGAAGAGCGTGGCCAAAAAGGCGCTGCGTTAACCACCTTTATCAGCCTTGCCGGTTCTTACTTAGTTTTAATGCCGAATAATCCGCGTGCTGGTGGTATTTCACGCCGTATTGAAGGCGACGAGCGGCAGGAGCTAAAAGACTCTTTGGGTCAGTTACAAATGCCCGACGGCATGGGGTTAATTGTCCGCACTGCTGGCGTGGGTAAATCCTTTGAAGAGTTAGACTACGATTTAAAAGCGCTGTTAAAGCACTGGTCTGCTATTACTGAAGAAGCGCAAAAGCGCCCTTCACCGTTTTTAATTCATCAGGAAAGTAACGTAGTGTTTCGCGCTATCCGCGATTATCTGCGCCGCGATGTAGGCGAAATCCTGATCGACAACCCGCGTATTTTCGAAGAAGCCAAAGTTTATATTCAGCAATTCCGGCCCGACTTTGCCCACCGCGTTAAACTGTACCAGGGTGAAGTGCCGCTGTTTATGCATTTTCAGATTGAAACCCAGATCGAATCAGCGTTTCGCCGCGAAGTGCGCCTGCCATCAGGCGGCTCTATCGTTATCGACAGCACTGAAGCCTTAACCGCGATTGATATCAACTCATCTAAAGCGACTAAAGGTGGAGATATTGAAGAAACGGCGTTCAATACCAACTTGGAAGCTGCCGATGAAATTGCCCGTCAGTTACGTTTACGTGACTTAGGCGGTTTAATCGTAATCGACTTTATCGACATGACGCCGGTACGCCACCAGCGCGAAGTGGAAAACCGCTTAAAAGACGCGGTAAAACATGACCGTGCCCGCGTGCAAATTGGCCGTATTTCCCGCTTTGGTTTGCTGGAAATGTCACGCCAGCGCCTGCGCCCGTCACTGGGTGAATCGGCTACCCATGTGTGCCCACGTTGTCATGGCCGCGGTACTATTCGTAGCACTGAGTCATCTGCGCTGTCTATCCTGCGTTTAATTGAAGAAGAGTCAATTAAAGATAATACCAGTCAAATTCATGCTCAGGTGCCAGTATCGGTTGCTACCTATCTGATGAATGAAAAGCGCGATGCGATACGCCGTATCGAAAAACGTCATGGTATCCGCGTGTTTGTTATTCCTAACGAGCACATGGAAACGCCAAACCATGAAGTTATCCGCATCCGTATTGATGAAGAAATCGACGATGCCAGCTACAACATGGTGAAAGTGCCAGAGGCTACCTCAACACTGTATCACCCGGCTTCTGATGCCGTTAAAGAAAAGCCTGCTATTTCGGCTATTAACATTGCCGACAGTACTGCAGCACGTCCGGTGACAGCGCCAGTTGCTGACAAAACTCCACAACAAAGCACAGGCCTGTTACAGGCAATCAGTAGCTGGTTTGGTAAATTGTTTGCACCGGCAGAAACCAAAGCCGATGCGAAACCGGCAACCAAATCAAATGAGCGCAATAATCAGCGTGCTGGTAACCGTGAAAATGGCCGTGATGCCAGCCGTGAAAACAATCGTGAAAACAACCGCGACAACAACCGCCGCCGCAATAAACCACGCCGCCGTAATGAAGGTGACGATAAAGCAGTAGCATCACCGCTAAAAGATGAGGCGACTCAAAAGCCTGAACGTCAGCAACGTCCATCACAAGAAGCACGCACACCACGCCCACAGCAGGAAGCCAGAAAACCTGTTGATAAAGCGCCTGTTGTGAATAAAGAGACTGAAGATGACAATGCGCCGCAACGTCTGGTTGAACGCCGTCAGCGCCGCAATACACGCAGATCTGTGCGCATGGATAAAGCACCTGCAGCAGAAACGGCTCAACTGGTAACGGCTGCCACAGTGGCTGACGAAACCAGCGCTCAGGCGTTGCCGGCAACACCGGTTCAAGTGATAAATGCTGAACCTGTTACCACCACCGCGCCTGTGGTTAAAGCTGAAGATACTGAAGCGGCAGTTGTAGCGCAGCCGGTAGCTGAGCCCAAAGATGACGTTGCAACCACTGCGCCTGCTGAAGTAGCAGAGGCGGCAGCTGACACAACTGAAAACACTGTAACTGAGGCAACCGAACAGGAAACTGCAGAGCCACGTAGCCGTAACCGCCGTTCACCACGCCATTTACGGGCCGCAGGCCAAAAGCGTAAAAAAGAGCAGGAACAGACCGATGCAGATGCCGACACAGTAGAAGCTGAGGTTATAGCCGTAGAAACGGACACTATAGCCACAGAGACTGTTGCTGTAACTGAAGAGCCAAAAGCAGCGCAGGTACAGGTTGAACAACCAGAGACAGCCCAGGCAGATACAGTAGCAATAGTTGATACTGATACTAATGCTGACAACAGTGAGCAAGCCGAGCCTGCAGCAGAAAAACCGAAAACCCGCAGCCGCCGCAAACCTGCAGCAAAAAAAGTGGATAAAGAAGCTACTGATACAACCAGCGTAAGCGACGTTGCACCAACCACTGAGAAAGCAGCGGTTAGTGTTACAGCAGAAAAAGCTGAAACGCCAGAGCCTGCTGCCCCTAAAACAAAAGCAGTTGAAGCTGAGGTTGTTAAAGCTGAAGCCGCACCGACAGTGGCAGCACCTAAAGCTGCAGCTGTAAAGGCCGAGGCCGCTAAGCCTGCAGCTTCGAAACCAACAGGTGGGCGCTATGCGCAGATGGTGGTTGCTACCATGACGAAGCCGGAAATCACTGCACAGGATAGCAATGCTGAAATAGCTGCTCCTGCTGTAATGCCAGCTCAAGAACGGCCTGTTGTAGCCAGCTCTGAGCGCCCTGCCGGTTCAGCGTTTGCCCGTCAGGCGGTTAGTGCGCCAATGACTAAGCCTAAAACTGATGAGTAATCTTATCAGCTGACCTATAAATGTCAGACACAAAAAAAGCCAGACAATGTCTGGCTTTTTTATTTGTTATCAATCAGTTAGAAATCATATTTGGCACTGAACTGAATACGGTTCATATCGCCATCCAGGCCTGATTCTACCTCACGGTTGGCAAACTTATACTCAACACCTACCATCAGCTTTTTAGTAGCCTGATACAACAGGTTAGCACTATAGCTCTGAGTGGTTTTAGTTACGCCAGCGCCGGTTAACGCTGTATCGTTATCGGCCATCAACGTTGAATACAGGAAGGTAGAACGCCATTGATCATTCCACAGGTGACGATATGCTACTGAGAATGCTGTTACATCGATAGTTTCCAGATTGCCATTGGCATCCAGCACCGCACCATTTACCGTATTTAAACCAACATAACGGCCAAGACCTTTACCGGTGTTTAACGTAATACGAATGTCATCTTTATTGGCTAAATCAATTTTTGTGCTTACTGACAGGCCATAAGACATCACTTCGTCGTCATAGCGCACGCCATTGTGGGTACCATCAATAGCAATCTGGCGTAGTAAACCGGCCACTTTAACTACACCCCAGTTTGTTTTCAGGTTGTAACTGGCAGTAAAATCCGGAGTCGCATTTGCATCAGTGGTAATACGGGCACCACCGCCGAACGGTGTAATAGTGCTTTCCGGGTTTTCAATGGCAAAAGCAAAGTTGCCATGGGTATACCGCACCTGCGCCTGGCGGATAAAGATAGCCGCATCAGGGTTACCAACAAAATCTAATGTATCAGGCAGTGACGCCAGATCCATAAAGTTTGACCAGGTTTGGCCTAAGGTCCAGTTTTTATACTTAATAAAAGCATGGCGCATAACCGGGCTGTAACCATTAGTGGTGCGCTCGTCATTGCCGTTATTGCTGGTCATAAAATCAAACTCAAGCATACCGGTAATTTTGCTGCCATCTTCCAACTCTGTTGCTGTTGCGAAGAAGAAGCGCGATTGACGGGCGTGCATATCAAAACGTGTAGTGCTGTCTCCTCCAATCGGAGTTAATGAAGGCACATAAAATTCCCGCCCAAGTGCTGCAATTTCACCGTCTGCATCACTTACCATCGCATCAAGCTTAACGTAACCACCAAAAGTAACGTTGGTACCGCCGATATCAAAACCAGCAGCCTGTACACTGCCAGCGCCAAGTGCAACACAAGCAGCAAGGTAAGATACTGTTGTTATTTTTTTCATTTGCCGTCTCTCCATCTTCGTTCTTGTAATGATAATTTTTCGGTTCAACTGTGGTTCAGACTGACGCTTACTGCAATTAGCCTTTAGTCGCAGATAAACGCTATAGTAAGCACTATAATAAGTGCTGTTTATCACGTTAGCTGCACGGAAAAATATTGGCTAGACTAAGGTCTAATTCCAAATACGGCGCGGCTTCGATAGAAAGATAACAGTAAATTTAAGAAGCTCTCACAGGGGAATTTATGTCACATCCAACAGTTTATCCGGTACCCGCCAGCGCAGCAAAGCGCTCACTTTTAACCAATGAGCAATATATGCAGATGTATCAGCAGTCTGTTAGCTCTGCGGATACATTCTGGGCGGAGCACGGTAAACGTCTGCACTGGTTTACCCCATTTACCAAAGTTAAGAACACCAGTTTTGACAGCGGCAAAGTGAATATTAACTGGTTTAGCGATGGTGTCCTTAATGCCAGTTACAACTGTCTGGACCGGCATTTACCTGAGCGCGCTAATCAGGTTGCTTATTATTGGGAAGGCGACTCACCAGACGTACAAAAATCCGTTACCTATGCACAGTTACATCAGCAAGTTTGTAAACTGGCTAATGGTATGAAAGAGCTGGGCGTTAAAAAAGGTGATCGGGTAACAATATACCTGCCGATGATCCCGGAAGCCACAGTGGCACTGCTTGCCTGCGCCCGTATTGGCGCGGTGCATTCTGTAGTGTTTGCTGGTTTCTCGCCAGATGCGCTGGGCAGCCGTATTATCGACTGTGACTCTAAGTTGGTTATTACTGCTGATCAGGCACTGCGCGGCAGCCGGGTTACTAACTTAAAAGATAACACCGATATGGCGCTGGCTCATTTAGGTGCAAATTCACCGGTTAAGCATGTGCTGGTAGTTAAACATGTGGGTAAAAATGTTGATATGCAAGCCGGGCAAGACGGCCGTGATGTTTGGTATCATGATTTACTGAGCAAGCAAAGTGCCGACTGCCCTGCAGAACCAATGAATGCTGAAGATCCACTGTTTATTTTATATACCTCAGGCTCTACCGGTAAACCTAAAGGCGTATTGCACACTACTGGTGGTTATATGGTGTGGGCGTCGATGACGCACCAATATGTATTTGACTATCATGACGGCGATATCTACTGGTGTGCTGCAGATATAGGCTGGGTAACCGGACATACCTATATTGTTTACGGCCCGCTGGCCAACGGGGCCACCAGTGTGTTGTTTGAAGGCGTACCAAACTACCCCAGCGTTAAACGCATGGCGCAAATTGTCGATAAGTATAAAGTGAATATCCTTTATACCGCCCCTACTGCTATTCGTGCATTAATGGCTCACGGCAATGCGCCGGTTGAAGGCGCCAGCCTGAGTTCTTTGCAAACACTGGGCAGCGTGGGTGAACCTATTAACCCGGAAGCCTGGAACTGGTATCACGAAAAATTCGGTAACGGTAACTGCCCTATTGTGGATACCTGGTGGCAAACCGAAACCGGCGGCATCCTGATTACGCCACTACCAGGTTGTACTGAACTTAAACCCGGCTCTGCCACCAGGCCATTTTTTGGTGTTAAACCGGCAATTGTTGATAACGAAGGCAACGAATTAAACGGCGAATGTGAAGGCAATCTGGTTATTAAAGACAGCTGGCCGGGGCAAATGCGCACGGTATACGGCGATCACGAGCGCTTTGAGCAAACTTATTTCAGCACTTACCCGGGCTTATATTTTACCGGCGATGGTGCCAAACGTGATGCCGATGGTTATTACTGGTTAACCGGCCGAGTGGATGACGTACTGAATATTTCCGGCCACCGTTTAGGCACGGCAGAAATTGAAAGCTGCCTGGTGGCGCATGATGCAGTAGCAGAAGCAGCGGTGGTGGGTTATCCGCATGATATTAAAGGCCAGGGTATTTATGTTTATGTTACACCACGGGTGGGTATTGAACCAAGCAGCGACCTAACCAAAGCGTTGCGTGACTGGGTACGGGAAGAAATATCCCCTATTGCCACACCAGATTTAATTCAGTGGGCGCCAACAGGCTTACCCAAAACGCGTTCAGGTAAAATTATGCGACGTATTCTGCGTAAAATTGCCGCCAATGAGCATGACCAGTTAGGCGATATTTCTACTCTGGCTGACCCGTCTGTTGTTGAAACGCTTGTTAACAACCGGTTAAACCGTAAATAAGCTATCCGGTCAGTACGCGCTTGACACAGCGCGCTGCTAACCTCAGTATAAAGGCCGCATTCGCGGCCTTTTTTATATAAATGACATAATAATTATAATTCCCTTCGCTGGAGGACAAGATGGCAAAACTGATCGTCGCAGACGACCACCCGTTGTTTCGTAATGCGCTGATAAACGCCATCAGCAGCACCTTTGCCACTAAAGCTACAATTGAAACCGATAGTTTTGACAGCACCTGCGTGGCACTGGAACAACACCCTGATACTGATCTGCTGTTGCTGGATTTGCACATGCCGGGAAACTGCGGTTTTCTGGGGCTGATACAGTTACGCAAAAACTATCCTGCCCTGCCAATAGTGGTTATCTCGGCCAGTGAAGATCTGGACGTTATTCGCCGCGTTATCGCGTTTGGTGCTTCTGCTTATGTGCCTAAGTCTGCTAACCCACTGGATATTAGCGCAGCTCTGAACGCGGTAATGGCCGGAGAATTATGGGTGCCATTGCGGCTGAAAAACCAGGTGCTGGATATCCATAGCCTTGAAGCAGAAGACGATCTGGATCTGGCGGCACGTGTAGCTCAGCTAACCCAGCAGCAATACAAGGTATTGTATTATCTGACCGAAGGCTGGCTTAATAAGCAAATCGCGTACGATTTACATATTTCAGAAGCTACGGTAAAAGCGCATATTACTGCTATTTTTCGTAAGCTTGGCGTGACTAACCGCACTCAGGTGGTTATTCAGGCCCAGCGCCTGACGCTGGAGCCTCCGGTTGACAGAGCCATGGCGCAACAGCAATAACAACTAAATTAAAACCCATTAAGACACAGAGTTATTTTGTTCCTGAGCACGCTTTAGCATTCTGAGATGATTAAGGCTGGCACGTAGTGCCGCAGGCTTAATGGGTTTAGCCAGAAACATCAACCCGTGCTGCCTGGCTTTAAGCGCCAGGCCGGTTTCCGGCGACGCTGACACTAAAATACCGTTCACCTGCCCCCATACCGGTTTAATTTTGTCATACAGCTGCAAGCCATCTAAATTTTGCCCAAGCTGATAATCTATTAATAACGCATCAGGTGCACTGTGCTGCTGTGCATAGTCAAGCAAACTCTGCTCGTCATAAAAACACTGCACATCAAGTATCTGCCATTGCTCCAGCAACACTTTTAACGCTGCCAGGTTTGCGGCATCATCATCAACACATACCACAGATAAGCCCAGCACCGGCCGCTGCATTGTAACCACCGGTAATGGCAGTTCTACCCGGTGTTCCACTTGTACCAAGGGTAAACTAATACTGAATACACTGCCTTTACCAGGCCAGGAAGCCACTGCCAGCGCATGGCCAAGTAATTTTGCCATACGGTTAACCACACCAAGCCCCAAGCCAACCCCCTGCTCACCTTTAGCCGTTGCATCAATACGGTAGAAATCTTCAAAAATATGCTGTAAATCGGCCTCTCCAATACCGGGGCCGGTGTCCCATACCTGGATCAGCAGCTGATGTTTCCGCTTTCTGCAGCCAAGCACAATACGGCCTTTTTTTGTGTATTTTATCGCATTTGACAGCATATTCTGCAAAATACGCCTTAAGTACGTCGGATCAGTTTGCACCTGATAATCGGCTGCTTTTACTGCCAGTTGCAGGCCTTTTTGCCGCGCCAGTAAACTAAATTCATCTGACAACTGCGACAGCAGCTCTTTTAACGATACTGTTTGTACGTCTGGAGACAGCTTACCATCATCCAGTTTAGCTATTTCCAGCAAGGTGGAGATCAGCTCTTCAGATGCTTTTAGTGAGTTGTCCAACTGGCCGATAATATGTTGCTGCTGGCCGGTATCTTTGCTGCCAGCCAGCGCCGCGGTAAACAGCCTTGCCGCATTCAGCGGCTGCAATATATCGTGGCTGGCCAATGCCAGAAAGCGGGTTTTAGAGGCATTAGCGGCTTCAGCTTCAGCTTTCGCCTGCAACAGCTGCAGCTCTGTTTCCCGCCGCCGCCGCACTTCGCCCAGCAATTCATGGTTAATTTCAGAAATGGTCTGTGTGCGTTCATGTACCCTGTCCTCCAGGTGCTGTTTAGCTTCAGCCAGCCCCTGCACTGCTTTAACATGGTCTGAAATATCGGTAAAACTGGTAACAAAGCCACCACCCGGTATCGGGTTGCCGCGCATTTCTATTACCTTGCCGTCCGGGCGTACCCGCTGAAATACATGTGCCGTACCGTTTTGCATATGGCCGATACGTTTTTCTACATGTTCATCGGCAGAACCCGGCCCGCACAGGCCACGCTCGGCATTAAAGCGCACAATGTCGGCTATTGGCCGGCCTACCCGAACCATGGCTTCAGGGTAATCAAACATATCCAGATAAGCGCGGTTCCAGGCAACCAGTTTTAGTTCTCTGTCTACTACGCTAACACCCTGACTTAAATGCTCTAATGTAGAAAACAGAATTTTGCGCGAGAACTGGATTGCCTGTGTTGTATCATCAAATAAGGTAACCACATCTTCAAAGCCTAGCTGACGGCCTTCAAGTACGGCATTAACCATTGCCGATGCAGAAGAGGCACCAATCACGCCCGCCAATTCGCGCTCGACGTGCTCTACCAGGCCGACACTGGGTAAATCGTCCAGTTGCAACGCCGTATGCTGGCGGCGGCCGTATTCGAGCAAACATTCGTTAGCCCGGCTGGCACCAACAAAACGCTCCAGCAGAATTTTTAAATCTTTATTACGAATGCGGATGCGCCGTGCAGGTGTATCCTGATGATTTACCGGCAAATTAGGCTTAACAAAGGCAACAGCCTGTAGCCTGTCTTGCAGGTTAACCTGCATTAATAACGAGCCCAAAATATAAAACAGCAGGTTAAAGCCCAACGAAAACAGTACACCATGGCTTAAACTATCCAGTTGTGTGCCAAATAGCGCTGTCGGCACCAGCCAGGGCCAGCCAAATAAGCCGGTTTGCATAATGTTGCTGTCTATCGCTCCGGTACTGACTAGCTGCGGCAACATCAAGGTGAAAAACCATAATGAAAACCCTACCGCCAGGCCCAGATATACACCCCAGGCGTTACCACGGCGCCAGTACAAGCCACCTATCACTGCAGGTGCCAGCTGGATCACCAGTGCAAACGCCAGCAAACCGGTTTCAGCGAGCTCATAATTACGGGCAAATACACGGTAATACAAATAAGACAGCGCCATCACCAGAATGATCATACTGCGCCGGACCAGCAGAATTAACAGGCTGTAATCATGCGGCAAGCCCTGTTTTTTACTGCTGCGCAATAAACCGGGCATAATTACATCGTTGCTGATCATTGTCGACAGTGCCAGCGTAGCGATAATAATCATTGATGTTGCGGCAGAAAAACCACCGATAAATACCAGCACACTTAGCGTGCTCCAGCCAGATTGGGCCGGAATAAGCAATACGAAGCTATCCGCCGAGTTAAGCGCAGTTGGAAACAGCTGCATACCGCCGATAGCAATAGGAATAACAACAATGGTGACTAAGAATAAGTATAACGAAAACCAGCGCCGGGCATGGCGTAAATAGTGATGCGAGACGTTTTCAACAAAGGCGACATGAAACTGCCGTGGGAGTAAAAACACTGCGGCCATAGCCAAAATGGTTTTGGTTATAAACTCTACCACACCATGGCCATTGCTGTTTTGCTGCTGGGTCATGGCATGTTCGGCAAAGCGCTCAAACACACTGGTATCGTCTGCCAGCACAAACACATACACCGCCAGCCCCAGCATCAGCAAAGCAAATAACTTTACGACTGACTCAAAAGCAATAGCCACCATCACGCCACGGCTTTGTTCGGTCAGGTGTAACTTACGGGTACCAAACAAAATAGCAAAAAATGCCATCGCCACGGCACTTAAAAACGCACTGTCCTGCCACCAGTTCACGGCTTCGTCACTAAAATCACCGCCAAGCAGCACATGATAAGAACTTGCCACCGCTTTTAATTGTAATGCGATATAAGGCACTACCACCACCAGGCAGATTAACGATGCCAGCAGAGCAATATTTTTACGTTTACCATAACGGGCAGAAATAAAATCGGCAACGGAGGTCACATTCTGCTTTTTTGCCACATACAGCAGTTTAAACAAAAATGGCTGGGCAAATATAAACAACAAGATGGGCCCAAGATATATCGGAATATAATCCCACCCCTGGGTAACAGCAGTACCTACAGCACCATAATATGTCCAGGAAGTACAATACACGGCTAACGCCAGGCTATAAATCAGCCCCCCATACTTTCGTATTAGTTTGTCATCAGCATGGCGTTCGCCCCAGTTAGCGATAAGGAACAAACCACCTACATACAACAACGCCAGTAAGGCAACTACCCACGCAGCCACTGTATTCTCCTGTTCTTATTCTGATTTACTTTTGGCTCAGCGCGGGCCACAAGTCAACTATCTGCGCTACGGCTTCGACTAAAGTCGGGCTTTCACTTGTGTTAACTGCTGCTAGATTAACTTTGCGAGATAAAAATAACAAAGGAAAGGAGTGTAATTATGACTGAGCACGATCGCAACGCGGCGGCTTACTGGTCAGCGAACCTTCGCTTGATCATCGGCAGCCTCATAATCTGGGCTTTGGTGTCATATGGTTTTGGGATCCTGTTAAGGCCCATGCTATCAGGCATCACAGTAGGTGGTACCGACATTGGTTTCTGGTTTGCACAACAGGGGTCTATTTTAACCTTTATCGCATTAATCTTCTTCTATGCCTGGAGAATGAATAAGCTTGATAAAGAATTTGGCTTAAGCGAGGAGTAAACCCGTCATGAGTCAATTTGCAATTAACTTAATTTTTGTTGGCGGTTCGTTCGCTCTCTATATCGCCATCGCGATCTGGGCCAGGGCAGGTTCAACCAAAGAGTTCTATGTAGCCGGTGGCGGTGTACACCCGGTAATGAACGGTATGGCAACGGCAGCCGACTGGATGTCTGCTGCATCTTTTATTTCCATGGCAGGCTTAATTGCTGCCGGTGGTTATGCTAACTCTACTTATCTGATGGGCTGGACAGGCGGTTATGTACTGCTGGCTATGTTACTGGCACCCTACCTGCGTAAGTTTGGCAAGTTTACCGTGCCGGAATTTATCGGGGATCGCTTTTACAGCAAACATGCCCGCTTTGTTGCAGTAGCCTGTTTGATTATTGCTTCGGTAACTTACGTTATCGGCCAGATGACCGGTGCCGGTGTGGCATTTTCGCGCTTCCTGGAAGTTGAAAATAATACCGGCCTGATCATTGCCGGTGTCGTAGTATTCTTCTATGCAGTTTTAGGTGGCATGAAAGGGATTACCTACACTCAGGTTGCACAGTATGTTGTGCTGATTGTTGCTTATACCATTCCTGCCGTGTTTATTTCACTGCAGCTGACAGGTAATTTCCTGCCGCCGTTAGGTTTGTTCTCTAACCATGTTGAATCTGGCATACCGTTATTGCAAAAACTGGATATGGTTGTCCGTGATCTGGGTTTTGTTGATTACACCGCTGATGTTTCAAATAAACTGAATATGGTGTTATTTACCCTGTCGCTGATGATTGGTACAGCCGGTTTACCGCACGTTATTATCCGCTTCTTTACCGTGCCTAAAGTATCTGATGCACGCTGGTCTGCCGGTTGGGCGCTGGTGTTTATCGCTATTCTGTACTTAACTGCACCTGCTGTAGCTTCTATGGCACGGCTAAACCTGTTAACCACGATTTACCCTGCCGGCCCTACTGCTGACGCTATACAGTACGCAGAGCGCCCGGACTGGATTAAAAACTGGGAACAAACTGGTTTAATTAAGTTTGAAGATAAAAATGGCGATGGCCGTATTCAGCTGTATAACGACAGTGCTGCCTTTAAAGCAACGGCTGACGAGCGTGGCTGGAATGGTAACGAACTGACCGTTAACAACGATATTCTGGTATTGGCCAACCCTGAAATTGCTAATTTACCAGGCTGGGTTGTCGGCTTAATTGCAGCCGGTGGTTTAGCTGCAGCATTATCGACCGCTGCAGGCTTGTTACTGGCCATTTCGTCGGCTATCAGCCATGACTTAATTAAAGGCTCGATAAATCCGAATATCAGTGAAAAAGGCGAACTGCTGGCTGCGAGGATCTCAATGGCTGTAGCTATTGTTGTTGCCACCTGGCTGGGGATGAATCCGCCTGGTTTCGCAGCGCAGGTAGTGGCACTGGCATTTGGTATTGCCGCGGCGTCTATCTTCCCTGCGCTGATGATGGGTATCTTCTCCAAACGGGTAAATAACAAAGGTGCTATCGCAGGTATGCTGGCAGGTTTGCTGTCAACTGTGATCTACATCTTCCTTTTCCTGGGCTGGTTCTTTATTCCTGGCACTGCAATGCTGGCTAACACGCCGGACAATTGGCTGCTTGGCATATCGCCGCTGTCGTTCGGTGCTGTAGGTGCAATGATTAACTTCATCGTTGCCTTTGCGGTATCGTCTGCCACAGAAGCACCACCTGCACGCATTCAGGAATTAGTTGAAAGCGTACGTTATCCAAAAGGTGCAGGTGCAGCTACCGACCACTAAATAACGCAGTAAACTTGCTTTAAAAGTCAGAGCAAGGCAAAAATAATAAAGCGGGCTTTCATGGTGAAAGCCCGTCTTTTTCAGGGATAACACTATGTTATGGGAACTGATTGCAACGGTATTCGCAGGGCTTGGCGCTGCAGGTATTGCACTGTTACTGCGTAAACTAACTAAAAATCGCGCTCCGCGCTGGCTAATACCCGTATTTGCCGGAACGGCAATGTTAGGATTTCAGATCCAGAGTGAGTACACCTGGTATCAACATACCGCCAGCCGTTTACCTGCAGGGGTGGTAGTGATAAAAAAGATAGAGCAACAAACCGCATGGCGGCCATGGAGCTATCTGTATCCGCAGACGCTGCGCTTTATAGCTGCAGACGTAGCAAATGCTTCGGCAAATAATCTCAACCCACAGGTAAAACTGGTTGATTTGTATTTTTTTGAGCGGCGGGCCCAGGCCCGGCGTGTACCCCAGGTGGTACATTGTCTTCAATACGCTCAGGCCGACTTTAGCGCTCAGTTGCAGATCCCCGAAGGCAGCACAGCTGTAGATGCCAACTGGAAAAAACTCAGTAGTGATGATCCGCTGATTCGTGCGCTTTGTCGCAGCTGAGGACAATATTAATTCCCTGATTCGGTTTAACCGGAGAAAAAATGGAAGTTGCTGACGTTACAAAATTTCTTGCCGACACTACGCCATTCGATCAACTCGATGCCGCAGCACTTGGTCAGTTGTCAGCTCATATCAACGTGTACTATTATCAGGCACAGGACAGTGTAAAAATTAACACTGACCGCTTGATGATAGTACGCACCGGCATTTTTACGTTGTATAGCGATCAGCAACAATTACTGACTAAACTGCAAAGCGGCGACTTCTACGGTTACCAGCAGTTGCTTACTGGCCTGACCGACAGCGACACTCTGATATGTGAAGAAGATGGCCTGGTGTACTGGCTGGCAGCCGAGGCTTTCCACCAATGCCGCTATCAATACAAAAATATCGACATTTTTTTTCAGCGCCTGTTTAGCCGCCGGTTACACCAATACCGGGAGCAACAGCAGGCGTCGCGCTTTACTTTAAAAATCAGTGATGTTGTACAACAACGTAAAATTGCTATCCGGCCGGAACAAACCGCACAGGAAGCAGCAAAACTGATGTCTGACAGCCGGGTATCCTCGTTATTGGTGGAAGAGAATAATAAACTGGTCGGCATTCTCACCGATCGCGATTTGCGCAGCAGAGTGTTAGCTCACGCCTTACCCGCCAGTACCCAGGTAAGCCAGATCATGACACGCCAGCCACAAAGCATCGACCGCCATGCTTATTTGTATGAAGCCGTACAACAGATGAGCCAGCACAATATTCACCATTTGCCGGTAACTGATCAGGGCGTTTGCTGTGGCATGCTGACAGCCACAGATATTATCCGCAGCCAGCAGGACCACCCGGTATATCTGATTGGCGAAATACACCGCCAGCTATCTACCGATGGCCTAGAACGTTGTAGCCAGCAAATAGCGGCACTGGCCATGACACTTAGCAAGCAGCAAGTGCCAGCCTATGAAGCCGGGCACATTATTACTACTATTACCGACGCCCTTACCCAACGGCTGATTTACCTGGCACAACAAAAACTGGGCGAGCCCCCCTGCGTATTCAGCTGGCTGGCGTTTGGCTCTCAGGCACGGATGGACCAAAGCCTGAATGCCGATCAGGACAATGCCCTGTTACTGGAAAAAGAACCCGTTGGTGCGGTGGGTGAATACTTCAGTGCGCTGGCCGAATTTGTTTGCCAGGGTTTAGCACAATGCGGCATTACGCTGTGCCCTGGCAATATTATGGCCACCAACCCGGAACTGCGGTTAAGTTTAAAAGGCTGGTCTGGCCGCTTTGCCCGCTGGATTGCCACCCCAACGCCGGACGCCCTGCTCAAAGCCAGTATTTTCTTTGACTTACGAGTTATTGATGGCAGTAAAGGCCTGTTTAATGCGCTACAAGAAGATATTTTGCAGCGTACAACCGAGGCACCATTGTTTTTATATCATCTGGCCCAAACAGCCTTGCAGCGCACTGCCCCGCTGGGCTTGTTTAAAAATTTTATTCTGGAACAAGACGGTAAACATAAAAAAGGCCTGGATTTAAAAAAACGGGGGATTAGCCTGATCACCGATCTGGTAAGAGTATATGCTCTTTACGCCGGAATTCACGAAGTCAATACCCGCAGCCGCCTGCAGCAACTTGCTGCACAAGGTATTATTGATAGTAAAGATAGCCAGAACTTAAATGATGCCTTTGATTTGTTGGCACAACTGCGCTGGGAAAAACATCAGCATGACCTGCAAAACAGCCACGATGTTACTAACCTGCTAAACCCGGCAGAAGTTTCCGGCCTGGCAAGGCACCAGTTAAAAGACAGTTTTGCCGTAATAAATGAGGCACAAAGCCGGGTAAAACAGCGTTTTTGCCGGGAGTTGTAAGGTGTTAGGCTGGTTACTGCGTAAAAACACTGCAATAAGTGAAATAGTGAAACGTTTTATTAGTATGCCCTTTCCTGCATCTTCAACGCCGGTAGATCAGGCCAATTTCCTGGCATTGGATCTTGAACTTACCGGGCTTAATCCACGTAAAGATCATATTGTCAGTATTGGTTGGGTGCCTATCAGAGGCCAGGAAATTGTACTGGCTGAAGCCAAGCATTATCTGATTAACAGCCCGGTAAGTGTTGGCCAGAGTGCGGTATATCACGGTCTGCACGACCATCAGCTAAAAAATGCTCATGATCTGGCAGACATACTTACAGAGCTGTTAACGCAATATGCCGGTTACGTATTTGTTGCCCACAATAGTGCTCTGGACGAGCAATGTCTGCGCTATGCCTGTCAGCGTTGTTTTGGCAAAGCGCCGCGTTTTCGTTTTATCGACACCATGCAAATGGAATGGCAACGCCTGCTGCGCCAGGGCAAAGTGGTAAAACATGATGCCCTTAAATTACCCAACTGTCTTAAGCGGCACGGCCTGCCGGACATGGCCAATCACCATGCTTTAGAAGATGCTTACAGCAGCGCTTTACTGTTGCTTAGCCAGTTAAAACTGGGTGGTAAAACGATGACGCTGAGCGACCTATATTTACTGTCGCGTTAAACCCTTTTTACCGATAACCAGCTAATAAGTACAACCCGAGTATTGCTGCAAAGTAGCTGATGCCACTTGCCTTAACTGAGCTTGCAGTTGCTCTGCTAATGCAATCTCTGGCATATAAGGTAGCTCATCCGCTGATTCTCCACTAATGATCTCGTAAAACACCAGTGCTGTTAGTAAAGTTCCGGCCAGTGATGCATGATTGCCGTCACTGTGAAAAGATGTTTGCGGTAGCATGGCTATCGCGTTGTCCCAGGCCGGCCCAACAGGAGCTACACAACTCGCCTCCCGCTCTGCAATTCCCAAATGCAACAGATATACCCGCATCCCCTCTTCAGCATTACCGCGTCGCGGATGTTCCGGAAACATGATAGGAGTAGCCGCTAATTGTTTAGTGAGACCAACCCAGTACTCTGACGCAGCTGTAGAATAAGAATACTGACCGGTAGTTGAATATTTCTGTGCTTGCCATATTACATGGCTCCAATTATGGGATTGCAGCGCTGCCAATGTAACACCGTCGCTTAACCGCTCATCAAGATATGCCCCTCCCGGAGCGATAGTAGTAATGGTGGTTTTACCGGTACCCTGCTCCAGTAATGCACTTAGCACTGATGACAGATTATTTGAACGAACATGGCTATTGCCGACAAGCAGTATCTGATATTGGTCTGCATAGCGGTTATCCGGTATAGGCAGCATTTCATTTACCGGTGGAGGAGAGATAACAACAGGTGGTGGCGTAACTACCCCTCCCTGTTCATTTGTCGTATTGCCACCGCTACCGCAAGCAGTGAGTAAAGAAAAAAGTAACCCAACGCTGGTACTGTTTAAAAAAAGAGCACGCATAACCATACCTTATAAAAAGTTAGGCATTCTTTCTAAACCAACTTCACCAACAATACAAGTACGCAATATTTACCTTTAGGCATACAAAGAGAAATAACGTAACAATTTAAATACAATTAAATTTTATGGAGTTTATTGCAGTTACTTTACCGTCTCTAAGTGTAAGCAACACCGGACACTGTGCTGATGATTTTATACCTGCAGTAACTTTTGCATATACACTGCATTCTGGCCGGTATAGCTTGCCAAAGCCTGTAAAGCGGCAGGCTGGGTAAGTGGTAATACTTCAAACCCCTGCTTTTGCCAGTAAGGCACAGAGCCCTGTACCGCAACCAGTGCCAGAGTGTTAAACCCCAAATCAGCTGCGTACTGCTCAGCGTGCGCCAACAGCTGTGGCGCCAGGCGCATTCCTCTGCCATTAAAACTTACCGCCATATCATGCAGATACAACAATTCGGCATCAGCGTAACTACCAAAGTCACTACCAAGCGGTGCTATCTGCTTATTGCGCGATGGATAGCTGAACAAATATGCCAGCACCTCGCCGGTATCATTTTCTGCCAGCCAGCAGCTTTGCGGTTGTGATGCCAAACGCTTACGGATAAGACCTGCATCTTCAAACAACTCAGCGGCGTAACAGCTATCCTGTATCGCTACTATAGCGTCAAGATCTGCCTCATTAATTAAACGGATATGTATCGACATACTTTCTACTGCTTACTTATTAAATACTACTTAACTCACCGTTGTAGCTTACTCAGCAGATACCGCTTTAATAACCCGGCACGGGTTACCACCTGCGACTACCCCTGCAGGCACATCTTTTGTTACCACACTACCAGCTGCCACCACACTGCCCTTACCAATCGTTACGCCGGGTAACAGTATCGCCCCGCCGCCAATCCAGACATCATCTTCTATTGTTACCGGCAACGCCTGCTCTATCAGAGTGCGCCGCTGTGCGGCATTTAGCGGGTGGTTCACGGTATAAATTTGTACTGCGGGGCCAAAAAACACATTATTACCAATGTTTACCGGTGCAACATCCAGCACGACGCAGTTAAAGTTAAAAAACACCTTAGCGCCGGTTTTAATGTTATAGCCATAATCGCAGTAAAACGGCGGCTCAGCATAAAAGTGTTTGCCGGTATTCGGCAGCCACTGCTTTACCAATTGTTTACGCAATGCCCCATCATCCGGTGTGCTGTGGTTAAACTGATGTTGTAACTTACGCGCAGCCAAACGCTCAGCGCTAAGCTCTTTGTCCAGCGGGTTATACCAGTCTCCGGATAGCATTTTGTGTTTTTCAGTTGGCATTGCTTATTCCTCTGTATTAAAAAAGGCGCCGAAGCGCCTTTTTCTGATCCAGCCTGCCAGTATTACTTGGCGCGGCTGCGGTATTCGTCGGTACGGGTATCGATTTCGATTTTGTCGCCTTCTTCCACGAATGCCGGTACCATCAACTCAAAACCGGTTTCAATTTTCGCTGGCTTCATTACTTTACCAGAGGTATCACCACGGGCTGCCGGTTCAGTATAGGTTACTGTGCGAACTACAACTGTTGGCAGGTCAACAGAAATTGGCCGTTCACCGTAAAACACTACGGAACACTCCATACCATCTACCAAGTACTTCAGTGCTTCGGTCATGTTTTCTGCTTCAACTTCAAACTGGTTGTATTCCTGATCCATAAATACATACATAGGATCAGCAAAGTAAGAATAGGTTACTTCTTTGGTTTCCAGCAGAACCTGTTCAAATTTGTCATCGGCACGGTATACCGTTTCCATACCCTGACCATTTAACAGGTTTTTCATTTTCATTTTTACAACGGCAGCGTTGCGGCCTGATTTGTTAAACTCGGCCTTTAAAATTACCATCGCTTCAGTGCCAACCATAATCACCTGGCCAGCACGCAGTTCTTGAGCTGTCTTCATCATGACTGAAATATCTTCTCGTTAGGAAAAATTGCGTCGCATTATAAATTTTTTTTCAACAAAGTGCACGAGATTGCTGGCAAGATCTCCATTTGCCATTAACGCTGCGCGCCATATGGGGTTATATTCAGCAATTTTTGGCAACATCGCACTAAATTTTTGCCAGCTATGCTCAAGCTGGCTGTCGGTGTTCCAGGCCTGCCAGAAATGTTGCACGCTATCAGCAACGTCTTCAGGCATTTGCGCACAATAACGCTGCATAAAAGCGTTAAGCTTGTCCAGATGCACCTGCTCTGCCTGGCGGTATATTTGCCAGATAAACGGCTTCTCGGCCCAGTGCGCCCGGATAACAGAATCCTCTCCGCGAACAAAATTAATATCACAGGCCAAGAGCAATTTGTCGTAATCGTTTTGTGGCATAAAAGGTAATACCTTTAATGTCAGGCTATTTATTACCTGCTCACCATACTGCTTTAACTGCGGGTAATATTGCATTAGTTGATTGGCAAGCGCGCCCTCAGGCACCAGACACAAGGTATTAATGTCTGGTTGTTGCCAGCAGGCCAGTAAACTTTGAATTTGCGGATGATCATAGGCAAACAGCGAAATTTTTTGCTGATAGTACCCATGATTATTAACCCCCAGTTGCTGCCAGAACTGGTGTTGTGCTGAGGCGTCGGCCAAAAACTGTACGCCAAGTTGCTGCAAATTAGCCTCTTGCAGTAAACCACCGGTGCCGGCAGTAAAACCGGGGAAAAAGAAATATTTGTCCAGCGCTAAATGTGGTTGTGGTGAAGGCAACGCATGACAGCTTTCTACCCAGGCTTCTGCCGATAAATATTCCAGATTAAGCCACAGCGGCTTTTCATCTTGCTGCGCCATCAACTGCTGATAGGGTATTGGAACATTACAGGCCAACGCCTCTATTACAACGCTGGCAACACCACTTGCCTGCCAGTCGGTAGAGGCAGACCACAGCCTGATAGTAACACCGGCAATATTCTGCTGAACCTGGCTAATATCTACCTGTGGGCAAATTTTATTAAAGCTGGCTAAATCATCGACCCACAACCGCACCGCAATACCATGCTCAGCAGCAAGCTGCCGGCTTAGGCGCCAGCAAATACCGATATCACCAAAATTATCTATAACAGCGCAGAAAATATCCCAGCGGCGGGCAGTGGTAGGCATCAAATATATCGTCAGCTAAAAAATAAGGCAGCTATTATACCTTTAAGTACACGCAGGCCAAGGTATGTTGTTGCCAGCAGTAGCACGGTTACCAGCACTGCCAGCAAGTAATAAGTCAGTCGTTGCAGGCGTATTTTAGCCCTATATAACCAGGTGGCGTTGTTATCTGCCGTGGGCAGTTCAGGGTAAAACAGCACAGCCCACAGCCAGAGCAGTAAACTGCTAACAACACATAATACCGCCGTAAGCTGCCAGCGCTGGGCTAACTCGGGTGTTGCACTAAACAACAACCAGCCAAATGCGCTTAGCGACAATATAAACAACGCAATAAACACGGCTTTTGCCGGGTACATACGCCGAGCCCAACGCTGATAAAATGCCAGCATCAGCCAAGCTCCATTGCAGTCAGGTTTGCAGGATACAACGCCATTATGCCGCTTTGCCCCTGCATATCGCCAATTAACCAGATTTGTTCAAACGGGTGTAACTTTGGCATATGCAGTTGTTTGTAATGCTGCAAAATATCACGTCTTGTCCACAACGGGTTAGCATTGCGGATCACCAGCCAAACCCGTTCAGTGTGATAGTTTTTATCTGCTTTGTTGCTAATCAGCCGGTTAAGTGCAGTTAGTAACCGATGCTGCACCGGTGTACGTAATAATGCCATGAGCTCTTTGTGGGTGTTAGTGCTAAGCTCACGCCCCAGAATATGCATGGCTTCGGCTTCGCTGCCATAAAGATGGGCAATTTCTAAATCCAGCTTTTGCTCGTCATAGTAACAGGATACATCAGGCCGGGCAGGTTCGTTATGCCAGATATGACGCATAGCAATGCCAAAGCGCTGCTCATACAACCGCATAAACAGCCTGGCCGCTTCATGCTCCAGTTTTATCTTTTCTTCACTGCCATTCATCTGTACAAAACCCGGGCAACCAAACTCAATATGGTGCCGGCATAAAATAGTAATGCCAAATTTCTATCACTACCGGCACCACGGATAACAGCAAAATAACAGCCATACAAATATTAAATATACGCTGTAGCAACGGCTTTGTTAGCACCGCTCTGAGCGCTGCACCAAATACCAACCAGGCCCCGACACAAGGAAATGCAACCAGTAAAAAAGCACCGGTAATGACACTTACTTCCAGCCAATATACACCGCCTACAGTGGTAAAGGCGGCAACAGCGCCACTGGCCATTACCCAGGCTTTGCCGTTAACCCACTGAAATAGCGCAGCCTGTATAAAGCTAAATGGCTTACTTTTGCCTTTCTCTATTGCTTTAGGTTCAGCGCTGGCAATATGCCAGGCCAGCCAGATAAGATAAACAACCCCCACCACTTTAATCAGTTGATGCAGGTGCGGATAACGCTCAAACACCACGCCAAACCCCAACCCCACCAGCAGCACCATCAGTGGAAAGCCCAGGCATATTCCCAGCCAGTGCGGCACACTGGCTTTAATGCCATAGTTTACGCCTGATGACATGATCATCACGTTATTAGGGCCAGGTGTAATAGTGGTAGAAAAAGCAAAAAACAGCACCGCTAAAAATAGCTCCATCGTATATCCAGGGTTCGCGCAGAATGTGATACCTATAGCGGATAATACCAGAGTCGGCGATCTTTAATAGGCGTTTGTGCAGGCAAAAGCGGATTGTCCAACTTTATCATTTGCCGCTTTTTCAGTTGCAGCTCTGCCAGATGGTTAGCGAAAAACTGATAAAAAAGCTGGTCAAAAGTGCCATCAGCAATAATTTTTTGCAGCCCGGTTTCAATATCCTTTGCCAATTGCTCATTAGCATAATTAACAAAAAAGTAGCTGGCAGTAGGGTAATAAAGTACCCAGTTTTGCTCTGTCACTATATTACGCTCTGTTAGCAGAGCAGCTTCATCTGCAATTTCCAGCGCATTACGTGGCACAGCATCTACCCGGCCCTTTTCCAGCATAGAGAACAAGTTGTCGTAACCCGCTGCACCAATTACCGAAAAACCGTTAAGCTGCAGTACTTTAGCGTCTACCCAGTCATGCCCCTGCGCATACACCAAACGGCGGATTTGCTCCGGTTTAGCGTTAGCAGTAAATTTAGCCTGCTGATCTTTACGGATCAACAAAATACGGTAACCGCTTAAACCTTTAAAAATAGGAATGCGGATAGGCCGCAGATCCAGCTCACGCTCTACCGAAGTCATTGTCCACAGAACGTCCAGTTCGGCCTGCTCTTTTAAAAACACTATACTGCGTGATTTAGACATCCGCTCAGACGAGCTTTGTAACTGATACGGACGATCAGCCTGAGCCAATGCCAGTTCCAGCAACGCTAACGGGTAAACAGATCGCGGATCTTCAACATGGGCAATTGCCGGGTAACGCACTAACTCTGCAGCTGCGGCAAACGTTGGCAGAAAAAAATAAAGTAAAATGATGCGTATCACTATGTTTCACCGGATAACTGTGCCATGTTATTACTGAAGTATTATCTACTTTGCTGGTAATAGTCAGCATAACGCTGATATTTACCTGAAAATACAACATAACAGCGTGATAAAGAGAAAAGACAGGAGATAAACATGAATAAAATTCTGGGTTTGGCAATTTTGGTCGCTGGCATTATTTTGTTATATTTTGGTTACAATGAATATAATTCAGCTGCATCTCAGGTTACTGAGGTAGTAACAGGCAGTCCTACTGACAACGCTATCTGGTTCTTGATTGGTGGTGCTATCGCAGCAATTGTTGGTTTGGGTGTATTACTGAAAAAATAGTCCACATAACATAAAGGCCGCACTGCATGCGGCCTTTATTTGTTGAACAAAAGAGGGTTTATTCCTCTTCTTTACCCCAGCTGTCCCGCAGCCCTACGGTACGGTTAAATACCAGCTTGTCGGCACTGCTGTCTTTATTGTCCGCACAGTAATAGCCTTCACGCTCAAACTGATAGGCCTGTTCAGCTTTAGCTGTTTGTAGTGATGGCTCAACCAACCCTTGTTTAATCACCAGTGACTGCGCATTAATAACCTGCAAAAAGTCTTCTTCTGCTGCCGGGTTAGCCACACTGAATAAACGATCGTAAACGCGAAACTCAGCAGGCACAGCGTGTTTAGCTTCAACCCAATGAATTACGCCACGCACTTTGCGGCCATCTGCCGGGTTTTCCCCCAGAGTTTCCGGCAAATAGCTGCATTTTAATTCAACAATGTTACCTTCGCTGTCTTTTACCACTTCATCGGCGTGAATAACATAAGCATTACGCAAACGTACATCGCCGTTTAATACCAGACGTTTATACTTTTTGTTAGCTTCTTCGCGAAAATCAGCACGGTCAATATAAACTACCGGCCCAAACGGCAATTTACGGCTACCCATAGTCTCGTCTTTCGGATGGTTTGGCGAGTCCAGCCACTCAGTGCCATCGGCAGGATAATTGGTTATGGTAACTTTAAGTGGCTCCAACACAGCCATCGCACGCGGTGCCGTGGTATCTAAATCTTCGCGGATACAGGCTTCCAGTGCAGACATTTCAATAACATTGTCTTGTTTGGTCACCCCAATGCGCTTAGCAAACTCACGGATAGCCGCTGGCGTGTAACCACGACGGCGTAAACCGGCAATGGTTGGCATACGTGGGTCGTCCCAACCGGATACAACTTGTTTTTCTACCAGCGTTTGTAATTTACGCTTGCTCATCACTGCAAATTCAAGATTTAAGCGCGAAAACTCAATCTGTTGCGGGTGGCAGGCAATGGTTATATTGTCCAGGATCCAGTCATACAAACGACGGTTATCCTGAAACTCCAGCGTACACAGCGAGTGCGTAATGCCTTCCAGTGCATCGGAAATACAGTGGGTAAAATCGTACATCGGGTAAATGCACCATTTATCGCCGGTTTGGTGGTGATGGGCAAACTTAACACGGTAAATAACCGGGTCGCGCATAACCATAAAGCTGGATGTCATATCAATTTTGGCGCGCAGCGAACACTCGCCTTCTTTAAAACCACCGGCACGCATTTTTTCAAACAGCGCCAGGTTTTCCTCCGGGCTGGTATCCCTTGTTGGGCTGTTTTTGCCCGGCTGGGTTAAATTGCCACGGTACTCACGCATTTGCTCACCATTTAAAAAGCAAACGTAAGCCAGGCCTTTATTAATTAACTCAACCGCATAACCATAAAGGGCATCAAAGTAATCAGAAGAGTAGCGTACTGCGCCATCCCATTGAAAACCCAGCCAGTTTACGTCGTGCGAAATAGAGTTCACAAATTCGACGTTTTCTTTTTCCGGGTTGGTATCATCAAAGCGCAGGTTACATTTACCCTGATAATCCTGGGCAATACCAAAGTTCAGGCAGATAGATTTAGCATGACCTATGTGTAAGTAACCATTCGGCTCTGGTGGAAACCGGGTTTGCACGGCACTGTGTTTACCGGATGCTAAATCAGTATCAATGATCTGACGAATAAAATTAGTTGGGCGATGTTCAACGTCCGCCATAGAATTCAAATCCCTATCTGCAAAACCAGTGCGGCTACACCGGTTAAAATTACTGAAATATGGCGGCATTATAACAGCAGAAATGCTTCTGACTACCGCCTGGCGGGGCTAATTATTCTGGCTGAATTAAAATACCGGAACAATGCTACAACTTCCGGCATTCCAGAGATAAACCGCTCTTAAAACTCATACTCCAGTGCAAAGCGTAAAGTGCGGTCAACCGTATCGTTATCAATCGCCATAATGACTGCCAACTCCCACTTTAGCTGTTTTTGCTTATCAAACTTATGTACGCCCATTAAGCTTGGGCCAGCGCCTTTGTAATTTTCACCGACATACAGTTCAATAGCCGGTTGTATAGCAGGCCGCCAACGGTAACGGTACTGCGCCCTGAATTCCGCTTCCCATTCTGAATTGAGCGTTTTACCCCATTCGTATACTGCCAGCGCATTGAGTGTCAGGCTGGTTGGGCCAAACTCTTTTTCCATTAAAAGCCCGGTAGTAAACTCATAATTATCCTGATTGTTTTGCCGCTCCAGCTCAAACAGCATACCCCAGTCGGCACTATACTGGCCTTGCTCTGTCAGCATCCAGCGCAGTTCCAGCTCATAGCCAGACAGCTTATAATCTTCAGGGCTGACTCTGTCAGCTATCAGATAAATTTCCAGTGCTGCTCGTTCTGCCACGGAAAAGCCATAGCCCAGCTTTTGCCCCATAGTATTGTTGTCTGGGTGATCAGCCTGACGCTGATAAAAATAGCGGTATTCAATACTACGTTCCAGCGCCTGCACATAAGGATGATATACCTTGTCTACTACCCGACCATCGGCAAGGCTATGCCCACTTACCAGCAATGTCAGCGCGCCAGAAACGATATAAAGCAG
Source organism: Rheinheimera pacifica (assembly GCF_024809855.1). GTDB lineage: Bacteria > Pseudomonadota > Gammaproteobacteria > Enterobacterales > Alteromonadaceae > Alishewanella > Alishewanella pacifica_A. The sequence continues at coordinate 54,009 of NZ_JANUEM010000004.1, forward strand.
CGACGGGAAAAGCCTCATTGCGCACTCCTTCTGTTATTTTTCAGGTTGCGGCTACACCAGAGTAATAACACCAGCCCACCAAGATATGCCACGCCTTGCGATAAAACCGGGGTGGCTTCATACCCAAGCAAAGCCTGCAAAAAGAAGCCTAATTCAGACTGCTCTGGCAGCCATTGCTCGGTTTGCCATAGTTGCGGGCCTGCCGGCAGCCAGTCAGATTGAATAAGTAAAGCTGATGCCATCATGATCTGACGAACACCCAGTAGCGACAGCAGCAACCTGTAACTGAGAATATGCAATTGTTTTAACTCTGTTAGCAGGTAGTACCAAAGCACAGCAATGCTGCTGCCAATACCTACACCTAAGGCCATACCCAAGAGTAAAGCTGACGGATCGGCGTTGCCCTGACCAGGCAACCAGATATACAACAGTAAGTTGCTGCCATTGATACTGAGTAAACAGGCACAGGCCAAGGCTGAAAATGGCAATGCAACAACCCCCTTAGCGGCTGCCATACACAACAGCACAAAGCAACCGGCGTATAGCAGGCTGTACAATAACTCCAGCCCAAAACCATCAAGTTGCTCAGAGATCCAAAGCATATTGCTGCTAAAAAGTGCCAGCATAAGGATGGCAGGCAAAGTAAGTAGCAAAGTAAAACGTCGCCACTGGTTACTGTGCCACGCCAATAAGGTGGCCAGCAGTAAAAATAGCGGCAACAACTCGCGTAAAAACATTAGTACGGTATTAATTAGCATTGTCTGCCCTGTGCTGTTGCCACTGCGCTTCAGGTAGTGCTATCAACACGCCCTGAGCACTGTCGGGGTTATATTCGCCAAAAAATTGGTAGCGCCCAGGTTGCAGCGGCCCTATAAACAAGGTTGCTTTGCTATTGCCTAAAATGACCTTTTCCCGGTTTAGGCTAAAGCTTTCAAATTCCTCAGGTGAGGGATCCTGATTTAACACCAACAGTTTTATTTTTTCTCCGGCCGGTACATAAAGCACCGACGGGTGAAACAAGTGATCTTTAATCTGCAATTCAAACAGCATAGGCTCCGCCAGCACAGGCAAAGCCAGACTCATCAATGTAATATGTTGCCAGGGCATTCCCTTTATCCGGTTTATTTTCACAAAGGCAGTTCCACTGTCACTTTTAAGCCGCTGGAATAATCTGAAGCATCAAGGCTTACCTGGCCCTGATGTAAATTAACGATATCGCGCACTATGGCCAAACCCAAGCCAGATCCCAAAGTTCCTGACTGATGCCTGTCACCGCCCACCCGGTAGAAGCGATCAAATACTCTGCTGTACTCTTGCGGGGCGATACCCGGGCCATTATCCTGTACCACCAGTAAGGCTTTACCGGCCTGTGTCATTAACTCTAACTGGATGACACCACCGCTCTGGGTATATTTACTGGCGTTACCCACCAGGTTACTGACTAACAACCGTAACGCAAAAGCATCCCCTTTCAGCGATAAATGCTCCAGCCCCAGAAGCTCAATCTGTTGCTGCTTTTTTTCAATTTGTGGATACCATTCAGCAACCACCTGACGGCATAAACCGGCTAAATCCAGTTGTTCTGTACGGGCCTGAAAATGCTCCGGGTTCGTCCGGTTTAACAGCATAATTTGTTCAATCAGGGCGCTCATACGCTCCACTCCGGCCTGTAACGCCAGCATAGAATCCTGCGGATCAGCAATGCCCGACTGCTGCCATTGCTGTGAGGCATTATGTAAATTCACCTGCAATACGCTCAACGGTGTGCGCAGCTCATGCGCAACATCAGAAGCAAAGCGTTTTTCCCGTTCAAAAGCATCTGCCAGCCGGGCAAATAACAGATTAGTGGTTTTCAGCATCTGGTCTAACTCAGCAGGTACCTGCTCCAGTTTTACCGGCGTTAAGTCATTAGCTTTTTTTGACGCAAGCTGGGCAGAAAAACGCTTAATAGGCGACAAAGCTTTACTCACCACCAGCCAAATCAACAATGCCTGCAGCGGTAAGCTAAGTACCACAGGGTAAATCGATGCAGTAATCACTTCATCGGCCAGTTGCTGGCGTTGCTGCAGTGGCTGAGCCACTATCACAGTCAGTAAGGCGGCGGGGGTCTGGTGAAACACCCGCCATCTTTTTCCCGCAAAATTCTGCTCGGTAAAACCCGTAGTTTCTGTCATAGGTGTTTCAGGAGCTAAGGGGCTGCGATACACCAACTGATTGTTTTGCCAAACCTGCAGCGCCAGTCCAAGTTCCTGTTGTGGGCTGGCGCCATACTGCTGCGCCAGGCTCGACGCCAACACTTGTAAATCCTGATCAAACAATGCTTCTGCCCTACCGGCACTTTGCCGGTAACTTTGCAAAGCAGCTAAAAAACTGATTAAAGTAAAAAGTGCAATAAGGACTGTGACTAAATAGCGGCGAAGTGATCTCATAGTGTGGTCATACCATACTCACACTGTAGCCCACACCACGTAGGGTTTTAATAAAATCTTTCGGCAGCTTTTTTCGTAAATTGGAAATATGCACTTCCAGAGCATTACTGGCCACCTCCTCTCCCCAGGCGTAAAGGCTTGCCTCCAGTTGTTCGCGGGTTTTTATCCGGCCAGCTGATTCCATCAATTCTTTGAGCAACATAAATTCGCGGCGCGACAAACTAATAACTTCGCCTTCTACCCGGACTTTATGCGCGCTGGTATCCAGCTCTACCTGCTGCAGTTTAATCAAATGCGTGGCTGCGGTGCCAAGACGGCGCTCTATCACCCGTAAACGGGCGAAAAGCTCCGGCATGGCAAAAGGTTTTACCAGATAATCATCTGCACCTAAATCCAGGCCGCGAATACGATCATCGATGCCATCACGGGCAGTAAGTACCAAAACCGGCAGATGACCTTCTCTTTGCCGGCTTTGTTTGAGCAGATCCAGGCCATCCATATCCGGCAGGCCCAGATCGAGGATCACTGCGTCGCAATCTTTAGCTTTAATACTGCTTAAAGCATGTTTACCCGTACTGACATGATTAACCACAAACCCCTGGGCAGATAATGCCAACAGTAAGCCTTTGGCTAAATCTAAATCATCTTCTACCAGTAACAGTCTCATTGCTTCTCCAGCATTGATGCCCGACGCTGCGGTTTAGCGTTTTAGTTTTTTTACCACTTTTGCTTCCAGCTCAGCCAGCTCCTGCAAACGGCCTTTATCTGCAGTTTCACGCTGTGGCCGTGGCTCTGCCAGCCTGGCTTTTTCAATGTAGCTCATGGCTGCTTTATAGTCGCGCCTTTGCGTTAAAAATTCTGCATAAAAATAATTAGGATCAATACCTTGTGGGTTAATACTCAGCGCTTTTTCCAGCATCATTTTTGCTGTTTTATCGCTGCCAAAGCCAATAGGCCAGCCAGGCACCTTGTAATACAACACCCCTAAACTGGTGTAAGCCGAGCCTTGCAGTGCCTGGCTATCGAGTTGCAATGCTGCTTCCAGATCGGCTTTTGAGCTTTCAGCCAACGACATAGCGGCCAAGCCACCCTTAGCACCGGCATAGCTGGACTTGATAATGCCTCGCCAGATCAGTGCTTCAGCTTTGTCCGGGTTCGCCGCTACAACAGCGTCTGCTTGTTCCAGCAACGTTGCAAATGCTACTTCTTTTTGCGCGTCACTTAAGCCGTAGTTAACTTCTGCCCAGCGATCCTGCAAAGGTTTAATGTCTTCAAATACATCGGCATAAACCGGGCCTGCGATCAGTGCTGAGGTTAAAAATAAAGCTGGCACCAAAACGACTAACCGGAATGATTTCGTTAAGTTGTTCATATTGACCTCGTTAATGGTTTTTACCCACTGCAAATAACTCAATTAGTGTTAATTTACTTTTTAACGCCATATCTACCAGCGCCGGGAAAAGTGCATTCAACCGGACAAAAATACGCTCAGGCCAGCCGAGAAAACGCCGCAGTTCATTAGACTTAAGCTGTTTAATTAACTGCTCTGCTACCCAAACCGGGCTATCCACACTGTTGCCAAGCTGTTCATTCAGTTGCATCACATCGCTGGAATTGATACTGGTTTCTGTTGCTCTTGGCGCAAAGTACTTCACCTGAATACCGCTGCCAGCCAGTTCACGTTGCAAAGCTTCAGTAAAACCACGTAAACCAAATTTAGTGGCACAATAACCGGTAAATCCGGGGTGGCCGATGCTGCCAAAGGCAGAGCCAACATTAACTATCTGGCCCTTACGCTGACGTAAAACTGGTAAAAATAGCTGACACAGTTGCATGGGCACCAATAAATTAATGCTGATCAACTCGCTGAACTGCTGCTGCTGGCATAAACCAAACTGGCTGATACCGGCATTGTTGATCAATATGTCTATGCCGCCCTGTTGCTGGCAAAACTGTAGCAAGCCTTGCTGCTCTGCCGTAACCATTAAGTCGCAACAGTACACCAGGGTTTCAACTGCCAGTTGGCGTTGTAATGCCTTTAGTTTGGTTGCAGAGCGCCCGGTCAGAATAAGTCTGGCACCTGCCGCACTTAACTGCCTGGCGACTTCAGAGCCGATACCACCGGTCGCCCCTGTTAGCAATACCGTTTTTCGTGTTAAAAAGCTCATACCATCTACTCCTCTGCCTGCACTTTTTTGCTCAGGCCGTGAGGTTGTTCCAAACTACGGAATACATCACCGTATAAATGGAAGAAACGCCTGGCACTGTGAATAATTTGCGCTTGTTCAGCCGGATCGGTAATTTTGTTCATCAGGCTTTCAAAGAATTTGATATGGTCCTGATCTAAAGCACCGTGCGAGTTTAAATAGGTAAAAGCTTTACGTGGCAACTGTAAAGTAGTGGCAATTCTGCTGGCTGCCTGCTCTGCTAAGGCAATAGAGGTGCCCTCAAGCACCAGCACCATACCAAAAAAACATATCGGGTTAACACGGCGTACTGAATCATAGGCATAAGACACCATCAGCTCAGTGGCAAAAGCGGGCGTTGTACTGCGGGCCTGCTCTTTATCATAGCCACAGGCGGCTATGTCATTTAGCACCCATTCCTGATGCCCCAGCTCTTCTTCGATGTATTCCGCCACCGCTTCGCGTAACCATTCTTTCGACTCTGGCAGCAAGGCCCCTACCGACATTAACAGCGGTACTGTATGTTTAACGTGGTGATAGGCCTGGGTTAAAAAAGCCACATAATGGTCCAGCGTAAAATCACCGGCAAAAGTGCGGCGTATCATCGGCGCATCCAGTAAGTAAGCACGCTCTGTTTCTGTTGCGTTAACCAGCGTTTGATAAAAACTCATAGGACTCTCCTGCTATATCTTTGGATGAAAATAAATCGGCAATCAGGCTTTGGTATTTCTTAACAACCTCGGTGCGCCGTGGCCGGCCATTAGCCGTTAACGTGCCATCTGCTACAGACAAGGGCTGATTTAATAACTGATAAGCTTTTATTTGCGCGTAGTCTGGTAATTGCTGGTTCACTTGTTGCAGGTAGGCAGGTAACAATGCTGCCGACTTGGGATCAGCAAGATATAAAAGTGCAGCACAGTAAGGTTTAGCATCTCCAACCAACACCGCCTGGCGGATTAAACCGCTTTGTGTCAGTAATGCTTCCGGCCACTCAGGTGAAATGTTGCGCCCCAGGCTTGAGATCAGTAAATTCTTACGGCGTCCAAGAATACGTAACCGGCCCTGGGTATCCAGCTCGCCTAAATCTCCGGTAAATACTTTATCGCAGGCAGAGTCAGCGTCGCCCAGATAACCCAAAAATGGTTGTTTTACTACAATTTCACCAGCAACAATTTCGATCTCGCGATGCGCTAATGGCAGCCCCACTAATTCCAGTTCAGTAGCCGAACTTTGCTGCGCATTAAAACCTGATAGCGCGACCACAGAAGCACATTCACTTAAGCCATATCCCTGAAACACGGGTAATCCAAGCCGCGATGCCTGTTGCAGTAACGCAACAGAAACATGAGCACCGCCTACAGCTATAAACTCCAGTGACTGCGGCGCTTGCCAGCCCTGAGATCTTGCCATCACCAGCAGTTGCAGTAATTCAGGTACTAAAATCAGGCTTTTTGGCGCTACCTTACTAATTAGCTGTAGTAAAGCCTGTGGATTAACCAACTGACTACCATTAAAACCGCGCACTTCATCTGGTGCTATCAGCACCTCGCCACCGGCTAATAAAGGGGCATAAATACCTGCGATGTTTTCTAACAGAGTACTTAAAGGTAATAAACACAGATGCTTAGGTACATTTTGTTCAATACGTTCAATCAGACTATACGCCACATCAAGTTGGCTTTGCGCCGATAAACACACTCCTTTGGGTTGCCCGGTTGAACCTGAAGTAAACGTAATTTTTTGACAAGCCGGTGCGATAACCGCACCAGCGACTGATAATTCACGGCGATACAGCAGTAGATCGCCGACTTGTTCCAACAAGGTAAATTCGGCTGCCTGTTGTTCTGTATCTGAAATATAAATATCTGGCTGCAACTGTGACATCACGTGCGCTAATTGGCTGTCGGACAAATAAGTTGGCAGTGGCACCAATATCAAATCAGCATCCAGACAGGCTAAGTCCAGTAGCGCCCACTGCGCTGAGCTATTGGCTGCCAACGCAATACGCCGTGCACCATAACCTGATAATAGTTCCTGCCATAAACGCATCTGCTTTTCGATCCAGGCCCGCGAATAACTGATACCCGTTGCCAGATCGCGCAGCATAGCTGTCACTGGTAATTCAATTCGCATTAGCAATCTCCTTCCGGCAAACGGGCAACTAATTGGTGTAGCTGTGGCCAGTGCTGATGCGCTAAAGCAGTGAGTTTCTCTTCACGATGGATTAATTGGGTAACAGCGGCTAAATCCATCACACACACTTTTGGATCCGTATTATAGTAGCTGCCCCAACTGGCAGCCTGTTTACCCAAAGCATCTGCCTTTGCCTCACCTAATTCGGTAAGCTCAATACCATGACGGCTTAAAATGCTGCGCACCTGTGTTGTAGCGGCGCATAACAGGTAGCGGTAATTTAACTGGTTCAGCGCATAAGCCATCAGTACAAATAGCTGTAATAAGCTTTGCCGGTTGGACGCATACAAATGGCCAATTTCGATAAGTTGAGGGCGTTCAGCATACAAGCCATGAGTGGCAAGTATTTGCTCTACTGCAACAGGCAGGTATTGCTCAATAAACAATGGTGTTTTGGCCGCGCTGCGCAGCCCTATTACTGCCTGCCACTGGCCGTTTCGGCTTACCCCTAATAAATTAGGCATAAAATGCTCTACGTTAGCCTGATAATGCGTGGCAAATCCTTGCTGAATAAATTGCTGCAAAGAGCTACGTTGTGGCTGATCAGGTAACACTAACTGTAAACAACTTTCGCCAGACTCTATTGCAACGCTGTTGACGCTTGAGCTGGCGCTGAGTTTGGTGCTGTGCATAAGACTGGTCATAACGGGCTCCTGTTTTACCGTTGTAACCAGTTTGGAAGAGAATACTTAAAGTAGTCTTAAGGCAAACGCAGGCAGGAAATTTATTTTATATCGTAGATTGAGCGGTACCATAAAGCGACTTTTCAACCGCGGCGATACAGCCCTCCAACCGTTGATAGTAGTCCGGCGCATCTATCACACAAAAGCGGCTGACATCAAAACCATAGCTCAGATACAGTGCCATCAGCTGATCAAAGCTTGACTCGCGGGTAGTCTGATCACCAAGCTCACGCATACCATCAGCCACCCAGGGCACGGTAGGTTTAAGCGCAATAACCAGATCGTACTTGGCAGGGTCAATAAAACTTTCTACCCTGCTTGCCACCCGGCCTAAAAATACCTGACTGAAAAACGCCGTAACCACGGCATCAGTATCAAAAAAACACACTTTATTGGCACTACGCAAGGCGGTTAAATCCTGCTCGTATTGCAAATGTGCGATACGGTTAAAATCTTCCAGGTCAAATAAGTCGCCATTGCCACCAACAACATCATGCTGATAATCACGGCCTAGCTCTTCTGACCAAGACGTACAATACACTTTGGCAAGTTTGCGCGTTAGTGTGGTTTTACCACAGGACTCCGGCCCGGTGATCAGCACCTTACGGGCAAAAAACGGCCGGGCAGAACCAGCAATATAATCCCAGTGTAAGTAAGGATGATTGCGGATCTCAGTACCGCTAATTGGCCACTGGGTGCGCTGTGGGTCCAGCACTTTATACTCAACGTCAGGAAAATATCGATTGTGCCCGTCGCGGTAACTTTCTTCGCCGCCATAAATCACACTAAAAGGCTCCGGCACAGTTTGCTTAAGCTGCGCGGCATAAGCGCCCCAGCCTTGTGGAAAAGGTGCCATCGTATCTTCATTTTGTAACAGCACCTCAATACCCAGCCCCTGTAGCTCCTGCGATAACCAGCGCTGGCGCAACACACCACTGATATAAGCAATACCGGCACTACCGCACAGTTGCCCGTCTTCCTGTGTGCGTTCACTTATTACGACATACAGCTTGTCACACAAGGCATGCGCTCTGAGTATCGCGGTAATATGGCCACGGTGCGGCGGTAGAAATTTGCCGGGAAACACGCCCACTTTCATCTGTTTAGTCCACATGTGTTATTAATCACTGCACCGTACACTGAATTGTAATAAAACGCCATAATAGCCCTTAAAGCAAAAAACCCGCTAAATAAGCGGGTTTTTATAAGCTAAATCAACAGCCTGTTACCAGCCTGTCAGCTCTTTCAGTGCTTTACCGATGTCAGCTAAGCTCTTAACGGTCTTAACACCGGCATCTTCCAGTGCAGCAAACTTCTCGTCAGCTGTACCTTTACCACCAGAGATGATAGCGCCGGCGTGGCCCATGCGCTTACCAGCTGGTGCAGTAACACCGGCAATGTAAGACACAACTGGTTTAGTCACGTGCTGCTTGATATAAGCAGCCGCTTCTTCTTCAGCTGAACCACCGATTTCACCGATCATTACGATGGCTTCAGTTTGCGGATCGTCTTGGAACAACTTCAGAATATCGATGAAGTTAGAACCTGGGATTGGGTCACCACCGATACCAACACAGGTAGACTGGCCAAAACCGTAATCCGTAGTTTGTTTTACTGCTTCATAGGTCAGAGTACCTGAACGTGAAACGATACCTACTTTACCTGGCTTGTGAATGTGGCCTGGCATAATACCAATTTTACATTCACCCGGCGTAATTACGCCCGGGCAGTTAGGGCCAATTAAGCGTACGCCTAATTCGTCACATTTAACTTTAGCATCCAGCATATCCAGTGTAGGAATGCCTTCAGTGATACAAACGATCAGCTTGATACCACCGTTAGCTGCTTCCAGGATAGAATCCTTACAAAAAGCAGCTGGTACGTAAATTACTGATGCTTCTGCACCAGTCGCTTCTACCGCTTCTTTTACTGTATTGAATACCGGTAAACCTAAGTGAGTTTGTCCACCTTTACCCGGAGTCACACCACCCACCATTTTAGTGCCGTAAGCGATGGCTTGTTCAGAGTGGAAAGTACCCTGAGCACCTGTGAAACCCTGACAAATTACTTTGGTATCTTTATTAATTAAAACGCTCATTGATAACCCCTTATGCCTTAGCCGCTGCAGCAACTACTTGCTTGGCAGCACTAGTCAGGTCTGTGTCAGCGATAATATTCAGGCCGCTTTCAGACAGCACTTTAGCACCCAGTTCTGCATTGTTACCTTGCAGACGAACAACTACAGGTACTTTAACGCCAACTTCTTTCACTGCGCCGATTACACCTTCAGCGATCATGTCACAACGCACGATACCACCGAAGATATTGATAAATACGGCTTTAACAGCGTCATCAGACAGGATAATTTTGAATGCTTCAACTACGCGCTCTTTAGTCGCACCGCCGCCAACATCGAGGAAGTTAGCTGGTTGGCCACCGTGTAATTTAACGATGTCCATTGTGCCCATCGCTAAACCGGCACCGTTTACCATACAGCCGATGTCACCACCTAAAGCTACATAGTTCAGTTCCCATGAGGCAGCATGTGCTTCACGTGGATCTTCCTGTGACGGGTCTTGCATCGCTTTTAAATCAGGGTGACGGTACAGTGCATTGCCATCAATAACCAGTTTGGCATCTAAGCAGTGCAGATCACCTGCTGGCGTAATAACCAGTGGGTTTACTTCTAACAGAGCCAGATCTTTTTCCTGGAACAGTTTAGCCAGGCCCATAAAGATTTTTACGAACTGGTTAACTTGCTTGCCTTCAAGGCCTAATTTGAATGCTAACTCGCGGCCCTGGAATGGCTGTGCGCCTACCAAAGGATCAATTGCAGCTTTCAGAATTTTTTCTGGTGTTTCGTGGGCTACGGTTTCGATTTCCACGCCACCTTCAGTAGATGCCATAAACACGATACGGCGTGAAGAGCGGTCTACTACTGCGCCTAAATACAGTTCTTTAGCGATATCTGTACAAGGTTCAACCAGGATACGGCTAACCGGCTGACCTTTTTCGTCAGTTTGGTAAGTAACCAGGTTCTTGCCAAGCCATTTTTCTGCGAAAGCTTTGATATCTTCTTTGCTTTTAACCAGCTTTACGCCGCCCGCTTTACCGCGGCCGCCAGCGTGAACCTGAGCTTTAACAACAAACATATCGCCGCCGATTTTATCTGCAGCTGCTACCGCTTCTTCAACTGTAGCTGCGGCAATGCCTTTAGATACAGGCAAACCATATTGGGCAAACAGTTGCTTACCCTGATACTCGTGCAAATTCATGGCTATTTTCCGTTCATTTGAATATGGAGGCTGCCCTTGTGGTGCAGCCTGACTTTTGATCGGCGCATATTATAGTGCCAACCGGTTCGATAAAAAATGCTGTTGTCGTAAAACAACAGCATTTTTAGCTACTTTTTGCGGATATTTAGATATCCAGCAGGATACGTGTCGGATCTTCCAGTAACTCTTTAATGGTTACCAGGAAACCTACTGACTCTTTACCATCGATAATACGGTGATCGTAAGACAGCGCCAGATACATCATTGGCAAAATTTCCATCTTGCCATCGACTACCATTACGCGGTCCTGGATTTTATGCATACCCAGAATAGCAGATTGCGGCGGGTTGATAATTGGCGTAGACATTAATGAACCAAATACACCACCGTTAGTGATAGTGAAGTTACCACCGGTTAAGTCGTCCATCGACAACTTACCGTCACGGCCTTTGATGGCTAAATCTTTAATGGCTTTTTCAATTTCAGCCAGGTTCATTTTGTCGCAGTCACGCAGTACCGGCGTTACCAGGCCGCGAGGTGTAGACACAGCAATGCTAACGTCAAAATAGTTGTGATACACAATATCGTCGCCGTCAATGGCAGCGTTAACTTCAGGGAACCGCTTCAGCGCTTCTGTTACTGCTTTCACGTAGAAAGACATAAAGCCTAAACGTATGCCGTGTTTTTTCTCGAACACGTCCTGATACTGCTTACGCAGATCCATAATTGGCTTCATGTTTACTTCGTTAAACGTCGTTAACATGGCGGTTGAATTTTTTGCTTCCAGCAGACGGTTAGCGATGGTTTTGCGTAAGCGTGTCATAGGCACACGTTTCTGGCTACGATCACCCGCTACTGCTGTCGGTGCAGAGGCCGCCGGCGCTGCAGCTTTCGCAGGAGCAGCAGCAACAAACTTCTCTACATCTTCTTTAGTCACACGGCCATTTTTGCCTGTGCCTTTAATTTTACTGGCGTCTAAGCCTTTTTCAGCAATCATACGGCGCACTGACGGGCTTAGCGCATCATCATTGCTATCGTCTGAACCTGCAGCAGGCGCAGCATCAGCTTTGGCATCTTCTTTCTTCGCTGGCGCGTCGTCTTTTTTCGCCGCTGGTGCGCCACCGGCTTCCATTTTACCAATAACTTCTTCAGCAGTTACGGTAGCACCGGTGTCATGAATGATTTCACCCATTACGCCGTCGGCCTGAGCAACAACTTCAAGTACCACTTTGTCGGTTTCAATATCAACTAATACCTGATCACGTGTAACGGCTTCGCCTGCTTTAACGTGCCAGGTGGCGATGGTTGCATCTGCAACAGATTCTGGAAGTACGGGTACTTTAATTTCCACTTTTTCACCTTTTACCGGTTGGTCTTATTTCGTTTAACCGGCCCGTTATACGGGCCGGACAATCAATTATTTAATGGTCAGAGCGTCGTTAACCAGTGCCTGTTGCTGTTTGTTATGCACTGACAGATAACCTACTGCCGGCGATGACGAAGCATCACGGCCGGTATAAACAAGCTGGCCGTTTTTAGGAATAGCAGCACGGAAATGATGCTGGCTGCAATACCAGGCGCCCTGGTTTTGCGGCTCTTCCTGGCACCAGACAAAGTCAGTCACATGCTGGTACTGGCTTAATACTTCTGCCATTTCGTCATGCGGGAACGGATACAACTGCTCTACACGAACAATAGCCACATCTTTTTGCTCGCGCTTACGGCGCTCTTCCAGCAGCTCGTAGTAAACCTTACCGCTACAGAACACCACACGCTTAACGTCAGCAGGTTTAATATCGTCTATCTCACCAATAACATTGTGGAACTTGCCTGCTGCCAGCTCTTCCAGAGTAGAGGTAGCCAGCGGATGGCGCAGCAATGATTTAGGCGACATAACAATTAACGGACGACGCATCGGCCGTACCATCTGGCGGCGCAACATATTAAATACCTGCGCCGGAGTGGTAGGGATACAAACCTGCATATTGTGATCAGCACATAATTGCAGGAAGCGCTCCAGACGTGCAGAAGAATGCTCCGGCCCCTGGCCTTCGTAACCATGCGGCAACAGTAGTGTTAAACCGCACAAACGGCCCCACTTTTGCTCGCCAGAGCTTAAAAACTGGTCAATCACTACCTGAGCGCCGTTGGCAAAATCACCAAACTGGCCTTCCCAAATCACCATAGCGCGAGGCTCTGCGGTAGCATAGCCGTATTCAAAGGCCAACACTGCTTCTTCTGACAAGGCAGAGTCATATACCTGGAACGGGCCTTGCTGCTCGCTGATATATTCAAGTGGTGTATAAGTGCTGCCATCTGTTTGGTTGTGCAATACCGCATGGCGATGGAAGAACGTACCACGGCCTGAGTCCTGACCAACAATACGGATGCGGCTACCCTCAGCAACAGTTGAGGCATAGGCCAGAATTTCAGCAAAACCCCAGTCAATTTTCTTCTCGCCTGCCAGCATTAAGGCACGGTCTTCGTATACACGGCCAACCTGACGTTGCAATGTATGCGATTGTGGAATGCTGGTTGCCTTTTTACCCAGCTCTACCAGTTTTTCTACCGATACGCTTGCGTCATAAGTCGCATCCCAGTCGTGGCCTAAAAACGGTGTCCAGTCAACTGACGTTTCAGTCATTGGCCGCCACTCTTCTACCACGCAATCGCCTTTATCCAGTGCATTACGGTATTGCTCAGTCATTTCACTGATTTGCTCAGTGCTGAACAAGCCCTCAGCTACCAGTTTTTGCGCGTAAATTTCACGTGGTGTTGGGTGCTTTTTAATTTTCTGGTACATCAGCGGCTGAGTAGCATTTGGCTCGTCCGCTTCGTTGTGGCCATTACGACGGTAACACACCAGATCAATCACTACGTCACGCTTAAAGGTGTTGCGGTAATCTACTGCCAGTTGTGCAACAAACACTACTGCTTCAGGATCATCACCATTTACGTGGAAAATAGGCGCCTGTACCATTTTTGCAATATCAGTACAGTATTCTGTCGAGCGGGTATCTTCCTGCTTCGAGGTAGTAAAGCCAACCTGGTTGTTAATAACCAGGCGGATAGTGCCACCCACTTTAAAAGCACGGGTTTGAGAAATATTAAAGGTTTCAGCTACCACGCCCTGGCCGGCAAAAGCTGAGTCACCATGAATGGTAATGGGCAATGCCAGCGAGCCGTCGGTACAACCACGGCGATCTAACCGTGCACGTACAGACCCCATTACCACCGGATTTACAATTTCCAGATGCGACGGGTTAAACGCCAGCGCCAAATGCACATTGCCGCCTTTAGTTTCAAAATCGGATGAGAAACCCATATGGTATTTCACATCACCGGCACCCACTACTTCATACTTACCGGCAAACTCATCAAACAACTTTGACGGGTTTTTACCCAGCACGTTAATTAGTGTATTTAAACGGCCACGGTGTGCCATACCGACAACGCAGTCTTTAGCCCCTTGTTCACCAGCACGGTGAATCATGGCTTTGAGCATCGGGATCATGGCATCGCCACCTTCCAGACCAAAACGTTTGGCGCCGGGGAATTTCGATGCCAGGTATTTCTCTAAACCATCAGCAGCAACCAGGCCATTCAGAATGCGGGTTTTGGCAGCTTTATCATAGGAAGGCGCTGACTGAATTGATTCTAAACGCTGCTGGATCCAGCGTTTCTCATCAGTAGAGACAATGTGCATATACTCAGCACCGATAGAACCGCAGTAGGTTTTTTCCAGTGCTTTATGTAATTCACCCAGCTTCATAGTTTCCTTGCCAATGGCAAAGGAACCAACATTGAACTCGGTATCGTAATCACTTTCTGATAAGTCGTGGTAAGACAGCTCTAAATCACGCACACGTGATTGCTTCCACAGGCCCAGCGGATCAAGGTTTGCTTGCTGATGGCCGCGAAAGCGGTAAGAGTTAATCAGTTGCAGTACCTTAACCTGGCGACTGTCAGCAGCTGTACCAGAATTGACCACCACCACTTCGCGGTGTTTATTACGGGCCAAATCGGCAAATTGCTGCCTGACATCAGAGTGACGGGTTTCAAGATCAACACCGTCAAGTTTTGGCAACTTGGCAAAAAACTCACGCCATTCGTCACCAACGCTGGTAGGTTCAGCTAAGTAGGATTCATAGAGCTCATCAACGTAGGCCATATTGCCGCCGCCAAGATGAGAAGACTCTAACCACGCCTTCATTACACCTTCGTGCATTTAGTTTCCCTTAATTTCCGCGCACCTGGAAAAAGTAGCAAAAAAACAGCCTGCCTGCATGCAAGCCTGGCTGTCTTTCACGCACATACCAAAAAAGGGCGCATTACAGCGCCCGGTTTAATAACATAGATTTAATTTCACCAATTGCTTTGGTTGGGTTTAAACCTTTCGGACAAACATTAACGCAGTTCATAATGCCATGGCAGCGGAATACGCTGAAAGCATCATCCAAGTCGTTTAAGCGTTGCTCTGTTGCCGTATCACGGCTGTCTGCCAGGAAACGGTAAGCATGCAGTAAACCGGCCGGGCCGATAAACTTGTCCGGATTCCACCAAAACGATGGGCAAGAGGTTGAACAACATGCACACAGAATACACTCATACAGGCCATCAAGTTTAGCACGTTCTTCCGGTGACTGCAGATACTCACCTGCAGGTGGTAACTTGCTGTCATTGATTAAGTACGGCTTCACTTTTTCGTACTGGGTGTAAAACTGGCTCATATCGACAACCAGGTCACGCACTACCGGTAAGCCCGGCAGTGGACGAATAACAATTTTACCGCCTTTTAAGCCTGCGGCTGATAAAGGCGTAATACAAGCCAGACCATTTTTACCATTGATGTTAAGACCATCAGAGCCACACACACCTTCACGGCAGCTACGGCGAAACGATAAACTTGGGTCTTGCTCTTTTAATTTTATCAGCGCATCCAGCACCATCATGTCCCGGCCTTCCGGGTTGTCCAGCGTATATTCCTGCATGCGCGGCGCTTTGTCGACATCAGGGTTGTAACGATAGACTGAGAAAACTAACTTCTTCATCGCTGTGCCCTCTTAGTACGTACGTGCTTTAGGCGCAAATGCTTCGCGGAACTTAGGTTCCAGATTCACTTTACGCTTAAACATAGATTCAGTTTCCGGTGTGTAAACACTGTGGCATAACCAGTTTTCATCGTCACGCTCCGGGAAGTCAAAGCGGGCATGAGCGCCACGGCTTTCAGTACGGAAATTAGCTGCTACCGCAGTTGAAAATGCCGTTTCCATCAGGTTATCCAGCTCTAAACATTCAATACGCTGGGTATTAAAATCTGAGCTCTTATCATCCAGACGGGCAAATTTTAACCGTTCGCGGATTTCTTTTAACTCTGCTAAACCTTCAGCCATAGCTGCACCTTCACGGAATACCGAGAAGTTCAGTTGCATACATTTTTGCAGATCTTTCTTAATTTGCACCGGGTCTTCGCCCTGGCCAGGTTTGGTATCTTCCCAGCGCTGAGTGCGGGCTAAAGCGGCGTCCAGATCAGATTGCGATGCAACGCGGGCTTCGGAGGCAGCTGCCAACGCTTCGCCTAAGTGCAGGCCAGTTGCGCGGCCAAATACCACTAAGTCCAGCAGTGAGTTACCACCAAGACGGTTGGCACCATGTACCGACACACAAGCGATTTCACCACAGGCAAATAAACCCGCAACAATAGTTTCGCCGCCATCAGCAGTAGGTTTAATAACCTGGCCATGTACGTTAGTTGGAATACCGCCCATCATGTAGTGGCAGGTTGGTATTACCGGAATAGGCTCTTTTACCGGGTCAACGTGAGCAAAGGTTTTTGACAGTTCACACACGCCAGGTAAACGGCTTTCTAATACTTCAGCACCTAAGTGATCCAGCTTAAGTTTAATGTGTACGCCCCATGGGCCATCACAACCACGGCCTTCACGGATTTCCGTCATCATTGAACGGGCAACCACATCGCGGCCGGCAAGGTCTTTAGCATTTGGCGCATAACGCTCCATAAAGCGCTCGCCATCTTTGTTCAGCAGATAACCGCCTTCACCACGACAACCTTCAGTAACCAGAGTTCCGGCACCGGCAATACCCGTTGGGTGGAATTGCCACATTTCCATATCCTGCAGCGGTACACCGGCTCGTAGTGCCATGCCGACACCGTCACCGGTATTGATATGCGCATTGGTGGTAGAGGCGTAAATACGGCCGGCACCGCCGGTTGCCAGCACAGTAGCACGGGCTTTGAAATAAACAATTTCGCCGGTTTCAATATCAATAGCGGTACAACCTACTACAGCGCCATCCTGGTTTTTCACCAAATCAAGTGCATACCACTCAGAAAAGACCTGAGTTTTATTTTTTACGTTTTGCTGATACAGCAAGTGCAACAAGGCATGGCCGGTACGGTCTGCAGCTGCAGCAGTACGAGCAGCTTGCTCGCCACCAAAATTCTTAGACTGACCACCAAACGGGCGCTGATAGACCCGGCCATTTTCAAAGCGTGAGAACGGCAAGCCCATGTTTTCCAGCTCGGTAATCGCTTCCGGGCCGGTTTTACACATATATTCAATAGCGTCCTGATCACCAATATAATCAGAGCCCTTAACGGTATCAAACATGTGCCATTCCCAGTTATCCGGGTGGCTGTTGCCCAGCGCTACGGTAATACCGCCCTGGGCAGACACCGTATGCGAACGGGTTGGGAACACTTTAGACAACAATGCGCAGCTCAAACCAGACTGCGTAATTTGTAATGCAGCACGCATACCTGCACCACCGGCGCCAATTACAATGGCGTCAAACTCTCTTACTGGAATATTCACTTAAGCACCCCACAAAACAAACAGGCCAACCGCAACATAAGCGAAAGCCAGCGCATAAAGGAAGAATTGCAATACTGCGCGCAGAGCAGCTGATTTGATGTAATCAGTCAGCACCTGCCACAAACCAATGCGGGTGTGCACGGCAATAGACACTAAAGCTAACAAGGTAAACACTTTTACCAGAGTGTTGGCAAACAAGGCTTGCCAAACATCAAAGGTTACTTCCGGTGTAATAAGGAAGAAACCGAGAATAAATACACTGTACAGCGCCAGCACGATAGCTGTTGCCCGCAGCGATACATAATCCTGTACGCCATCGCGTTTCAGGCTTGCCTGGTTTAAAACCATAACCATACTCCTGCTAATACTGCTAATACTACCCACAGCACTATCGTCACTTTTGCACTTAAGTTGCCGGATTTCAGCTCTTCCCAATGCCCCATGTCCATAATCAGATGGCGAATACCGCCAACCAGATGATAGATAAGAACAGTGATAGTGCCCCAGGCAATGAATTTAGCCAGATGAGACGTCATCAGTGCTTTAACGTAATCAAAGCTCTGCTGATCCTGAAGCGAGTAAGCCCAGGCCCAGATAACGAATACCAATGCAAAAAACAATGCCACGCCGGTAACACGGTGCAGAATTGACGCTATGGCAGGTGCCGGAAACGATATGGTAGAGAGGTCGAGATTTACTGGTCTTTGTTTTTTCACAGTGCTTGCCCATCGATGCCCATTATCGAGCTCTTGTTGTCATTGTCGTTGTCATTGCTGTATAAACAGTCAACACCCAAAACCAATACACCCTTTTGCTCAAGCTGGATCAGTCCTGCCAGATCAGCAAAAAGTGCTTGCTGAGTGAACTGTTTAAAAACCGCAATAGTATATATTTCGCGACTCGGTATTACAATTTTTGTTTGGTTTTACTCGAAAAAATCCGTATTTGGAACATTACACATTTTACAGACTAGAGCAATAATACTAGAGTCGAATACTTATTAAGCAGAAACGCATTAAAATTGACTTTAAGGGGTCGTTTGCAGGTAGAATAGCGACCAATTTGCAAAATTCCTTTAACCCGATACTACAACAACAGGAGAAATCCAATGGCAGATAAAAAGGCCGTCGTGCAGGTCGATGGGAAATCGTTCGAGTTGCCAATATACTCTGGCACCGCCGGCACTGACGTAATTGATGTTCGCGCCTTGGGTCAGCATGGCTACTTCACTTTTGACCCGGGTTTTATGTCTACCGGCTCATGTGAATCCAAAATCACCTACATTGATGGCGACGAAGGCGTGCTGTTGCACCGTGGTTATCCTATTGAGCAGTTGGCCGAGCACTCAGATTACCTTGAACTGTGCTACCTGTTATTAGAAGGTGAATTACCCCAGGCTGAGCAATACAACCAATTTAAAAACACTATTACGCGCCACACTATGGTGCATGAAAAAATCGCTTCGTTCTTCCAGGGTTTTCGTGTTGATGCCCACCCAATGGCGATGCTGTGTGGTGTAGTTGGCGCCCTGTCGTCTTTTTACCACTCCGACCTGGACATTAACGACCCTGAGCAGCGCAAACGCAGCGCACACCGCTTAATTGCCAAGCTGCCAACCATTTCAGCTATGGCGTACAAATACACTGTTGGTCAACCGTTTGTGTACCCACGTAACGATTTGAGCTACTCAGAAAACTTCCTGCACATGATGTTCTCTGTACCGGCCGAAGATTACAAAGTCAGCCCTATCCTGGCTAAAGCCATGGATCGCATTTTTATGTTGCATGCTGACCACGAGCAAAATGCTTCAACTTCTACTGTACGTTTAGCCGGTTCGTCAGGCGCTAACCCTTATGCCTGTATCGCTGCTGGTGTTGCTTCACTCTGGGGCCCGGCACATGGCGGTGCTAACGAAGCTTGTCTGAAAATGTTACAGCAAATTGGTTCAGTTGACCGTATCCCTGAGTTCGTAGCACGGGCAAAAGATAAAAACGACAGCTTCCGTTTAATGGGCTTTGGCCATCGCGTATACAAAAACTTTGACCCTCGTGCCAAGGTTATGCGCGATACCTGCCATGAAGTATTAAAAGAGCTGAACGTTAAAGATCCACTGTTAGACGTAGCAATGGAATTAGAGCGTATCGCGCTGTCAGACCCGTACTTTATTGAGAAAAAACTGTACCCGAACGTGGATTTCTACAGTGGCATTATCTTAAAAGCCATCGGCATCCCAACCAGCATGTTCACAGTGATTTTTGCTATGTCACGTACTGTCGGCTGGATTTCGCACTGGGACGAAATGCTGGGCGAAAAAGGCCACAAAATCGGCCGTCCGCGCCAGTTATATACCGGCTACAACACCCGTGATTTTAAGCCGCTGAATAAGCGTTAATCTCACTGGTTTGCAAAAGCGGCTTTGGCCGCTTTTTTGTTGCCTGACATTTGCGCCAGGCTAAGAAAACAGGCAAAATCGCGCTATCTTAGCCAGTGGATCCCCCTGCCCTTATGCCCGCTTTTGATGTTCAGCAGTTTCGCCAGCAATTTGCTTTTTTTCAGCAACAACCAGAATGGGTGTATCTGGATAATGCCGCCACTATGCATAAACCTCAGGCGGTCATAGATGCCATTACGCAGTTTTACCAGCACTATAACAGCAATGTCCATCGCGGTGCCCATCAGCTAAGCCAGCAGGCTACGATACTTTTTGAGCAGGCGCGCAGCACCGTAGCCAGTTACATTAATGCTCAGCATTTACATGAAATCATTTTTTGCAGTGGTGCGACAGCGGCACTGAATCAAATTGCTTTTGGCTTAATGCATACGGTACTACAACCCGGCGACCGCATTTTACTTACGCAGTTGGAGCACCACGCCAACATTGTGCCCTGGCAACTGCATTGTCAGCGCCACGGCGTAATCATAGATGTAGTGCCGTTAACCGCCGAGCACCGCATAGACCTTGTTGCTTACGAACAACTGTTAGCACTTGGCCCTAAAGTGGTTAGCTTCAGTCATATTTCCAACGTTCTGGGCCATATTCAGCCGGTAGCAGAAATGGTTAGGCTGGCAAAAGCAGCGGGGGCTGTAACGGTAATAGATGGCGCTCAGGGCATAGTGTATCAGCAGCCGGATATGCAGCAGTTGGACTGCGATTTTTATGTTTTTTCCGGTCATAAGCTATACGGCCCTACCGGCATTGGCGTGCTGTATGGAAAAACGGAACAACTTGAACATTTAACGCCCATTTTTGCCGGCGGCGAAATGATTGATAGTGTCAGTTTTATTAACACCAGCTTTAACAAGTTGCCTTTCCGGCTGGAAGCCGGTACGCCAAATATCGCGGGCGCTATCGGGCTATCTGCCGCCATCGAATGGCTACAAAAATATAACAATAAGCAAATAATACAGCATAAATCTCTGTTATTAAAAGAATTCTATAACGGTTTAACATTCATAAAAGGCATAGATATTTTATCTTCGCATGTGCATAATGCCGGTATAGTGGCATTAAATGTTGACAGTGAGCACCCTGCTGACGTAGCTGAGTTACTTAACCAGCAGCAGATAGCAGTCCGGTCGGGGCAGCACTGTGCTATGCCATTATTTAGCTGCTTAGCGCGGCCAGGCGCCATAAGGTGTTCCTTTGCCGCTTATAATACGCTGGATGATGTGAACCGGTGTTTGCTCGCATTGGAGCAAACCGTGGAGATTTTAACTGCATGACACTAGAACAACTATTAGCAGACACCAAACCTGTGTTGCTGGATATTCAGCAACGCAATTTAGCAGAAATAGAACAAGCCAGAGATTGGCAGGCAAAGTACCGGGTGCTGATGCAACTGGGTAAAAAACTGCCCGCTATTCCGGAAAAAATGAAGCAGCCGGAACTGCTGGTAAAAGGTTGTGAAAGCCGGGCCTGGCTGATGCATTACCACGACAAGGCCACAGATAAGCACTACTTTGTACTCGACAGCGAAGCGCGTATTGTAAAAGGCCTGATGGCCATTATGCTGTGTCTGGTTAATGGCATGACAACCACTGAACTCTGCCAGTTTGATTTATGCCATAAGTTTGACCAGCTAAACTTAAAACCTTATTTAAGTCAGTCACGTGGCAATGGTTTAACGGCAATGGTCAGCCGGATAAAGCAATGCTGCAAATAAGCTTGTTCAGCTAAAATTCAGCTACTCCCGATAGACTACTGCGCCTGAATATATCAACTACAGGAAACCTGAACTGGTAAAGTCAGGTTACAGCAGTATGGATAGTTATGCATTGCAACAGCATGTTGAAGAGCTTCTGTCCCGGCACAAAGCCCGTTCGTTCTCCACAGTGTGGCAAAATCAAAAGCTTTGGATTAAGCAACATGAAGCCAAAAGTGCCACATTTTTGCCTCTGCTCACCAGGCTACTGAAAAAACTGAGCAGTAACCCACTGTATTACCCATCTGCCGAACCAAAGCACTGTCTCAAACGTGAAGCCACCCGGTTGACCTTATTGAAGTCCAGAGGTGTACGGGTGCCTCAGGTGGTATTAAGTCATGACAACTATCTGGTATTAACTGATTTGGGGCCATCCGTTAAGTTTTTCCTGACGGATGCTAATATCAGTATGCTGGAAAAGCAGCATATTCTGATGGCTGCAGCCGCTGCTCTGGCACAGTTACATCAGCAAAATCGCTGGCATGGCCGCCCGGCGCTACGCGATATCTGCTGGGACGGTGAACACATTGGCTTTATTGATTTTGAAGAAGATCCGCACCAGCATCTGAGCATTGACCAGTGTATGGCACGTGATGTGCTGATTTTTGTGCACGGCTTATACCGTTATTTACCCGCTAACGATCCGGCGATTTTGTTAACCATAAGCGAATATCAACGGCTGGCACCGGGGCGAGTCTGGCGTGAAGCCTTACAGATTGCAGAGAAAATGTGGTTGGCCTACCCATGCCTGCTAACGTTACGGACAGTATTGGGTAAAGATGGCCGGCAGGCTTTTCTGGCACTGAGACAATTACGCCGCTTCAATAGCCCGCGCCGCTCACCTTTATCACTAATATTACTGTCTGTCGTTATGGCCTTTATGCTTGCCGATCAGTTTGACTAACACCTTTGCTACCGCAGCCAGCCCAAAGCTGGCTGTTACCACGGTAACTGCGCCAAAACCGCCGCTGCAGTCCAGCCGCATGCTAGTTCCTTCACCGTCGGTGGTCGTCTGAGGCGTTTTTTGCTGGCAAACACTGCCATCAGGCTGCGGATATACCAGTTGTTCAGTTGAGTAAACACATTCAATGCCAAAGCGGCGTTTGGGATTACGGCTGTAGTTATAATCACGCCGCAAAGTATTGCGTACTTTGGCTAACAAGGGGTCATTAATTGTCTGGCTTAGATCAGCAATCTGGATTTGTGTCGGATCTGTTTGTCCGCCTGCTCCACCTGTACTTATTATCTTGATCTTATTACGCTTACAATGCGCCAGCAGCGCCACTTTGGCTTTAATTGAGTCAATGGCATCAACCACATAATCCATATCATTGCGGATAAGTTCATGCAGGTTGTCGGTCGTCACAAAATCTTCGATCTGGTGTACAACACATTGCGGGTTAATGGCTTTAATACGCTGTGCCATCACTGCTACTTTGTCCTGGCCTACGGTATCGCTCAGGGCATGTAATTGGCGGTTAATATTACTAATACAGACATCATCCAGATCAATCAGAGTAATTTCACCTATACCGGAACGTGCCAACGCTTCAGCAGCCCAGCTGCCCACGCCGCCAATACCCACAACACAAACATGCGAGTTGCGAAAAGTCTCCAGCGCAGCCACACCATATAACCGGGCAATACCGGCAAAACGTAATTGATAATCGGACATCGTTATTTGCTAACCTGTGTAGGTAAAGTGTAGTGTGGCCAGCTCAGTTGCCAGGGCAGTGCCCAGTTTGACAACGCCCCGCTTTGGCCAAGTTGCTGATATAAAGCGCCTTCTGTTGGCGCCTGTACATACTGGTATTCGGTATTATGTAAACGAAAACGCAGCGCATAAGCATGCAGATACACCCGATCTGCCACAGCGCCCTGATACAATGCATCGCCGGCAATAGCCGCACCAACACTTTTCAGTGCAACTCTGATTTGATGCGTTTTACCGCTGTAGGGCTTCACCAGAAATGCCCGAAACGGCAGGTTTTCAAAACCCTGACTCATAAAATAGGTTACTGCGGGGTTTTGCTGGCTGTTAAGCAATTTCCAGGCGCCACGCCGTGCTGATGTCATATCACCTTTCACCCAGCCCTGCTTTTTTGCCGGTTTGGCCAGGCTTAGCGCCAGATAATATTTCTCTACCTGATGCGTACTAAACAGCTGTGTTAACTGTGCGGCTATATCACTGCTGCGGGCCAGTACAATTAAGCCTGAGGTCACTTTATCCAGCCGGTGTACCGGGTACAGTTTATAGCCCAGTTGCTGCTGCGCTAAAACCACTAAGCCCGGGCCATCGTCTGAATGAAAACTAATACCGGCGGCTTTATTCAGCAGCACGAAATCTGCAGTTTCAGCTATCAGGGTAAATGCCGGGGTCATTAGTTAAGGCTGGCGGCATAAATACGGGCATGCTCCAGATCAGCAGGTGTATCTACCCCCATCGCCGGTGTTTGCAGCGCGGTATCAACATGAATTGATTCACCATGCCATAGTACGCGCAGTTGCTCCAGGTTTTCAATCTGCTCCAGCGCCGAAGCAGGCCAGTCGATGTAGCGCTGGATAAACGCCGCCCGGTAAGCATAAATGCCAATATGACGGCGATAATGACTGGCTAACTCAGCCTGAAAAGTACCATCGCGGTCAAACGGAATAACACTGCGGCTAAAATACAGGGCATAGCCGTGTTTATCACTAACCACTTTAACAATATTCGGGTTGGCAATTTCAGCCGCATCCATCAGCGGTACCGCTAATGTTGCCATCTGTGCTTTTTGCTGAGCAGCCAGATTCTGCGCAACCTGGCGAATAATCAACGGCGGAATAAAAGGCTCATCGCCCTGCACATTTACCACTACCGTATCCGCAGCAAGCTGTAACTTGCTAACCACTTCAGCCAGCCGTTCAGTGCCGGACTGATGATCTGCACGGGTCATACAAACTTCGCCGCCAAAGCGTGCTACCTCAGCAGCTACCCGGCCGTCATCGGTTGCAACCACAACACGCTGGGCACCACTTTGCAGCGCCTGCTGATAAACCCGTTCTATCATCGTTTTACCGGCGATATCAGCCAGCGGCTTGCCCGGCAAACGGCTGCTGGCGTAACGCGCCGGAATAACCACTATGAACGCCATTGTTCAGCCTCTTCCAGTGTCAGCTCACGGGCTTCATCGGCCAGCAACACCGGTATATTATCACGCACCGGATAAGCCAAACGGTCAAAGGTACATATCAGCTGCTCTGAAGCCTGATCATATTTTAGTTTGCCTTTACATAACGGACAGGCCAGAATCTCGGTTAATGCGACTTTAAGTGCCATAACTGCTCCGCAAATTAGTCAAAATGGTATTTAGTTTTTGTTGTAATGGGCTATCCAGCACCGCATCTACCCCAAGGCTGAACCAGTCAGCACGGGCAAAAGCGCGGCATTTCACTGCATCTTTTTCTGTCATCAGCACCGGGCCGTGAATACCAGCAAAATCTGCCGCGCTGAACTTATGATGATCAGCAAAATAGTGCCGTGCAGTTACTGTAAAACCAGCTGCCAGCGCCGTACGCTCAAAGCGCTGCGGGTTACCGATCCCGGCTACCAGGGTTACCGGGCCAGGCGTTAACCTTGCTTCGCTACACAGCGCTTTTGCTGTGGCGGCCTTTAGCTGCATCACGCCGTCTGCCTGTGCATAAGGTTGGCTGTTTGCTACCACCAAATCAACCTGCTTTAAACGCCAGGCGCCCTCACGCAGCGGGCCGGCGGGTAACAACTGGCCATTGCCTAGGCCCCGGCTGCCGTCAATCAGCACAATTTCCACATCACGTGCCAAACGATAATGCTGTAAGCCATCATCGCTGACAATAATATTGCAGTGGGTGTGCTGCAGCAAAAAATGCGCTGCCGCTACGCGATCCGGGCATACCACTACCGGGCAACCACTACGCTGTGCCAGCAGTAACGGCTCATCGCCGACCTCGGCTGACGTTGCCACTTCAGGCCGCACCAGTATAGGGGCTTTAATATCAGCGCCATAACCCCGGCTGACAATGCCCGGC
Source organism: Rheinheimera pacifica (assembly GCF_024809855.1). Taxonomy (GTDB): domain Bacteria; phylum Pseudomonadota; class Gammaproteobacteria; order Enterobacterales; family Alteromonadaceae; genus Alishewanella; species Alishewanella pacifica_A. Next base: position 79,860 of record NZ_JANUEM010000004.1, read on the forward strand.
TTCCAGCCTTGTTTACGTAGCGTATCGCATAGCAATAATGTAAAAGGCGTTTTACCGGTTCCGCCAATACTGATATTGCCTACCACAATAACCGGCGCTTTAACTTTTAGCTGCGGCGTTATACCTGAGCGAAACAGCATACGGCGTAATGCAGTGACAACGCCATACAGCCAGGCTAGAGGCAATAACAACCAGTAAGCTTTATGGCCCTGATACCAAAGCCGCGTAGTAAAACTCACTGCTGCTCGCCAAACTGTAGCTTATACAGCTGTGCATAAGCGCCGTTTTGTGCCAGCAAAGTATGATGATCGCCCTGCTCTACAATACGGCCCTGGTCCATCACGATAATGATGTCAGCGTTTTCAATGGTGGATAACCGGTGCGCAATAACGATGCTGGTACGGCCTTTTAACAGCTCATTAAGTGCTGACTGAATTTTACGTTCAGATTCTGTATCCAGCGCTGAAGTAGCTTCATCCAGAATTAAAATCGGTGCCTGGCGCAACAGTGCTCTGGCGATGGCAATACGCTGGCGTTGTCCGCCGGATAAACTGACACCATTTTCGCCGACAATGGTATTAAGGCCGTCGGGTAACTTAGTAGCAAACTCCAGCACATGGGCTTTTTCGGCAACATCCAGTAAGTGCGCCTCACTAACCGGCTGCGTCATGCCGTAACAAATATTATTGGCAATGCTTTCATTAAACAGAGTCACGTGCTGGGATACTACCGCAATCTGGGCCCGTAACGATGCCAGTTTATACTGCCGGATATCCTGGCCATCAAGCAGGATTTGCCCATGCTCAGCCTGATAAAAACGCGGCAATAAACTGGAAATAGTTGTTTTACCACTGCCGGAGCGCCCTACCAGTGCTACCGTTTGCCCCGGATGAACCACAAAGCTGATGTGATCCAGCACTTGTTGCTGATGGCCGGGATACTGAAAACTTACCTGCTCAAAGCGGATTTCGCCTTTAACCTGTGTCAGCTCCTGCGTGCCGCTATCCTGCTCAGGTAGCTGGTCCAGTATACTGAATATACTGGCAGCAGCTGCAATACCGCGCTGAAAGTCGCTGTTCACTGTGGTCAGTTGTTTTAGTGGTTTAAGTAATACCACCATAGAGGTGACAATCGCAGAAAAGCTGCCGGCACTTAATTGGCTGAGCATCTCGGGAGAGCTGGACATATAAATGACAAAAGCGAGCGCAAAAGAAGCAATTAACTGGATTATACCCGAACTGATAGCCTGGGCCGAGTCCATCTTAATACCCTGGGTACGGGTATTATTATTAACATCTGCAAAACGTTTGTCCTCCAGCTCCTGCCCGCCAAAAGACAAAATAACCTTGTGGCCATTCAGCATTTGCTCTGATGATGTGGTTACCCCCCCCATTGCATGCTGAATATGTTTACTTAACTGGCGAAAACGTTTTGAGACAAAACGGACAATGACAGCGATCAGAGGAGCAACCAGAAAGAAAATCAATGACAACTGCCAGCTGTGGTAAAACATTACAGCGATAAGACCAATGATAAAAGCGCCTTCACGCACCAGTACGATCAAGGCTTTAGTCAGAGATTGTTTAACCTGCTCAGCATCGTAGGTGATTTTCGAAATCAGCTCACCGGTAGAATGCTTGTCATGAAAGCTAACCGGTAACCGCATGATATGGCTGAACAAATGCTGACGAATATCTTTTACGATATGCCCACCTACCCAACTGATGCAGTAAGTGGCAATAAAATGGCAGGTGCCGCGCAGAATAAACATCAGGATCACCACTAAAGGCGCGTATTTAAGAAACTCGGTGTCTTTATCCTGAATACCATGGTCAATAAACGGCTGGATCAATGAAATAAAAGTAGCATCCACCAGAGCATAACCAATCATGCCCAATATCGCTGCGATAAATCCGGCCCGGTAAGGTTTGGCGTAGCGCAGTAAACGCTTATAAATAACGACGGGATCTGTAATATTTTCTACCAAAATAAAGCCCTGCTTCATAAATCAGCCGCTATTCTAGCGTGTTGTTAATAAGGTTTCAGCATTTCCCACCGGCTTTTGCAGCCAAAAGGGTATTCTTTGCGTCCGGTATTCGTGAACATGCAGCGCCTGCTCACTGATATCCAGCCTGATGGCGCCACCATGCGCAGTGTTATACAGCGGAATATCCAGCATCTGCAGCCGTTGTTGCACAGCACCAGCCGGATGCCGATGACGGTTGTACAAACTGGCGCTGTTCAATGCCAGTTGTGGCGCTAACTGGTGTAAAAAACTAAAGTGGCTGGAGCTGTTACTGCCATGATGAGACAACACCAGCACATTAGCGCTTAACTGCGGGTAGCGCGCAATAAGCTGCTGCTCCACCCTGGCGCCAATATCGCCGGGCAACAGGATCTGCCAGCCATATAGCTGAATTAGCAGCACACAGGAGCTGTCATTTTTATTGCCAAAATCGCCGCCGGTATCCAGCATTTGCAGCCGGGCAGCTAAATATTGCTGCGGTATAGTACTGCAGGGCTGCGCTTTGTTTATATTATTAATATCAGTGTATATCTGCACCTGCGGATAAAACGTTGTCAGCAACTGCCAGTCGCCGGTATGGTCACTGTCGTCATGGCTTAAAATTAAATAGTCCAGTTGACGTACACCACGCTGGCGCAAATAAGGTAATACCTGGGATGCGGTAGCACTATGTTGGCCATAACGCGGCCCGGCATCGTATAACAAACCGCGTTGGCCATATTGCAGTAGCACCGCTAACCCCTGCCCGACATCAATCAGATGCAACTGCCACTGCACCGGCCGGGTAAATGCCAGTATTAACGGCAGCATCAGCACAACGCCAAGGTAAAGAAATATGCGCCGGTATGACACCAAAAACAGCAGACAGACAATCAACAGGCTGCCAATCAGTAACCAGTGCTGATCCGGCAAGGCCCACCAGCTGTTACTTTGCACAGCAGCCCAATTTAGCCACCACAACAGTGGTTGAAACACGATATCAGTTAACTGCCACAGCACACTGCTACCGGGTAGCTGAAGCAATTCAACCACCAGGCTGATAAACAGCAACGGAATAGCCAGCAAGCTGCACCAGGGCACCCATAATACATTTGACACCAACGCCAGCACTGAACTGCCATCAAATAGCAATACGCTGAGTAACGACATTAGTAACGCCAGATAAAAGTGAAAGCGCAAAAACAGATAGAATTTACTGCGCCAGTGCTTGCTGTAGCGCGGCTGTAGCCATAACACAGTAAAAATAACTGCCACGGCCAGTACCGATAGCCAGAAACTTTTGCTTAGCACAAAAAAAGGTTGGGCCAGCAACAACACTGCCGTAAGCAGTAACCAATAATGGCTGTAGCTTAGCCGCCGGTATTGTAACCAGGCCAACACCATCAATAGTAAAGCAAAGGCAGCTCTGATCGTTGGAATAGCAAAACCGGCCAGCCAGGCATACGCAAAAGCTGTCAGCAATGCCCCTGTTAATGCCATGCCCTGGCGCCAGGCCAAGTAGCGCAGCGGCCAGGGCATAATGCGCAGTAAACAAAAGCTCCAGCCAAATACCAGGCCAATATGCAAACCGGAAATAGCCAGTAAATGCGCTAAACCAGATTGCTGCAGCCCCTGCCATAGCGCCGGTGAGAACTGGCGCTGCCCCACCGTCAGTGCCAGTAACAGCGGCGCGCTGTCTAAGTTTTCTGTTGCCTGTTGCAGTTGCGCTATCAACCGTTGGCGCACTGTCACCTTATGCGGCAATAATTGTGTATCAGATCCGCTAAGCACTGCCCCCTGCGCCAGTACACCTTGTAGCAACGCCTGAGCCTCACGGTTGACACCAGCCGGGTTAGCACTACCAGCCACCGGCCTTAACCTGGCACTCAGCCGCCAGCGCTGACCTTCTTGCAATAGCACCGGCGGTTGTGACCAGTTCAACTGGATCTGATACCCTGTAGCGCGATTGTTTTCCAGTTGCAATGTAAATTGGCTATACTCAGCGTACTGTTTTGGTATGCCAACAATAGTACCTTGCAGTGGTTCGCTGTAATTCAGAATATGCTGCTGTTCGGTTTGATAACCGGCAAACTGAATTATCCAACAACAAATAAAGGCGGCCAGCCCGGCACAAAACCGGTAGCGAACCGCAAGCAACAATACAGTGAGTGGCAGCAGCAAAAATACTGTGAAAAAAGGTGGTACTATTGGCAAAAATAATGACAATAGGCTGCCAGTAAGTACACCGATACAAAAAGATTTCATGTTCGTTTTTTGTGAATAGGTTGTAATGCCAAAGAACTTTATTAAGAAATATCTACCATCGCCAGAAAAAATCAAGCAGCAAAAGCTGCTAAAAATATTTGGCTCCCTGTTGCACGATGGTAATTTGTGGCACCTGAACCGCCGCTCGGCACGCGGTGCTTTTGCAGTGGGGTTGTTTTTTGCCTGGATGCCTATTCCATTTCAAATGGTAGTGTCTGCAGCAGTAGCAATACCTATGCGGGTAAACTTACCGATATCAGTAGCGTTGGTGTGGTTAACCAACCCGATAACCATGCCGGTTTTATTTTATATTGCTTATCTGGTGGGCTGTGTGGTGCTAAGAACGCCGCTGGAGCCTTTTGCTTTCGAAGCAAGCTGGGATTGGCTGGCACATAGTATTTACACTATTGGTAAACCTTTTCTGGCTGGCTGCCTGTTGATGGGCATTTGCTCGGCTATTATTGGTTATTTTGTTATCGACTGGCTGTGGCGTTTATCAGTAAGAAAGGCCCAGCTGGGTAAAAAATTAAAGCGGAAAAACCAACCTCCGCTTTAACATTATTACCGCTGGCCAAGCACCCGTGCAGGTTGTACCTTGCTGGCACGCCACGCCGGATAGAGCGTTGCCAGCAAACTCATTACTAATGCCACACCAAAGGTCAGCAGCACATCCTGCCACTGCAATAATGACGGCACAAAGTTAATAAAATAGATGCTCGGGTCCAGCAACGACTTGCCCAGTACAGTTGTCACAAAGGCAAACACCGGCTCAATATAACTGGCCAGCAATATACCAACAACTAAACCCGCTACCGCTCCGATTAAACCATTAAGCCAGCCCAGCCACATAAAGGTACGTATAATTACCGCAGGCGAAACGCCCATAGTAAGTAAAATAGCAATATCACCTTCTTTTTCCCGCACGGCCATCACCAATGTGGCAACAATATTAAAACTGGCAACGGCAATTACTAACGCCAGTACCAGATATAAAATGCTGCGTACCATCTGGATATCCTGATAAACATGACCCTGGCTACGAAACCAATCCAGCAGATAGACATAATCTTCCGATACCCGGCCCAGCTCCCGCGCCATTTGCGGTGCCTGAAAAACATCATCCAGCCGGAAGGCAAAGCCCTGCACTGTGTCGGGTTCAAAAGCCAGTAAGCTGGCCAGCGTGGCAATATCAAGCCAGATATGGCTGTAATCAAGCTGGCCGCCCACGGCAACTATGGCGCTAACTGTCAGGCTGGCAGTGCTGTGGCTCGCCAGGCGGCCATCTTCTGTTAAACGGGGTAATAATAGTTGTACCTGCTCGCCTACTTTAACGTTCAGCGCATCGGCAATACCCTGTCCCAGTACAATGTCGCTCTGTTGCAGGGTGTCAAGCTGCCCGGCGCTGATATAACCGGCAAAATCGCTGATGCGCCGCTCTGAGGTAATATCAATGCCACGCACTTCGGCTGCTTTTACTTCTGCACCGACCCTTAACATACCGTTACTTTTAATATAAGGTGCTACCGCTTCAACACCGGCAACCTCAGCAAACAGCTGTTGCTTACGCTGCCAGTCGTGCAAATTATGCTGTACAGCTTCCAATTCAACATGCGGGATCACCGATAACAAGCGCTGTTTCAGTGCCAGTTCAAAGCCATTCATTACGGACAACGCCAGGATCAGAATAGCCACCCCCAGCGCTATACCTAAAGTAGAGCTGGCAGAAATAAAGCGGATAAAACCACTGCTATGACGGGTAGAACGGTAACGCCGGGCCAACTGCCAGGCCAGGCTAGCCATGGGCAAGCTCCAGGCGGCCGTCGCGCATAGATACATGGCGGTCTAACCGTGCCGCCAGTGCCAAATCATGGGTTACCACAATAAAACTGGTACCAAGCTCCCGGTTTAATGTGCGCAGTAACTGATAAATACTCTCGGCAGTGTGCTGATCCAGATTACCGGTCGGCTCATCAGCCAATACTAATGCGGGCTCGCCTACCAACGCCCGGGCAATAGCAACGCGCTGGCGCTCACCACCACTAAGCTCTGCCGGTTTATGGTGGCTGCGGTGTGCCAGCGCTACACGTTCAAGCATTACGCTGGCGCGCTGCCTGGCCGCGGTGGCCGATAAACCGCGGATCAGCAGCGGCATAGCAACGTTCTCTAAGGCGGTAAAGTCCATCAGCAAATGATGAAACTGGTAAATAAACCCCAACTGGCCATTACGCAAAGCCGCTTTTTGCTGCGATGTCATCCGGGCAACATCCTGGCCCAAGACGTTTAAACTACCACTGTCGGCCTGGTCCAGCGTACCTAAAATATGCAGTAAAGTACTTTTACCCGAGCCTGAGCTACCAACAATAGCCAGCATGTCGGCGCGTTTAATGGTTAAATCTATACCGTGCAGTACTTCTGTAACCTGCTGGCCGTCCCGGTAACTTTTGCACAGTTGTGTTGCCGTTAATACATTACTCATCGCGTAAAATGTCCGCCGGATTTATTGCCACAGCACGTTTTGCCGGATACCACACAGCCATCAGCGTTAAAGCCAGCGCACTTAGCAAAATTAATAAAATTTGTTCTAGCTGAATATCCACCGGCAGTTCTACTCCCGGCGCCACTGACAAACCAAACAGGTGTAATAAGGGGTTTAACTGCCAGCATAACAATACTCCGGCAACAGCACCGCTTACCGCTCCGGCCAGGCCGTTACTGATACCTTGCACGGCAAATACGGTAAACAGCTGTCTGTCTGTCATACCCAGCGTTTTTAAAATAGCAATTTCAGCTTGTTTGTCGGTTACCATCATTACCAGAGCCGAGACAATATTAAATGCCGCTACTGCAACAATTAGCAGCAACATCAACCACATCATGGCTTTCTCCATCGCCACGGCAGCAAATAATTTGCCATGGCTTTGCCGCCAGTCCTGTACTTTTAAGCCGGGATCAGTTGCCAACTTTGCGCCCAGGGCCGGTGCGCTAAACGGCTCTTTCAGCGTAACCCGCCATTGCTGCTCCTTTCCGCCAGCATTTAACAGCCGGGTTAAATCATCCAGTGCGGTTACAGCAATCAGTTTATCGACATCAGAGCCGGTTTCCAGAATGCCACTTACGGTAAACAAGCGCTGGCGCGGCACCCAGCCCATAGGCGTATAACTGCCAGCCTGAGGCAACATAAAGCGTACCGGATCGCCCACTGACACTTCCAATTGCTCTGCCAGAGCGCGCCCAAGCACTACACTGTAGCGCTGCGAGGCAAAATCCTGCCAGTTACCAACCAACAACGACTGCTGCATAAACGCTGGTAGTGCATCTGCCGTTACGCCTTGCAATAACACAGCCGTTAACTGCCGTGGCGATTGCACCAGCGCTTCAGCTTGTAAAAACGGCGTAATTTGCAGCACTGCGGCATCTGTCAGCAAAGGTTGCTGCCAATGTTGCAGACTATTGGCGGGAGTGGTTACGACCAAATGCGGAATCACCCCGAGAATACGCTTTTTCAGCTCGCCTTCAAAACCGTTCATTACCGAGCTGACAATAGTTAACGCCATGACACCCAAAAAGATCCCGGCCACGGAAAACAGCGTAATGAAAGAGATAAAGGCATTACCCTTTCGGCTTTGGCTATAGCGCAAACCGATTAATAGACTGACTGGCAACGGCATCCTAATATTCAGGACAAGACCTGCGTTAGATGGTAAAGTGGCGTCGATCATAGAGATTATTGCCTGTCGTGACAAGCAGCTTGCAAAGGTATTGCCATGAGTGATTTCACATTACAGCAGTTAGATGATGCCTATCAGGATTACTTCAGCATTGAGCATGCCATTAGCCTCAATGCCCGGCCACTGGATATCGCCTTACCTGATGCAGAGGCATTACAAAATGCCATCCCGGCGCCGTTTTTAATGGCCTCTGAAGCCAGCAGTCTGAACAACTCGGCGCTGCGCGCATTAAACCGCTTAGGCGAACTGGCCGAAGAGTTAGCACTTTATTTGCAACAACAAGCCCGTAAAATAGATTTACTGCTGCACTATGTGTTGCAACAACAAGACAATAACAGCCAGCGTTACTACACCCTGAGCTACGGTGGTAGCGGCTGCTGTTTTTTAGCCGACACAGCCATGGAGCCTTTACAGGTGCTTGAGCTGAAAATTTTTCTGGATAATAACGATGGCGCAGTATTTTGCTACGGCCAGGTGCTGAGTTGTCAGCCTGCCGCTGACGGCCAGTGGCAGATAAAAGTAGTGTTTAACCGCATTCGGGATGAAGATCGCGAACTCATTGTGCGTGCCAGCCTGCATCAGCAGTCGCGTTTGCTAAAACAAAAAGCTGAGCAAAGGCAGCAAAAAAATAGCTAAGCGCACAATAACTCAATTTTATTATTTGTAAGGCTTCGTCGTTTTAATGGATCTGATCACTTCTCTGCCACAGCTTAAACATGCCCAGGATCAGTTGCACTGGGGCAATTTACAAGGCGCAGCACTGCCACTGGCACTGGCACAACTTATTACACAACAACCGGCGTTATATTTGCTTATTGTGCCCGATACGCCGACAGCCCTGAAGCTGGAGCAGGAACTGGGTGTATTTTATCAGCAACAAAGCTGCCCGCTGCTTACACTACCCGATTGGGAAACCCTGCCTTACGATGTGTTTTCGCCACATCAGGATATCGTATCGCAACGGCTGAAAACCCTGTACCAGTTGCCACGCCTGACACAGGGGCTGGTGATTGTGCCGGTTAGCACGCTGCTTTTGCGTATTTGCCACCGCGACTATCTGGAGCAAAATAGTTTTCTGATTAAAAAAGGCCAGCAAGCAGATTTAGCCGCATTAAAACGCCAGTTGACAGCTGTTGGTTACCGTAGTGTTGAGCAGGTCATGGAACACGGCGAATTCTCAGCCCGCGGTTCAATATTAGATTTATATCCAATGGGAGCCAACGTTCCTTATCGTATCGACTTCTTTGACAACGACGTAGATGGCATCCGCACCTTTGATCCGGACAATCAGCGTAGCCTGCAAGCGGTAGAGGCAATAGAGCTGTTACCCGCGCACGAGTTTCCAACCGACCAGGCCGCGATCGAACGTTTTCGCATGGCGTACCGTGAACGTTTTAATGCCAGAAACGAGAAAGAATCACTTTATCAGCAAGTTAGCCAGGGCGTATTACCAGCCGGTATTGAATACTATCTGCCGCTGTTTACCGAAAAAACAGCCACCTTATTTGATTATTTACCACCAAACAGCCGCTGTCTGCTGCTGGGCGATACTGAACACAGTGCCGACAAATTCTGGCTGGAACTAAAGCGCCGCTTTGACGACCGCGCGATTGATTTATTGCGGCCGATACTGCCTCCGGCGCAGCTATACCTGAGTACCGACCAACTATTTGCCAGTTTAAAGAACTATGGCCGGGTTCGTTTAAGCATCGCACCGCTACCTGCCAAAGCCGGTTACGCCAATGCCGAAGCAGAAACCCTGCCCGATTTAAGCGTAAATCATCAGTTGAAAAATCCGCTGCAAGCCTTGCAGGATTTTATTCTGCAGCTAAAACAGCAACAGGGCCGGCTGCTGTTTTTTGTAGAAAGCGAAGGCCGGCGCGAAAGCTTGCTGCAGTTGCTACATAAAGCCGGAGTGCATGTTTCACAATTTGATAATCTTGATGCGTTTAACCGCAGCAGCGACGATTTAGGCATAGTGGTAGGCGCATTAGAGCAAGGCGTTTTGCTACGCCGGGCAACGCCACTGGCACTGGTAAGCGAAAACGAGCTGTTTGGCCAAAAAATTAGCCAGCGCCGGCGGCGCAAACGCAGCCAGCAGGTATCCAGTGATACCGTTATCCGTAATCTGGCTGAGCTGAGCATTGGCCAACCGGTAGTGCATTTACAACACGGTATTGGCCGTTATCAGGGGCTGCAATTATTGGATGCAGCAGGTATCAGTGCCGAATTTGTTACTATTGAATATGCCGGCAGCAGCAAACTGTATGTACCGGTTACTTCACTCCACTTACTTAGCCGTTACAGCGGCAGCGACGCCGAACATGCGCCACTGCATAAGCTGGGTAACGACAGCTGGGAAAAATCCCGCCGCAAAGCCGCAGAAAAAGTACGTGATGTCGCCGCAGAGTTACTCGACGTTTACGCTCAGCGTGCTGCACATAAAGGTTACGCCTTTGCTTTAGATGAACAGCAATATCTGTCCTTTGCTGACAGCTTTCCGTTTGAAGAAACCGCCGATCAGCAAGATGCCATCGATGCCGTGCTGCGTGATATGCAAAGCCCGCAACCCATGGACCGGCTGGTGTGTGGCGATGTCGGTTTTGGTAAAACCGAAGTGGCCATGCGCGGTGCCTTTGTTGCAGTTAATGACGGTAAACAGGTAGCCATACTGGTGCCCACGACATTGCTGGCACAACAACACTTTGAAAACTTTAAAGACCGCTTTGCTAACTGGCCGGTACGGGTAGAAGTATTGTCGCGCTTTGTCAGCGCTAAAGAGCAAAAAGCTATTCTGGCCGATGTAGAAAACGGCAAAGTGGATATTCTGATTGGCACACACAAACTGCTGCAGGATGACATCAGGCTGCATGATCTGGGCTTGCTTATCGTAGATGAAGAACACCGCTTTGGCGTGCGCCAGAAAGAAAAAATCAAAGCCCTGCGGGCTAATATCGACATTCTTACACTAACGGCCACACCTATTCCGCGTACGCTGAATATGTCTATGTCGGGTATGCGGGATTTATCTATTATTGCTACGCCACCGGCGCGGCGTCTGGCTGTAAAAACCTTCGTGCGCCAATACGAAAGTGGCTTGATCCGCGAAGCAGTTATGCGCGAAATTCTGCGCGGCGGCCAGGTGTATTTTCTGCACAACGATGTGGCCAGCATTGAAAAAGCCGCTACCGATTTAGCCGAACTGCTGCCAGAGGCAATAATTGGTATAGCGCACGGCCAGATGCGCGAGCGCGAACTTGAACAAATCATGTCAGATTTTTACCACCAGCGCTTTAATGTCCTGCTATGTTCAACCATTATTGAAACCGGTATCGACGTACCCACAGCGAATACCATTATTATTAACCGGGCGGATAATTTCGGCCTGGCACAATTGCACCAGTTGCGTGGCCGGGTTGGCCGCTCACACCACCAGGCTTATGCCTATTTACTCACGCCACCGCCAAAGCGTTTAACCAAAGACGCCGAAAAGCGGCTGGAGGCCATCGCCAGCCTGGAAGATTTAGGCGCAGGTTTTGCCCTGGCAACGCATGATCTGGAAATTCGTGGTGCCGGTGAACTGTTAGGTGATGAGCAAAGCGGCCAGATTGAATCAGTAGGTTTCAGCCTGTATATGGATATGCTGGAACAAGCCGTTAACGCCCTGAAGAATGGCCGTGAGCCCAGTCTGGATGCCATGTTAAGCCAGCAGGCAGAGATTGAATTGCGCATCCCTGCTTTGCTGCCGGATAGCTATATACCCGATGTAAACCTGCGGCTATCCTGCTATAAAAAGCTGGCATCGGCCCGCAGCACCGACGAGTTGGATGAAGTACAGGTAGAACTGATCGACCGTTTCGGGTTACTGCCCGATGCGGCAAAAAATCTGGTAGCATTGTCTGAGTTTAAACTGCAGGCAGAGCAACTCGGCATTCGCCGCATTGAAGCCAGTAATAAAGGCGGTGTGATAGAATTCAGCGACAGAACCGCCGTATCACCCGGCTATATTATCGAACTGATACAAAAGCAGTCGCGTATCTTCAAGCTTGAAGGCGGCCAAAAACTGCGGTTTAGTATTAATACAGATGACAGCAAAGCGCGTTTAAGCCTGATAGAAAACATGCTGTCTGATTTTGCCAGACATAAGGTAAACAAATGATTAAAACCCTGAAGTATTGCCTGTTAAGCAGTGTTTTACTAACCAGCCCGCTAAGCGCCCAGCAACAACGCTGGTTTGAAGTGGAAATGCTGGTGTTCAGCCAAACGCCCGGTGCAGCAATCCAGGAAACCTTTGGCGACAGCATTAAAGCCATTAAACCAGGCCGGGCTTATGATTTGTTAACCCCGCGCTATCAGCCAGATATCGTCGCTTTGCTGTCTGAACTACCGCTGTGTTCGCAAGACATCGACTTTGCCAGTGAGTTTGAACTGATGCCACTGCGCTCAAACACCATGTGCATTTTCGAACCACAGGTAAAACCATGGCAGCAGCACAACCTGTTTCAGCCACGTAATACCATTAATAAAGTAGCCTACCCGTCACAACTGCCAATCGTGATTACCGGCCGTGGTGAACATCAGAATACCCCTTATCTGGCGGATGACAGCGCACTGCAGCTGCGTGATATTGCTCAGCGCATTAACCGTCAGGCCGGTATGTCACTGCTACTGCATACCAGTTGGCGCCAGGCACCGGTAACAGAGCGGCGTGCAATAGCCACCCGCTGGTTTGCCGGAAAGAACTTCTCACAACAATTCGACTACTGGAGCCAACCACGCAACTTGCTTGTAGCAACTGCTGATCCCGCGCTAACCAGTAACACAGCAACCTACACCCTAACCGACAACAACAGCGATACCCAACTGCTTAGCCAGATTGACTCATTGCTACAACAACTCAGCGCTAACAGCCAGTTACCGGCGCCGCAGGGCGAGCAACTGGCAGCCATAGCACCAGAGCAAGAAAACCTTAGTAGCTTACCGGATCAGGTATGGCAGCTTGATGGTTTATTTAAACTGCATCTGGACCACTATTTATTTGTTAACACCGAATTTAACCTGCGTATTCCGTCGGCAGATAAGCTAAATACCGTTTATGTACGGCAAAGCCGGCGGGTGATCAGCGGCGAGATACATTATCTGGACCACCCTCACCTGGGCATTATTCTGCAGATCCGCCGGTTTGATCCTCCTGCGGCAGAATAATCTCAGGCAAAGGGGCAACTGCAGTAAAAAAATTGCTATAAATGTATTGCCAAAGCAAGCAGAAATGCCTAAGCTTGCGCCCGTATTACATATTTAAACAAAACAGTGCGGGTATATAACAAATTGTTTTTCTATAGTAGATATACCAACCTGAAATATTACAGAGCAACATGGAAAATCTAAGCCCTTTACCGGAATTTAGTGCCAAGCACTACTTACTGTTAGTGGCGTTACTGCTTGTTGCCAGCAGTTGCGCGCCAGCATTAAGCTGGTTGTTTCCTTCTCTGGCCGGTACTGTATGGATAACACTGGTACCCCCCCTACTGGGCCTGTATCAGCTATTATTGTTATTTCGCAACCTTGGTATTGTTAAATTACCCGGTGTTGCCTGTTATTCGGCCCTGCTGGCACCGCTTTCTATGCTGAGCTTTTATCAATTCGTACTGCACTAACATAGCTTTCATAGTTTTTACCATTTTTGAGCTATTCATTTTGCGCTATCATAGCAGCGCCCACTAAAACAGTGGGTGCTTTTGCTATATGGCTGCCACAGTCTGCCATTTGCTGATTTTAAGGTTGCACGAATGTCTATTAACTGGTTCCCGGGCCATATGCACAAAGCCCGTAAAGAAATCGCTGAAGTGATGCCGCAGGTCGATATTATTATCGAAATGCTTGATGCCCGTATCCCCTTCTCCAGCGAAAACCCTTTAGTGCCGCAGCTGCGTGGCAACACGCCCTGTATTAAAGTGCTGAATAAAGCCGACTTAGCCGATCCTGTGCTAACCCGGCGCTGGGTTGAACATTTTGAACAACAGGCTGGCGTAAAAGCTATTCCTATCAGCCAGCAAAATCCGGAGCAAATCCGCGCCTTGCTGCAACTGTGTAACGACATGCTGCCAGAGCGTAATCTGGATATCCGTGCGGCGCGGGCCATGATAATGGGCATTCCTAACGTTGGTAAATCAACATTAATTAATACCCTTGCCGGGCGTACTATTGCCAAAACCGGCAACGAAGCGGGCGTCACAAAAATGCAGCAGCGTATTAAGCTGGAAAATAACGTGATTTTAACCGACACACCGGGCTTTTTGTGGCCCAAACTCAGCCCGCCTACCTGCGGCTACCGGCTGGCGGTTACCGGCGCAATAAAAGATACCGTGTTTGACTATGCCGATATTGCCATGTTTGCAGCCGACTATCTGTTAAGAGCCTACCCGCAGGCAGTTATGCAACGCTTTGGCTTAACCGAACTGCCAGAAAACGATTTAGCACTGATGGATGCTATTGGCCTTAAACGCGGTGCCATGCGTAAAGGTGGTATTGTTGATCTGGAAAAAGCCGGCAGCATCTTAATTACCGAGCTACGCGCCGGTAATCTAGGCCAGATAACACTGGAAACACCGGAAATGGTAAGCCAGGAACAGATAGACGCCAAAGCTGAAGAAGGTGCTAAAGCGAAAGAAAAAGCCGAACGTGAAGCTGAGCGTAAACGCAAAGCCCAAAAAAAATACCGATAAACAACTTAGCGGTATTTTCAATGATTAGTTGAACGCCAATACACACGTAAAACCAGCAATACTTTGATACTGACGCCAAACCTATTTTTTGGCGCGTTTAATCCATAATATCGAATAACGCTTTAGGCTAATCGTTATTCTGATGTAGATTTACTTAAACCTTGCGATGTTCGAACCACCGGTTTAATAGTGCCATCGTCATTAAAATATAAATACTCTGCAGCAGTATGACGCTGGCGTTTACTGCATGCGGTATTGTTGCTATCCAGCCAACGATGATAGAACAACAACCATTGCCCTTGATACTCAACAATAGAGTGATGATTATTACTTTGATGCTCTTGCGCCATAAATTCCCCTTGATAAGTCCAAGGGCCGGTTGGCGAGGTTGCAGTATAGTAAGTTAAAACGCGGTTGCGTTCTGGCATGGTAAAGTAATACAGGTTGTTACGTTTAAAAACCCAAGGACCTTCCATTTTAGGCTCATACCCGCCCATATCCATTTTTTTGAAATCGCCACGAATGCTGCGCATATCATCAGCCATTTCAACCACGTAATAATCAAAATCAATACCATGAAAATATAAATAAGCTTTGCCATCATCATCAATAAAAAGCGCGGGATCATTAGCATAAGGTTCACGCCACAGCGGTGCGTCAATAACATCCGTAAAAGGGCCTGTTGGTGAGTCACTTTCGGCAATACCTATGCCCATCCATTTGGTACTTTTTTCTGGATTTTGTCGATCTTTTACGCCGGTACCGGCCGGAAATACCAGATAGTATTTACCGTTTTTATAAGCGGCATCAGGTGCCCAAGCATAGTCATCTGCCCAACTTAAATCGTCTACCGATAACGCCGCACCATGCGCCGTCCAGTTAACTAAATCATTAGTAGAAAACACATGCCAGTCTTTCATATGAAAATCGGCCTGACATTCTTCATCATGCGAGGTATAAAGATACAAGCGTCCGTCAGGCCAAACATGGGCTGAAGGATCTGCGGTACGAATGGGTTTTCCGTCAATCAGTAAACCAAAATCCAATGGGTTACTACCGATAGCAGGTGCCGCTAAGGTAAGGCCTAATACGCTACTAGCCAACCAAAGGTGCCGTTTTGCAAAAGTAAGCATAAAATTATCCACTAAACAAAGTTGCCTTAGCATGGCTTACTCAACATGCTAAGGCGAACACTTAGCTTAACAATCGCGCAAAAATTTCATATCTGAATGTAAGGCCACAAACCACATTATGCGAGAGTGATTACCCCATCAAGCCCCTGATAACAGGGGCTTGATTACGTATTACAACGGATTAATCAGTTAACGCTTTATCATTGCGATGCCACCAATGGTACAACGCAGGCAATACCAGCAACGTCAGTATAGTCGCCGAGATAATACCGCCAATCACCACGGTCGCAAGAGGCCGCTGTACTTCTGCCCCGGTGCCGGTGTTCAGTGCCATTGGCACAAACCCCAGGCTGGCCACCAGTGCTGTCATTAATACAGGGCGTAACCGGATCAATGCACCTTCTACTACGGCATAGAGTAAATCGCCTTTTTCCTGCCATAGCTGGCGCATAAACGATACCATTACCAAACCGTTCAGAACCGCGACACCAGACAAGGCAATAAAGCCGACGCCGGCTGAAATAGACAACGGCATATCACGTAACCACAGTGCCAGTACGCCCCCCGTCAGTGCCAGTGGCACACCGGTAAAGATAATTAACGCATCTTTGAGCGAATTAAACGCCATCACCAACAAGGCGATAATCAGCAATAAGGTCACCGGCACTACGATTGCCAGCCGTTTACTGGCCGACTCCAATTGCTCAAAAGTACCGCCATAATCCAGCCAGTAACCGGCTGGCAAGCTGACGTCGGTACTAATCCGCTGTTTCAGCTCGGCAACAAAGCTACCCAGATCGCGCTCGCGCACATTAGCCGATACCACAATACGGCGCTTACCGTTTTCGCGGCTGATTTGTGCCGGTGCCGGTTGAATATCCAGCGTAGCAATTTCATTTAGCGGTACATAACCCCCATCCGGCGTTGGAATAGGTAGCCATAACAGGTTATCAATATCACTGCGGATTTGCTCCGGTAAACGTACTATTAACTGAAACCGGCGATCACCTTCGTAGATTAGCCCTGCCTCTTCGCCGCCAATCGACATGGCGATGATATCCTGAAACTGGCTGACTGTTAGTCCGTAACGGGATAAAGCCGTTAGCTTTGGTATTACCGACAGTACCGGTAAACCGGATACCTGTTCTGTTTTCACATCTGCCGCGCCGGTAATACTGTTGGCAACCTGCTCGATGCTGTTTGCTACGCTTAACAGCACATCCAGATCATCACCAAAAACTTTAATGCCCACATCCGAACGCACACCAGAAATCAGCTCGTTAAAACGCATCTGAATCGGCTGGGTAAACTCGTAGTTATTGCCAGGCAGTTGTTCCAACGCTTGCTCCATTTCAGCTACCAGCGCCGCTTTGGTTTTACGCGGATCCGGCCATTCGCTGCGCGGTTTTAAAATAACAAAGTTGTCTGCAACGTTCGGTGGCATCGGATCAGTTGCTACCTCCGGCGTACCAATTTTGGCGAAAACCTTATCAACTTCCGGAAATTGTTTAATCCGCTGCTCCAGTACTTCCTGCATTGCCACAGATTGTTCCAGCCCGGTACCGGTTACCCGCATCGCGTGCAGGGCAATATCTCCTTCATCCAATTGCGGGATAAATTCCGATCCCAGCGTGGTGGCAAGCCATAAACAAACCGCAACCAGCAACGTTGCCAAACCAGCAACCAGCAAACGCAGCTTGATTACGGCATGCAAAACCGGACGATACAGTGATTTTGCAGCAACAATAACCCGGCTTTCCTGTTCGTTGATTTTACCATTCATAAACACGGCAACGGCGGCAGGAACCACAGTCAGTGACAGCACCATAGCGGCCAGTAATGCCATTACTACCGTAGCGGCCATTGGGTGAAACATTTTGCCTTCAACGCCGGTCAGAGCAAAAATTGGGATATACACTACCGTGATAATCGCTACCCCAAACAAACTGGGTTTAATCACTTCGGTCGTTGCAGCAAACACCACGTTTAAGCGTTCACGCAGTGCCAGCAAGCCGCCATTTTGGTGTTGTGCCATTCCTAAGCGCCGGATACAGTTTTCGACAATAATCACCGCACCATCGACAATCAGGCCAAAATCCAGCGCTCCCAGGCTCATCAAGTTAGCTGATACGCCTTGCTGTACCATACCGGTAATGGTCGCCAACATTGTCAGCGGGATTACGGCGGCAGTAATCAGTGCCGCCCGGATATTACCCAGCAGCACAAACAGCACCACAATTACCAGTAATGCGCCTTCCAGCAGATTTTTTTGCACGGTCGCAATGGTTTTATCTACCAGCGTGGTACGGTCATATACCGCTTCAACAATCACATCTTCCGGCAGTGAAGCTTTTATCTCTTCCAGCTTTTGAGCAGCATCACGGGCAACGGTCCGCGAGTTTTCCCCCAGCAGCATCATCACCGTACCCATTACGGTTTCGTGGCCGTCACGGGTGGCGGCACCGGTACGTAACTCTTTGCCAAGCCCAACTTCTGCCACATCTTTTACCCGGATAGGTACTGAGCCAGTTAGCGCCACCACGACATTTTCAATACTGCTGATAGTACTGAGCTGGCTGGGCGAACGTACCAGTAATTGCTGGCCATTACGCTCAATATAACCTGCTCCACGGTTAGCATTATTGCTAAGCAACGCCTCTGACAGTTGCGGCAACGTAATACCCATAGCCAGCATTTTTGCCGGATCAGGCATCACATGGTACTGTTTGTCATAACCACCGATGGTATTAACCTCAACCACACCGGGCACTTGCGCCAGTTGCGGTTTGATAATCCAGTCCTGCACTTCACGCAAATACATAGCATCCAGCGGTTTGCCATTTGCATCGGTAGCGCCGGGTTTAACATCGACGGTATAAACAAATATTTCACCCAGGCCAGTAGCAATGGGCCCCATTTGCGGTTCTAGCCCGGCAGGCAGCGCATTCTTGATACTGCCAAGCCGCTCATTAAGCAGGTTGCGGGCAAAGTAAATGTCGGTGCCCTCTTCAAACACCACCGTTACCTGTGACAAACCATAACGTGACAACGAACGGGTATATTTTAGTTTTGGCAAACCATAAAGCGCCGTTTCTACCACAAAGGTAATCCGTTGTTCGGCCTCTAGAGGTGAATAACCAGGCGCTTCAGTGTTAATTTGTACCTGTACGTTGGTAATATCAGGTACTGCATCGATAGGTAATCGCTGGTAACTCCACAGCCCGGCGCCAATCAGTAACAAGATCAGGCCCAGCATCAGATACCGCCGCTCAATCGAGAAACGAACGATAGCTTCAATCATGTTTATCTCCTGATTTTAGTGTTCGTGAGCTGCACCGGCCTTTTCGATCTCAGCCTTAATCAGATAACTATTTACCACCACATACTCTTCAGTCGCATGCAGACCTGACAGCACTTCCGTAAAGCGCCCATCGGTGCGGCCTAGCTGCAGTGGCCGCGGTTCATAGCGGTTGCCTTCGCGCACAAACACCACCTGTTTACCTTCCATATCCTGTAAGGCTTTGTTATCTATCACCAGAGAAACATCTATGATCTCAGCATCCACCAGCGCACTGACCCGCTCTCCGGCAGAAAAACGGCCGTTGCTGTTATCCAGTTCAACCCGCGCCAATACATAAGGCTGACCGGAGGCCGGCAAAATATGGGTGATCTGACTATCAACCCTGCCGCCGCGAGCTTCGATATGCACCGGCAAACCGGTTTTTATCTCATCCATTGCGGCCGGGAATACTTTCAGCTCAGCCCACAGTATGCTGCTGTCTGCCAGTGAAAATAACGTTTCACCGGCTGTGTATTCGCCCTGACTGGCATATTGCTGTAATAACACCCCAGCTATCGGTGCCGTTACCGGATAAGTGCGCAGGCTGTCATTGGATTCAACCAGCGCCAGCACCTCACCCTTTTTCACTGTGTCGCCAACAGCAGGCTTTATCTGAGTAATCATGCCGGGAAAACGGGCACGAACCTGTGCCTGCCGGTTAGGTGGAATTACCAGCTCACCGTATAACGGAATATGGCGTTCAATGGTACCGGCACCGGCAGTCGCCACCTCAATCCCTACCCTTTTTGCCATGTCGGCATCAATCGTTGCAGCTTCATCGTGATCATCATCATGATCGCTGCCATGATTGTGCCCGCTATCATCGTGGGCATGAGCACTGTTTGTTTGCGCCGTTTTCGGCTTTTCATCATGGCTGTGGCCCGGCCCGGCCTGAGCAGGTGCAACAGCCATACCCTGAGCGATCAGTAATGCAAGGAATAACGCGGAATATTTCATTTGGAAGATCCTGATTCAGTAGTAATAAGCTGAGTGGGTGCCTTTATCGCCAGCGGCGATGCTGCAAGCGCAACACCGGCAAGCTGTTCAATCAGCACCTGATTACTCAGTGCAGTACTGGCCGCATTAACCAACTCAAGCTGAGCATCCTGTAGTGCCTGACGGGCAGAAATCCACTCTGCATAGCCATAACGGCCACGGCGGTATGCATCTTCAGTTTGTTGTAGTGCCTGCTCCAGCACCGGCAGAATATCGCGCTGCATATCTTTTACCGCCATACTGCTGTAACGGTGGGTTTGCCAGGCCTGATATAAGCGGGCGCGTAAATCCAGCAAGGCGGTTTCTTTTTCAAACTGTTCCGCCTGAGACTCTGCCTGCGCCGCAGTTATCGCCCCCTGATTACGCTGTTTACTAAACAAGGGCACCGACACGCCGGCAACCAAGCCAAAATCACGGCTTTCCTGTGAGCGCATGGCGCCAATCTGCCAGCGTACATCACCGGCCGACTGACTTTGCGCCAGTGTCAGCTCAGCATCACGCAAGCGTTGACGGGCTGCAAAAACCTCTATGGTGGGGGTTGCCAGCACTTGTTGATAAAGTGTTTGAAAGGAGGGGCTTTGCGCCAACTGAAATAAATCACCACTAACCTGATTAAAATCGGCTTGTTCCGCCCCCCACAAATTGACCAGCGCCAACTTGCTGCTATCCAGCTCGGTTTGCAGTAAGCCATGCTGCAACTGTGCTTGCTTAAAGGCCACTTTCGCCCTTAGTTGCTCGGCCTCCGGTGCTGCACCACGCTGCACCCGCTGCGTCACCAGCGTTAAAGCCTGCTCAGTCATACTGACGGTTTGTGCCGCCAGCGCCGCTTTTTGCTGTAATGTCAGCACGGTTACAAAGCGCTGGGTCAGCTCGCCCAGTAAATCCAGGCTTGCGGCCTGGCGCTCTGCCAGTAATAATGCTTGAGAAGCACTGGACACCGCCATCCGGGCCTGGCGCTTATCGCCAAGCTCAATAACGGAAGACAACGACACTGTGACTTCGAGGCTTTTAATTCCCGACATATCACCAGTACCAAAGGCATTATCAGCCTGCACGCCCAGCTCATAACCAGGTGTAAGCTCCGCCAATTGCTGCTGACCCAACGCCGCTTTCAAGCGCCAGTCAAATACCTGTAATTGCGGATGTTGTTGTAATACCCGTTTTGCTGCCTGTTGCAGCGTTAAATCTGCTGTTGCAGGTTCAGCTGCTACCGCCTGATGCAGCAAAATGCTACTAGCCGCCAGCAAACCAAACGCAGCAAAGCGCGTATAGTTTAATTTTAAAAACATAGCAAAATCCTGTTATTGGTAATGTAAAAACCAGAAAAACAGAATCAAGCGATAGGCGGGCGGTAAATACTTCGTTTAGGGGATGACGGAGCATGATTAAGATAAGACACAGCCAGTTCGTTACCTATTACCGGCAAAGCTGGGGCAGGCTTAAACAGGCCAATATGTGCGGCATGGCAATGACTGCAATGATCGCAACCGGCATGAAGTGAAGCGTCGGTTAATGATGATTGTTCTGCTGCTACAGCCTCTGCGGTATCCGACCATAATATTTGATGGTGAATATCATCAGCCGAGTGTTCAGTGGCAAAAGCGCTGGAAACTATACATAGCAATTGCACAACCAGCAGTAATGCCATCAGCATTCTACTTAGTGGTGTTTTAGCGAGTGCATAGTTGCTTATCACAGTTTGGGTATCTTATCGTCAGTTAATTTTTAAGGTAAGAGCGCAGCACGCTAATAACCTGTTCTACATCCGCGTCGCGCTGCAAAGGCTCCAGGTTATCGCCCGCCAGATGATCACGGATATGATGTTCTAATACCTCGGTCATTAGGCCATTAATAGCACCGCGCACAGCTGCGATTTGTTGCAGTACTTTACTGCAATCGCCTTCGGCCAGCAGCTGTTTTTCCAGCCCGTCTACCTGGCCTTTAATCCGCCGCACCCGTGTTAGTAATTTGGGTTTATTGGCTATGGTATGGGTCATTTGTTACTCCAAAGCTATACTCCCCTATAGTATAGATAGTTTTAACCATTCTCAAGTTTGAGATAAGAAAAACTGTCTTTTATTTTATCGCCATTAATTGCATTACTCACACTTATCACTACGGCTTGCTGTTCTGTACGGGCATTGATACTGACCTCACTTTGAGCAGGTAATGCGGTTATTAACCCCTGCGCAAGCAGGCTGTCACCTTCAACCAGCAACAATCTCATAAAGGCTTTTTCCAGCTAGCTTAGAGTAAAATACATAACCAGACGGCTGCACTGGCAACAAGCGTTATTAATACAGCTGCCGACCCGATATCTTTCGCTTTACCACTTAATTCGTGATATTCACTGCCAATTCGATCCACCACCACTTCAATGCCGGTATTTAATAGCTCCACGATCAGAATCAGTAATGCACTCAATAACAATAGCGCACGCTCGGCAGCGGATACATCAACCCACAAGGCTACAGGTAGCAATACCAGTAATAAGATAATTTCCTGCCTTATTGCCGCTTCTGATCTCCAGCTACTGGCCAGCCCTTGCCACGAATTGACTCCAGCCAGCATGATCCGTTTAAGCCCTTTAGCCTCTGATTTCATATGCCCCCCTGTATTGTTGGCGACAGCATAATAGCCCAGTCTTAAGAAAGCCTTAAGCATTGTTCGTTAGCCTCAGTGCAACTTTATTTGGCAGTACAACGAGCAATGACCAAACGTTCAGTAACAATATTCCCAGTATTACCGCAAGTAACATGCGGCCCCTATACCTACTTAATACGTATGACGTTGATTGGGCTGGTGCTATTGAGTGTGGCCCGGCTCGGTTTGGTGCTATGGCTATATAACAGGGTAGCGCCTACGGTCCAATTGGGCATGATATTCCTGCAGGGGATCCGGGCCGACCTGATTCTACTTTGTATCTGGTCTGTAATACCCGTTCTGTTGTCGCTGTGCTGGGCGCGTCCCGGATTACAGCACAGCTGGTTTCGTTTTAGCTATTGGTGGTGCCTGGCGGGTTTAATCCTTATTGCATTTATCGAACTATCCACCCCCGCCTTTATTCAGCAGTACGATATACGGCCAAACCGCTTGTACATTGAGTATCTGAAATACCCGAAAGAAGTTTTCTCTACCTTATGGCATGGCTTCCGATTGCCACTGGTGGCAGGAACCGTGTTAACTGTCGCAGCCGCTCTACTGCTACACCGGGTACTAAGGTTACCGAAGCACACATTGCAGGTATGGCCACTGCGTCAGCATTTACTACTGTGGCCTCTGGTGGTTTTTATGGTATTTGCTGGCATCCGTTCCACTACAGCACACCGCCCAGCTAACCCGGCGCTGTTTGCAATTACCTCTGATGCTATGGTGAATTCTCTGGTCATCAACTCGGGTTATTCAGTTTTATTTGCCTTGTATAACCTCAAACATGAAGCACGCTCCAGCGAAATGTACGGTAAACTGCCAGAGACACAAATGCTGGATTTAAGCCTTAACTGGCCCTGGCTGCAGCAATATAATTTTAATAATGCAGAATACCCAACCTTACACTGGCAACAAGCCGTAAAACAGCGTAATAAACCGCTGAACATAGTAATAGTATTGATGGAAAGCCAGGGCGCCACCTTTGTTGAATCACTTGGCGGCGCACCGGTCACTCCAGAGCTGGAACAACTGAAACAGCAAGGTATCTGGTTTGACAATCTCTACGCTACCGGTACCCGTTCTGTACGCGGTATTGAAGCGGTTGTTGCCGGCTTTATGCCGACACCGGCCCAAAGCACGGTAAAGCTGTCAAACAGTCAGCAAGGTTTTACCACTCTGGCATCCATCTTAAAAAAACAGGGCTACCACACTCAGTTTATTTATGGTGGCGAAGCGCACTTTGATAATATGCGTAGCTTTTTTACCGGCAATGGTTTTCAGGAGATTGTTGATTTACCTAAAATCAGTAATCCTGTGCTGGTAGGTAGCTGGGGAGCCAGCGATGAAGATTTGTTCAGAACAGCACATCAACAATTATTAGCTTTGCATCAACAGCAGCAACCGTTTTTCAGCCTGATCTTCACCTCTAGCAATCATGAACCTTTCGAATTCCCGGACGGCCGGATTTCACTATACCAAGAGCCTAAAAACACTGCTTACAATGCAGTGAAATATGCTGACTGGTCAATGGGCCGCTTTTTTGAGCAAGCAATGAAAAGCCCTTATTGGCAGGATACGCTGTTTCTGGTGGTAGCCGATCATGATAACAGGGTCTATGGCAGTAACCTGATCCCGGTGGAAAAGTTTCGCATTCCAGGTTTAATTCTAGGCGCAGACACTCAGCCTGAAATACTCACAACCTTAAGCAGCCAGATTGATCTGGCCCCCACTCTACTTAGCATGGCAGGGATATCGTCTTGTCACCCGATGACAGGGCGTGATCTGCTGCTGGACAGTACCAGCTCGGGGCGGGCCCTGATACAGTTTGACAATCTGTTTGCACTGATGACAGAGGATAAACTTACCATTCTGAAACCCGATGGTAAGGCGGTTAGTGCCAACTATAACCGTGAACACCAGCAATTAACGCTTTCTGCAGAAGCGGTAAGCCCCTTGCAACAACAGCAGGCTTTAGCACAAGTACAACTTCCTTCTTACCTGTATCGTGAACGTAAGTACAACGATGATATGCCTTGTGAAAGCCCTTGAAGGGCTTTCTACTATAGGTGTAAGAAGCGAGAGTTTGTTAAGGCTCTGCCAGAATGCTCTATCAGAGTATAAATAAAATTTGCTCAGCAATTGATCCAGCTCAAAACAGCAACTACTATACTGGGGTATAGTATAAAGGTGAGATGTAAGGAGCCGATATGAGCGATAAACATAAAGATCACTCCCATTCTGAAACAGAACCCCATTCACATGCCGGTTTTTTAGGCGCTAATACAGAGCTTTTGTTCGCACTTGCCAGTGGTTTTATGCTGGCGGCTGGTTTTATTATCGGTAAAGTGTCAGCAAGTGCGCCTGCCTGGCTACCCTTTATCTGTTACCTTAGCGCCTATTTTTTCGGTGGCTTTTTTACCCTGCGTGAAGCCATTGAAAACCTTCGCCACAAGCGTTTTGAAATTGACACACTGATGCTGGTTGCGGCGGCTGGTGCGGCTGCTTTAGGTGCCTGGGCTGAAGGTGCCTTGTTATTGTTCTTGTTTAGTCTGGGACATGCGCTGGAACACTACGCCATGGGCAGAGCCAAACGGGCTATAGAAGCACTGGCGGAGCTGGCCCCTAAAACAGCGATGGTTCGCCGTAATGAGCAACTACTGGAAATTCCGGTAGAAGCACTGGAAGTGGGCGATATTGTGGTGGTTCGCCCTAATGAACGCCTGCCGGCCGACGGCTTTTTGATTAAAGGCACCAGCAGCGTTAACCAAGCGCCTGTTACCGGGGAAAGTATTCCGGTTGATAAACACCCGGTTGATGATCCGGAGTTTGCCCGCAAGCGCCCGGATTCTGTAGACGCTGCCAGCAAAGTGTTCGCCGGTACCATAAATGGTGGCGGAGCCATTGAGATAGAAGTGACCAGCCGCTCCAGCGATTCCGCTCTGGCCCGTGTGGTCAAGATGGTGAGCGAAGCGGAAATCCGCAAGTCCCCTACTCAACGCTTTACCGATAAATTCGAGCGTATTTTTGTGCCCGCCGTACTGGGACTGGTCGTGATATTGCTGTTTGCCTGGGTCGTTATTGACGAGCCTTTTCGCGATAGTTTTTACCGTGCCATGGCGGTACTGGTTGCCGCCAGCCCCTGTGCACTGGCCATTGCCACCCCCAGTGCCGTATTATCCGGTATTGCCAGAGCAGCCCGTGGCGGCGTATTAATTAAAGGCGGCGCACCATTGGAGGAGCTTGGTTCGCTTACTGCAATAGCATTTGATAAAACCGGCACGCTGACTGAAGGCCGCCCGCATATTACCGCTCTTGTTGTGGCACAAGGTGTATCAGAAGAAGAGCTGCTGCGTGTAGCCGTTGCAGTAGAAGCACTGAGTGACCACCCGCTGGCCGCAGCAATCACCCGTGATGGTCGCAAACGGCTGGCCGGTAAAGAACCAGCCCAGGCAGAAAACCTGCAAAGCTATGCCGGTTTGGGGGTCAGCGCCCAATTGGATGGAAAAACCGTCTGGATTGGCAAAGCCAAGATGTTTGGCAATGAAGAAACCGGTAAACCTATCGCGCCACTAAACCCGCAGACAACAGAAGCCATCAGCACTTTGCGTAACAATGGGCGTACAGTTATGGCAATACGTCACGGAGATCGCGATTTAGGCGCTATCGGCCTGATGGATACTCCCCGCCCTGCCGCTAAAGCTGCGTTAGCGACCTTACGGCAGTTGGGCATCTCAAGAATGATTATGATCTCCGGTGATAACCAGCAGGTTGCAGCAGCCGTGGCAAAAGAAGTTGGCCTGGATGAAGCTTGGGGTGACTTAATGCCACAGGATAAAGTCACTGCTATCCGTAAATTACGCGAAACAACCCAGGTTGCCATGGTTGGTGATGGTGTTAATGATGCACCGGCTATGGCGAATGCCAGTGTCGGCATTGCCATGGGCGCAGCAGGCTCTGATGTAGCACTGGAAACCGCAGATGTTGCCCTGATGGCAGACGACTTAAGCCATCTGCCCTTTGCCGTTGATTTAAGCCGCCGAACCCGCAGAATTATTTTACAAAATGTGTTTGTCAGCTTGGGTGTCGTTGCATTGCTGGTGCCTGCAACCATAATGGGGCTTGGCATTGGTGCGGCGGTGGCGGTACATGAAGGTTCAACACTGATTGTCGTGTTTAATGCCCTACGCCTGCTGGCTTATACTCCAGCCAAAAATATAGCGCCAGAAGCATAAATATCATCCCCAAAAAATAATTACAGGCGGCATAATAGCGGTAATCATACCAAACGGGCAGTTACTGCCCGTTCTGTACACGTTGGCACACAACAAGCAGCATTAATATTTTGCCATGGCAGCGCTATATTTTTTGGTGCCGCCATTGCGAAAATAGCAGCTGCCCCCCAAATCTGTGTTTGTATGCGTTTTATTACCCCGGAGGACAGACTATGTTTTACGATATTACCGTAGTGCAATTTAGCAAAATGCTGCAAAATTTAAGCGCCATCCTTAACAAAGGCGCCAGTTTTGCCGAAACAAAAAAAGTGGATGTTGCCGTTTTACTGAATGCGCGTTTAGCGCCGGATCAGTTTCATCTTATCCGCCAGGTGCAAATTGCCTGCGACACAGCCAAATTAGGCGTAGCACGCCTAACCGGTAAAACTGACAGTGCCCCCAAGCATGCCGATGACGAAACCACCTTAGCGCAATTACAGCAGCGCATCAGTGATACGGTAGCCTATCTGGCCAGCTTTACCGAGGCTGATTTCAGCCAGTCCGCCACGCAAAAAATCACTCAGCCACGCTGGGAAGGTAAATATCTAACGGGTTACGAATTCTTGATCCAGCATGTCATCCCTAATTTGTACTTCCATATCACCACCGCCTACGCCATTTTGCGTCACAATGGTGTCGATGTAGGTAAAAAAGATTATCTGGGTGCCATGCCGTATAAAGTTTAACGCGTAGTGTAAAACGCCGGGCATTAAACCCGGCGTTTATATCTGCGAAGCTTAGCGTTCCAACACAATACGATAACGGGCTTTGCCGCTTTTTAAATGTGCCAGCGCTTCATTTATCTGAGCAAACTTAAATATTTCCACGACCGGCTCAATCTTGTGTTGCACGGCAAACTGCAACATCTTGGCAATCGTTGCCGGGCTGCCTACCGGCGAGCCAGACACAGAACGTTGCGCCATAATCAGGCTAAATACGCCAATATTCAGAGGCTCCAGCGTAGCACCAACAAAGTGCAGCCGGCCTTTTGGCTTTAATGTTGTCAGGTATAAATTCCAGTCCAGCGCTACATTCACGGTAGAGATAATCAAATCAAAGCGTCCTGCCGCCTGCTCTATTTCAATATGATTGCGTGAATTAATACACTGATGTGCGCCGAGTGTTTTGGCTTCTTCTGCTTTGCTGTCACTGGAGGTGAAAGCCGTTACTTCACAGCCCCAGGCCCGTAAAAACTGCAGCGCAATATGGCCCAGGCCGCCAATACCTATTACCGCCACTTTATCAGTGGGTTTTATATCAAACTGTACCAATGGGTTAAATACGGTAATGCCACCACAAAATAGCGGGCCGGCTGTTTTCGCATCCATACCTTTTGGCAGCGGTACCACGCTGGCGGCGTTAGCACGTACTTTGTCAGCAAAACCGCCATGGCGGCCCACTATGGTACCTTGTGCCTTATTGCACAGGTTATGGTCGCCGCTACCGCAGCTGCTGCATACTTTACAGTAATCGGAATGCCAGCCCAGCCCCACAACTTGCCCAGTTTTAAGATGGTCTACCGCTTCACCCACAGCACTGATGCGACCCACTACTTCATGGCCGGCAACCAGCGGATAAGCCGACATACCCCATTCATTATTTAACATCGACACATCAGAATGGCAGATCCCACAGTAATCTACCTCAATTTCTACATCATCGCGGCCAAGCGTACCAGGTTCATATTGCCAGGGTACCAGTTTACTGTTGGCCTCAAGTGCGGCGTAAGCGTTAATCATATTCTCTCCTGCAAGGTTGCGGTTTAGCTTAGCAATACAACTAACAGTATTAACCAGATCTGCCAGGCTGCAGTGAATTTGGTAAAAAAGATGCCCCGGATGCCATACCGTATAACGTTTAAACTAAAAAAACCACTTTGTGATTATTGGTAACTAACTGTAAAATATCTACTTTATCTGTTATAGCCCCTGATAAACTAGCTGTTTCGCGCTAAGTTGCCAGGTGGTATATATGCAATCGCAGGTTTTGTTGTCTCTTGTTGTACCTTTTTACAATGCTGCAGATTATTTTGGGCAATTATTAGCGTCGGTCGAAACACAACTGACAGATGCGGTACAGATAGTATTAGTGTGTGACGGGGCAACAGA
This sequence comes from Rheinheimera pacifica, assembly GCF_024809855.1. Classification (GTDB taxonomy): domain Bacteria; phylum Pseudomonadota; class Gammaproteobacteria; order Enterobacterales; family Alteromonadaceae; genus Alishewanella; species Alishewanella pacifica_A. The sequence goes on from NZ_JANUEM010000004.1 coordinate 109,080, forward strand.
TAACAGCCTGACGTTAGCGCAACAACATATTGCAGCATCGGCTAAGCCCGGCTGTTATCTGCTGCTGACACAAGCCAATAGTGGTGTGAGCGCGGCCAGAAATCTGGGTATTGCCCATAGTACAGGTTGCTATATTGGCTTTCTTGATGCTGATGATGTGATCTTACCCGGCTATATGCCTCAGTTACTGCACGTTATCGCGCAACATCAGCCTGATTTGATTGAAATAGGCTATAAGCGTTTTAGCGATATATCAGCCCTGCCATCTGCCAGGCCGCACTACATGCGCCACAAAGCCGGTAAGCACAAGGTTAGCAGTGTTGCTACCGCTGTATTTCAGTCAAACCGCTGGTTTCCCTGGCTAAGAATATACCGGAAAGCTATAGCGCCGGGTTTTAACTTCCCCTCCGGCATCGCATTTTGCGAAGACGTTATGGCAATACCCACGTTGTATCAACAAGCGTTTCAACTGTATCATTTACGTTTACCGCTTTATGGCTACCGTGAACACAGCTCAAGCGCATCCTTTAATGTTAAACCAGAGCAACAACAGCAACTGCAGCAGTTTTTTACCGGCTTGCAGCAAGGCAGCTTTTACCCGGCCATACCAACACCTTGGCGTAATATTTTACTGTTAAATCTGGCTTATTTGTTTTACAGCTTACAACTTAACAACCCGGCAGTTAAAGCCCTGCCAGTAGCCTTAGAACTCCAGTCCAGAACACTGCTTAAACAATTGTGGTTAACACCGGGTTTTTCACTGCGGAAAAAACTAACCCTGATGTTTGCTTCACATTTTTTCCGTAAGAACCGGGCAGGAACAATATAAAGGTGACGCTCTAACACTCTGCTGCCAGGGTATAATCAGCCAGCATTTTCTCCAGTTCAGTAGCAGGTAAAGGTTTACTGAAAAAGTATCCCTGCATTTCGTCGCAGCCATTTTTCTTCAGGTAATCTACCTGCCGCTGATACTCAACGCCTTCAGCTACCAGCTTGAGCCCCATACTCTGCCCAAGCGAGATAATCGCCTGCACAATAACTGCTTCGCCTGTAGTCTGGTAAATATCATCAATAAAAGATTTATCAATTTTCAGCGTATTAATAGGCAGGTTCTTTAAATAACTTAAGCTGGAATAGCCGGTACCAAAGTCGTCTAACGATACTGACACGCCTATATCGCGTAAGCCCTGCAAAATAGCTACGGCGCTGTGCATGGTTTCCATCAGCACACCTTCTGTAATTTCCAGATCCAGATAAGATGCAGCAATATTATTTTCTGATAGCACATTCAGGATCAGGCTTTGCAAGTCGCCACGATGAAACTGCAGGGTGGATAAATTAACCGACACCGCAGGTACAGTCAGGCCGTTATCCAGCCACTGGCGGATCTGCCGGCCAACATTGGTTACCACCCATTCGTCTACCAGCAAGATTAAGCCACTGCGCTCGGCCAAAGGAATAAAATCTGCCGGAGACACCAGGCCCAGTACCGGGCTATGCCAACGTACCAGCGCTTCCAAACCGGTAATTTTCCCTGTTTGTAAACACAGTTTGGGCTGGTAAACCAAAGCAAACTCTTCCTGTTGCACTGCTGTGCGTAAACAGGATTCCATTTGTAACCGTTGCTGCACTTTAGTTTCCAGCTCAGGGCTAAACACACAATACTGATTTCCCCCTGCATTTTTACTGGTGTGTAGTGCGATATCAGCGTATTTAAGCAGCGTATCGAAGTTAACTGCATCGTCTGGCGATAGCGCAGCCCCAATGCTGGTAGTAACAGATACATTATTATGCTCAACCATTTGCACAGCATTAATACCCGCTACCATCTGCTGCATTAGTGCCAATAACTGCATGCAATCACTGATATTACGCAAAATAACTAAAAACTCATCGCCACTGCTGCGTGAAACAATACCATTGTCAGCCACCATCTGTGTAAGATAACCGGCAACGCTTATCAGCAGTTGATCGCCAGCGCCCCGCCCCAATGCATCGTTTACGTCTTTAAACCGATCTAAACCCAGACATATCACGGCAATTTTCTGGAGTGTCTGCTCTTGCTCACAGGTTACAGCGTGAAAATAACTTTGGGCCGATAATCTGTTTGCCAGGCCGGTCAGGCTGTCGCGGCTGGCCAGATAGTTAATCAGCACCTGGGCATCATGCGCTTCTGATTTATCAACCAGGGTGGTAATAAAATGAGAGATCTGGTTCCCATGTTCACAAAAGGTATAAATAGTCTCTGTCATCGGAATAACATTGGCGTCTTTAACGCGGTTCCATACCTCGCCACTCCAGCAGCCTGACTCGGTTAACTGGCGCTTAATTGCACTGAAAAATGCCGGTTCATGTTTATCTGAGCGCAGCAGCTGCGACGACTTACCAACCACTTCACTTTGCTGATAACCGGTTAAATGACAAAACGCCGGGTTAACCGCCAAAATGGCGTCATCTATGTTGGTGATCAAAATCGCACTGGGGCTAACCGCAAAGGCTTTTTCCAGTAACGGCAACTTAAATTGCGATATTCCCGACAAACTCATAGCAGCCCCATGTTGTTTTATCACCACTTCATTATGGCTTTTGCTATCTCTGATAACGGCATTACCTGTTCAACAGCATCGCGTTTTATCGCTTCTTTGGGCATACCAAATACTACGCAGGAGGCTTCGTCCTGAGCAATGGTATAAGCATTGGCCTGGCGCATTTCCAGCAAACCGGCAGCACCGTCATCTCCCATACCGGTCATAATGATACCCAGAGCATTTTTTCCGGCGGTTTTAGCTACCGAGCGAAACAATACGTCTACCGACGGTATATGCCGGTTAACCAAAGGCCCGGCAATCACCTCCACGTAATACTGTGCGCCGCTGCGTTTTAGCAGCATATGTTTGCCGCCCGGAGCAATTAATGCCCGCCCCGGTATTACCCGCATACCATGCGTAGCTTCCAGCACTTCTATTTCACAAATATTATTCAGCCGCTGGGCAAAGGCTGCGGTGAATTTCTCCGGCATATGCTGCACAATCACAATGCCAGGGCAAACTCTTGGCAATTGCGATAACACCGCCTCCAGTGCCTGAGTACCACCGGTAGACGTGCCCATTGCTACCAGTTGCTCGGTAGTTTGCGTCATAGCGCTACCCGAGGCTGTCAACACCGCATCTGCAGTATGTTTTGGTTTGGCTTTTACCGGTGCGGCTCCTGCGGTAGTAAGCCGGCTTAAACGCGCCTGTGAAGCGCCAATAACCGCGGAGACAATGTCAGAGCCTGAGTCTTCTAAAAACTTTTTTAAACCCATCTTAGGTTTGGTAACAATACTTACGGCGCCGGCGGCCAGTGCCTGCAAAGAGGTTTCAGCGCCTTTTTCGGTCAGCGTAGAGCAAATTACTACCGGTGTTGGCCGTTCTGCCATAATCTTGCGCAAAAAACTAATGCCGTCCATCCGTGGCATTTCTACATCCAGTACAATAACATCCGGCCAGTGCTTCTGCATTTTTTCCAGTGCATAAATAGGATCTGCCGCCACATCAAGCACATTTATTCTGGCATTTTCAGCCAGCTTTGCACTTAACACCTGGCGCACAACAGCAGAGTCATCAACAATAAGCACATTAATTTTTTTCATGGTAAGGCTCTCATAACAACGCAGCCAATTGCGCTTTTCGAACCACAGTGGTGCCGGTACCCACCATAAAATCAACGTAACGGTATACCGTACCGCCTAAATCAGTTTCGACCACGGTAAAACCGTATTTGCGCGACTCATTAATTGCAGCCATACGATTACGGCAAGACACATTCACGCAGTTATGGCACAACTCTGTGTTATGGCTGTGCTCAGGTACAGTATCTGCACAGGTAGTTTTTAACTGTCTGAACATATTGGCTGCACCAAACAAACGCACCTGATACTCGCGTGGTTTGGTACCATGTTTGTCTATTTCTTTTAGCAATATACGCATAAATTCATCAGCATAACGGGCATCATTATCAATATTGCTCTTTCGGGTTGGCAGCACGTAGTGGCACATGCCACCAATACGCTTTTTCGGATGCCAGAACACCATTGCCACGCAAGAGCCCAGCAAGGTTTGAATACGTAACGGCTTTGCAGAGAATTGATATTCACCGGGCATCAACACCTTTACCGGAATGCTATTGCTCACTGTTGTCACGTTTTCGGTTTCTGAAATACGGCCGGTACAATCATTTTCAGTTCACTGTTAATGCCCTGCAGGCTTTCGCTGTGGCCAATAAATAAGAACCCTCCCGGCTTAAGCGCAGCCTGCAGCCGGTTTACCACTTGCCGTTTGGTATCTATGTCAAAGTAAATCATTACGTTGCGCAAAAAAATAATATCAAACAGGCCAACGTCAGGTAGTTTGGCATTGAGGTTGCTGTGAAAAAACTGCACTTTATCACGCAGCACTTTATCCACCATAAAGGTACCCGCCTGGCTACCAATGCCTTTGAGACAATAACGGGTTAAATAAGGCCGGGCGATATTGTCTGCCTGTGCAATCGGGTACTGGCCGATTCTGGCTTTGTCCAACACGCGGGTGCTGATATCCGATGCCAGTACTTCCCAGTTCCGCCCGTCCAGGCAATCTTGCATTACCATAGCAATACTGTATGGCTCCTGACCAGACGAGCAGGCTGCGCTCCAGACCCGAAAACTACCGGAGCCGCGGCTTTGCGACTCCAGCTGTTTTTTTAAAAACGAAAAATGATTCGGCTCACGGAAAAAGTAAGTTTCATTTGTCGTCAGTAAATCTATCGCAGTCTGAACTTCGTGCCGGTATTCTTTTTGCGCCAGCAGCGCAAGATACTGGCCAAAATTGCTCAGTTGGTACTCACGTAAGCGCTTTGATAACCGCCCGGCCACCAGCGGCTTTTTAGTGTCGGATAAGCTGATCCCGGCAATGTCGTACAACATTGTCTGAAACCGGGCAAATTCACGATCACTTAACTCTGAAGCATTCACAAACAATCCTTTTGCTACTCAGGCATAATTAAGCTGTTAATCATGCCGCTCTTCGTCAACCCGTTCGGTCAGGGCTGATAATTCATCTACCGACAGCACCTTGTCGACATTAAGAATAATGACAAACTTGTCGTCTACTTTTCCCATACCGGAAATAAAATCGGGCCGTATTTTAGCGCCAAATTGCGGCGCCCGTTCAATTTGTGCCGGTGGAATAGCCAGCACTTCAGAAACGGAGTCAACAATAACGCCAATCACATGTTGCTCTTGCTCTGCCGATAGCTGAATTTCAATAATCACCACGCAACTGCGTTTGCCCACCACTGAACTGGGGCGGCCAAAACGGGCCTGCAAATCAATTACCGGCACAACCTGGCCGCGCAGGTTAATTACCCCGCGGACAAAGTTGGGCATCATCGGTACTGTGGTTACCTGACCGTATTCAATAATTTCTTTAATACTTAAAATACCTATGGCAAACATTTCCTTGTCCAGCAGGAAAGTCAGGTACTGGCTTTCCTCCTCACGAACTTTCTGTTTTACCAGGGCATGTTTTACCGATGCCGGCTCTGCCTTTACCAGATTAGTCATAACACTCTCCCTCAGAAGCGGACAAATTCAGCTTCACTGGCGCCAGCTATACCGGACTTTGCATGAGTTGATAATTTTTTCGCTGCAGCAGGTGCGGCATTATTCGGCCGTCTGGCCGCCGTTAAACTGTCAGCATTAACCCGGAAGAACGCCACCAGTTGCTGCAGCTGCTCCGCCTGCCCGCTCATCTCTTCGGCAGTCGCTGCCAGCTCTTCTGAAGCAGACGCGTTTTGCTGAGTGATCTGGTTCATTTGTGTCATGGCAACATTTACCTGCGACAAGCCGGTAGATTGCTCATTTGATGCTGCAGCAATTTCCTGTACCAGATCAGAGGTTTTATTAATGGCAGGCAGCATTTCGTCCAGTAAACTACCGGCGCGCTCGGCTAAATCGACACTGCTGCCAGCCACTTTGCCTATTTCCTGTGCGGCAACCTGACTACGTTCAGCCAGTTTACGTACTTCAGCGGCTACCACGGCAAAACCTTTACCATGCTCACCGGCACGGGCTGCTTCAATCGCGGCGTTTAACGCCAGTAAGTTGGTCTGGTAGGCAATGTCGTCAATAATGCTGATTTTGGCAGCAATTTGTTTCATTGCCTGTACAGTTTCTTTAACCGCAATCCCGCCTTCGTTAGCCTGTTTTGAAGCCTGCGCAGACATATTGTCGGTAACTTTGGCATTATCGGCGTTCTGGTTAACCGATGCTGACATCTGCTCTACCGCTGAGCTGGTTTCTTCCACGCTGGCGGCTTGCTCGCTGGTAGCCTGGCTGACGCTTTGCGCTGTGCTGGACACCTGCTCAGACGCTGAAGAAATATTATCTGTGGCGCTACGTACCTCACTGATAATTTGCGACAATTTATCGACCATCTGCTTAAAGGCATATAGCATGCTGCCATTATCACCACGCGCCAGTACGATTTCGCCGGTCATATCACCATTAGCTACCCGCTCAACAATAGCGGTAACATAGTTAGGCTCGCCACCTAATTGCTGCAAAGTGCTACGGGCAATAAAAATACCCAGCGCAACCATTAATACCAAAGCGGTAACGGTAACACTAATCATGGTGGTATTAGCCGTACCGGCATTGTCAACACCCGACGCTACCGCTTCGATGGCATAATTACTGTTGAGCTCAATCAGTTGATTTAGCAGACTATCTGATTGTTGAAACACAGGCAGCGCGATACGCATAGCGTCATAAAACTCTGCAAATAATGCAGCTTGTTCAGTTTCCGAACTATTGCGGCTAAGGCGTTCAAGAATATTGTATACCCGGTCGGCAGCAACGGTGTAAGCATCCTGGCTTACTGAGAACTGCCGGAACAACTCCTCACCCTGGGCAGTACGCGGAAATTTTGTATAAGCGTTATAACCTTGTAAATATAACGCCCGGCGCTGCTCTACCCGCTCCATAATGTCGCGGAATTCAGCATGTGCCTTGTAGTTATTTTCAAAAAAAGCCACGCGGCGCATAATCGACTGTGTGGCTGTACGGCCATCTTTCATCTGGCTTAACCCCAACACAGCTGGCATGCGATATTCGCCAATAGTTTTAATAGAGTCGGTAGTCGCTTGCAGCCCCATAATACCAACGCCGCTGGTAATTAATAATGCCAGTACCGCTATTGCCATCAGCAAGGTCAGCTTGGCCTTTACACTTAAATTTTTCATTGATAAAACTCCATGTATACCTGTTTGTACTAGCTAAAGTGGTGCGTGATTTAATGCAGCGCAGACTGCTTAGCAGCAGCCGATATGGCCTTACCATCACGTTGCATAACTAAATGAATTAACGACGATGCATCCAGAATTAATGCTACTTCACCACTGCCTAAAATAGTGGAGCCGCTGATCCCGGGTACACGTTCAAACAGAGGCCCAAGCGGTTTGATCACCGTCTGGAACTCTCCCATCAGCTCATCGACAACAAAACCGGCCTTTAAACTGCCGTACTTGATAACGACGATATTTTCCCGCTTTGCGCTGCCGCCTGTCTTAGAGAAGTAGTCTCCCAGCCGGATAAACGGCAGCACCTCTCCACGCAGGTTGATGTAACTTCTGCCATCATGTCCCACGTTGTGGTTGGTATTAAGCTCGATACATTCTTCAACGATATCCAGAGGTACAACGTAGAACGCATCGCCTACTTTCATCATAAAACCGTCAATAATGGCTAATGTCAGTGGCAGGCGTATACGTATAGTGGTACCGACGGTGTATTCGCTGTCTATTTCAACAGTGCCGCGCAGCGCTTCAATATTGCGCCGCACTACATCCATACCCACGCCGCGGCCGGAAATATTGCTGATGGCCTCGGCAGTAGAAAAACCGGCTTCAAAAATCAGTTTGTTAATATCCTGTACAGATAATTCAGCTTCGGCACTAACCAGGCCATTTGCTATGGCCTTTTGCAGAATTTTTTCCCGGTTCAGGCCGCCACCATCGTCGGAAACTTCAATCACGATAGTGCCGGATTCATGGTAGGCATTAAGTTTTACATTGCCGGTAGCCGGTTTGTTGCGCTGCGCCCTTAACGCCGGAGATTCAATGCCATGATCAATAGAATTGCGCACCAGATGCATTAACGGATCACTGATTTTTTCAATTACGGTTTTATCCAGTTCGGTATCAGCTCCGTCAATATGTAAATCAATATCCTTGCCAAGCTCTTTGGATACGTCGCGCACTACCCGAAAAAAGCGGTTAAAAGTTTCGCCAATTTGTACCATGCGCAGGTTAAGTGCGCTTTCCCGCACTTCTTCCACCAACCGCGTCATGGTTTGCGCCGATTCCATTAAATTACCGATGCCGGTTAAATGCGCTTCCGATTCAACACCAGCACCGGCAATAACCAGCTCGCCAATCAGGTTAATAAGATGATCAAGCTTTTCGGCATCTACCCGCACGGTTTGCGCTTGTTTTTCTTTAGCTTTTTTCCCCTGGGCTTGCTTATGCAAAGCCGCCGTTACAACCTCAGAGCTGGCCAGGCCATCCTCTACAACGATTTCCCCGATAAGGCGATGCGTTCCGCCTTCTTTTACTGCATGTTGCATCTCAAGCAGGTTATCCAGCTCACGTTGGGTTAAGGTGCCGCAGCGCACCAGAATTTCGCCCAGCCTGAGCTCGTCATTCTGAATAGTGTCAATAACGTCAATAAATTCGCTAACTTTGGCGTAGGGAGGTAAAATTTTCAGCTGGCAGTCTTCGCGCACAAACTCAAATACCTCTTCTATCTGGCTTTTGCTGGCACTGCTATGAAAGTTTATTTCATACCCGAGGTAACAACTCTCGGCATCCATATCCTCAATGCCGGGCAAGGCATCGGTTACCGTTTCAATATGCACAATGCTGCCAAGGGTAGCGAGATAGCGTATAAACGATAATGGGTCCATGCCGTTACGTAATACGTCAGTGCCGAAATACACTGAAATATGCCAGTTTTCATTGGCCATAGCGCTGTCAGATTCAATGACAGAGACACTCTGGTAGGTGTCGGCATCGTCAATGCCAACCAAGGCAGTAGCAGCTGTACTGTGTTCCGTATTCAAATAAACACCCAGCGCCTGCTCCAACACCGCTTGCACCGTGAGATCCTCCGGCGCCATTAACACCGCTTCGCCATCAATGGAATCAACCATCTTGCCGATATAATCTTTGCATTGCAGCAACAGGTTAATCAGTTGCTCATCCAGCACAAAACTGCCCGAGCGTACGTCATCCAGTACACTTTCAACCACATGTGTAAAAGCCACTATTTCATCCAGGCCAAACAAACCGGCAGAGCCTTTAATGGTATGTACCGCCCGGAAAATAGAGTTCACTGATTCAGCACAGTCGTCGCAGCTGTCAAACCCCAGCAATTTATCTTCCATGTCTTGCAGCAGCTCGCTGCTTTCAGCCAGAAAGGTCTGAAATGCCTGTTCCATATTCATGCGAGTGTTCCTTTGTCTGAAGGATCCGAAGGAATAAACACCGGATCACCAAAAAAGCCCGACAAATTGCACAGCTCAATAACGTCGAGCACAACACGGGTATGGCCGGAGATGCTCATAGCAATATTACGCCGCATTGATTCCCGTTTAGCTAATATCAGAAGCTGTAACCCGGCGGTATCGATGTCGGTTACTTCAGCTAAATTAATCTGCAATGTGGTTTGATTATTAATTGCCAGCAATAACTGCTCTTTGTGCTGCTGCGCGGTATAAATGGTTAAATCCCCTTGCGGGGAAAATACCTGGCCTGCGCTGTCTTGGCTGCGGTTCATTCTGTGCGCCCTCTTATGGTTGCACCAGCTTTGAAACGGCCATTAACAGCTGCTCCGGCTTAAAGGGTTTTACCATCCAGGCTTTAGCTCCTGCAGCCTGGCCTGCGGCTTTTTTGTCGTCGGCAGATTCTGTCGTCAGCATAATAATGGGGGTGAATTTATAGGCAGGCAGCTTTTTAATTTCCTGCACCATGGTAATGCCGTCCATATTCGGCATATTCACATCACTGACAATCAGGCTGATCTTCTGGCCTTTAAGTTTGCTAAGTGCATCCTTGCCATCACAACCTTCAATCACGTCATAACCGGCACCTATCAGGGCGATAGACACTACCTGACGCAAAGAGGCAGAATCGTCTACTATCATAATAGTCTTTGCCATAACTGAGTTTGCTCCTTAAAAAAATACCAGATCGTCTGAACTGCCGGTATGGTTTGCCTTAGTGGCAGATGACTGGCCATGATTTGCCAGCTCTTCTTCTGTTGCATAAGATTTCATCAGTTCATCAAGCAAACTTGTCCAGTCAACCGGTACCAGTTTTCCTTGTTGCTGAAATAGCGCGTCGCTTTGTGCAAACGCATCCGGGAATAACAAAATATTGTCGCGCACATGGCTGAGAATTTGGCTGACACGATCCTGAAACTGCAGATGCACCAACGATTGCGCTATTTCAGCTTTAATTCCGATGCTGGAGCTACGTAACTCGTCGGCTGATGCATTTAAATGGTCGGTAACTAACCTGAAGTCATTAAGTACTGTGTTAATGTCCTGTTCGGCATGTTGCACCCGCGACACATCCTGGCTGGCAAAGCTTTCAGCAGATGAAAACGCCTCAGATATAGCGCTGCTAATAGTATTGACTGTGTCGCTGATCCGCCGCCCGGTTTCGCCGGAGCGGTTAGATAAAGCCCGCACCTCCGCAGCTACAACAGAAAAGCCGCGGCCACTGTCCCCTGCTCTGGCGGCTTCAATGGCCGCATTTAATGCCAGCAGGTTAGTTTGGTCAGCTATATTGGCAACGGCTGTTGCCATGCTTTTTAAATCATCAATGTAGCTTACCAACTGCCCCACTTGCTGCAGCAGGGCATCACGGTTACTCATCGCTTCTTTTAATGAGTGAACCATAGAGTGCAGCTTTTCAGCGCTGGTATTAAGCACCTGAATAGCATTGGGGTTTTCGCCATTTTCCTGGTTTGAGTCAGACAACCGCACCGTGTCGTCAAGGTTTTGTACAATAGCGTGAAAACGCCCTACCAGCTCAACAACAGATTGCTCGCTATGCGCACGGCCGGTTTCAATTTGCCGCGCCCATACCGCCGCCACATCATTTTCAACACTATTTAAACTGGCCAGAAATTGCCGGGCATCCTGTTCAAACTGCTGCTGCGCCTGCAGTCTGGCCTGGCTGGTAGTAACACTAATCAGTTTATTGATACTGTTTTGCTGCACCCAGGCCACAACGCCGCCGGCACATAACAGAAAACATGCAGCTAAAAAAAATAAAAGCCCCCAACCTGCAACAACAAAAAGCATAACAATGCTGACTAACGATAAATATAATGGCCAAAGCCAGACAGCCAGGCCGACACTATCGCGGTTATTTTTTACTGTATTAACTTTTAACATAACGCTCTGCAAAGCCTTTTAATAATTGCTCTAACTGCACATAGCCGGATGCAGATTTTTCAAAGTAGTAATCTGCACCATGTTTTAAACAAACAGCTTCCATCTGGCCGCTTTTTTGCCCGCTAAGAACAATCTGTGTAATGTCCGGCAATTGTGCTTTTAGTGCCTGAATAACCGTAAAGCCACTCCCCTCACGCAACCACAAATCAATGATGACAATATCTGGCTTCAGCAGACATACCTCAGTGATTGCCTGTTGCTGGCTATCAGCTTCTCCGGCAATGCGCCCGCCAATACTCTCGATACAGAGGCGAATAAGACTTCTGATATTGGGTGAATCCTCAACCAGAAAGACATTCATCACATTGCTCCTGAATTATTCGCAATATGATGAATTTTTTATTGAAAGATCACTATCGGCAGAGTGCTGATTTAAACTGTAGGAATTGTACCGAAGCTAGTGTAGGAAAATTCCTACCCCTATTTTTCCCAAATAAAGCAAGCTTATAAACCGGCAACGCTCTCCAGCGACAATTTATGATTTAACGCGTAGCGAACAAAGTCTGAAGTATTCGCCAGCCTGGTTTTTTCTTTAATGCGGGTTTTATGTGTACTGATTGTTTTAACACTAATATTTAACCGGTCAGCAATTTCACAGGGGCTAAAGCCGGCAACAATAAGTAAAAATATCTGATATTCGCGGTCAGATAATAAGGTGTGCGGTGCCATTGACTGAACAGGTGTATGCATATCACTTGCAATTAGCCGCAGTACCTCATCACTGATAAACACACCACCAGCGGCTACTTTGCGAATAGCATCAATAAGCCGTTCGGCAGCATGATCTTTACAGATATAACCGGAAGCACCGGCTTTAATAGTACGCAGGGCAAACATATCTTCTTTGTATGAGCTAAGCACCACCACAGGCAAACGTGGATAGTCGGCTTTTATCTGTTTGATCAGCTCAACACCGCTACGCCCCGGCATCAGTAAATCTACCAGGATAACGTCAACCTGAGTATGGCTTAGCTGTTTAACCAGATCATTGCCATTATCAACCTCTGCCATCAACTGAATATCACTACAGCCCGCAAGCAAATATTTCAGCCCGGCTCTTACCAGTGGGTGATCGTCAGCCATTAGCACACGAATCATGCTGTTACCTCACAGCGAACAGGTATACAGGCCTCTATCCGGGTGCCTTTCCCCTCTTTGCTGCCAATCGCTATTTGCCCACCAAGCAGAGCAATACGCTCTCTCATACCTAACAGGCCAAAGTGTCTTTGCGCACTGGGTTCAGAGGACATGCCACGGCCATCATCCTGCACTATCAGCATCAATTCCCGGCCTAAATCTGCCAGTTGAATATTGATATGATTCGCCTGAGCATGGCGCGCAACATTGGTCAGTGCCTCCTGCACAATACGAAATACCGCAATGCTGATTTGCTCAGTAACGGCAAAATCACCTTCATTGGTCATACTCAGCTTGCAACAAATGCCGGTTCTGGCGCTAAAACGCTGTACGTGATGTTCTATTGCCGGCCCCAGCCCAAGAATATCCAGCATACCTGGCCGCAGGTTTTCAGAGATTGCCCGAGCCGTATTTGCTGCGTGCTCCAGCACTTCAATAATATCGTCAATCTGTTGTTCAATGCCGCCGGATTGATGTGCAACATGGCTTTTAAGCTTTACCAGATCGATACTGGCTACCGTGAGCGATTGCCCCAGCTCGTCATGAATTTCACGCGCGATACGGGCCCGCTCTTCTTCACGTATGGTTTGCAAGTGGCCGGTAAGCTGGCGTAATTGCTGCCTAGAAGCAAGCAGCCCTGCTTCAGCCTGCCTGCGCTGGGCAATTTCTATTTGCAGCAACTGTGCCTGGTCGGCACCATTTACATCCTGATGTAATTGCAAAGCGCGGATTTTAAGGTGCATTTTCACTCTGGACAGCAGCTCAGTGGCGTCATAGGGTTTTACAATGTAATCCACAACATGCTGCTCAAAAGCCAGCTTAATACTCTGGATATCATGTGATGCAGAAATAAAAATTACCGGTATAGCGGTGTTAAGTTTTGCTTTTAGCTGCCGACAAATATCATATCCGGTGATTTCAGTGCTTTGTACATCAAGTAAAATTAATGCCGGAATATCTGTTTGCAATAAACGCCATGCTTCCTTATCGTCCCGGCACTGGCGCACATGGTAGCCATTGTCAGCCATAAGGTCCGCTAACGACGCTAAAGGAGCAGGAATATCCTCAATTATCAGAATATCAAGGCAATAAGCTTTATTAGTACTTGGCATTATATAACATCTGTTTTATTTCCTTATAGCAATACCCAAAGAAAGAGCTACACAGCTACATCATTCGTGTGCTTAAAGTTACATCGCCAACATTCATATTTTGACCAAACATTTGTAACATTTTCGTAAGTTTAAATATGATTTGCCCGTAAGACAAATCACAAAATGAATATTGCCTAATAGGAACATTGTGTCAAGCAAATTGCCCCAGAGGTTTTGCCAATAAGGCAAAACCAACCAGATAATCCTCAATATGCATATTGGGCACGCCATACGAATTTTGCGTCTTCAGCGCAAATTGACACAAGAACAACTGGCTCTGGAAGCAGATATTGCTACCAGCAATGTGTCTCGCATAGAAAAAGGCCAACGCCAACCTTCACAAAAGTTACTGGTAAAGCTGGCAGCAGCGTTAAATACTACGCCATCGCAGCTATATGCCGCCTGCGAACAACCCGCTTTACCAGACGGCCAGGGTAGCGAAATAAATAAAGCCGGGCTAACAGAGCAAACCAGCCAATTATTGCTGACATCCGAAGCACAGGTTCTGCTTAAACTGTTCCATGAACTTAATAGCGACAATAAAACGCTATTACTTGAACAACTAAAAGCATTACACCGCTGGCAAGGTAAAGAGTAACGCCAACTGCCGCAGACACCCGCTATAGCTGTTTGTTTTTTGCACAGCAGGCTCTGTATCTTTAGCCGGATTCAGGTATAATCCGCCGACTTTTTTCCGGCTTAGCCAATTTTAAGAGACACTATGACAGTACAAACCTTTGATCCGACGCAAACCACCACTTTGGATACCGCAACCAAAGCCTTAGCCGGGCAAGCTAACGCCGGAGCCGGCAAAGGTAATACTATAGGTTTTGTGTCTCTGGGCTGCCCGAAAAATCTGGTTGATTCCGAGCGTATTCTTACCCAGCTAAAAAGCGAAGGTTATAATATCGTCCCTACCTATGACGATGCTGAATTAGTTATTGTTAACACCTGTGGTTTTATTGACTCGGCAGTACAAGAATCGCTGGAAACCATCGGTGAAGCGCTGGCTGAAAATGGCAAAGTGATTGTTACCGGCTGTTTAGGTGCGCGTGAAGACGAAATCCGCCAGGTACATCCGAATGTACTGGGTATTACCGGCCCGCATTCGTATGAAAACGTATTAAAGCAGGTGCATGAGTTTGTACCTAAGCCCAAGTACGACCCCTTTACCATGCTGGTACCGGATCATGGCGTTAAATTAACACCTAAGCATTATGCCTATTTAAAAATCTCTGAAGGCTGTAACCACCGCTGTACCTTTTGCATTATTCCGTCAATGCGTGGTGATTTAGTCAGCCGCCCGGTGGGCGAAGTACTGGACGAAGCACAGCGCCTGAAAAATGCCGGTGTAAAAGAGCTGCTGATTATTTCGCAAGACACCAGCGCCTATGGCGTGGATGTAAAACACCGCACCGGCTTCTGGAGCGGCTCACCGGTTAAAACCTCTATGCAGTCATTGTGTGAAGCCTTAGGCGAGATGGGTATTTGGGTACGTTTGCACTATGTTTACCCCTACCCGCACGTAGATGACATTATCCCACTGATGGCACAGGGCAAAGTATTACCGTATTTAGATATCCCGTTTCAGCATGCCAGCCCGCGCATATTAAAGCTGATGAAACGCCCCGGCCAGGCCGATCGCGTATTAGAGCGGATTAAAAAATGGCGCGAGATCTGCCCTGAGCTAACCATTCGCTCTACCTTTATCGTCGGCTTCCCCGGTGAAACAGAAGAAGACTTCCAGATGTTGCTGGACTGGCTGCAAGAAGCGCAACTGGACCGGGTTGGCTGCTTTAAATACAGCCCGGTAGAAGGTGCTAAAGCCAATGAACTGGCCGATCCGGTGCCTGAGGATGTCATGGAAGAGCGTTACCACCGCTTTATGCAAACCCAGCAAGCCATTAGCAACGCCCGTTTACAAGCTAAGATTGGCAAAACTATTAAAGTGCTAATCGACGAAGTAGACGAAGAAGGCGCCATAGGCCGCAGCTTTGCCGATGCGCCGGAAATTGACGGTGCGGTATACCTGAACGGTTTAACCGGCGTTAAGCCTGGTGATCTGATTGACGCTGTGGTTGAAGAAGCCGATGAATATGATTTATGGGCTTCACAAGCAGAATAACCGCAAGCTGCTGTGATACGACATCACAGCAGCTTTTTAACGGTGTCGTCCTCTTATATATACACCCTGCGCAATACCTAGAAGCTCCAGCCAGCAGAGAGTTTTAACTGCCGCTTACCGCCATTAGTAGAGGTAAAGGCATTTGGCATAGCAAATTCTGCTGAATCAGGATTTAAATTGAAGTTGTCGTAATTGTTTTGGTTAAACAGATTTTGCACGTCAAAACGAATACGAAACTTTGAGCCATTCACCAGATAACTGCTGCCAAACTCTTTAGTTAATGACAGATCAAAACGCTGGTACTTGCTTTGTGCCGGAGCCGTGCGGTCAAACAAGCAAGCGGTACTGCCTTGTCTGCAGTCCAAATATTCATAAGTGGTTTTTGATGCCCAGGTGTATTTAAAAGCGACAAACATTTCCCACGGCAAATCGTAACTACCCGATACCACAACACGGTGTTGTGGTACGCCGACAGATTTTTTCCAGCCATAGTCGGCCACACTTTCATAATCCAGCGCAAAAACCTCACTGAATACCCTGTTTTCCTCAGCATCGCTGAAGGTGTAAGCCAGGTTTACTCCCCAGTTATCTCTGTGGGGCCGGTCAATTTTAACAAAGACGTTATTGACGCGGGTTTGCCCGTCATTGGATGACAACATCAAATTACCCCAGCCTGGTACACCAAAAGCCCATGGCTGGCCCCAGGTAGTACCGTCGGCCAGAAACTGACCATCAGGCCGCCTGTTCCCCAGCAGCCAGTTAAAGCCATTTTTGGATTCGGTATGCGCAACACTGACCTCGGTATTCCATTCAGCCCAGTTACTCCTGATGCCAATACTAAATTGATCTGAGTAAGGCGTTTTCAGGTCATTGTGCAGCAGAAAACGTTCGCCCTTCACATCAATACTCGACAACAGCCCATCCAGACCGGGCTGAGTTAAGTAAACCGGGTCCCAGTTGGTACAGTTGGTCGCAGCCGAATCGCAGGGGTTATCCGGGTCTCCGCTGAACAAATAACTAACCTGGGCAAAGGAGCCACTACTTTGTTCTAGCTGGATAAAATCAAACTGCTGGCGGTCATACGAGCGGCCATAGCCACCAAATAACGTATGGCTGCGGCTGTCGTCCATAAGATAACTGAAGCCAAATCTGGGTTGCCAGGCGCCTTTAAAATAACTGCGCTCTGTGCCTGTACTGATATAGTCTTCAATGTTGTAATTAGCATTATCCAGATTCGGCCAATTGCGTAATGCCGTCACCAGCTCTGCCGGGGTCTGGTAGTTTTTGTAGCCAGGTGTTTGTTCATAATCCCAGCGTACCCCCATGTTTAATGTCAGCCGGTCGGTCGCTTCCCAGTCATCCTGAATAAACAAGCCAAGCTGAGTATTTTCAGATTCGACATTGCCACCCACTGAGTTTGTTGCAGGTACCCCCCATTCCACCATATAGGGCTGGTCAATGGCGAAACTGCCGGCACCGTTAATTTCTACATTGTAAAAATACTGTGGATTGTATGGCTGCTGCTGCAATGTATTAAGCACAATTTTCTTGTACTTAATACCGGCTTTAATAACATGATTGCCCCGCCATGCTATGTCGAGCCATGTAAAGTCATTCTGTACTGCCCAACCTTTTTGACCTTTATCCTGAAAGTTGCGGCCCCCGCCCATGTTGAGTATCGATTGACGCGAGGCGGTTTGCAGCACTACACCCACATCATCGGTGTAAGGCTTGGGGTTCCAGCTGGCATCTTCATAAGTCAGACGAAATTCATTGTGCCCATGGTCCAAGTGATAGGTATGCTTGAGATGGTATCGATGGTCTTTCACCTCACGATTTACGCCATAACTTAAGGTATTAGCTCCGCCGAAATCGGCGACATCGCTTTCATCTCTTAACTTTGCAGAAATCTCCAGCTCGTGATTGTCACTGATAACCCAATCCAGCTTACCGAAGAATAAATCCTCTTCAAAACCAGACGTCTCGCTACCCAGCAACGCTTCAAGATCTGCCGGTAACGTTACCAGGTTAACGCCTGCACCACCTGGAATATCCACCGGCTCTTTAATCTCTTTGCGCTCGTACGACATTAAAAAATGCAGCGTATCTTTTAACAGCGGGCCAGAGAGCAGTACGCCGGTATGACGGGTCAATGATTCCGTTTTGCCATCTTGCTCATTAGGCTCGGCCTGACGCAAGCCCTCGTCGGTATAATCAACAAAAACATCGCCTTCAAATTCGTTAGTACCCGAGCGGGTTACTGCAGTGATAGCGACACTACCTACCTGATCAAATTCGGCTTTATAGTTCTGGGTAATCACTTTGTACTCGCCAATAGCGTTTTGTGGGAAAGGATTACCCCGGCTGGTATCCTGACCGGTAACACCACCTTTGAGTACATAGTCTTTTTGGCTGACACCGTCCAGAAAGACATTCACGTTGCGCTGATGCTGCGCACCACCACGAATGCTGACGTTGCCCTGACTGTCAGTATTAAGCTGCACACCGGGCGCAAGATCGGCAAAGGATAAGAAGTTTCTGTTATTTTGTGGCAGCCGGGCAATCATTTCAGGCGTAATGTTGGTGCCAACTTCGCCACCGGAAAAGCTTTCCACCCGTACACCGCTAACAGTAATACGCTCAATATCGTCATCACCTGGTGCCTGTAAAGTAATATTAACCGTTGCTCTTTGGCCGATACGCAGCGCTACCGGCGCGGAAGTATTGTCAGCGGCTTTAATCAGGTAAACACCAGGCCTGAGGCCGACGAAAACATAAGAACCATCATCGCGTGTTTTAGTGGTTTTGCTATAACCTCTGTCTTTATCTGTCGCTGTAACTGTCACACCAGCCGCTTTACGGTCGGTTTGTTGTTGGATCACTTTACCCGCAATAGTTGCGCCCTCTATTTGCCCGAAAGCGGCGGGCACCACGCCGCCGAATAACGTACTGGCAATAGCAAAAGACATCACGTTGCGCCGCAAATAGGAGGGGGTACTTTTCATTGCAGTGTTCCTGTTGTTAACTTATTTTCGCCTGTTGGTTTAATCTCCTGTGATGGCAATCTAAGACATCGCCACGCTTTTAAAATGTCTAACAGGTTAATTTAAAGCGAAAATAATGAAAATATATTTGTATTAATATATAGCAGGCAAAGAGGAAGTTCTAAAGGCAATAGAAGTAATTAGTATTACAAAAGAGTTTTACAGTCGGTCACGCGTAAATCTGCACTCCCCCATAAACACTGCAGCTGAGTGTTAAAAATATCGGTATTGCCGCTGGTGTAAAATATAGCTGCCGCTTTGGCTGTACCCTTATTTATTAAATCAGGGGTTATTAAATCGGTGTTTATTAAGCCCGCCTCTGCCAGGCGGCGTTGCAACTCTCTGGCTACTGCCATTTCGGTGCGGATAATACTGACGTCAGGCCCGGCAATTCCGGCAATTAAATCTGCAACAAAATTATAATGCGTGCAGCCCAGCACCAGGGTGTCGGCGCCTTGTGCCAGCAAGGGCTGAATATAACTTTGCAGCAATGCCTGCATTTTATTGCCGCTAAAATCTAATGCTTCTATTAACGGCACCAGTTGCGGGCAAGGCTGTAGTATCACTTTTGCCTGGTTGGCATAACGCTGCGCTAACGTAGCAAAGGCTGGCGTTAACAAGGTGCGTGGCGTGGCCAGTACCCCTACTACGCCGCTTTTGCTGGCTAGTACTGCCGGTTTTACGCCCGGCTCTACACCGATAATAGGCAGCGGATATTGCGCCCTCAGTTTGGCAATAGCAGCTGTGGTTGCAGTATTACACGCCACTACTATAGCTTTAACACCAGCAGCGGTTAAATGCCGGGTAATGTGCAGCATACGCTGGTAAATATAATCGTCGGCTTTTTCGCCATAGGGCGCATGGCCGCTATCGGCGACATAAATCAGGCTTTCGTTGGGCAGTAGTTCACGTATTGCACGGGCGACAGAGAGCCCGCCGATGCCGGAATCGAAAATACCTATTGCTGCAGAATTAGCCATCACATGCCCGCCTGTAATTTAAGCCAGCAAAATTAGCATATTTTCAGGCTTTTTTGCCGGAGCATCGGCATAAAACTGCAATACCAACCAGAGAAACGACTAATACAGCGAACAACAGCCAGGCTTCTGCGGCCTGCAGCACCCACAGGGTAAGACCTGACAGTAGCAGCCAGAGCAAGGGAATAAAAGCGACCAGCCACAAACGCCAGCCCCGCAGTAATATAAGCGCCAGGCCAAGCATGGTAATAGTGGTGGGATCGGCATGTATGCCAAACACCTGTGCCTGCCACCAACCGTCGCGGCTAAGCGGTGCCATAAGAGGCAGAGCAAGCAAACCGGTAACCGCAATGCCAAGCCCAATCGCAATGCCAAGCCGAACCACAATAATTGCCGGGCGGCTGCCAGCGACAATACACATTTTAGCGGCTGGCACCTCACGGCGGCCCAAACCGGCTAATGCCAGCCATAACAGCAATATGGCCTGAACCCAAAAAGCGTAACCAACATAGTGACCGGCCCAGTTAAGCTGGGCATAGTGCTGCATAAAAAACACCCAACCGACAAAAACCCAAACCGGTGCCATAAGCAGCCAAACCAGTCTGGCACGTTTTTTTAATGCCAGTACCAGCATTGCAACGCCCAGCAGCAGGCTAAGTATATGCAGCGGCCACCAGCTTTCGCTTAACCGTTCCAGCAGGCGAAAGTACACATCGGCGCTAAAGGGAATAAAATCCTGCAGCTGATAACTGGCCCAGCTAGTCATAACATGCCTGTGTAGTTATAACGCGTCAAAAAAGCGCACCATCTGTTTGCGGTTTTCAGCAGAGGGCATCGGGTTAACGCCTGCGCGCATATTTTCCTGCAAATGCTCAAGCTGCGTGGTAGCCGGAATAGCACAGCTAACAGCCGTGTGACTAACAATAAACTTAAGCAAAAACTCTGCCCATGTAGTGCAGCCATGCTCTGCTGCCCAACCTGGCAAACGCTCGCCACGGCGTTTCAGGTTTTTAATCAGGCTACCGCCGTTGTATGGCCGGTTGGCAATGACCGCTATACCCTTCTCTGCTGCTAATGGCAGTAAACGGTTTTCGGCTTCGCGCTCAACGATGTTGTAAGTCAGTTGCACAAAGTCGATGTTTTCAGCGGCCATAATCTGCTCAACCTCGCGGTGGCGGCGGCCATGTGAGGTAGTAATTCCAATATAGCTAACCTTGCCTGCCACTTTTAGCTCACGCAGCACCGCTAGGTGTTCGCGCCAGTCGCTCAGGTTATGTACCTGCAGTAAATTAAATTGCGGGATATTCCAGCGGCGCTGCAAATCAGCCACCTGCTCATGCGCCGAGCCTCCGGCCGGGCTCCAGACTTTTTCGGCTGCAAACAGGCTGTCAGCTATACCAAGCTGCGATAAGGCATGACCCATAACATCGGCGGCCGAGCCATACATCGGAGATGAGTCAATCATGCCGCCACCCAGCTCAAAAAAGGTTTTTACCAGTTCAGTGCGTGCCGCAAGCAGCTTAGCATCGCTGCCAACATTAAAAGTACGCCAGGTACCCATGCCAATTACCGGCAGCACTTTATTGCTATTGGGAATGGTCTTTTGCAGGCGTGCGCCGCCAGCGGCAAAACCGGGGAATACCGGCAGTAAGCTGGCAGCCATAGCGGCAGCGAGTAATTTAAGACAGTGTCTGCGGGTTAAGCGGTTGCTACAAATAAAGCTATTGTTCATGCTAAGCGCCCCTTCAGCTCATTCTGGCCTGGCGCTTGTAGCACCCGGCAGCAAAATAAAGCATACCAGCCTGGCCCTTCGTTGCCAAATTAGCTACAGCACTGCAATATTCTGCTAAAAAATATACGTTACAACACTGGGGCCATTAAATTAGCGGCTTGTGAGGCTGCGCGCTTATACCAGGAGCGGCTAAGCACATCATCTGATGTCATTTGCCGCGATACAGCAAAATCAAGCAAAAACTGTTGTTGTAACTGCTGATTAAGTTCAGCATCTGCCAACAGTGCGGTAATTTCAAAATTCAGCCGGAAAGAGCGGTTATCCAGATTTACCGTGCCCACTGCAATAATCTGATCATCCAGCACAAAACTTTTAGCGTGCAGAAAACCTTGCTGATAACGGTAAATCTTAATACCTGCATCCAGCAGCGGCCCGACAAAAGCATAGGCGGCTAAACTAACCAACAGGTTATCTGTTCGCTCGGGGATCAGGATCCGCACATCAACGCCACGTAAAGCAGCCAGCTTTAGTGCCGCCATAGTGCCTTCGTCAGGCACGAAATAGGGGCTGGCGATCCAAATCTGTTTAGTGGCGCTATTTAACGCATGTTGCATCATCAGGCTGGCTGTTTCAAAACGATCTGCCGGGCCAGAAGGTATAATTAATACCGGCACATCGCTGCCATTTGCCGGTTTGGCCTGCCAGTTTAAATTTGGCAGTTGTTCGCTACTCCAGTACCAGTCTTCGACAAATGACAGTTGCAAACCTAATACGGCCGGGCCACTTAGCTTTAAATGGGTATCGCGCCACTGGCCAAAACGCGGATCAGCGCCCAGATATTCATCACCAACATTAAGGCCGCCCAACCAGCCATGATGGCCATCTGTGACCACAATTTTACGATGATTACGAAAATTCAGCTGAAAGCGGTTGCCCGGCCCTTTGGTTGAGTGAAAAGGCCGTACAAATACACCGGCATCGGCAAGTTGCTGCGTATAGCGTTTAGGTAAACGGTAACTGCCTATTTCATCAAACAAAAAGTAAACTGCCACACCGCTGCGGGCTTTTTCAATCAGCAATTGCTGTAACTGGCGGCCAATCTGGTCGTCGCGCACTATATAAAACTGCACCAGCACATACTGCTCTGCCTGACGAATGCCGTCAAAAATACTGTCAAAGGTTTGCTGGCCATCTATCAGCAGTTGGCCGTTATTACCGGTTAAAAATGGCATTTTTGCCAGTGTTTCAACCGCTTCAATGCTGCCACGGATCCGATCAGACGCCATAACATAAGGCTCAACACCAGCAGTTTTTAACTGATGCTTGGCAAACAACTCATGGTCGGTTTCTTTACGCGAGATCACATACCCCTGAAACCGGCTGCGGCCAAACACCCAATAAGCAGGCACCGCAGCATAAGGGAAGGTATTTAAAGACACTATCCAGGCAATACTGCCCTGCGACGTGCGCGATGACATTAACGCATCAAGCGAAGATAAAGCCCCCAGCGTATGAAATAACGCTAACAGCAGAAAAAACACCCGGCGCCGTTTACTGGTTTTTTTCGGTGTATGCCCGGCAGCTGCCGTCTGCGAAGCAAAAGCTTGTTTTAATGCCGAGCTAATTCTAAACATTGTCTGCCTATCAGGCTGTATTTATGGGCAATTTTAGCATGCACGAACCAACTCTATCGACTGTTGTGCACTTCTTACTCTTTAGGGTATACAACGAATGCCAGTTTATTTCCATCCGGGTCACGAACATAGGCTGCGTAGAATCCCTCTGCGTACTGCGGTCTGTAGCCGGGTTCGCCTTCTGAGATTCGAGATTAGAAGAAACCATTGCAGCGCAAACGCTTATTTTGGGGCCGGACATACAAGCTCCCAAAGATGTCCTTCTGGATCGCTCACGTAGCCGATATATCCCCCAAATGATGGATCGACTTCTGGTGCTGCAGGTACCACCCCACCGAATTCTTTGGCGCGTTCAAGCGCCTGATCTACTTCCTGTTTCGTTTCTACCGCACAACTAATAATAGCGGGCGCTGAAGCCCCAGGTAAAAGCGCCAGGCGATTTGCTTTGGTGCTATATGACTCGTAACTTCCCTTTTCCATAATAAAAAGGCTCAAGTTCGGAAACTCAAGAGCAAGAATTCCCTCTTCTATTCTTGCATCAGGAAATTCAAAAACCTCTTTGTAGAACACAAGTGACTTTTGTAAGTCAGTAACAGGAAGGCATAGTACTGTGGTCTTAATTTTCATAATTTCTCCTTTACTCCAGTTCGCTTGGTTTGACGCATAACCAGCACCAACCTAAAGGGCGCCATCAATTAGCAGATGTTTATCGAGCATAACATTAGAGAGCCAGGATCGCCCAACGCACGCCACAGACGCGAGCGAATTGTTGTGAGTCGAGCGCCCGAAAGACGCGTTTTTGATGGCGATTGTTATATGCCAACTTCTTCATACATTTTTTGGCGAAACTCACGATATCCACTCGCATATTCCCAAATACTAAACAAATGCGTTTTACTCGAATCCATTAGGCAGAAAATTTGGCAACTGGCATATTCACGTGATGCTTTTAAATCATTCCAAGAATAACGTTTTGTCTCAGAACCTTTGTATAGAGCTATCCCTTGATCGTCGTAAGTCATTTTCGTCTTAAGACTTCTAAGAAAACGAACCATTAAGAAGAAATACTTACCGCATAGGTAAGTGATACCAATAACAAGCGCAGCAAGAATAAAAACTGTCGATGCATCAGCATTTGAAAGTCGCTTACCTGAAATTAAAATAAATGCAATTGGCCCAGAAACATACACTGGTAACAATATGACTGCGCAAATATAAGCCAATACTCTTGTTGCTTTTGAATGCTCTACCATACTTTCCTTGGTATATAACAAGCCTGTAGAGAAACCTATTAAGCGCACAGTGTTTCTACTCCGGCCTTTCTGTTTATTATTTGTTAGCAACTTTGCATGCTTTTGGCGGGAATATCAAGACTAGATTCAGTTGACGCTACTCATGTAAAACCAGTGGTTTAGCAGGCCGTTTGAGGCTTAGTTAGCTCCATTATTCCGCTAACTTACCGTATCGGTTTACCTTCTCCAGATTATGCACCATGCAATACAGCTGCCACTGGCCCTGCACCTTGGTTTTGCCGCGCAAACTAAACCGGTTTAACCCTTTATTGGTGCCGATATTGCCAAACACCGGCTCTACTACCGACATCCTATGGCTGTATATCTGCTTACCAGCCTCGCTATCAACCCGCTGTTTCATCCAATCGGTGTAATTAGGTGGTGCATTGGCTTTGAGTAAAAACGACACCTGTCGGCCGCTGCCTTTTCTATGATTGGCTGATTCTGGGTTTACCATGCATTGCTCTTTTAAATCACAACTGCGGCACTGCAATAACTTGCCTGTAAACAACGCTCGTTGTTGGCCGTCAGGTTCCGGCCTGCTCCCCGGCTCGACAGCAACAAACCCGAGGGGCAAATACAGCTCATTGCTATTGGGTCAAATTCAAAAGCGCTGGCTGGGATCACAACCTTTTGTCCAACCGCCTTATCCTGGTGCCGCTTGCCATACTTTTTCTTCTGGTCACTGAATTTCGGATCCCGTTTTCTAAACTGGTTATCAGGGATGTAGCCATTGATTTGCTGTTGATACAAGTAGCTATTGTTCGCTTCATTAGCAAAACCGGTATCAGCTGTCACGATGGTTTTACCGGCGAAGATATTCTCGCTGATGCCCATACTTTTATAACGCTGCTTTATCTTTTCCAGCATCGGTACCAACGTATGATGTTCTTGCCCTTCACCAAAGGCTTGTGCATCCACGATGATTTGATGTTTTTTATCTACCGCCGCCACACCGTTACAGCCTTGGATCGTGCCTTTGCTGGTGGTCATTTTAGCGGATTCATTATCAGTGATATTACTTTTCACTTCCGTGCGCTTTTTGCCTTGGCTCATCCGTGGACTGGCGGTCTTTAAAAAATCACTAACCTTGTCATGCGCTTTATTCAACGTGTCGATAGATTGCTGGTGCCTTGCTTTACGTACCTCATCGGCTGACTCACGTTCATCCAACTTTTTATGTTGCTCGAGGTGGTAACGAATTTGCCGCTTTAATTTGTCCCGCTTTGCCGCCAGCTCTTTAAAAGTACCTGACCATTCCTTAGCGGCGTTAGAAGACATTTTGCAGCCGTCTATCGCGAACAGTTCATTACCTAACAGGCCCTGCTGATAGCACACCAGCAACACCTGCTCAAACAGCTGCGCGATTTGTACCGACGAGCTACTGACAAAGGCCGCTATCGTCGTAAAGTGCGGCACGGTGTCACACGACAGCGCTTTAAAAATGATATTGGTTTCGCAGCACCACTGAATTTCACGACTGGAGGTAATGTCTTTGGAGTAGGCAAACAAAATGATTTTTAACAGCACAGCCGGATCATAGGCCGGGCGGCCGTTATCCTCATTCTGATATTTACAGTGAAATATCGACAGGTCTAGCTTGTTATCAATCAGGTAATGAATGGCGTGTTCAAAGGTGCCTGGCTGCAGTTGGTCGAGATAATTAATCACCACCATGGCACTTTGGTTGTAATCGTAAGGGATGTATTTAGGCATTCGGCGTTGTCCACTTTTTAATCAGACAACGCTATTTGATCACAAACTTGATCAACTGAAAAGAGGTTTTTCTACAGCCTCAACGTTGGCGTTAAGCCGCGCCTTTAGGCGTCGGCTTGAACGACTTGTTAGCCATTCCTACTATTTCTCGGAAAAAACCATTAAATAGATATGGTTTTTTAAATGTATGCTCCAAAATTGTATTTAGAACTAAAACATTTCCTTCAGCTATTAAGGGTATTTCTGAGTTGTCAATTTTGAACGTCTTAATTCTTTTTCTGGCGCTGCCCTTTTGTGTGAAATCCCTTTGTCTTTTATCGAACTCATCATATGAATAAAAAATATATTCATGATCCATGTGAGACAAAAATACTTCACCATCCCGCATAAAATACTCAATATGAATTAACTGGGTCACAGCGCAGTCATCAAGTACCTCAGGGCTATCTAGAACTTCTTCGAAATATATCTCATTCTGATCTATAAAATACCATGCACTGTCGTTGTTTCTGTCGAAGAAACGACCTGCTGACTGGTGAGGTGGAAATATATTCTTGGCGTCATCCTCTTTGAAGACCTCTTTTGTTGCCTGATGATCTCTCGTATCGCAAAGAAAGTCAGCTAAACACAAAGGCGATTTTGACTGTTCATTTCCCAAAAGAATGAAATATTTCTCTGCGGTCTGGAAGACGACTTCGCACTCCACAAGAAAAGATATGCTCTTTATTGCCTTACTGCTCATAAGATGGGCGAAAACTCCAAGAATGATCTGCGAGATATCAATTAGAAATTGAGAATTATTTTTCTTGTCAAATATGCGGCTCGGCAAACCTGAAATTATCTGTTCCGACTCATCTATGGAAAGCAAGTCATACTTTAAAAACTGCCTATCTGATTCTTTTAAATCAACATCAAATGATTTGTAGTATTTATATATCTTGCTTTCTGTTTTTGTTGGTACGCTGTATTTTTCTGAATTTGAAATTTCAAACTTAAATCTATCAAAAAGAATTTTTAGACAGAAAACATAAAAGTAATTTTCTTTTGTTTGATAGGTGGCATTTTGATTGGCCGGCAGAGTTCTTGACACCACTTCGTCAAATATGGAGTTTGCTTCCATTTCTAGCGATGCCATGGATAATTTTGATAGTTTATTTTCATTGTGGCTTATCTGTGTTTCATAAAAAGCCACAGGGAATTCTTCTAATTTCTTGTACAGAAAATCTATATCACTTTTTATTGCTTCTTTCTGAGCCTCTAGAATCGCGTCATTAATTCCATTTCCTGCTCTTAGATCGACTACGAATTTAGGGATTATTTCATTGAATAAATCTTCATTATTTTCTAAGTATTTCTCTGTCAGGATGGGGAAGCTTCCTGATTTGGAGAAATCTCCCCCGAATGTTTTTTTGAGGGAATTATTTTCTTCTTCTTTCAAAGACCTAAAAAAATCTAGTAAATACGAATAAGAATTCATTTTTCAGACGCCTGATTGGCTTATAGGCTAACGCAGCATTCACCCGCTTGTCCGGTGCAATGCTTTGTTAGCCTTTTTTAGCATCTCATCGTCACGAATCGCTGTTATTTTTTTACTAAACTCTATCGCATGATTCATTGCTTCCTTTGCCAAATCAGCACCTGTTGCAATACTTTTCAAATGATTTGATATTCGAAACTGAAGGAAATTTAGGAGAATTTGGACAGACCATTTCTCATTTTGAAAGCGCTGATATTCGTCATCAGGCAAACCTGTACTTAGTATCCTGACTAAGCCTTCATCACTTCTCCAGTCGTGATCTGGAACATTCCCAGTGCAACACTTGTTCAAGTAAAAGCAGAGGCGAGCTACTGTAGCGGTATAAATACCAAACAACTGGTAAGTTATGTCATCCATAAAGGGTCTTAAGTTATCTAGCTGTTTGGGCATGAGCTCACTAATAGCACCGAGATCTGTACCATTCTCGAAACCTTTAAACTTTGGGTTGCTACAGAATTCGCCGTACTCTTTTTGAACAAGAATATCTAACCAAATTATTTCAGGAGGTGACTTCTCTCTAAATTCAACAAACGTCTTCCATACATCAGCTATAGCCTGAACTCGCTTTTCAGCGAAAGCTTTTTTAGTTTCAAAGTATGTTGCATTAGTTAATGAAAGTGAACTTTGAAAGTTCTGGGTAGCAGCTCTTAATGCGTCTAGCTCTTGCGAGTATTTGAATTTATCTTGCTCTAAAATTCTATTTGCCCAAACTTTACCCAGCCACGAGCTTAAACCAAAAATAATTAGGGCAGCCCCACCAACCGCTCCCAAGGCTGCGGTAATTATTTGAAAAGTATCTGTCCAAGTCATACTTTCTTCCTAATGGCTAACATTTTATTCTTGAGCATGCTCGTCCCCTCAATTCCTATAGTGAAAACATAAATTGATAATTCACTGAAAAACAACTACAAATATTAAACTTGTATTTTCACCTTCCAGGAAAACGAGCATGTATTATATTTCGGAGGCCGTGCGTTATATTTCTAAGCCTCACTGCCATAAGTACCTAATCTATAGCATGTAAATAAAGACGGCAATTAGCTTATGCGCAATGTTAACGGGATATCTGACCTGAAATGCCTGATATTTCAAATAGCACTGTATATAACAACACAAAACATCACTTTCACTTAAGCTATTTAATAGCACTGAAAGCAGAGCCTATAGTCCGCTTTTGAAACACCCCTGCCGCTTTAGCCGCTATTCACCCAACCGGATAAAACCAGGCATTTATTATCAAGCCATCTTGCACGTCGTACACCACTACTACCTCATACGGCTGTTCCGCTATGCCGTATACTTTTTCATGGTCGATAACCTTATTACCCACCACCATGCGCTGCAGCACCTCGGCGCGCAGCGCGGCTATGGTAAAGCGTTCGGCTTTGTAAAATGCTTCCAGCGCAGCGCGGCCTTTTAAGGAAGGTGCGGTGGCTGGCATACGGTAAATGGCAATGTCCGGGTGATAACAAGCGACAAAAGCAGCGAGATCTTTAGCGTTGTAGGCGTCCAACTGGCGTTGTACCGGGGCTGTGTTGTCAATCATGTTGTTTAAACTCTATGCTAAAACGGCGCTTGGGTATCGGCATATCTGGTGTTGTACCGCCGAGTGCCGCTAGTCTGCGGCCTGCCTGCACGCGAATATAGGTTTTAATCGCTTCACGAAATAGCCCGGCTTTGTCTGTACCCGGCTCAGCCAAAGCCAGCGCTTGCTGATATAACTCATCGTCAATGGTTACTGTGGTACGCATATTGCCTCCAGCATCAGATAAAACATAAGCTTGCATCAAAATTAGTATCTTCACCAACTACACTGTGTTATTTAGCCGCGTAGCAGCCTTATTCCAGCGTTTTGCACATAAACATACTATTCGGGTCGTCGGGGTAATCGGCGAAGCGGCCGCAGTAGGTAAAGCCAGCGCTTTGGTACAAGGTGCGGGCTGGCAGGAAAAAGTCCATTGAGCCGGTTTCCAGATAAAGCTGTTTAATACCGCTTTGGCTGGCCTCTGTTAGCAAAAACTGCAGTAAAGCGCGGCCTATGCCCTGCCCCCGCGCTTCGGGTGCGGTGCGCATAGATTTTATTTCAGCCATATCGCTGCTGTGTTGTTTAAGAGCGACACAACCCAGTAACACCTCGCCTTGCCAGGCGCCCCAAAAACGGATGCCGGGTGCTTTTAGTTTGCTGATATCCAGCGCATGCACACTCTCTGGCGGCGAGGTGGCGTACATATCGTCTAAATGGCCCTGTAATAACTGTATAACTGCCGGTGAATCCAGCCTGCCCGGAATAATTTTCATTGTTAATCTACCTGAGAATAGCGATATAAAGCTTTAGCGCCGCTGCAAGCCCTTTTAGCGGCTAATAGCTGGCAGTTGATACTAAACAACTGATACTAAGCAAACGTTAGTGCGCACTGCAACATTAACTGGCAGCTAACTGGTATAAATAAACTGGCTTGCAGCGGCTGTATGGCTGCTTTGACAGCGTGGATAAAAAATTAGCCACCGTGCACATTTTTTTTCCTGCAAAACGTTTTGAAATCCTGTATATTACCGCACTATTTTCAAACCCTAGCTTATTGAGATTACTATGTCAGCAGATTTATCCTTATATAGAAACATTGGTATCTTCGCCCACGTTGATGCCGGCAAAACCACTACTACCGAGCGTATCCTGAAACTGACCGGTAAGATCCATAAGTTAGGTGAAGTTCACGAAGGTGAATCTACTACCGACTTTATGGAACAGGAAGCCGAGCGTGGTATTACTATCCAGTCAGCAGCGGTAAGCTGTTTCTGGAAAGGTCACCGCTTTAACGTTATCGATACACCTGGCCACGTTGACTTCACCGTTGAAGTTTACCGTTCACTGAAAGTATTAGACGGCGGTATCGGTGTATTCTGTGGTTCTGGTGGTGTTGAGCCGCAATCAGAAACCAACTGGCGCTATGCTAACGACGCTGAAGTATCACGTCTGATCTTCGTTAACAAGCTGGACCGTATCGGTGCTGACTTTATCCGCGTTACTGAACAGGTTAAAAAAGTACTGGGTGCTAACCCGCTGATCATGGTGTTACCAATCGGCCGTGAAGACACGTTCAAAGGTGTGGTAGACCTGTTAACGCAAAAAGCCTATGTGTGGGATGATTCTGGCTTACCAGAAAACTACACTGTTACCGATATCCCTGCCGATATGGCCGATGACGTTGAAATGTACCGTCAGCAACTGATCGAAACTGCAGTTGAACAAGACGACGACCTGCTGATGGCGTACATGGAAGGTGAAGAGCCTTCAATCGAAGATATCAAGCGTTGTATCCGCAAAGGTACCCGTGACCTGGCATTCTTCCCAACATTCTGTGGTTCTGCCTTTAAAAACAAAGGTATGCAGTTAGTTCTGGATGCGGTTGTTGATTATCTGCCAAGCCCGACTGAAGTTATTCCTCAGCCACTGACTGACGAAGAAGGTAACGAAACCGGCCAGAGCGCTATCGTTTCTGCTGATGAGCCATTCCGCGCGTTAGCATTCAAAATCATGGATGACCGTTTCGGCGCCCTGACCTTTATCCGTATCTATTCTGGTGTACTGAACAAGGGTGACACCATCCTGAACTCGTTCACCGGCAAAACCGAGCGTATCGGCCGTATGGTTGAAATGCACGCGAATGACCGTACCGACCTGACTACCGCTCAGGCTGGTGACATCATCGCGCTGGTTGGCTTGAAAAACAACACCCAGACTGGTCACACTCTGTGTGATCCGAAAAACCCATGTACATTAGAACCAATGGTATTCCCGGAGCCGGTAATCTCTATCTCTGTTACGCCTAAAGATAAAGGCTCAGTAGAGAAAATGAGTATCGCTATCGGTAAAATGGTTGCTGAAGATCCAACTTTCCGTGTTGAAACCGATCCGGACTCAGGTGAAACCATCCTGAAAGGTATGGGTGAATTGCACCTGGATATCAAAGTAGACATCTTAAAACGTACTTACGGTGTTGAATTAGTTGTAGGCCAGCCACAGGTTGCTTACCGCGAAACTATTACCCGTGAAGTTGAAGACAGCTACACCCACAAGAAGCAATCTGGTGGTTCTGGTCAGTACGGTAAAATCGACTACCGCATTCGTCCGGGCGAGCAAAACTCAGGCTTCAAGTTCACCTCTACCGTTGTTGGTGGTAGCGTACCAAAAGAGTTTATGCCTGCTATCGAGAAAGGCTTCGAGTCTATGATGTCAACCGGTACTCTGGCTGGCTTCCCGGTATTAGACGTAGAAGTTGAAGTATTCGACGGTGGTTTCCACGCTGTTGACTCATCAGCTATCGCGTTCGAAATCGCTGCTAAAGGCGCGTTCCGTCAAACTATGCCAAAAGCTGGCGCACAGCTGCTTGAGCCAATCATGAAAGTTGACGTGTTTACACCAGAAGATCACGTAGGTGATGTTATCGGTGACTTAAACCGTCGTCGCGGCATGATCTCTGGCCAGGAAGCCGGTGTAACAGGCGTTCGTATTAAAGGTGATGTACCACTGTCTGAGATGTTTGGTTATATCTCTACACTGCGTACTATGACTTCTGGCCGTGGTCAGTTCTCTATGGAGTTCTCGCACTATTCACCGTGCCCGACTAACGTAGCAGATGCTGTTATCGCCAAAGAAAAAGAAAAGAAAGCTGCTGCTTCTAAAAACTAAGCAGTAAGCAGGTTGTAAAAAGCCCCGCGGTGCAAACCAGCGGGGCTTTTTTATTGGCGCTATCAGCTTAATTAAAAGCTAAGTTGGTAATTTGTCAGAGCTTTCTCAGCCAGATATTACGAAAACTTACGTTATCACCGTGATCCTGTAATTTCAGTGGCAGGCAATCATGAGCTTTTACCTGCGGCTGGCCTATCCATTCTGTGGTACCGCTAATTTCGGTATGGTTTTGCACTAACACGCCATTGTGCAGCACGGTAACATAGCCCGGCGATACACGTTGTTCACCATCAAAGCGTGGCGCGGTGTAAATAATATCGTAATGCTGCCACTCACCTGTTGGCCGTGTGGCATTAACCAGCGGTATAGTTTGTTTATATACGGCACCGGCCTGGCCATTCGGGTAGGTGTTATTCTGGTAGGAGTCTAAAATCTGAATTTCATACATTTCCTGCAAAAAAATGCCGCTGTTGTTACGCAGCTGGCCTTCTTTATCCATCCGGTCATTGCCAACCCGCCATTCCAGGTGTAACTGAATATCACAGAACGCGGCTTTAGTGCGGATGTCGCCGGTACCCGGTTTAACCGTTAATACACCGTCTGCCATAGCCCACTGTGCTTTAGCACCGGTATTAACCGATTGCCACTGCGATAAGTCTTGATCCAACAACTGTATTGCATCAGACGGTGCCTGGCCTTCGGCTGCGGTAACAACGGGCGGTACCGGTGCCCAAACTTCGGTTTTAGCCGCCAGTGCATGGCGCTGCGCATCAGTGAGCTTGCTGAGATCTGTGTCTGCAATAGCAGTTGTGGTTAAAGCTAACGCTGCACCGAACAGTAAATAATTCATCATTAACACCTTAAAAAAGGCGGCCACAGCCGCCTGTAAACATACAAAGGAATAGCTCAGGTTGCCCAGGCACGATCGCCTTTTTTATACGGCAAATTACCATCGTAACGGCCCGGAATGGCAACATAGCGCAGTACTTCTGTAGCCCCTACTTTCGAGGTGAAAAACACCATTAACGTCAGCTGTTTTATCAGGGTAAAATAGTGCGGTAACGGGTTATTTATACTTTGCTTTGCCTGCTGATCCAGCGCTGACAGTAACTGATGTTTTTGCGCAGCGCTCAGCTGCATAAAGTCTTTGCCAAACTGCTGTTTTGCCAAATTTTTTATTGTTTTTAAGCCATCAAAAAATACCGTCTGGTATTTCAGCTCGTAGCAATCTGCTACCATCACTGCCATCATGGCACCACAAGTTGCATCTTTAGCGCCGGGCGTAGTGGTTTTGGGCAAAATGGTTTCGGCAATTTCATCCATAAAAGCAATATCAGCCGCTGTAAACAGTGCTGCACCAGCATCGGCTGATTTTGCCCCGGCCGCCCATAAATTACCACCTACCATCGCCATGCCGGTAGCGGCTGCAATCATTTTTAACAGATCACGCCTGTCCATATTACAGCTCTCCTTTTTTCAGCGCGTCTACGGCATAAGCCGCTGCACGGGCCGTTAGTGCCATATAGGTTAACGACGGATTGACACAGGAGGCTGACGTCATACAGGCACCATCAGTGATAAATACGTTAGGCGCATCCCATACCTGATTAAAGCCATTCAGCACAGAGGTTTTTGGGTCGCGCCCCATACGGGCGGTGCCCATTTCATGGATCCCCTTACCCGGATGGCATTCTCCGTTAAAGCCTCTGACGTTTTTAGCTCCGCCCGCTTCAAGAATATCAATAGCGTCCTGCATCATATCTTTACGCATGTTAATTTCGTTGGCTTTAAGCTCTGCGTCCATCGCCAGTACCGGTAAACCCCATTTATCTTTAACGGAGCGGTCTAATGAAATTTTATTGCTGTGATCCGGTAAAATTTCACCAAAACCACTCATGCCAATAGTCCAGGGGCCCGGCTCTGCCAATGCGTTTTTTAAATCGGCACCAATGCCTACCTCAGCAACGTTTCGTTGCCAACCCTGGCGGCTGGCCGCGCCCTGATAACCAAAACCGCGCAAATAATCACGTTTATCGCCGCCCCAGTTACGAAAACGTGGAATATAAAAACCGGTAGGACGACGGCCAAAATAGTATTTGTCGTCAAAGCCTTCTATTTCGCCATAAGCCCCGGCGTTTAAGTGGTGGTCCATCACATTGTGCCCCAGCTCACCGCTGCTGCTGCCCAGGCCATCTTGCCAGATATCGGTGGCAGAATTCATCAGCACCCAGGTAGAGTTAAACGCAGATGCATTTAAAAATACAATTTTACTGGTAAATTCATAGGTTTGATTGGTTTCGCTGTCCAGCACCTCAACACCACGGGCGCGTTTTTTATCTTTGTCGTATAGCACCCGGGTAACAATAGAGAACGGCCGCACGGTTAAATTGCCGGTTTTCAGCGCTACAGGCAATGTAGATGACTGAGTACTGAAGTAAGCGCCAAACGGGCAACCCAGCCAGCATTTATTGCGGTACTGGCAATTAACCCGGTTTTGTTCCGGTTTGGGCTGTGAAATATTAGCGGTACGGCCACAGATCAAATGCCGGTTGCCATCAAAAGCTTTTTTCAGCCGTTCTGCTACCGATTGCTCTACTATATTAAGCGGAAAAGCCGGCAGATACTGGCCGTCTGGCAATACATCCAGGCCATCGCGGTTACCGGAGATACCGGCAAAACGTTCAACGTAGTCGTACCAGGGGGCGATGTCGGCATAGCGGATTGGCCAGTCTACCGATATGCCTTCGCGTAAATTAGCTTCAAAATCCACTTCGTTTAAACGGTAGCTCTGGCGCCCCCACAACAACGAGCGCCCGCCCATATGGTAGCCACGAAACCAGTCAAAACGTTTTATTTCGACATAGGGCGAATCCTGATCGCTGGCCCACATGCCGTAGGTGCTTTCATTTAACGGATAATCCCGCTTCAGCACCGGGTGCAGGGCTTTCATTTTCTCTGTTGGTCTGTCGCGGTGCGGAAAGTCCCACGCTTCTTTATGGGCGTTGGTGTAACCTTTAATATGCTCAATATCGCGGCCGCGTTCCAATAATAATACTTTCAGGCCTTTTTCGGTCAGCTCTTTGGCGGCCCAGCCGCCGCTGATACCGGAGCCAACCACTATGGCGTCGTAATAATTTTGCGCAACTGTCATGCTGTTGCCCCCTGTTGAAACCTCATCCCCTGATTTACGTCAGAGACAAAGTACTATTTTCATTATAATTAGTAAAACGGTCTGGCCGTTTTGTCCCGGTTTAAACATCACAAATAGCAATAGCCTGGGCCAGCGACTGTACTCTGCCGGCTTTGGTTTTTGCTGTGGGTATAAATTCCTGCGCCAGGTAGCCGGTAAAGCCGGTGTCACGGATTGCTTTAGCTATGGCGGCATAGTTCAGTTCCTGCGTATCATCAATTTCATGGCGCCCCGGTACGCCCGCAGTGTGATAGTGGCCAAAATACTGATGGTTATTGTTAATGGTACGGATAATGTCACCTTCCATGATTTGCATATGATAGATGTCGTACAACAGCTTAAAATTATCTGAGTTTAGCCGTTTACACAGTTCAATAGCCCAGGCTGAGCTGTCTGCCAGATAATCCGGATGATCCACCTTGCTGTTAAACAGCTCCATTTGCAGCACCACGCCGCGTTTTTCTGCCTGTGGCAGTATTTGTTTTAACCCCTGCACCGCATGTTGTAATGCGGTTTCTCTGTCCATGCCGCGGGCATTGCCGCTAAAACAGATCAAGTTTTTGTAACCTGCCTCTGCCACTAAATCTATATGCTTTAAGTAACGCTCTGTTAGCTGAGGATGAAATTTTGGATCTGACCAGCCATCTTCCAGATTCAGCTCTGCCCCGTTACACATAGAGCTGTCAACGCCATGCTTTTTTAATACCGGCCAATCTTGCGGCCCGACTAAATCTATTGCAGTAAAGCCTAACGATTTAACCAGCAGACACAGCTCTTCTATTGATAAATCACCGTATGTCCAGCGGCTGACCGAATGGCGGATATTGCCTTTAAGTGTGCCGCTAACCGGCGCAGCCTGCACCGCACTGCTTAACAACACACCTGAAGCCAATACCGAAGCGCCGAGTGCACCGGTGGCCAGTTGTTTTAACAGTTCGCGGCGGGCTAATTGCTGTTTCATGGCGCTGATCCTCTGCTTAACGCGGCTTGGCTGATTTTTAAAGGCGCTGATCAGAAACTGACCTTAGTGCAAAACTAAAGCACCAGCAAAATGTAACGGATTACATTTTACTGCGTCAATATAAAATCTGTTATTCACCGCAAAAACTGCACTTTAATTGCGCAACACCGCAAAAGCCCCTACCAAAAAAGAGCAAAAGCACTAAAACAGTTGGCCATTTTTTTACCGGTATCAGCTTCACTTTTGTAACAAATTACCTTATAAATGATATCGGTTACATTAATATAAGCTGACAAGCGCCCCTAAAGGGGTAGGTGCACACCGTTGAATATCCAGATAAGATCCGGGATACATTAATAAGATGAAAAATTATCCATGTCCAATATTCGTGATGTAGCACAATTGGCTGGAGTGTCGGTGGCCACAGTGTCCCGTGCTTTGCAGCAACCTGATTTAGTGTCATTAAAAACCCGCACTAAAGTGCTGTCTGCCGTAAAGCAGCTGGGTTACAAACCTAACCTGATGGCAGTACGCTTTCGCTCTGGTAAAACCCGTAATCTGGTGGTGCTGGTGCCCACTGTTGCCAACGTATTTTTTGCCCGGGTGATCAGCGGCATGCAGCAAGCTGCACATGACAAAGGTTATTCATTATTGTTATGCAACACTCTGGCAGATGAAGCCATGGAGCAAAGCTATGCCCGTATGGTACATACCTCACAGGCCGATGGTTTAATTCAGTTACGGGCGCACAACCCTTTTGCCCAGCTGGAAATGAAAACCGGCAGCGTACTGCCTATGGTAAATGCCTGTGAAGTGCTGGACCGTATAGCCTGCCCTACCGTGCTGTTAGATAACCGCTCAGCCGCCTGCGCGATGACGGAACATTTACTGCAACTGGGCCACAAACGTATTGCGATGATTAAAGGCCCGGCGCGCAGCCCGCTTACCCGCGACCGGGTAGCCGGATACCGTGATGCATTAGACGCCGCCGGCGTCGAGTTTGATGAAAGCCTGTTATATCCGGGCGATTTTACTTTGCAATCAGGCCATAAAGCCGCTAGCGAATTATTGGCTTTAGCCAAGCCCCCTACCGCGATATTTTGTGAAAACGATGAAATGGCGATAGGCGCAATACAGGGCATCAAACAGGCAGGGCTGAGTGTGCCCGGCGATGTTTCGGTAGCAGGTTTTGATGATATTTCTTTTGCAGCTTTCAGCGACCCTCCGCTAACGACGATAGCCCAGCCTGCAGAAGAGTTTGGCAGCACGGCTGTAAGCCTGTTAATTGATTTACTTGACGGCCGTTTGGGTAAAGCGCCTAAAGTTATTTTACCTTTTGATCTTATTCAGCGCGACAGCACAGGCCCTGCTCCGGCAGGTTCAGGCTGACGTTAACCAGAGCAGGAGTATCTGATGTCATACGACAATTCGACCGTTAGGCAACAACCGGAACTGCCGGATAAGCAAAGACGACAATTTTTGCAACTCGGCGCCCTGGGTTTAGGTGTTGCCGGTTTAGGTATGACAGGTTTAACGTCGTTGCCGTTAGCAGCCACAACCCCAGCCACTAAAGTTGTACCAGGTTTGCAGCTGTATACGCTACGCGATCTGATGGCACAAAGTGTTGCCGATACGTTAAAGCTGGTGGCCGGTGTCGGTTATACCGAGGTTGAATTTGCCGGTTATTTTGACCAGACGGCAAAGCAGCTAAAAAATATTATTGACAGTGAGGGCCTGAGCGCACCGTCATGTCATCAGCCGTTAGAAGCACTGCAACAAAACCTGGATGGCGTGATAGAGCAAGCCTTGGTAATGGGCCACCAGTATCTGGTATTGCCTTATCTGCATGAAGAACAGCGGCAAACATTAGATCAATACAAAGCCCTGGCAGAGTTTCTGAACCAGGCAGGCGAGCGTATAAAAGCCGCCGGGCTGCAACTGGCTTATCATAATCATGAGTTTGAATTTATTCAGTTATCCGGTGCTATGCCTTACGATGTGCTGCTGAATGAAACCGACAGCAAGCTGGTGCAAATGGAGCTGGATTTATACTGGGTGATTAAAGCCGGGCTAAACCCGCTGGATTATATTGCTAAGCACCCGGGCCGTTTTCCGCTGTGGCATGTTAAAGATATGGACAGCAACGGCGACTTCGCTGACGTAGGCAAAGGCGTTATTGATTTTAAACCTATTTTTGCCAAAGCCAGCCAGGCCGGTTTAAAGCATGCCTATGTTGAACGCGATCATACAGACAACAAAATTGAAACCATACGCCAGGGTTTTAGCAGTTTAAGTTCGTTACTGGCCTGAACCTTTGTTTTGAGCCGTTAACCCAAGGTAGTACAATTTAAAAAGCCACAAGCCCCGCCGGTACAAACCAGCGGGGCTTTTTTCTGCACTTTTTAACCGGATCATGCAGTGGCATAACCTTTGCTCTGTATCTGTTATAAGCAGCATTCTGTCTGCTGTGCGGTGCAAGGAGTGGCTGATGAGTGTAAAAAGCTTTACCCGCGGTGGTTACCCGTTAACCGAAAACTGTTTTGATGAGCTGGTTAGCAGCGATGGCAGCATCAGGCCGGTGGCTGCCGCCATTGCCCGCTTTATTGATAAACATGGTGCCACTGAACTGTGCCAACGACAAGATCAGTTAAATCAAACCATTAGCGATATGGGCGTATGCTTTACGCTATACAGCGACGGCGATAATATTGACCGGGCCTGGCCGCTGGATGTTATGCCGCGCACCATACCCAGCACCGAATGGCAGAACACCAGCACGGGGTTAAAACAGCGTTTAACCGCACTAAACCTGTTTATTGACGACTTATACAACAAACAAAGCATCCTGAAAGACGGTGTAATACCGGCCGATTTAGTACTGCAATCGCGTAATTACCTTGCACCATGTCAGGGCATTTCGCCCCGTTTTGGCGTGTGGGCTAATATTTGCGGCACCGATTTAGTTCGTGATGACCATGGCCGCTTTCTGGTGCTGGAAGATAACCTGCGGGTGCCGTCCGGTGTGTCTTACATGCTGGAAAACCGTACCGTAATGAAACGGGTGTTTCCGGAGCTGTTTGCTGAATCAACCATTTATCCGGTAGACGATTACCCACACCAGCTGTGGCGTATGCTGGCCTCTCTGTCGCCGCGCCACAGCGATGTCCCCTGCATAGTGCTGCTAACGCCGGGCATCTATAACTCAGCCTATTTTGAACACAGCTTTCTGGCACAGCAAACCGGCATTGAGCTGGTAGAGAACACCGATTTATTTGTAGAAGATGACATTGTCTATTTAAAGAAACTGCACGGCAAACAGCGGGTTGATGTAATTTACCGCCGCGTCGATGATGTTTTTATTGACCCTCTGGCATTTCGGCCCGACTCAGTGCTGGGCATTGCCGGCCTGATTAAAGCCTGGGCCAAAGGTAATGTATCTATTGCCAACGCCCCCGGCTCTGGTGTGGCAGATGACAAAGTAATTTACGCCTATGTACCACAGATTATTCAGTATTATCTGGGCGAAGCACCGCTGATTGATAATGTTGAAACCTTTTTATGTCTGGACCCGAAGCAAAAAAGCTATGTGCTGGCAAACCTGGACAAGCTGGTAGTAAAACCGGCTAATGAATCAGGTGGTTACGGTATTTTAATTGGCCCGCGCTCTACTCTGGCAGAGCAACAGCACATGGCCGAAGCCATTAAAGCCAACCCGCGTAACTTTATTGCCCAGCCCACGCTTAACCTGTCTACCGCGCCTACGCTGTGCGATGGTGCGCTGGAGCCACGCCATCTGGATTTACGGCCGTTTATTCTGCAGGGTAAAGAGCTGTACTGCACTACCGGCGGTTTAAGCCGGGTAGCCTTGAAACGCGGCTCGCTGGTGGTAAATTCGTCACAGGGTGGCGGCAGTAAAGACACCTGGATTATCAATGATGAGGTATAAACCATGCTACTGAAATCTGTAGATAATATGTTCTGGCTTGGCCGCTATCTGGAGCGGCTGGACGACACCGCCCGGCTGGTTAACGCCACCAGCCATCTGTTGATTGACAGCCATAAAGACACCCAGTTCAGCTGGCCGGTCTTACTGGATGTCATGGGGCTGGATAGCAAAACCGCACTGGCAAACTATCAGTTGCCACCAGGCGCCACACCCGAGCAAGCCAGCATAGAATATGCTGTTATGGCGCACTTGATCAGCAACAGTGCCAGCACGGTATCAATACGACACACCTGCAGCCAGCTTAAGTACAATGCACGTACTATCCGCCAGCTTATTCCGCGCGATATGTGGGAAGAACTGAATAAACTCGATATATTTCTGCAGCAGCACTGCCAGCAACCAGGCGGGCGGCAGCAGCGTTATAACCTGATGACTGAAGTCAGCCGCCGCTGCCAGATGGTGGTAGGAGTACTGGATGGCGTAATGCTGCGCAGCGACGCCTTTGACCTGTTTAATATTGGCCGCCATTTAGAGCGCGCCGATATGACAACCCGTATTATGGATGTAATGGTGCTACAACAGCTGCAACCTACGCAAATTAAACGGCCTAAGTTTCGCTGGACCTCTATTCTGAATGCCCTTGGCGGTATAGAGTCGTACCATTATTATCTGGCGCACCAAAGCGGTGATGTCGATGCCATTGATTATCTGCTGACCTACACCGATTTTCCACGTTCTATCGCCTATTGTTTAAACCGTGTTGCTGCATCGGCCAAAGGCTTGCCGCACAGCATCAGCATTTTGCAACAGGTGCATCAGCTGCAGGCCCTGCTTAAAACAGAGCCACTAACCGAGTTATCGACAGAGCAGTTGCATCAGCTGATTGATCATATTCAGGCCGGTATTATTAACCTGCATAAAGTCATTGCTACCCCGGCAGAAAATCCTGGCAGAGCCCAGCTTTCGGCCTGATTAACCCGCACAGGAGCAGTATATAAGTGAGCGTTATGCCACAGCCAATCCACGAGCAACAACACTGGCATGACTTGCCGCAATGGCGCCAGTTACTGTTTTGGTGGCAGCGCCAACCGGCACAACGCCTGCAACAGCTGTATAACGAATTACAGCACCAGTTGCGGGAAAACGGTGCAACCTTCGATCCCTGGCACCAGCAACAGCGCCAGCTGGATTTAATGCCCTGGCTGATTAGTGAAACCCAGTGGCAGCAACTTGAAGCTGGTATTGCCCAGCGCCATCAGTTGTTAAATGCCATTCTGCACGATTTATACGGCCCGCAGCAGTTGTTACAGCAACAGATCATTCCGCCTGATGTGATTTTTTTAAATAAAGACTACCTGCTGCCCTGCTCCGGTTTACTTGATACAGCCACCTGGCTGCCAATGCTGGCCACCGATATAGGCCGTAACAGCAACGGCCAGTTCTGTGCCTACAGCGACAATACCCAGCTACCGGCCGGTTTAGGTTATGTGCTGGAACACCGGCTGGCATTTAACAACACCACCACTGAGCTCAACTCAGAGGTTAAAAAAAGCCAGCTGGCAGGTTTTTTCCGTCAGATGCAACAGTTGCTGCAACATGGCCACGGCAATGGCAGCGAGCATAAACTGGCTGGCTTACTCACCCACAACCAGCGTGACGCAGCTTATTTTGAGCATGCCTTTTTAGCCAACTATCTTGATATTGCGCTGGTACAGGGTGCAGATCTGATGTTTAAAGACAGCAGGCTATGGCTAAAAACCCTCAGTGGCCTGCAGCCACTGCAAAGCCTGCTGCGCTACTTACCGGACAACAGCTGTGATCCGCTGGAGTTAGAGCCCGGCAGCAGTGGCAGCGCCGGCTTATTGCAGAGTATCCGGCAAAAGCAGTTATTATGTGTTAACCCACCCGGCAGTGCCCTGCTCGACTCCGGCGCGTTACTGCCGTTTTTAGCGCAGTGCTGTGAATTTTTGCTGCAGCAACCCTTATTGCTACCAACCGTACCGGCACTGTGGTGCGGTAACGCCAGCCAGTTGGCCCAGATACAAAGCGACAGCCACAACTATTGCCTGCAGCACCTGCTAAGCGCACAACAATGGCAGTTGGCCGGGCTGACAGCAACTGAGCAGACAGCCTTATGGCAACAGGTAGCCCGGCAACCCGCCGCCTATATTGCCCGCCAGTTGCTGCCGTTAAGCCAGTTGCCCTGTTGCGATAAAAACGGCGAATTACAGCCACGCTCAGGCGCACTGCGTGTTTTCAGCCTGCTGACTGATCGCGACGTCGGCCAGGCTGAAGTTACAGTGATGCCAGGCGCGCTTGGCCGGGTAAGTACAGACAGCCATAAGCTGCAACATGCTGACAGAGCCGGTTTCAGCGCAGGCTTTACCGCCAAAGACGTGTGGGTGCTGGCCAATAAAGCTCAGGCAGTCAGCTTGCTAAAAAGTGCCAAACACCAGGTTACGTTGTCGCGTCAATCCGGTTTATTACCCAGCCGGGTGGCCGACCATTTGTTCTGGCTGGGCCGTTATAATGAGCGACTTAACCTGATTTGCCGTGCCCTGCGTGCCGCACTGACACTACTAAATAACAATAATACCGGCGATAACACCCGGCAGGATGCGCGCTGCCTGCTGAGTTTTTGTTTACACGCCAACAGCAGCTCGGACGACAGCGCCGGATACGCTTTACCGGGCCTGCAACCGGCACTGGATCAACTGTTCAGCGCAGACAACCCCACCGGCGTAGTGGGAATAATGAAAAACCTGCTGTACAACGCCCAGTCGGTTCGCGAATACTTTGGTGAAGATACCTGGTATGTACTGGATAAACTGCAAAATGCTATCTACCGGTGGCCGACACAGCCGCAGTGGCAACAACCGGCAACCTTGCTGCGTACGCTGGACGAAATAGTCCTGCTACAAACCGCTATCTACGGCCTGAACAACGAAACCATGAGCCGTACCCAAACACTGCGCTTTATGGATCTCGGGCAACATTTAGAACGGGCCCAGCAAAGCTGTAGCCTGCTGCAGGCGGTGTTTGCCAACACACCACCAACCGATGAGTTGATGGAAGCCCTGCTGCGCCTGGCCGATACATTAATGACCTACCGGCGGCGTTACCATACAGAGCTACACCCGTTAGCCATTATGGACTTGCTGCTACTGGACGACAGCACGCCGCGTTCAGTCAGCTATCAGTGTGCCCGTTTACTGCGCCAGACTGAAAAGCTACCGGCGCTGCATAATGACAACAAGCTGAGTCGTGAGCAGCGCCTGGCGATGGAACTGGTGACACTACTACAACAAATTGACCTGCAACAGCTGTTTGACGCACAGCAGCATGCCCTGCCCGGCCTGAGTTTACAGTTGCACCAACTGCAACAAACGCTGCGCCAGCTGTCAGACAGTGTAACCTTGTCTTACTTTAATCATGCTGATTTAAGCAGCCAGTGGCAGAGTTTTTAATGAAATATCAGCTGATCCACCAAACCGAATACCGTTACGCCCAGCCAGTGGCTAACAGCTACAACCTGGCCTGGTTAACCCCCCGTCAGTTGCCGTACCAACAGGTAGAATACAGCAGTGTAAGCGTAAACCCGGCACCGTCATTGATACAGCAACGCAGCGACAGCTTTGGCAATACCCAACACTTTATTCATGTACAGCCACCACACAAACAACTCAGCGTAACCTCCCGCAGCACACTGCAGGTTATGCCGCGGCACAATGTTTTAAAAATACGCGATGCCACCGACAGCAGCGGGCTTTTTGCCCACTTGCGCCAGCATACCGATGCAATAACCCTGGACGCTTTGTTGTGTCAGCATGCCAGCCGGATGATCCCACTGCTGCCCGCTGCTAAGTCGGTAATCATGCCATTAATGCAACCGGGCCAGAATATACTGCAACTGGCACAGGCCCTGAACCAACTGATATTTACCGAGTTTAAGTACGATCCGGAATTCAGCACGGTAGTGACGCCCTTATCTGAAGTGTTAGCGCATAAAAGAGGCGTCTGTCAGGATTTTGCCCAACTGGCAATCAGTTGCCTGCGCAGTGTGGGTATACCGGCACGTTACGTTAGTGGCTATCTGCAAACCCGGCCGCCGGAGGGGCAACCGCGCTTAGTCGGTGCCGATGCCTCACATGCCTGGTTTGCCGTATTTGAGCCCACGCTGGGCTGGATAGACTTTGATCCAACCAATAATATTCTGGCCGACGAGCAACACCTGACACT
Organism: Rheinheimera pacifica; assembly: GCF_024809855.1. GTDB lineage: Bacteria > Pseudomonadota > Gammaproteobacteria > Enterobacterales > Alteromonadaceae > Alishewanella > Alishewanella pacifica_A. The sequence continues at coordinate 153,994 of NZ_JANUEM010000004.1, forward strand.
GGCCTGGGGCCGCGATTACGCCGATGTAGTACCGCTAAAAGGTATACTGCACGGCAATGGCGGGCATCAGCTTAGCGTAGCGGTAGATGTAGTACCGCTGGCTGAATAAGCTCAGCCAGCATCATTATTGGCCGCCACACTGCGCAACCAGCGGTAACCCAGCCAGGCCGCAGCCAGTATATAAGGCAATGCACCGGGCACCCACATTAGCAACCCGGCCAGTTGCTGATCACTGAGTTCATGTGTCGGGTAATACAATAAGCTGTCAGCAAAGGTCAGGATTGCACCAAGAAAGCCGGTATGCATCAGCGTAAACAACAGCGCCAGCAACGCCCAGAAACGGTTACGCTCGCTGCATTGCAACACCGCCCACCACAACATCGCAGCAGTAAACATAAAGCAAATATGCTCAACCAGATGCCACCACGGATGCTCCAGCGCCAGCACATAAAAGTGCGGTGTATGCCAAAACCAGACAACGGCAGCATGTAAATAAGCCAGACCAAGCGGATAATGGCTTAGCTTTAGCAAAGGCTGCCAGGCTATCCGGCCCCAACGGCCGGTAATAGCTGCAAACTGGGCCAACGGCTGGCTTAGCGCCCACAGTGGTGCAATTACCACCATAAACAGCATATGCTGCACCATATGGGCGCTGGCGCTGATTTCTGCCCAGTCGTCCAGCGGGCCCGTTACAGCAACAGCACACAAAATACAGCCAGAATGAAACAGCATACCCTGCCACAATGATGGCTGGCGTTTTACACTACCAAGCAGATACAACAGCCAGAATACCGCTAGTAACAGTATTGCAATCAGCGCAGCCCAAAATGATTCACCGTCATGCTGCAGTATACTGTGCGCCTGTACCGGCAAGCTCAGGCTGCAGCCTGCTAACAGCCACACCCAACGGCGGCAATATAAGCGCAATTTCATATACATGGCGCTAATACCAGCACAGGTAAACCGCCAAGCAGCGTTGCCAGCGCTGCCATTACATACAACACCGTGCTGACATAACCGACAAAGCGTAGTGTACGGTTGCCGTGCGGCACACTGCGGCAATAACGCCAGCCGCGCCAGGCCATTAGCAATAACAGTGTTATAACAGCTGATGTTAACCCCCAAAGCATATAATTCAGCCAGTTGGCAGCACCATCTTGTGGCGCAGGTGCGGCAAACTGACACACCACAGATAACCCGGCGTACATAGCAATAAACCAGATACTCCAGATACTAAACCCCAGTACCAGTTGGGCCGGGTGGCCAGGTTTACACCAGCGCCGCCAGCTCATAACACCTGCCCCCAGCCAAGCGGTAAAATAAAAAACGAGACAATACTCAGCCAGTAAACACCAAGGTAATAAAACCACAGCGGCTTAACTACCTGCGGCTCGTACGGCCTGTGCTTGCTGACATAACCCCGCCCTACCCTGAGCGCCTGCAGCAAGGTGAGTAGCACCGCCAGGCCGGCATGGCCAAGTAGATACAATAGAATAACCATGATCACCGCATCATGCGCGCTACTGGTATAGGCCAGGGGCGCCATGATAAATAAGCTCAGCAACAGTATAAAATGCGCGCTGCCGGTTAAAACACACCACCATAACTGCCGCTGCAACTGGCTGTCCTGGCCATCTGCCAATTTCGTGCTCAACCGGTTAAATTGCCATAGTGCAATAGTTGCCAGAGCGCCGCACAGCAGCAACAGTGTTACCGGCAGTGGCCCTTCTGCGGGTGCTGACCACTGCGGCGCTGCTGTCCACAGGTAAAACCAGCCAAACAGTAATGCCATAAACAGCGCGCCATTTGCCAGTAAGGTTACTACCATACCCCAGCGGCCGGGGCCGTCGGTGCTCTGATACTCTAATGGCAAAGCCAGCTCAGCATCGCTAGGCGATGCGACGGGTTGCAGGTTAGCACCGTTGTGCCAGCTCCAGCACAGCAGCAATACCAGCGCAACGATAGCGGCAAGCAATGCCAGCGGATACCAGCGGCATAGCAAGCTGATACAAACAAACGCCAGCGCCAGCGCACTGTACAACGGCCACCACGAGTTACCGGGCAAATGCAGTGTTTGCTGTACACGGGCACTTACCGCCGACGTGCCCCAGTTTTCGCGACGGCCGCTGGTGGTGCCGATCATACCGCCTTCCCCGGCAGCAATACGTTGTGGTAACGCCGGGTCGTGCCACAATGGCTGGCGGCTGGTAACGATCGGCAACGACGCAAAGTTATACTGCGCCGGTGGCATATCCAGTGCCCATTCCAGCGTATCGGCCTGCCAGGGGTTAGCGCTGGCGCGCTTGCCAAACCAAAAATGCAGCAGTAAATCCAGCAACACCATGGCCACACCAATTGCCATAATAAAGCTGCCAACAGACGACAGCAGATTAAGCCAGTCCCAGCCCAACCCGGCTTCATAGGTATAAACCCGCCGCGGCATACCCAGCAAGCCGGTCAGATGCATCAGCAAAAATGTCAGGTTAAAACCGCCGAATGTCAGCCAAAAGCCCCAGCGGCCAATCTTCTCAGACGGCATCCGGCCAGACACTAAAGGTAACCAGTAATACAAACCGGCAATCAGCGGGAAAAACATACCTCCCACCAGTACATAGTGCATATGTGCCACCACAAAATGGGTGTCGTGTACCTGCCAGTTAAAGGGTACCAGCGCCAGCATTACACCGGTCAGACCACCACAAACAAAAATCAACAGAAAGCCACAGATCCACAGCATCGGCAGCCGGAACACCACCTTGCCGTACCACAGCGTTGCCAGCCAGGCAAATACCTGAATAGCGGTAGGCACCGCTACCAGCATACTGGCAACAGAAAAAAAGGCCTGCGCCAGCTGCGGAATACCTACCGTAAACATATGGTGTACCCAAAGGCCAAAACTGATAAAGCCGGTGAGAATGATGCCGATTACCACCCAGCGATAACCGACAATTGGCCTGCCACTGAACACCGGGATCAAAGTTGAGACAATACCGGCCGCTGGCAGGAAAATGATATACACCTCAGGGTGGCCGAACAGCCAGAACAAGTGCTGCCACAACAGCGGATCGCCGCCCGCAGCCACGGTAAAAAACGGCATACCGGCAGCTCGTTCCAGCTCCAGCAGAATACTGGCAAGAATAAGTGGCGGAAAACCAAACACAATCATCAGCGCCATCACCAGAATATACCAGCAAAACAGCGGCATCCGGCTTAGTGTCATGCCTTTGGCCCGGCTGCACAAAATAGACACTGTCAGTTCAATACCGGCCGCCATGGCAGAAATTTCGACAAAAGTAATACCCAACAACCAGAAATCTGAGCCCGGCCCCGGTGAAAATTCGCTGCTGCTAAGCGGCGTATACATAAACCAGCCAGACGCCGGCGCAATACCCAATAGCAGGCTAAACATAATAATAATGCCGCCAAACAAGTAGCAGTAGTAACCCAGCGCACTGATACGCGGGAACAATAAATCCCTGCTGCCGGTCATTTTCGGGATCAGATATATAGCTAACCCTTCCAGTACCGGTATAGCAAATAAGAACATCATTACGCTGCCATGCATGCTAAACAGCTGGCCGTAAGTATCAGCACTAAGGATACTTTGTTCCGGTAAGGCTAACTGCGTGCGGAGCAACATTGCCAGTACACCGCCGATCAGAAAAAACACCATGCCGGTAACCATAAAACGCAGGCCAATGGTGCTGTGATTTACTGCCGCTAGGCTGCCCCAGCCGGGCAAATTAGCCCAGATCTGCGCCAGTTTCTTAATGTCAGCCGCCATTGGTGTAGCTTTGTTCGCGTCAGTCATCAGTGCTGTGCTCCTTTAGCCAGGTGGCAAATGCCGCTTGCTCATGTGCTATAACACTAAACTGCATATGCGCATGGCCCAGCCCACAATATTCAGTGCACTGGCCGCGGTAAGTACCCGCTTCCGACGCTTCAAGCCGCAGTACATTAGTACGCCCCGGCAGCATATCCAGCTTTACTCCCAGCCTTGGCACCCAAAAGGAGTGGATCACATCGGCGCTGGTTAGTTGCAGGTACACCGGGGTATTAACCGGAATATGCAGCTCATCAGTCAGTTCAATGGCATGCCCGGGATAATAAACCTGCCAGTACCACTGATGGCCGGTTACTTCGATTTTTAGCGCGTTGTCGTCAGCCAGCGGTAACATACGCTGGCCAACCGGAATGCCAATAAGCAACAGTGCCATAATGCTTAGCAGCGGCAACGCCAGCCCGCCCCAGCACAGCCAGGCATTTGGCCGCACAGACGGGCTGTTATCACCCCGGCGTTTTATCGCGTAAAACCACAGTAGCGCTACCAGCAGCAATATCAGCGTGGCAAAACCGAACATGCCCCACCATAACAGCGCCACTTCGGCAGCCGCCGGGCCTTTAGGGTCCAGGCTGGAAAAGGGGCCTGAGCAACCAGTCAGGCTTAATAACAGGCCAGTTGCACCAACAGCTGCTAGACTGGGTTGATGCCGTTTTTGTTTATCAATTTTTAACTTCAACCGAGATGTATTATGTCGATGCAGCCCATCACCAGCCAAATTATGATTTTTGGCCATCCTTTGCACCCTGGTCTTATTCACTTCCCGGTGGCCGCCCTGATTGGGTTGATTGCCACCGATCTGGCCTTTGTGTACAGCAGCGATATGTTCTGGGCCCGGGCTGGCCTGTGGCTGGCCGGGGTTGGTGCAATCGGAGGCTGGATAGCAGGTTTGGCAGGTTTGATGGATTTGCTGCTGGTAAGCCAGATCAGACGGCTGATCACGGCCTGGTGTCATGCCATCCTGGCAGTAATGCTGCTGTCGCTGGCTACGCTGAACTGGCTGTTGCGTCTGCCGGACCCGGCCAGTGTTATTCTGCCTCAGGGGCTGTATTTGTCGGTACTCAGTGGCTTGCTGATCACTGTAACCGGCTATCTTGGTGGCAGACTGGTGTATGAATACGCCGTTGGTGTCAACATCGACGACATGTTGCAACAAGACGCTAAGCCCTGATCCTGCGCCTTGATATGTCAGAGAAACCATAACAGGCTCTCCTGGCTGGGTTTAACCAGCACTATAATAATAATACCCAGCAACAACAGCAAAATAGCGCTAAACAGGATGGTGCATTTTACACCTATGGCCGTCGCATGCTCCCGCTTACGGTATAAAATAAGTAAGCCCGCCAGCACATGGCAAACCACCAGAGTGCTAACCAGCGTAAGCTTTACTAACAACCAGCTGTCAATATTACGGCTAACGGCAAAAATAGCCGTTCCTGACACGATAGCCAGCAGCGCTACCGGGCTGGCCAGACGGGTAAACCATAAACGGTCTATCGTATCGCCAGTACCGGCAGCTTCAGCCAATTGCGTTTGTGAATGGTGGATCAGCAACGGTAAGATCAATAATGCAGCAGCCCAGATCACCAGGGCGCAAATATGTATAAACAACAACCAAACCATCAGCAGGTACCACCGGCATCAGGTTTAATAAAAAAAATCATAAGCGAATTGTTAACTAAGTAGTTTTTAAAGCAACAAAGTTAACCCTAGCAGATTATTTCAAATCTGCCGCTTATTAGCAGACTTTGTCTGCCCAGATAAAATTTATACCCGGTACTCAGACAAAATAGCCACCAGCGTTTCGCATTGCTGCATTAATGCCGTGCTGGTTTGCTGCGCTATTTCAGACTGCTGCGCACTGTCTTGTGCCAACTGCCTAATTTGCCGGGTTTTCTGGTTAATATTTTCTGCTACTGTGCTTTGCTGCTCAGCAGCGCTGGCGATACCGGCATTCTGGCTTTTTATCTGATCTACCGCCGATTGCACAGCATGCAGTGCATTACGCGCACCTTCGGCAAATTTAACGTTATCAGCTACAGTCAGCTTATAGCGGCTGTTAATTTCTTCAACAGAGGCTACACCGCTTTCCAAGCCGGAGATCATCTGTTTTATTTCACCGGTAGAGGCCTGAGTTCTGCCGGCCAGCGACCTGACTTCGTCAGCTACCACGCTAAAACCACGGCCCTGTTCTCCGGCTCTGGCCGCTTCAATAGCTGCATTAAGTGCCAGCAGGTTAGTTTGCTCAGCAATACTGTTAATCACTTCCAGCACTTTGGCAATGTCCTGGCTGGCTTTGGTCAGTGAGTTTATCGCCTGTTCAGACTCTGCCACTGCTCGCATTTGCTGCTGTGAGTTAGCTACCGTGTTTTCAATAACCTCCATAACCTGCTCTGCCAGTGCAGCTACTTCCTGCGTCGCGGTTTCTGCATCCAACGCCCCTGTCGCAACAGCGTGTGAGGTGGTAGTCATTTCTTCTATGGCATTGGCAATAGCGGTGGTGTCATGGGTTTGCTGGGTAATTTTATGCAGTGCCTGTTTAGCAGCCTGCTCCATGGTCACTGCAGAATGCTTAAGCCCGCCCGATACCTGCTGCACATCAACAATAGTGCGCCGCACCCGGTCCAGCAGCGCATCAAAGCCGCTGGCCATAGTACCTATTTCATCTTTACGATCAAAGTTAAGCCGGGCGGTTAGGTCGCCTTCACCTTCAACAATATTGGCCAAAGACGCATTTACTTTATTCAGCGGTTGAATAACCACACGGCGGGTCAGAAAAAACACCAGCGCAATCAGCAAAATGCCAAATATCACCACTAAAGCAATTAGTGAACGCAAGGTTTGCCATACCAGGCTATTTCTTTCGGTTTCGGAATATACCAGGTGTACTTTGTAACCCCACGGGCTAAATTCCAGCGTTTGTTGCTGCCAACCATCGTTTTGCCCGGCCAGAATTTGCTGTACCGCATCCGTGGCAATATTGTCAGAGTTCACCCGTACTTTGCCGCTGCGATCTTCAATAGCTACAAAGCCCTGCGTTAATAACCGGCTTTGCATCACCATGCGGTTTAACGCTTCTAAATCAGCGCGGTAGCCCACGTAGCTGATACCAATCACGTTATTGTTGCCATCTTTTAATGGCTCATAGCCGGTTACAAAAGGGTTGCTTAAAATATCCACCACACCATAAAACGCCGTGCCACGGCGGATAGCAGCAATAGCCAGGCCGTTAGGATCCAGTACAGTGCCTATAGCCCTGTTATTGTTGGTGATTACATTAGTGGAAATGCGCACAAAGTCGTTATTGTCGCGGCTGAATAAAGTGGCCGTGCCACCCATAATAGCGGTAACGGCATCGACCAGTTCAAAACGGTTAGCCTGGCCTGTGCCATTAAATACCAAATCGTTTACGCTGCGCCCCGCGACATCAACCGGCGCACCAACATCTACCGGCCCACTTTCGGCAATACGTTGATTTAACAAGCGCATGCTACTTTTTACCTGTGCCTGCATCAGGTTGTCGGTCAGCGTTAGCAACGCAACAATCTCGCGGCCAAGTTGCTGACGTTCGCGCTCAAGTTGCTCTGTTAGCTTACCGGCTTCACGGCCAGAGATAAGTGCTATAACAATAGCGGCGATAACAACAACCAAGCCAGTCAGCCAGACTATAAAGGTTTTTTGTAATGTCATATTTATCTCTTTACGTGATGTAAGCTGTTATCAGGGTTGTATCAGCACCGGATATTTCAGGTACTGATTGTCGTAAAACGGCATTTGCCGGTAAAACCAGTTGTAGCGCTCGCGCGGGTTATTTTTAAGCTCTTCATTTTTAGCCAGAGCCTGCTCGAACTGTTGCTGCAGTTCAGGTTGCTGTGCCAGCATGCGCTCAATCAATGGCTCTATGGCATAAGGTTCAAAATATTCAGTGCGCTCGAAGATACCGGGGAAAAAGCCCCAGCTAAAGAATGAATCCGGTGCGGCCGGCTCCAGCAAGGCAACAGCCAGGCGGCCTAACGGCTGATCGGTATCTACTTTTACCCAGCCCGCCCCTAGCGTACGGCTGATGTTGCTGCGGCTGAAACTGGCGTCCTGCAACATAAAGCGGCCCTCAAACGGCTTTGCTGCAAATTGGTGTGCCGTAACACTAAGCTGCTGCAGGGTAACTTTTTGTGCTTTATCCAGCACCGTTACGGCAATACCGTGCAGTTTCAGCCGTTCTATCACTGCATGCTGCTCAGGTGGCAGCCAGTAGGCTTTGGGTATGATAATTTCGTTTTCTGCAACCTTATCCCAGTACACCGGCAGTTTTTCATACAGTGTTGGTTGTCCTGTCCAGGCAACATAGCTATCACCGCTGATAGCGGATTGCTTTAACTGATAGCTGATACCTTTAAAGTCAATGTAGTCTGGCTGCTCACTGGCCGTATAGCTAAGCGCCATGCGTCGTGGCCTGGCCTGTATGTCAGCCTGGCGGGCCAGAATAAGCGCCTTACCCTGCTCATTTAACAATTGCAGGCTATGTTCCAGCAGCACATAGGTGCCCAACACCCGCTGGCGGTAAGGTTTTAAGCTGTGGTTTTCTACCAGTACTGTCGGTAAATGGCGTGCATCGCCATAACCGTTAGAATAACGCGGGCTGGCGGTCCAGCCGCTGATCCCTTTGCTGAAGTCTTTACTGTCAATGCCAAACACCAGCGGGCCTGGAATATGCCCGGCTTGCTCCAGCGCATCGTTTACTGCCGGGCGGTATACCCGGGCTAACCAGCTGGCACCATTAGGGCTTAAAGCAGCAAAAGGCTCGTTAAAACCATAGGTAATGTCGTACTGGTAGTCTTCGCCGTCTGTAACATGAATATCAATATACAAATCTGGCTGGTAGCGGTTTATAACTCCCAGCAGTGCCTGCATTTCGGGCGCATCAGCTTTGGCATAATCACGGTTTAAATTCAGGTTTTGTGCGGTAGCGCGCCAGCCTTGCTGTAACGGGCCACGCTGGTTCATCCGGTTATATAACGAGCGCCGTTCATGGCCGTCTGCTGACAATACCGGAATAAATAATAAGTCAGCACCGGCCAGTAAATGGGCTTTATCGCCCTGAGTAATATCGCGCAGTAGCATTAAGCCGGCATCTTTACCATCAATCTCACCGCTGTGAATACCGGCTTGTACCAACAGCAAAGGCCGCTCCGGGTTTTGTGCAATTTTATGTAATGCTTTACTGGCTTTAACCAGATACAAGGGGCGGCCCTGTGCACTCAGGCCAAATTGTTCCAGCTCAAGTAACTCTGAGCTGTCTACCAGTTTACGCAAATAAGCCAGAGTAGCGTTGTAATCAGGGCTGTCAGTCAGCTCTGTCAGTTCGGCGGGGGTAACCCAGGGGGCATTGCGGGTTTTTACTAACGCCTCGCTTTTGCCACTCCAGGCCTGCAGGGGCGGCAACCAGTCTGCTGCCGGTAACTGAAATGGCAGCACTACGCTACCGGCAAGCACTACAGCTAAAAACCTGTTCATATTATTCCTGTATCGTTTTTATTTTAAATACGCTGCAGTACAGCACTGGCAAAAACAGCAATGTCAGTATCGTTGCAAAACCCAGACCAAACATAATGACTACAGCCAGGCTGGCAAAAAAATCATCACCCAATAGCGGTAACATGCCTAAAATGGTGGTAATCGCCGCCATAGATACCGGCCGTACCCGGCTAACAGCACTGTCAAATACCGCATTAAACGCTGCCTTGCCCTCTTCCAGTTCCAGCTTTATTTGCTCTACCAGCACAATACAGTTTTTAATCAGCATGCCCGATAAGCTTAAAAAGCCCAGCAGGGCAATAAAGCCAAAAGGCGCTCCCAGTAATAACAAACCGAAACTGACACCGATAATCGCCAGTGGCACACAAGCCCATATCACCAGAGCACTGCGCAGTGAGTTAAACAGCAGCACGGTAATGACAAACATCATCAGATAACCCAGCGGCAGTGAGCTGAACAGTGCCTTTTGCGCTTTTTGCTGGGCTTCATACTCACCACCCCAGTTAAGAAAGTAACCGGTTGGCAGCTCAATCGCTTCAATGCTGGCTTTTACCCGCCCCAGCAATGCTGCCGCAGTATCATCAGATAAGTTGTCATGATCGGCCATTACCGTGATCGTGCGTTTACGGTCACGCCGCTGGATCTGCGCTTCTTCCCACACCAGATCAAAACCGGTAACAACCTGGGTTATCGGCACATAACGCTGCAGTTTATTGCTGTATACCTGTAAGTCATACAAGGCATCGAGGTTATCCCGTTCAGCCAACGGCGAACGGGCCACTATCGGCAGCAAATGGGTACCGTCACGATATATACCTACCGTGCGGCCCGACATGCTGCTTAGCAACACATCATCAATATCCTGCTTACTGATCCCGGCACGGCGTGCCATGGCTTCATTAAAGCGCGGCCGGATCACCTTGGTACGCTCACGCCAGTTGTCACGTACACTGACTGCGCGGCCATCGGCCAGCAAAATACTTTGTGCCTGCTCTGCCAACTGGCGCAGCACGTCCGGGTCGGCACCGCTAAAACGGGCTTCTATTTTCGCCGGTGTTGACGGCCCCACTTCAAGCCGCAGTAACTTGTACTGCAACCGGGGTAACTGCTCGGTGAGATAACTGCGGGTTTGTTGCATCAGGGCCGGTAACTGATCACGTTCTTCAGCTCTGACAATAAGCTGGCTATAGGCAGCGAAGCTTTTTTCCGGCTGATAGGTTAACATAAAGCGATCGGCCCCGCGGCCACTGGTACTGGTAACATGGCTGACACCTTCAAGGCTGCGGATATAATTCATCAGCGCCACGGCGTCTTCTGCCGAATGGCGAATATCTGTGCCTTCGGGTTGCCATAAATCTACCAGAAAAATAGGTGTATTTGACGGCGGAAAAAACACCTGTTTTACCTTACCAAAACCAATAACAGCAACCACCAGTAAGCTGACGGTTAACCCATAGGTTGCCAGCCGGTAACGCAAAGCTATATGTAATACCTTACGGTATAGCGTAAAAATAAACCCCTGATATAGCGCTTCAGGTTCACTGCTTTGTTGCAGTTTGTCTTTAAACAGCATACTGGCAAAAAATGGTGTCAGCGTAATTGCTGTTACCCAGCTTAATAACAACGACACCAGTAACACCCAAAATAAACTACCGGCAAATTCGCCGGTGGCATCGCTGGACAATCCGATAGGCGCAAAGGCGGCAATAGCTATAACGGTGGCGCCCAGCAGCGGCCATTGTGTTTGCTTAACAATTAAACTGGCGGCATCAGCCAGTTTTAAGCGCCGCTGCATACCAATTAAAATGCCTTCGGTAATAACAATAGCGTTATCAACCAGCATACCCAACGCAATAACCAGCGCGCCCAGCGAAACACGTTGCAGTTCAATATTCATCTGGCGCATAAAAATAAAGGTGCCAAGTACCGTAAGCAGCAAAATCAGGCCAATTAAAATGCCGCTGCGCAGCCCCATAAAAATCAGCAATACCACAATAACAATGGCTACCGCTTCTGCCAGATTAATAATAAAACTGCTAACCGAACCGGCCACTTCGTCTGGCTGGTTATAAATGGTATGCAACTCTATGCCTACCGGCCTGTTGTACTCAAGCTCGGCCAGGCGTTGCTGAATTTGTTCTCCGGCATCCACTACGTTAACCCCACCCGAGAACGATACCCCCAGTGTTAGTGCATTCTGGCCGGCAAAGCGGATCAACTGGCTGGGTACTTCGGCATTTTCACGGTACACCCGGGCAACGTCACCTAAATAAATCAGCTCCTTTGAATCCGGGCTGCTGATAATCAGGTTTTCCAGCTCAGCCACCGACTGAAATTCACCGGTAGGATAAATACGCAGCCGGTCCGGCCCGACTTTAATTGAACCGGCATTGGCCACCATATTCTGGCTTTGCAGCAAGGCCGATAAGGTTTGCGGCGCTATCCCTAACGCTGTTAAACGCGGGCGGGAAATTTCAACAATAACCTGCTCCTGCTGTACACCACCTACCGCGACTTTGCCTACGCTGGGTACCAGCACCAACTCCCGGCGTAAAAAGTCCACGTAGTCGCGCAATTCATCATCGCCGTACCCCTCACCGGTAACAGCATATAAAATGCCATATACATCACCAAAGTCATCTTTTACCTGTGGTGTTTGCACACCGGGCGGTAATTGTGGCTGCAAATCATTAACTTTGTGGCGTAACTCATCCCAGATTTGTTTTAATTCTCTAGCGCGGTAGGTGTCTTTCATTTCTACCATCAGCTGCGACAAGCCCGCAGTAGAAACTGACGTAACATGATTGACATAAGGTAATTGCTGAATGGCATTCTCCAGCGGGTAAGTTACCTCTTCTTCAACCTGCAGTGGTGAAGCACCGGGATACTGGGTAATAATTAACGCCTGTTTTAACGTAAATTGTGGATCTTCCAGCCGCCCTAACCCCAGATATGACACTATGCCACCAAACAATAAAATAGCGGCAAACAGCCAGGATGATGTGCGGTACTGAATAAAATAGCGCGCCAGATCCATACTTACAGCCCCCGCTCACGCACCCAGGGCCTGACCTGCTGGCCTTCAGTTAACTGCTGTACCCCGGCAATAACCACCTGCTCGCCTGCTGCCAGACCAGATGTTATCGCCGCACCGGCACTGGTTAAGCTGCTAACGGTAACCGCACGTTTGCTCACCGTGCCACTGTCGTTGTTATAAACCCAGACATAGCTTTGCTGTGAAGCCAGCGGCTCACTGCCGGGCATAAAAATAGCGGTAGCCGGAATAAACAAGGCATCAATATACACATTGCTGATTTTACTAACTTCGGCAATAACATTGGCAGTCATACCCGACAGCACATTAAAATCGGTTGGCGTGGGCATACTAAACACCACTTTAAAACTATTGGTGGCAGGATCGGCCTGGGTATCCCACTCACGGATACGGGCACGGTAGCGGTACAACGGGTGCGAGTCGAATACCACTTCGGGCTGGTAGTCAAAATCTTTACGCACGTTGGATATCACATCTTCCGGCACCTGGATCACCACATCTACCTGATCACGTACCTGCAGTTCCATAATGGCCTGCTGCGCCGCAACATTCTCGTGGTTTTCAACCAGTAGGCGGGAAATATTACCGGCAAAAGGTGCCTCCAGCCGGGTGTAGCTGAGGGCAGTTTCTGCCGTGGATAAATCGGCCTGCGCTACCTGTAACTGGGCTTTGGCTTCATCAAATACCGCCTGAGACACCAGCTTTTGGCTTATTAGCTGCTCAGAGCGGGTAAACTGGGTTTGCGACAGCTCAAAACGGGCACGGGCCTGATCCAGTTTTAGTTTAAAATCGGTATCGTCCAGCCTGGCCAGCAACTGGCCTTTTTCAACAGCCTGGCCCGGCCTGGCTGCCAGTTGTACCAGTTTACCACTAACACGAAAGGTTAAACTGGCACGTTCTGTTGGTGCAACCACCGCCGGAAACTGCCTTACAGCGCCGCTGGCATCAGCCGTTACCTGATGCAACTTTACTGGCCTTGCCTGTGGCGGGCTGGATTCAGGTTCAGCTTTTGAACAAGCGCCAAGCAAAAATACAGCGGATATTGACAGAAAAACAAGCGGCCGTAAGTGCAGCATAGGTATCATCCTGAAACAGTAATAAATAAAGGTGCTGTTAAAGCGTAGCCAAGTCTGGCCGGAACGTTGTATTTAACATTAAAATCAGCCGGCTCACAGCATATTTTGCGCTTGTACCATGAAAAAACCCGCCCCTGGGGCGGGTTAGCATCAGCCTGGCTGATATTAATCAGAAACGGTAGCTGGCACCGAGCATGTATACATCGTCATCGGTCAGGAAATCATCAAACGTTACTGCCGCATGCAAAGCCAGATTCGGCTGTAAATACCAACTGCCGCGCACCGTAACACTGTCTTTATCGGCATTGACTACGTCATCTGACAACCAGTTATAAGCCAGACCTAACGAAATATTGCGGCCAAAATAGTAATCGGCAGCCACACCATATTCTGCTCCATCCTGTTTTTTCAGATCCATATAACGGGCTTCGATATTAATAAAATTGCCGTTTTCCAATGCCAGTAATTTTTTCGTGCTCACGCCGTATTCGGTATAGCTACCCTCACCGTCCGGCCGGGTTTGGCGTGTATCCAGTTTTACCAGCCAGTCGCCGCTGACAAAATAACCCAGGCTGGCTTCAATTATGCGATCATCAGAGCTGTTAAATTCGTTCACATTAAGCGCTGCATAAAAGTTATGCGCCATATCCTGATACACACCACCCACTTGCCAGCCGCTGATGCTGTAGTCAGGCTCATCCGGGTAATCTACATTGCTGTAGCTGTAGCCCGCATGCACACTGGCATTACGGTTGATAAACGCCGCTTCAGCATAAGGTACTGTACCGTAGCTTACCGGCGTTAAATAAAATTGATGCCGTACTGACCAGTTTTGTACTTCGCCGTTATCGACATCTCCCCAGCCAAAACGGGCATCAGACTGGTGCTGGTAGGTGTTTGCCATCGCAGAAACAGAAAAAGCGGCGATAAAAGAAGCTAATAATGTACGTTTCATAATTGTCCTTCCTGATTAAATGCACGGGGTTAGGTACAAAGCATTAACCCGCGCGCATACTATCAGTGATGGCTGAACAATCAATGAACCTAAGTAGCTTTGAAGCTGCTGTTTTGCAACAGAATATTGCAATTGTACAAATCAACAGCAGCGTGATTAGATTTCCAGCAATGCTTGCTTTAGCATATGCACTTTATCGCGTAGCTGGGCAGCCTGCTCAAATTCAAGATCACGGGCATGCTGCAACATTTTTTGCTCCAGTTGCTTAATTTCTGCCTCTACCTGATAAGGGGTTTTACCTTTAACCAGACGCACTTTTTCTGCCACCATCGGCAGCGCCGGGCTGGCATCCTGGCCTAAGTCCATAACATCAGCAATTTTCTTTTTAATAGCAGTAGGTAAAATACCATGCTCGAGGTTAAATTGCTGCTGTTTGGTACGACGCCGCTCGGTTTCACTTATCGCCCGCTGCATTGAGCCGGTAATACGATCAGCGTACAGAATGGCCCGGCCGTCAAGGTTACGTGCCGCCCGGCCTATAGTTTGAATAAGCGAGCGATCTGAACGCAAAAAGCCTTCTTTATCGGCATCCAGTATTGCCACCAGCGACACTTCCGGAATATCCAGCCCTTCACGCAGCAGGTTAATACCCACCAGTACATCGAATACGCCCAGGCGTAAATCGCGGATAATCTCCATGCGCTCTACGGTATCAATATCCGAGTGCAGGTAACGTACTTTAACGCCATGCTCGTTCAGGTAATCGGTTAAATCCTCGGCCATTTTTTTCGTGAGCGTAGTAACCAGCACCCGCTCTTTACGCTCAGCGCGGATAAAAGCTTCCGACAGTAAATCATCCACCTGTGTTGCTACCGGGCGGATCTCAATCAACGGATCGACCAGGCCGGTAGGCCTTACTACCTGCTCGACCACTTCACCGGCAGATTGCTCCAGCTCATACGCAGCTGGCGTTGCTGATACATAAATACGCTGTGGCGCTATGGCTTCAAATTCATCAAATTTCAGCGGCCGGTTATCCAGCGCCGACGGTAAACGAAAGCCATAGTTAACCAGGTTTTCTTTGCGTGAACGGTCACCTTTATACATAGCGCCAATTTGCGACACCGTAACGTGCGACTCATCAATAAACATCAGGCCGTCGGCCGGGAAATAGTCCAGCAGCGTTGGCGGTGGCTCGCCGTTGGCGCGGCCGGATAAATAGCGCGAGTAGTTTTCAATGCCCGAGCAGTAACCCAGCTCTACCATCATTTCAATATCAAACAGGGTGCGCTGGCTTAAACGCTGCTCTTCTACCAGCTTGTTATTGGTCAGCAGCTCATCGCGCCGCTGCTTTAGCTCAACTTTAATTTCATCTACCGCTGCCAGTATTTTTTCCCGCGGCGTAACGTAGTGCGTTTTCGGGTAAACGGTATAGCGGGTAACCACTTTTTCTACCGAGCCGGTTAACGGGTCAAAAATACTGATGCGCTCTATTTCTTCGTCAAACAGCTCTACTCTTACGGCGATATCGTCCGATTCGGCCGGAAAAATATCAATCACATCGCCCCTTACCCGGTACGTAGCACGCTGAAACTCAATGTCATTACGGCTGTACTGCAACTCGGCCAGGCGGCGTAAAATAAAGCGCTGATCAACAATGTCGCCTACTTTTAAATGCAGCAGCATTTTCATATAGGATTCCGGATCGCCAAGGCCGTAAATAGCAGAAACGGAAGCAATAATCACCACATCGCGCCGCTCCATCAGCGCTTTGGTTGCCGATAAGCGCATTTGCTCGATGTGTTCATTGATCGAAGCATCTTTTTCAATAAACGTATCGGTAGAAGGCACGTAGGCTTCGGGCTGGTAGTAGTCGTAATATGACACAAAGTACTCTACCGCATTATGCGGGAAGAACTCTTTCATCTCACCGTAAAGCTGCGCCGCCAGCGTTTTATTGTGCGCCATAATCAGTGTTGGCCGATCTACCCGTGCAATAACATTAGCCATGGTAAAGGTTTTACCTGAGCCGGTAACGCCGAGTAATGTCTGGTGAGCCAGACCGGCTTCCAAACCCTCAACCAGTTTATTAATCGCTTCTGGCTGATCGCCGGCGGGTTGGTATTGTGATACCAGCTCAAAGGCACGTGTCATGTGGTGATCTCCTGCTGTGAACGCTGTATTGCCCGGTTAAACCAACACCAGGCCAGTGCGGCAGTACATATATTTGCGACTACACAGCCAATAAACAAGCCGGTAACGCCATAGAGTTTACCGCCAAGCCAGGCCAGTGGCACATAAAACACAAATAACCGTATCAAACTTAACAACAGCGCACTGCCCGGCTGATGCAGAGCATTAAAAGACGAATTGGTTAAAATGGTAATACCCTGCAGGCCGTATGCCAGCGGCACTATCCAGATAAACTGGCAGATAATACTTACCACTTCCGGCTCACTGCTAAATAGCCTGGCAAGCGGCACGGCCAACACCGCCAGCAGCAGATAAATCCCAAACTGCCATAACAGCACAAAGCGGCCGCATAAGCGGTAAGCCTGCTGCACCCGCCCCAACAAACCCGCGCCATAATTCTGGCTGACAAAAGGCGGTAATGTCATCGACAGCGCCAATACCACTAAACAGGCTATGCTTTCAATCCGGGCGCCAACACCAAAAGCTGCCACGGCCGAGGCGCCATAATTGGCTAATATTGCTGTTAACACGGCCATCGCCAGTGGCGTTAACATATTGGCACCGGCAGCCGGTAAGCCGATACGCAAAATTTTACGGCATGCCTGATTTAACACTGTGGCACTGATCCAACTGGTACTGATTAGATCGCGTTTAACCAATAAATGAATAATCAGCACCGAGCCAAACACCCAGGAAACCAAAGTTGCTATTGCTGCGCCCTGCATACCCAGCGCCGGTACTGGCCCCAGGCCAAAAATCAGCACAGGATCCAGCACTGCATTTACCAGCCCGGAGCATGCCATAATAATGCTGGGCGTTTTGGTATCACCGGCGGCACGTAACACCGCATTACCTACCATAGGTAACGCCAGCAGCACAGCACCGGCAAACCAGACATCCATATACTGGCGGATATACACTAAAATTGTATCGCTGGCGCCAAGCAACCCAAATAAGGTATCGGTAAACAGATATCCCGGTATTGCCAGCAACGCTACCAAAATAGCGGACAACCACAACGCTACCTGTCCATCGGTGCGGGCTTCGGTTAAACGCCCGGCGCCCAGCGCTTTGGCAATTACCGCAGAAGTACCGATACTAAGGCCAATTACCAGGCTGATAAGGGCAAACGAGATAGGAAAAGTAAAACTGATCGCTGCCAGTTGTTCAGTGCCAAGCATACTGATAAAAAAGGTATCGACCAGGCTGAACGTCATTAAGGTGATCATCCCCACCAACATGGGCAATGTCATTGATACCAGCGTGGCTTTAATATCATCATGAATTAATGAAGGTTTAACACGGGAAGAGGTAGTCATAATTACTGCTTTTAACCGGCATGCTGCTATTGTAGAGAAAAGCAGCCGCTACAGCCATGTTAATTTCCCTGATTTTGCTGCTTGCGCAGGCTTATTTTGCTGAAATTATCTGCTAAACAGCAAAATAGTTCACAATTCCGCCGTGCTTATTTCGTGCCAGTTATTTATTTAGCTGCAGATCTTTAATTTACTGCGACAATACCTATATCATTGTTTTTATTGAACTAAAAAATTCATCGCAACTTACTTGACCTGCTTGCATCTCAACAGATTCAAGCCTTAGCTACCGAAACCCGCATACAACTCACAGACTTATCCACAGCTTCTGTGGGTAAGTGCAGCCAGCACCCGACAACACTGGTGTGGCAGTAAACAGTCTTCTGCGTTTAATGGCTAAAGTATTACGCTATTACTGCAGTTAAAAGCAGCGCTTTGTTTAAACATTATGCAAGTGATACAAGTTGGCGAAAATCCCTGTGGCAAAGTGTTGACAGAGGGTATAGCTGGCATTAGTATTGCGCCCCGTTGAATGCTGTTCCCTAGTAGCTCAGTTGGTTAGAGCGGCGGACTGTTAATCCGTAGGTCACTGGTTCGAGTCCAGTCTGGGGAGCCAACAGCACACAACATACCAGGTTATACCCTTCCCTAGTAGCTCAGTTGGTTAGAGCGGCGGACTGTTAATCCGTAGGTCACTGGTTCGAGTCCAGTCTGGGGAGCCAATTTCAGTGTGTATTCTTCTATTCCCTAGTAGCTCAGTTGGTTAGAGCGGCGGACTGTTAATCCGTAGGTCACTGGTTCGAGTCCAGTCTGGGGAGCCAAACCTAGTTGCTGTTTTCCCTGCGTCTGTCGCTATTTGTTTATTTCCCACTATTTTTTTGATTTAATTGGCTTTCTATTGCCCCTGCCTATACCTATATTAAGCGTTAGGACAAGGAAACAGTTTATCTGGTGGTCATTGCTTATGAGAATATTCCGTACTTTGCTTATCAGCCAGTTGCTGTCTGCGTTTTTATTAGCCGCTATTGCGCTAACCGCTCTGGTGCTGCATACCCAACACCAACTGGATAACGATCAACAACATGCCAACGCAGTTATTGAACAAATTCTCAGCCATCACCTTACCGGTGACGGCAAAATACTCAGCCGCCAGCTCGATCGCAGCTTTGCTTTAAAAAGCTTACGTATCAGCCAGCTTGATGGCACGGTACTGCATGAACAAAACCAGAATAATAATAATGCCGCTATTGCTACTGCCATACTGGGGTTGTTTGGCAGCGAATTTAAACAGCACACAGTACGCAATCAGGAACAAAATATCCAAATCAGTTATCAGCTGGATGTTAGCCAGCGGTTGCAGGCATTCTTGCAATTATTGCTGTTACTTACGTTAACGCCTTTTATTATTGGCTGGTTGCCGGTGTTAATGAGCAAAAGCAGCATTAGCCGCAGCTATAAACGCACCACTGCTGCGGTAAACGAGTTAATTGACCGCTTTATTGTTGACCCGCAAAAAAGCGAACCCGACTGGAATAAAATTCCACCGGAATTTGCCGATATTAATGTCGCGTTACAAAAGCTGGCGCACTATACCCGCAGCCAGTACAACGAAATGACCAACAATGCACATCAGATTGCTGAAGAGGCTTATAAAGATCCGGTTACCGACTTGCCCAACCGTAACCGCTTTGTGCAATATTACGAAGAAAATATCCGCCAGAACGAGCAACACGATTTTGGTGTGTTTGCTATTACCCGCTGCACTGAGCTACAGGCTCTAAACCAAACCCGTGGCTACCAGGAAGGCGACAGCTATATCCGTGAAGTAGCCAATATCGTTAAAAAACTGGCAGACAATTATAAAGACAACCGCGTTTACCGGCTTAACAGCTCAGACTTTGGCATTTTGTTGCCCAGAGTCACGCCCAAAGAAGCGGAAAACTTTGCCCTGCAGCTGCAAAGCAGGCTGAACGAATATCAAAAAATGGCCGAGCTGGATTCAGTAGCCTATTCCGGCCTGGTCAGCTATGAGTCAGGTAAAGCACTGGGTGAGCTGCTGGCAGTAGCCGATACCTCTATCAGCCTGGCGCAAACCAAACAGCCTAATGCCTGGCACCTGCAAAAAGAATCATCCGGTTTAGATATGACCAATGGCAGTTACGGTAACCAGAACTGGCGTAATGTTATTGATGATGTGCTAACCAACCACCGCATCGCCTTACTGGTGCAACTTATTCAACCGGCTAACCGCTCAGCTAAAGCTTACTCAGAAATTCTGGTGCGCTTTAAAACCCAGGAAAACCAGGTGCTGCCTACGGCCTCGTTTTTAGCCATGGCAGAAAAACTAGACCGAATAGTACAGGTAGACCGGCTGATCATTGAAACGGCATTAACCACTATTAAAAATAAAAACCTGCAGGATCAATATTTTGGTTTAAACCTTTCAGCCCGCTGTGTGCATGATGACCAGTTTATTATCTGGCTGGAGCGACGGTTATTAAAAGATGCCCATATCGCTGCCAAACTGATATTTGAAGTTACTGAATTTGGTTTGCAGCAAAACCTGAAAACCAGCAAACGCTTTATTGATATGGTGCACCGCGCCGGTGCCCGTGTCACAGTGGAAAAATTTGGTGTGGGTATCACCTCATTTAAGTTTTTCCGTGATCTTAAACCCGATTACGTCAAAATGGACGGCAGCTACACCCGCCATATTAATGATGATAAAAACAACCAGTACTTTATGCGGCTGATGATCGACCTGGCCCACCGTATCGGTGTCGGTGTTTTTGCGGAAAGCGTTGAAACCCAGGAAGAAAAACATATGCTGGAATCTCTGTTTATTGACGGCAATCAGGGGTATTACATCGGTAAACCCTCACCAATCTAATACCATAACGGCGGCGTTGTACAAATAGCAGCCGCCAAGTCCTTATGCTTTGTCCGGTTGTGTCACAAGCTGCTTAATAGCATAATATGCGCCTGATTTTTGCCTGAGCGATACAATGACTGAATTTTTGCTGTTGTTAATCAGTACTGTGCTGGTCAATAACTTTGTACTGGTTAAGTTTCTTGGCCTGTGCCCTTTTATGGGCGTATCCGGCAAACTGGAAACAGCTATTGGTATGTCGCTGGCTACTACCTTTGTGCTTACCCTGGCATCGTTGTGCAGTTATCTGGTTGATCACTACCTGCTGGCGCCGCTGGATTTACTTTATTTGCGCACGCTGGCATTTATTCTGGTTATAGCGGTAGTGGTACAGTTTACTGAAATGGTTGTGCACAAAACCAGCCCCACGCTGTATCGTTTGCTGGGTATTTTTCTGCCACTTATTACCACCAACTGCGCGGTGCTTGGCGTGGCCCTGTTAAACGTGAACGAGCGGCATAACTTTATTAATTCTGTTATTTATGGCTTTGGCGCAGCGGCCGGTTTCTCTTTGGTATTAATCCTGTTTGCTGCTATGCGTGAGCGCCTGGCGGCTGCCGATGTACCTGTACCCTTTAAAGGCGCTGCTATTGCCATGATAACAGCCGGCTTAATGTCGCTGGCCTTTATGGGCTTTACCGGCCTGGTAAAAGTCTGATGAGTTTATTAACTGCCCTGATTGCTTTAGGTACCTTGGCGCTGATATTCGGTGCTGTGCTGGGTTACGCTGCCATTCGCTTTAAAGTAGAAAGCGACCCGCTGGTGGAACAGATTGACGACGTATTACCGCAAACCCAGTGCGGCCAGTGCGGTTATCCCGGCTGCCGGCCTTATGCTGAGGCTATCGCCAACGGCGATGACATTAACAAATGCCCACCGGGCGGCGAAGCCACTATCCGTAAACTGGCTGATTTAATGGGCGTTGAAGCCAAACCGCTGAACGAAGCGCAAACCGAAAACGTAAAACGGGTTGCTTATATCCGTGAAGATGAATGTATAGGCTGTACCAAATGTATTCAGGCGTGCCCGGTTGATGCCATTGTCGGCGCATCCAAACTGATGCACACAGTACTGGCAGACGAATGCACAGGTTGTGATCTCTGTGTTGCCCCCTGCCCGGTAGATTGTATAGATATGATACCGGTTGCCACCACGCCAGAGCGTTGGAAGTGGGATTTAGCGGCAATTCCGGTTCGGATGGTGGAGTAGTAACGCCATGCCAGGTTTATTTCAGCAAATTCAGGCCGGTAAGCTGTGGGACTTCCATGGCGGCATTCATCCGCCGGGCCGCAAAGAGCAAACCAATCAAAAGCCGATTGCCGTATTACCGATACCTGACCGGCTGTATCTGCCGCTGCGCCAGCATATAGGCGTGGCTGGCCAGTTGCTGGTACGGGTAGGTGAGCGGGTACTAAAAGGCCAGCAGCTTACCAGTGCAGAAAACTCTATGGCGGTGCCGGTACATGCGCCTACCTCCGGCACAGTGCTGAGCATAACGCCTCATACCAGCCCGCACCCGTCAGCATTGCCGGAACTTACCCTGGTACTGGAACCCGACGGCCTGGACGAATGGCGCCAGCGCGAGCCGCTTAATTTTTTAACCTGCGACAATATGACGCTGCTTAGCCGTATTCAGGACAGCGGTATAGCCGGAATGGGCGGCGCCGGTTTTCCTACCCATATTAAAGCCGGCCTTACCCAGCCGGTAGATTATCTGATTATTAACGCCGTTGAATGCGAACCCTATATCAGTGCCGATGATTTACTGATGCAGGAAGCCGCTACCACCATTGTTAAGGGCATTGATATTCTGTGCCGCCTGCTTAACCCCAAAGCGGTATTAATTGGCATTGAAGATGATAAACCTATAGCCGCTGCAGCCATGATGGCCGCCTGCAGCCAGCGCGAGCACTACTATGTACGCCTAGTGCCGACTAAATATCCGTCTGGTGGTGAAAAACAGCTTATTCAGCTGCTAACCAATAAAGAAGTACCCAATGGCCGCCGCCCTGCCGATATCGGCATCGTTATGCAAAATGTCGGTACCGCTTTTGCCATTGCCCAGGCGGTGCTGGACGATCACCCACTGCTGTCCCGCATTGTTACCGTTGCGGGCGATACCTTAAACCAGCCACAAAATGTGCTGGCGTTGCTGGGTACACCGGTGTCTGCCTTACTTGATGCCTGCGGCTTTCAAAGCCAGCCACAACAACGGGTTATTATGGGCGGGCCGATGATGGGCTTTACCCTGCCCGATTTAAGTGTGCCAGTGGTTAAAACCACCAACTGTATACTAGCCCCCACAGCACAGGAGCTACCGGCAGCCAGCACAGAAATGGACTGTATTCGCTGCAGTGCCTGTGCCGACGCCTGCCCGGCCAGCTTATTGCCACAACAGTTGTTATGGTACAGCAAAGCCAAAGACAGCGATAAACTGCAAGAATATAACCTGGCCGACTGCATTGAATGTGGTGCCTGTGCTTATGTTTGCCCGAGTGAAATTCCTCTGGTGCAATATTACCGGGTAGCCAAAGCCGATATTCGTGAGCAGCAGCGCGAAGCGTTAAAAGCCGAACAGGCCAAAGCCCGGTTTGAAACCCGCAATGCCAGGTTAGAGCAAGAAAAACAAGAACGGCTGCAACGCAACCAGCAACTGGCTGCCGCACGCCAGCAACAGCAGCTGGCCAGTGGTGCCAATACCGCTGTGGCCGACGCCCTGGCGCGTATTAAAGCAAAACAGGCCCAGGCGGCACCAGCAGAGGAGCGCAGTAAAGAGCAAATTCTGGCCGAGCGCGAGCTGAAAAAACAGCAGGCGCGTGAGCACCAGCAACAAAAAGCAGAGCAGCAGAAAGCCCAGCAACAGGCTACTGAACAACACAGTGAGCCAACAGAGCAAACTGCTACAACCGCGACGACCAACAGCAAAGCCGCCGCCGTAGCTGCAGCTATTGCCCGCGCCCAGGCGAAAAAAGCAGCCCAGGCCGCAGAGCAAGACGCGACAGAACAGCAACTAACGCCAGCGCCTAATACAGAAAAAAGCCCCCAGGCTGAAGTATCAACAGAGGCGGATCCACGTAAAGCAGCTATTGCAGCCGCCATTGCCCGTGCTAAAGCTAAGCAACAGGCGCAAACTGAACATGAAACCGGTGCAGTACCGGCTACTGCCAGTACTGCAAATAAACCAGCCGCAGGATCTGATGTTGTTACTGCAGCAGAAGATCCGCGTAAAGCGGCAGTCGCCGCCGCACTGGCCCGTGCCAAAGCTAAAAAGCAAGCCAATGCTGAAGCTACAGAGCAAACTGCAGCCAGTACACCAGTCACACCTGAACCAGATGCTGTTGTGACAGAAGATCCGCGCAAAGCGGCCATTACCGCAGCACTGGCCCGCGCCAAAGCACGTAAACAAGCCGACAGTGAGAACTCATGAGTTTTAAAATCGCCAGCTCACCCCACCAGCATAACCAGCGCAGCACGGCACATATCATGCGGCTGGTGGCTCTGGCCTGTTTACCCGGCATCGCCGTGCAGGCGGTATTATTTGGCTATGGTGTACTTGTCCAGTTAGTGCTGGCAATCGTTACGGCCTGGGTAAGTGAAGCCCTGGTATTAAAATTACGTGGCAAAGCCGTACTGCCGCGCCTTAAAGACAACAGCGCCCTGCTTACCGCAGTATTGCTGGCGATAGCCATACCACCTTATGCGCCCTGGTGGATTATTGTTATAGGCACCGCCTTTGCCATTATTATGGTTAAGCAGTTGTATGGCGGCCTGGGTAATAATCTGTTTAACCCCGCTATGGCTGCTTATGTGCTGCTGCTGGTGTCGTTTCCGCTGCAAATGACACAGTGGCTGCCACCGTTGTCACTGCAAAGTGTTGATTTAACCCCGCTGGACGCTGTCTGCAGTATTTTTACGCACTACAGCTGCAGTGGTTTCAGCCTCAGCCAGCTACAAGCCAATATAGATGGTATAACCATGGCCACGCCGCTGGACACCCTACGCACTGATCTGGGCCGGGGCCTGACACTGGATGAAAGCCTGAACCGGCCGGTATTTTTTACTTTCGCCGGTACCGGCTGGTTATGGGTAAACCTGGCCTATCTGGCTGGCGGCTTATTACTTATTCAGCAAAAAGTGATCAGTTGGCGTATTCCGCTGGCCGTTATCGGCAGCCTGTTTGTATTATCTGCCATTGCTACTCTGGCTGCACCAGACACCGTTGCCGGGCCGCTGTTTCATTTGTTTAGTGGCGGTACTATGCTGGCAGCGTTTTTTATTGCAACCGATCCTGTTTCGGCCTCTACAACCAACAAAGGCCGTTTGGTATACGGCGCTCTGATTGGCTTGCTGGTGTTTTTAATCCGTAATTTTGGTGGCTACCCCGACGCCTACGCCTTTGCTGTATTACTGGCTAATATGGCGGTGCCATTAATAGACTACTACACCCGGCCCCGTACTTATGGCCACCGGCCACGGAGCGAACTAAAATGATCCGAGCTATCAGTAAAAATGCCCTGGCGCTTGGTGCAGCAGCTGTGTTTTGTGTCGCCATACTCAGCCTGGTAAACCAGCAAACTGCTCCCCGTATCAGTGAACAGCTGCTGGCCAGCAAGCTGGCTATTTTGTCTGAAGTATTACCGGGGGTAGACGCCAGCCAGTCGTTATTGCAGGGTTGCGTGCAGGTAACTAATGAAGCATTGCTGGGCCGCACTACCCCACAGGCAGTATATCGCTGGCGCCAGAATGGCGAGCTGGCAGGCTTTATTGTCGAAACCACAGCGCCAAATGGCTACAGCGGTAATATTGATTTAATCGTCGCGTTAACGCCGGATGGCACTATTTTAGGCAGCCGCGTACTTAACCACCAGGAAACACCAGGCCTTGGCGACAAAATAGAAGCCCGCCGCTCACCATGGATTTTCAGTTTTAGCGGTAAAGCAGTAACAAACGACAATGCCGGCAAATGGGCAGTACGCAAAGATGGCGGCGACTTTGATCAGTTTACCGGCGCCACGATTACACCGCGCGCGGTAGTACAGGCGGTACGCAATGCTGCCTTACTGATACAGCAACAGCCTGAACTGGCCGCTATACCAGCCAACTGCGCTCTATAACGAGGCTACAATGAGTCAGTTTAAAGAACTAACCCTGCAGGGTTTATGGAAAAACAACCCCGGCCTGGTGCAGCTGCTGGGCCTGTGCCCGCTGCTGGCCGTTACCGCCACCGTTACCAATGCGCTGGGGCTGGGGGCAGCAACATTACTGGTGCTCCTGGGTTCCAATATCGCGGTATCTTTAGTGCGTAACCATGTTGCCAGCGAAATTCGCATTCCGGTATTTGTATTAATTATTGCCAGCCTGGTTACCGCCGTACAATTGCTGATGAATGCCTATACCTATGACTTGTACCTGTCTTTAGGTATTTTTATTCCATTAATTGTCACTAACTGCGCCATTATCGGCCGGGCTGAAGCCTTTGCCTCAAAAAACCCGGTGCTACCCTCTGCCATTGACGCCATTATGATGGGCTTAGGTTTTATGCTGGTATTGCTGGTACTGGGCGCCATGCGCGAAGTACTCGGCCAGGGCACCTTGTTTGACGGTGCCGACTTATTACTGGGTGATTGGGCCAAAGCATTACGGATAGAAGTATTCCACGCCGACAGTCATTTTCTGCTGGCTATGCTGCCACCCGGAGCATTCCTTGGTATGGGGCTGCTGATTGCACTGAAAAACGTTATTGATAATAAACTTAAACAACGCCAGGCGGTGGAAAAAGGCAGTATCGCCCGAGCCCGTGTTACCGGCGCTGCGCAGTAAAAAAACAGATGAATAAACAAAAACGCATAGAAATACTCAGCCGCCTGCGCGCAGCTAACCCAAAACCCACTACCGAGCTGGAATACAGCTCGCCTTTCGAGCTACTGATAGCCGTGCTGTTATCCGCTCAGGCCACCGATGTAGGGGTAAATAAAGCTACTAAACATTTTTTTCCGGCAGCACGCACCCCACAGGCAATGCTGGATTTAGGCGTTGACGGCGTAAAGCACTACATTAAAACCATTGGCCTGTTTAATACCAAAGCCGAAAACGTCATTAAAACCTGCCGTATTCTGGTAGAACAACACGGCGGCGAAGTGCCGGAAAGTCGTGAAGCCTTAGAAGCCCTCCCCGGCGTTGGCCGCAAAACCGCCAATGTGGTGCTAAACACCGCCTTTCGCTGGCCTACCATAGCCGTAGATACACATATTTTCCGCGTATCCAACCGCACTAAACTGGCGCCAGGTAAAAATGTCGACGAGGTAGAACACAAATTGCTTAAAGTGGTGCCAGACGAGTTTAAGCTCGACGTACACCACTGGCTAATCCTGCACGGCCGTTACACCTGCGTAGCGCGCAAACCGCGCTGCGGCAGCTGTATTATTGAAGATTTGTGCGAGTTTAAAGAAAAGACGGAATAGTTAAATGGCTGATTTGTGCGATTAGCGGATATTAACGCCCTGCGCATGCGTGCGAACTTGTGAGCGGCGCAAGAGCCGCAGGCCCCGAATGACGCGGATTGTTATGTTTTACCACACCGACACCTTTGTCTCGATGTAGATTGAATGCTCATCCAGCTCACCAGTAGGCAACAACGTTACAGACTCAATCTGAACAAATTTACCTTCACGAACACTGTCAGAGAGCCAATAATCCTCTCTTGCCAGAGAAAACTCAGGTTGTCCGATTGCGCCAGGTTGAGCACCATTTAGATCTTCATCCAAAGGCTCGATTGCAACTATGTCGTAAAGCTGGCCATCTTCTACAACCGGACCAACGTGCGTAATTTTGCCCTTTGAGATATCCGGCGACAACGAAGCCCATCATTCTGATGTGCCGATATGAGGACTCGCTGCAAAGAACTTTGGAAATGATGATTGGAGCTCAGTATTTATTTCAGAGGCCCAATCAGTACTATCTTTTTCTAGGTCGAAGATTACATCCATATTATTTCCCTTAAAACATGACGCTCGCAACACAGGCCGAAACCCGCGCAGCGGTTAAGGTTCAGGACACGCAGTGGCCGTTTGTGGCTGCGCTGGTTAGCTATTATCTTGCTTGATGTGGAAAACTGTTGGTTTGCCAATGTTAAGACCATTTGTAACTAAAGTTGCTTCTAAAACCAAATCTAGCGGATATTGCCTAGAAGGATGAGAATCAAGCCAGGGAAATAACAATGTCATTTTTCTACCCTCGATTCTTCCAATAACTGGAATGTCAGGAAAAATAAGGTCTGGAGTTGAGCCACTCTGTATCCTCAAGTAAACACCAAACTCTTCTATACGGTAGCTTGAATCATCCGGCAAAGTAACATCGAGTAGAATTAATCCGGCATCACTACAAGGCTCTCCAGATTTATAGGTGGCACGTACAATCTCTGAGACTAAAACAACTGGTGCTGGAGCACTTTCCCAATACTCACCTCCGCTAGCTTTATCAAGTTGAGCTGGACCAGGATTTTGCTTCCAGCGTTCAAGTGTCGGCTCAAAAGGCTCCCAACTTGCAAAAGAGCAAGCTAATAACTCAGAACTGAAAATCGTTAAAACAAAAAGCAGATGTAAGTACTTCATCATAATTCTCGATAATGGCTAACGCCCGCCACAAGCGCGAGCAACGTGTTGCGAGTCGAGCGCCCAAAGGGCGCGTTTTTAATGGCGATTGTTAGCTACCATTTTTACAACGTTCATTTGGCATAATGCGGTCATATTTGCCTTTTTTATAATCAAATCTGAAGCTGCCACCGAGCATATGCGGCACGTAAAAGTACCCATAATTAAACTCGGCGTCCAATTCCCGACAGCGACAATGTAATGAAGATACCGACCTTGAGAGTTTGTTGAACTCAACGCTATCTGGAAATAACTCAGTCAGCTCATATGATTTAACAATATCTCCGGATTGGTCATAAATCACTACCGCTTTGCCATATCCAGTCTCATACCAATTATCTAAGGTAATAATATAACCATCGTCATCTACAAATATGTCCAATGGAGCAGCTGGGTTCAATAAGATCACACTACGAGAATAATCATATCCGTTAGAACCATTCCAGATATACACATCTGCAACCGCATTTTTAATTTCCGATTCCAATTTAAAAAAGCCATTGCCAGGAGTGACCCTAACTATTATCGATGAGTCTTCACTGACGGTTGAAGACAAAAGCGGTTCTGGCCACTTGTCAGCAGTAGCAAATAATGAAAATGAAAGTATTAGAAAGTAAAATGGTCGCAAATTGTGCTCCTAGCCAGCGCCAAAGACACGACAACAGCCGCTTGTTATGTTTTTTCTTTAAACTCAACTGGTACTTCAATTGAAATACTGCAACCTGTTCCGTAACTAATGATAAATTTATATTCTTCGTTATCAATTGGTTTAGCGACGAACCAAGCTCTTGTCTTCCCATCTTCTTCAAACACTGTTGTTGGCAAAGCAATCAATGGGGCATTTAGATCGCCCACGACAACCCAAACAGAATGAAGTGCTCTTTCTTCAATTGTTACTGGCAAATCTATATAAACAGAGAATAAATTATTATTAATCTGCATACTTACATCAAACAAGTGAGCATATTTTGATCTCCATGCTGTTACTTGCTCATCACTTTGAACGCATGATGATCCATAAGAAGCAAAACTTAACAGATATAGGAAAACAAAACACCGCATTCTCGATTCACCTAAAACATAACGCTTTGCTCACCGGAAAATTAGGAGCGCAGCGAGTAATTTTCCGAGTGCAGCAATTTGTTATGCACTCTTGTTTGGTAGAGCTGGAAAGTCCGCTGCAGCCACCAAAGCAGAAAACTCGTGTTTGAACTCGTAGTCTCCCACATATGCCTGAGCGATCGCCCCCAACCACGTAACCTTGAACTGCATGGAATTGCCGACTCGCTCAAACCTGATCCTGTGCTTGCCAACGGCATCATGGCCTAGCAGGTATATGTGAAATGCGAGATCATCCCAGTCTTCTATGGTTTCGGGGGTCGGGTCCACTACCAACTCGAAACCGTCTAGGAACTCCGGCGTGTACTCTGTGACGGCACATACCTTGAACCCACCATCATGCCAATAGTTGGAAGATAGCTTGCATGAGTGATAATTTCCCCAGACGATTGGTGCCGCCCAATCCGATGAGTAGTCGAAATTTTCATCATCCTCTATGTCGCGCTCAGAGTAATAATCTGCAGACTCAAGATGTATATCGAACCATACATCGCCATCCACCTCTTTTGCCGACCATGAGAACGTCTTAATTGGATGCCCCTCTGGCCAAGGGTTATCCTTGAAGTAGATTCTGTCAGGTTCCATGAGCTACCCCTGCTGGTGCATAACGCCCGCCACAAACGCGAGCAACTTGTTGCGAGTCGAGCGCCCAACGGGCGCGTTTTTGATGGCGATTGTTATGCATTTATAGCTGCCTATAAAAAAAGTCAGCTTTGGTCAGCACTATTTGGTAAAAAACAATACCGAATATTGCGAGGAAAAAGCCAGGCCATTGACTCCCTAAAAAGTTAGTAGCTGAAAATAAAACACCGCATATAATGCATGCAACGCCGACATAAAATGGCAATATCAACTTCATCAAGGCAGCCCACTGAGGCTTTGATTTATGTGTTGAGTGCATTTTTGACAAGGCATTACCCGCGAAAATACCCACAACCAAAATTGTTAAATAATTTAGCCAATCAAAAAATAGACACTCTGGTTTAGCCTTACTAAGAAGCCACAGAAGCGAACTTATTGTTATTACCCAGGTTGCCATAACAATTTGTTTGCTCATAAACTCCGTACCCCACTTAATGCATAACGCCCAAAGCAGCAGCGCTGTAAGCGTGGGCTGCCTTTGCTTGTTAGCTGAAAACCAACCATCAACTGCCAATTGCGAACCTGAAAACACTGATTGTTCACATCACGAACTCAACTGGTGCAGAACTGATATCTTCAACTCCTATGCTAATAACTTTTGATTCAACGACAGAGTGATATAAAAAGCTGATTGAAAGTATTTTACCCATGCCATTTTTGAAATTGAAAGTATGCTTATTGGTTGAATTCTCGGCAATGCCTGAAAATAAATCAGTTTGGAAAACCTCGTATTTATCTTCTGTTATCTGCAATCTCACCAGCTCAATTTCGTATCCATTTCTAACTTTTGTCGGGTACGTTACTGTATATCTGAATCCGATAGGGCTGTGTTCTGGCTCCATCGCCTTTAGATTGATCCCGTATAAATTAAGAACATCCGCCGTGCCATCCAAGTTTATATAAGTCCGCTTATCTGCATATGCTGAGAATGATAAAAACGTTAAGAAGACAAAAATGAATCTCGAAATATTCAACTGACTTTCCTTTTCAGCTAACGCTTATTGGGCGGGTCGACCCGCTTTTAAACACGGGTTACCCTGCCTTTGTAAATTTAATGTACAGAACATTACACTGCGTCTTTAAAACTTACAACAACTTACAATTACAATTGGTATTTGTGCGGGCGAAAAATACGGGTTAACCCGCTAAACAAAGCACGAACCGGGCTTGGGCATTATATGCATATAAATACAGCTATTTTCAGACGTTAAATACCAACTCCAATATCAGCTTTTGCCACTAAGCTGTCTTTCCGAGACAGCTGAATATGTTGCCATCAGCTACCGCACTGCGATATTTAGCTGGCCCACCATAGCCGCAGATACCCATATCTTCCGCGTATCTAACCGCCCTAAACTGGCGCCAGGTAAAAATGTCGACGAGGTAGAACACAAATTGCTTAAAGTGGTGCCAGACGAGTTTAAGCTCGACGTGCACCACTGGCTTATTCTGACATTCCAAAGACATTAACTACCAGGAAAGACAGATTCGGGATTATGCAGATGCCTTAGCAGCAATTAATAGACAATTCGCTTCGTGTAAAAGACTGTGCAGCAATCTACTTTTTCCCGATAACGATCACGCCTTCGGTAAAACTAAAACCATAACCCCATCCATAACTGGACTTTTCAGTAGTGGAGTAGTCTGAGTTGTATCGCCCAGAAACAATATTCTCCACGCTGTGTAAATCAAACCCTGCGCTATTTAGCTGTTCAATAGCAATTGCAATATCTTCAGTTAATCGTTCACCATCAATCTCACAATCTGACCACCCTTTGTGCTCCATGCCTTCCGGAGGCTTTGCCTGACTTCCCGTTTGTGTAGAGCCAAATAACGATTTCAGAACTCCTGGCTTGCCATATGTGGGTTTGAAATGTGCTTTCACATAAATAACTTTGTTGCTCATAAGCCCTCATGGGAGTTAATAAACTCCGAACAAATTGCTCTATTTCAAACAAAAATATATAAACACGCTATCTCGTAATAAGCCTTTACGGACTAATAAGATTCATTCCCCTGCACTAAATTGCTTTACCAGCTGCTGGCTGTCAAATTCAGTTGTGATGTAATCGATTAAAGCCCGTGTTTTCGCCGGCATCAGCCGGTTGCCGGCAAAATACAAATTGATATTGCCAAGATCGGCATGCCATTGCGGTAACAAGCGCACTAAGGCACCACTAAGTAAATGTACTCTAGCATGCGGCATAGCTACTGCGGCAACCCCCATGCCCATAACTGCAGCACGGGTCAGCGCGTCAGGATCGTCGGCGATAAAGCGGGCGTTAAAGTGCGGCGCACAATCTTCACCGCCTGGCCCGCGGAAATGATAATGATGCAACTTGCCACTTTGCGGCGAGCGCATCACTAAGCCCGGCAAGTCCCGCAGTTGGTCGGGGTGTTGCAGTTTACCTTTACCTGCCAGCAATTTTGGCGCTGCGACCACGATCACATGCACCGGCGCCAGCCGTCTGGCAACTACGCCGGGAGTGAGCTCAATACCACCACCAATGGCTACATCAAAACCATCAGCAATCAAGTTCACCTGACGGTTGGATAGCTGCCAATCTAATGTTACGGCCGGATAACACTGCAAAAAACCGGGCATTAACGGCAAAATATGTTCAACGCCAAAGCCCGGACTCAGGCTCATTCGCAAGTTGCCAGCCGGCTGACCAGCGTTTTGCGTGACATCAGAAATAGCCGCCTGAATGGTATTCAAATTATCTGCCACGCCGGCAAGAAACTGCTCGCCGGCTTCAGTCAGTGTGAGCTTGCGGGTACTGCGCTGAAATAACCGCACACCGAGGTTACGCTCCAGCTGCGCCACATTACGTGATACCGCAGCGGGGGTTAGCGCCAGTTGCCGCGCGGCTGCAGAAAAGCTGCCCTGCTCGGCGCTGCGGACAAAAGACTCAATATTCGACAAGGTTTCCATAGGGCTATTTTCAATGTTTAGTTGAAAGTGATTATAGCTATTGCCGGCTACCGGGGCAAAGTCGTGCGCTCTATAGTTAGCCCGAACCTTAGGCAATAAGCCAGACAGGAAACGACGCTGAACTTAACCCGGAATGAGGAAATAACCATGTCATACACTACACCACTAACTAATAAATTTGCCGTTGTTACCGGCGGCTCACGCAGTATAGGTGCTGCTATTGTTCGCCGCCTGGCCGCAGATGGCGCTACGGTAGCCTTCACTTACCATGCTTCTCCTGAGCGGGCCGAAGCTTTAGTTGCCGACATTCAGGCGGCAGGTGGCAAAGCATTAGCCATTCAGGCTGATGCCGGTAACCCGCAGGCAGTACGTAACGCTATCAGCCAGGTCGCCGCCAGTTTTGGCAAGGTTGATATTCTGGTAAACAACGCTGGTATCAGTGTGCTGGGCCAACCGGAAGAAATCGCCTTTGCCGATTTTGAACGTATTCTGGCTGTTAACGTCACCGGTGTTTTTGTTGCTACGCAAGAAGCCCTGAAGCACATGAGTGAAGGCGGCCGCATAATTCATATTGGCAGCTCAATGGTGCAACATGCAGCTTTTGGCACAGCGTCGGCTTATACGTTAACCAAAGGCGCGGTTACCGGTTTTACCCGTGGTCTGGTGCGAGATTTAGGTCCGCGCGGTATTACTGTTAATACTGTACATCCGGGCCCTACAGACAGTGATATGAACCCAGCAGATGGCCCGGTAGCTGATTTCGTCAGGCCGAAAATTGCTGTAGGCCGCTATGGCGAAGGTAAAGATATCGCCAGCGCTGTTGCATACCTGGCCAGTCCGGCAGCGGGCTTTGTTTCCGGTGCTGAACTGATGGTTGACGGCGGCTTTACCGCATAAGGAGCTGATGATGAATATCGGTATTATTGGCGCCGGTGCTATCGGTGCCGCCATTGCAAAGCTGTTGACGCAAAACGGCATTAAGGTTGGCATTGCCAACAGCCGTGGTCCGGCAAGTCTGGCCGCGCTGGTCGCCGGCTTAGGGGGAAACGCTCAGGCAGTAACCGTGCAGGAAGCGAGTCGCGCCGACATCGTATTTCTGGCGGTGAACTGGTCAAAGCTGCCGCAAGCGGTGCAAGCGCTGGGGCCCTGGCGGGGGCGGATTGTGGTCGATACAAACAATCCAATAGAGGCACCGTTGTTCAAACCGTTTGACTTAGCGGGCAAAGCGTCCAGTCAGGTGGTTGCCGACATGCTACCGGGCGCTCAACTGGTGAAAGCTTTTAACCATCTGCCGCCGGCGCTGTTGGCCAACCCGGCAGCAGAAGGTGGCAAAAGGGTGCTGTTTTACTCAGGTGAACATCAAGCCGCCAAGCAGACAGTAGCGGCATTGATAGAGAAGCTGGGGTTCTTCAGCATTGACCTTGGTAATCTGGAACAAGGCCGGTTAGCGCAATTTCCGGGCGGGCCCTTACCGGCACTGAATCTGGTGAAACATAGCTAATAGTAACAGGCCGGCAGCAGCCGGCCCTGTTCTAAAATAGCCACTACCAAACCGGGGACTGTAGGGAATAAACCTACGTTTATCTATAGGTACAACTTAACTTACCATCTCAATCGCTTTGCGAGCCACGCGATACATTGCCTCCAGTGTTACCCTAAACACCCAGCGAATAAAACGGACAGTCAGCTCAGTAACCGCTGTGGTCACTTTACCGGCAAATACCAACATATGGCCCAGTAAGCCTTTCACCTGCTCGGCAAACTGGCTGCTTATGTTTGCAATTTTTTCTACTGCCAAAGCCAGCACATCATAAAACGTCATAATGCCACTAATAGTCATTTGCACAGATATCGCAGTTAACATGCCAGCATCTTTTAACAACGTAATCAGAGCGTGACTTAGCCGCTCTTGCCAGTGAGTACTGAAGCTGCATTCAAATCGGCGGTCATACCATAAGCGGACGGCCTTAACCACGTCACCTCTGCGCTGTAAGTCTTCCCATTGACCGCGGGCGGTATTGGTATACCCAGGGTTTTTAAGCATAGAGTGAGATGAAATATTGATACCGGTAGCGGAGGTAAGCAGAACACTACTACCGTTTATTGGCGCATGGTAAAAAGGCCATACCGGCACCATAGGCACCGGGTCATCACCATGTATGCAACGATAGATTTTATCAATACTGCCAGACGATTTCATGGCAAAGTCATTCAGCCCAACTCGCGGCGCGCCAAATGTATAGAGTGCTACGTGATTGCCGAAGCGTTGCTTTATCCAGATTGCAGCAAGGCTTGCCAATGCACCACCTAAGCTATGGCCTGCACAATGAACAATACCATTGCTGTTTGTATTAAGTAGCGGTGCCAGTTGCTTCTCCAAAGTGGGCTGCATGCTTTTAAATACTTTTTGAAACCCTGAATGCACAGCACTTTGATTATCAGCTACGGCTAAGCTGGCATTGGCATTACTAAACCAGTCACGGCCACTGCTCATATTTGTGCCACGGATCCCCACCGCAACATCGCTACTGAACCGGCCTTTTCCCTTGCCGACAATAGCAAAACCGGTCGTGCGGTTGAATAGTTTGGATATCACACTTCCTGATGTGCCGTGAATTACGCCACCAGTTTGACTGAAATCAAAATGACTTGTTACTTCTTTTGCGTCAGGAACAAACTTTTGTCCTGCTCTTATATTCTCTGCGTCGTAAGGTGAATTCGCCAGCCAAGCAGCAGTTTTTGGAGGGAGTGTTCTTTGCATTTTAAAATCCTTCTTGTTTATCTATGATCCGTTCAAGCTCCAACCTTTGTTGCTCAATTTCTTCATCTGAATAAAGGGCTATCTCCGCGTGAGCAAAAGTGCATTTAGAACGAATATTCGGCGCTGAATTACCGGGAATTTCAAGGTTCTTTAGCTCGTCTACCTTTGCTTCAGCAGTCAGCTCACAGCGGATATCAGACATCACAAAATCTACACTTCTATAGTCCAAGTCATTCAGAGTGCTCAGACGAAAAACTTGATCTTCCTCTGATTTACTAGGGTAATCCACAACATAAAGCTCTAGTGCTATGCTGACATCGAACAAGACTCGGCGTACCTTAAGGGTTTTCCTAGGAAAGTAAAAATGGCCAGTGTCATCGGTGGTAACACTGTCGTAACGTTCTTTGCCATCGTAATAAAGGCGGCGTTTGACCTCAATATTAACAACCGGCTTATCATGTTCAACGATTACACCATGTACTTCAGGCGACCATTGAATTTCTGTTCTTTTTAACCAACCAAACACACCTGCCTCCACGTTCGTTGCTAATACAGAAAGTATCAGGCCCAAGCCAACGGCTATCGCCTTAAGATTAAGAGGCTGCCATCCCAGCATTACGACCATCCTGTAAAGAAAATAGTGGTTAACATTATAAATAGCCTGCCTGTCAAAGCAATATTTTTATTACAAATAAATAAACAAATTTAACATTATGTATGTGGTGATAATTTAGGTTAAGGATGTAGTAGTGCTGATGGCAGATATGGTTATAGTGACCATTTACTTAGTTAAGCGAGGGTGTAATGTCGCTGTCACAGCGCTCCACTCTCCTGGATTCACGGTGATCTAGGGTAGCATACGCTTATAAAGCTACCCGCTGCAGTGGTGCCTTATAGTGCTACAAAATATGTTACCATTACCGCCTGCACTGCAAGTTTAGAGACAGAACCGATTAGGAGTTTGTATGAGAATGCTACATACCATGCTGCGCGTGGGTAATCTGGAAAAATCACTGGCGTTTTACACTGAAGTACTGGGCATGAAACTGCTGCGTCAGTCAGAAAACACTGAGTACAAATATACGCTGGCGTTTGTTGGCTACGGCGATGAAAGCGAAAATACCGTGTTAGAGCTGACTTACAACTGGGGTACCGACAGCTACGATTTAGGCAATGCCTATGGCCATATCGCACTGGAAGTAGAAAACGTATACGACGCCTGCGAAAAGATACGTGCTAAAGGCGGTGTAATAAGCCGTGAACCCGGCCCGGTAAAAGGTGGTACTACTGAAATCGCCTTTGTGCGCGATCCGGATAACTACGCCATAGAACTGATCCAGAAAAAAGACAGTTACAACACGCTCTGATTATCTATTGCACCTAAAATCAGTAAGGCCCGCTGATACGGGCCTTACTGATTTGCAAAACTATAATGTAATATCACATCTAACGGGCAACATAACCTTTAGTACCGTCTGTATACAGAATAATCTCATCCCATATTTTGCCATTTAACTCGACAACACCAGATTTAGTAAGCTGATAACCCTTTTCCAGAGTATCCAGCACCGGGGCCGATAAATCAGGGTGTGAACGTATTTGCAGTGGCTTATCTGCAACCAGGTTACCTGAGCTGCGTTTAACCTGAAATGATAATAATGCCAATCTGGCTGTCAGTTCATCCTGAATATAAGCTTTAGGCCCACGATTACCCCAAGGAGCAACTTCAATCCACGGGCTGTTAGCAACAATACCGGTTGCCGGCATTTCAAAGCCTTGAGCCAGCAGATCAAGCTGCGGCGCACGAAGATCAGGTGCAGCAAATACCTTAGCAGATGTGCTGTTAAGGTTAACATACGCAGATAAACGCGGGCTTTTATGTACCACAACCGGCTCAGCTGTAAGCTCAACGGCTGCAGGTTGCAACCCAGCTTTGCCGGGCTGGGTAAGCACTTCCTGTTGCAGTACATCAATACTGGGTGGATTACCGGAAATCACTTTTACGCCATCAGCAGTCTGATAAATCAGCGTGGGAAAAGCAAAACTGCTGTCGTTGTAGTAAGGTTTAAACTGAAAAGACAAGCTGTTCATTACTGCATAATTGTAATCAACGCCGCGCTTAGCCAGTGCTTTATCAGGGGCACTGCCAAACTGCCCGGCAAAGGCTGCAGCGACGCTTGCACCGCTACGCTCAGCGACTACAGTATCAGCGCCGCGAGCGGCCACCGGTATCCAGCGTAGCTGCAGCTTATCGCCTAACTGACGGCTTTGTTCATACAGGCGTTTACTCCAGCCACATTCAGTGCTGTATACGATATAAACCGGCTTTTCAGCAATGCTGCCATCACTTGCCCAAAGTGCATTTTCAACCGTGCTTAATACGCTATCTGCAACAGCCTGCTCTGTGATCAGTAGCTGACGCCCCCGTTCCAAAGCAGCTACGGTGCTTGATAACGTCAGGGCTAACACGGCAATGCACGAACGCCAAACTGAAATTCTGACCACAATCAGACTCCTTCATCAGGTTTACGCCAGTAAAGTACAAAAATTAAAAAAACAAGAAATAGTATAGTAAATAATCAGCCAGTGTTTACATATGGCTAAGCAATGATTTTTCAGTTTTTTTGTTGTTGATTAGCGGCAAAATCTTCTAACCGCCTGATAATCTGCTCGCTATACACCGGCTGATACAACTGGCGCATGGTGCCATCGCTGTAGCTTTGTTCCAGTGCCGCCTGCCAGCGGGCAATACGCTCGTCTGATACATTGCGGGAAAACGCCAGATAACGCTTACGCTCACTAAGATACTTTACCTTAACCAACTGGCTGCCGGCCTCTGCGGCACTGGCTGAAAACTCCGGCGCTGACAGCTCGCTAACTGCCATTAAATCAGCACGGCCTAACAGCAGCATATCCAGACAATCACCTGATTTACTGGTGAGTATCAGGTTTTTTCCTTCGGTAAAGCCCAGGGCTTTAATATCATTTATAGTGGCCGAATTACGATAATTACAGGCAGTGTAGCTTTTGGGTAATGCGGCCAGTGACGGTGTCTCCCCTACCCGGTGCTTTAAGCCATATAAAGTCATCTGATAGTGCTTAAGCGGCCCGACCCATTTAAACCAGGGTTCGCGCTCAGTTGTGCGCACGGTCTCAAACAGCACTATATTGTCTTCAGATCTGGCAATACTCAGCGCCCGTCCCCAGGGCATCAGCTCTATAGTGCCGGGGTCGTCCAACCGCTGCTGCAGTATACGCACCAGGCTGGTTGTTACGCCACTTACCTCCCCCTGCTCGTCCAGATATTCTCCCGGCGGGTTATGCTCAGTAAGAAAACGCAGCGACTGTGCCTTTACGGCACTTGCTGAAACACACAATACTATAGTTAACACCCAGGCGCTTAATTTAACGTTCATTCGGTACCATTGACATCGCCAGACCAGATCATTAATAACAGTTTAATAACACAGCAATTGCCAAAAGAAAACCATAATAATGAACATGATACAGATATCAGACTAAACAATATTACTCCAGCGTAATAACAACTTTTTCATTTAATGACATCGCCAGATTATTATCGTAGTAAGCGGCTTCGTTAATAAAGGTTGGGTATACCGTTACATCACCATCGTAATAAATCTCGCTGCCGTCAAACAAGGTAAAGATAGGATCGCCGGGATTGATCGGCTGATAGTCCTTGTCCTGCACATTTTTATGCACCATACCAATACGCTCGCCCTTGTCATTCATTGGTAGCTTAATACTGTGCAAATAGCGAAAGGCTTCGGTGTGTTTGGGCAGCGGCGGCAGGCTGGCATTGTTGTACAGCTCAACAAAATCGAGAATATGCCGCGTCATGGTGTCCATTAATTCCAGTACATCCTGGCGTAATACCGATTGCGGCTGTGGCCCTACTTCTACCAGCACACCATAACGGCCTACAGTACACATCAGCACGTGATCTTCAGCGGCAAAGTGATCTTCATCACGGGAAATAATGGCTTCAGGCATCACCATTTTTACATAAGCGGCCAGCTGATTATAAAATGGCCCGGCCTGGGTTAGTATTAAGCAGGCGCCCATATTGCTGGTGGTGTTATGCAAGTCAATCAGCAAGTCGGTTTTGGCGTTGCCTTTAGGACCCAGTTGGGCGTTAAGCACTTTGGCCCGGCTTTGCTCATAATTAGCCAGCCCGGGGTTGGCTAAATCGGTATTTTTAAACTGGCGGTTTAAATCACTGTGCAAATAACGTTTGTTGGCGTAATGCGCCTCGGGATTGGCCCATACCAGCTCGGTAGTAAAACTGGCGCGGCTGACGATGTCAGGTTTAGCCTGATATTGCTTAACTAAATAAATACCTGAGAATTCATTGCCATGCACACCACCAACAATGGCAACCTGATTAATTTTATCCATACTTTTTCCATAACTGCTGCGATTACACCAAGCCAGAGCTTAGCCTAAATTATTAGCGTTATTATGACCAGTGCCGGGCGGAAAAAGAATAGATATAGAATTTAAATGCCTGAAATAAGCATATAAATGCAGATTAAGCAGCTGGCTGTGCCAGTGCTAAAGAGGCGTCGGAAATACGTACCAGTTCGTTATGCAGAATTTGCTGGGCCTGACAGACACACTTACCACACTGGCTGCCCGCACCAGTGCACATTTTCAGTTCGCGCATGGTAGATACACCTTCAGCCACTTTTTGCTTAATGGCTTTATCGGTAACAGCTTTACACAGACATACGTACATAACTGTACTCCGCTAATATAACGCCGCCATTTTAATATTACTAAGAATTATTATCAATAGTATTTATAAACCGGAACCTGTTGCAATAACAACGCCGGTAAAAACCGGCGCTGTTTGGGTGCTAAAGCCTTAGCAGTATTAGCGAAACAGCACTTTTTCCTGCTGAAACCAATGCACGCAAAAGCCAATAGCAACACTGGCCAGCACCAGGGTAGAGCCAAAAATTAACGCCAGTAAACCATAATCGGCAGTACCTTTAATCAGCTCTTTTATCGCCAGTGCCACGTTCATTATTGGCACCAATGCCGTTTTGGTTGTTAACTCAACACCGGGCATCATAGCGGCCACCAACGGTAAAAAGATCATTATCGACAGCGGGCTGATATAGTTTTGAGCCTCTTTAAAGGTACGGGCGTATATCGATATTGCCAGTAGCAAGGCTGCAAACACCGCAGAGATCGGCAGCAACAACGAGAAAATCAGAATAAGCTCGGTAATCGCTATCGCCGACATTGCCTCCTGCACTACCGCCATACCGGCGAAAGAGCCGATAATCGCGCCCCAGATCCCAAAGCTGCCTACGGTGATCAACGCCCCTACCAAGCCGGTGGTTAATACCGTAAAAAACTTACCCAGTACGATACTAACGCGGCTTATCGGGCAAATTAACAGGGTTTCCAAGGTACCGCGCTCTTTTTCACCGGCGCCCATATCAATAGCCGGATAAGATGCGCCCAGTAAACATAACGGAATAAGAATATAGGCAATTACCGCACCGAATTTTTCACCGATATTTTCCCGCTTGGCGGCGGTATCAACTTTTTGCACATCA
Organism: Rheinheimera pacifica; assembly: GCF_024809855.1. Classification (GTDB taxonomy): domain Bacteria; phylum Pseudomonadota; class Gammaproteobacteria; order Enterobacterales; family Alteromonadaceae; genus Alishewanella; species Alishewanella pacifica_A. Next base: position 195,588 of record NZ_JANUEM010000004.1, read on the forward strand.
ACCGGTTTTATAATAGCAGCAAGGTTTGCCGGGTCGACATTCAGCTGCATTAACGTATCGCGCTGTAGCTGTTCATTAAAATTGCCCAGCACTTCAGCAAAGTAGCGGTACATAAAGTCAAATTGTGATGACTGGTTATAAATAATCTGCCACTGTGATTGCTCGACTGCCTGGCGCTTAGCAGAGAAATCGGCCGGGATCACAATCGCGACATCAAACTCGTCATTACGGATAGCCGCCACCAGATCTGCTTCGCTGGTTTTATCCGTTTTAACCTGCTTAAAGTTTTTATGATAAAACAGCGCATCAGCAAATTTGGGCGCCTGCTCTGCGTTAATAATCACATAACGGTGCTCAGCCTGCATAGCCGTATTGGTGGTACTGGATAACACCAGTCCCATTACGCCAAAGATCACCGGAAAGATAAAAATCGGCAGTAAAATAACAAAAATCAGCGTTTTTTTATCGCGCATTAATTCAGTAAGTTCTTTCAGATAGACTTGCCACATTTATGCTGCTCCCTGCTGGTTTGTTGCACTGTTTAGTACGCTTAAAAATGCATCGCGTAAATCACCATTGTCTGTTAATGCCCTGAACTGGCCGATATCCCCGGAAAAAGCACTGATGCCTTTATCAATAACAACCACTCTGTCGCAAAGTGATGCCACTTCGTCCAGATGGTGGGTAGAGAAAATAACCGGTGTACCGGCTGCTTTTAAGCCTTTGATAAAATCCAGCACTGTTTGCACGGTCATAATATCCAGCCCGGTGGTGGGTTCATCCAGAATTACCACTTTAGGGCTGTGCACTACTGCACGGGCAATGGCGGTTTTTTGCTTCATACCGGTAGACATATTATCGGCACGGCGGTTGGCAAAATCATGCATATTAAGCAGCGTAAACAGCTCGTCAATGCGCTGCTTTAAGGCATCTTCTTTCATGCCATGCAAACGGCCAAAATAGGCAATATTTTCAAATGCGGTTAGTTTGCCGTACAGGCCGGTATCCGCTGATAAAAAACCGATTTGCTGGCGCGCTTTTACCGGCTGTTTTAATACATCAACGCCATTTAACAACACTGATCCGGCATCGGGTTTTAATGCAGTAGACAGCATACGTAGCGTGGTGGTTTTACCGGCGCCATTTGGCCCCAGCAGCCCCAACACTTCCCCCGCGCCGCAGCTAAAGCTGACATTACGCACCGAGTGAAATGCCTCTTTGCTGTAACGCACATCTTGTTTTTCGGTATCGGATAACTTGCTGTTTTTACCAAGTGCAAAGGCCTTGGCTAAATCCTGAATATCAATCATGCAACTGTCCTGTTGTCGGTGCTTTAGCGCTCACGCTTTGGCCGGAAATAGTCAGTGTTGTGGTAAAACCCCGCTGCTTCATTATCGTTATACCAGCGTGGTACGCCAAGCAATGGCAAAGGCGTTAGTTGTTGATTATCAAGAAGTACTGCCTCGTTAGCAATTTGTTCGTGCAATTTAGCATCAACAAAACTGTAAGCAGCTGTTAAAGACCATTGGCTAAAACCCGGCGGTACTTCAATAAATAAGGCTTTGGCCGTTAAGCCAATAAAGGGGGCTGTAGCCATTTCGTATATGGCATGGCCAAAAATCATTGGCCGCACGCCCTGCCACCAGTCGCTGCGCTTTGTTACAAAGCTTTGCTGCCACTGGTGCTGGCGCAGCAGTTCAGCATGCTCAAATGCAGCCGGTTCAAGGCAAAGCACCAGGCCGCATTCATCAAACAGCGTTAATTTATTCCGTAGCTTACTGCGCTGTTTCAGCCCGTGCTGAGCAATTTCTGCCATATGCAGCTGATTTAAAAGCGCTTTGGTTTTTGGATATAAACACCAGATCAGCGCACCGAAAAAGTCGTGCCAGTTGTCCTTGCGGGTAGGTATGCACTGAGTGGCATAAATATATTCTTCATAGTAGCGGCCATCAGCGCTAAGCATGTCATTATCAACAAAGCTCACACCCGACTGCACCATGCACCGATTAAGCCAACCAATATCAGGGTAATCTGTTAACGGGTCAAAGCGGAAACGCTGACATAAATCAGCAAATATCGGGTTGCCAAGTAGCAACGCTGTGTTCCAGTGTGCCGGTGGCGTAAAGCGGATTTTTACTTCAGTTTTTTGCATAGGCTGTCTTGTCTGTTGCTGTCGCTGAAAACCCTCAGCATGAATTACTTACGAAAAGCACGAAAAAGCGCTTGCAATTTTAGCATGGCGTGGCACATTCAAGGGGTGCGTTTAGACGTACATACTGCCAAAACTACCCGTATAGGTCGAAATCTATAGGGTACAAAATGTGTTTACACGACATTAATTAATAGAGGTTATCATGTGTTCGATATTCGGGGTGCTTGACATCAAAACTGATGTTAAAGCCTTGCGCCAGCAGGCGCTACAGTTATCCAAGTTATTACGTCACCGCGGGCCAGACTGGTCTGGCGTGTGGAATAACGACAATGCCATTTTAGTGCACGAGCGCCTGGCGATTGTAGATACTGAAAATGGCGCCCAGCCCCTGATTAATGATAATCGAAATCACATTCTGGCAGTGAATGGTGAGATCTACAATCATAAGCAGCTCGAAAAAGAGCTGGCAAGCCCTTACCCATTCAAAACTAAGTCAGACTGTGAAGTGATATTACCGCTATATCTGGAGCACGGCAGCGATTTTATTGACCAGCTACAGGGCATGTTTGCCTTTATTTTGTACGATGCAGAGCAAAACCGTTACCTGATTGCGCGTGACCATATTGGTATTATTCCGCTGTACTATGGTTACGACGAACATGGCCAGTTGTTTGTTGCCTCAGAGCTAAAAGCGCTGGTACCGGTATGTAAGCAAATTAAAGAGTTTCCACCCGGCCATTACTTTGACAGTAAAATTGGCGAACTGCGTAAATACTATCAGCGTGACTGGCAAAGCTATGATGCAGTAAAAGACAACCCGGCCAGTTTAACTGAGCTAAAAGCTGCGCTGGAGCACAGCGTAAAAAGCCATTTAATGTCAGACGTACCCTATGGCGTGTTACTGTCAGGCGGGCTGGATTCATCGCTTATTTCGGCTATTGCCCAGCAATTTGCCAAACGCCGGGTAGAAGATAACGACGAATCTGAAGCCTGGTGGCCACGGCTGCACTCTTTTGCCGTTGGCCTGGCCGGTTCGCCGGATTTAGTTGCAGCGCAAAAAGTGGCCGATGCCATCGGCACCGTGCACCATACTGTGCATTTTACCGTGCAGGAAGGTTTAGACGCGCTGCGTGATGTGGTGTATTTCCTGGAAACCTATGATGTCACCACCATCCGGGCCTCAACACCAATGTATTTGATGGCGCGTAAAATTAAAGCCACCGGCATTAAAATGGTGTTGTCGGGCGAAGGTTCAGACGAACTGTTTGGCGGCTATTTATATTTCCATAAAGCGCCCAACGCGAAAGAGTTCCATGAGGAAACCTTACGTAAACTGGACCGGCTGCATATGTTTGACTGTAACCGCGCCAACAAAGCCATGTCGGCCTGGGGTATTGAAGCGCGGGTGCCGTTTCTCGACAAAGACTTTATGGATGTTGCCATGCGCTTAAACCCGCAACAAAAAATGTGTGGCGGCGGCAAAATGGAAAAACACATTCTGCGCCAGGCATTTGATGGCCTGCTGCCGGATGAAATTTTGTGGCGCCAGAAAGAGCAGTTCTCTGACGGTGTAGGCTACAGCTGGATTGACAGCCTAAAAGCCCATGCTGAAAAAGAAGTGTCCGATCAGCAAATGGCTACCGCCAGCTTCCGCTTCCCGGTGAACACGCCAGACAGCAAAGAAGCCTATTATTACCGGGTGATCTTTGAAGAACACTTCCCACACGCCGGTGCTATTGCCTGTGTACCGGGTGGTAAATCTGTTGCCTGTTCAACGCCAGAAGCGCTGGCATGGGATGCGAAAATGGCACAAATGACTGACCCTTCCGGCCGCGCAGTGCGCGATGTACATACCCAGGCTTATTAAGCTGTAAGCCTAAACAACAAGGCCACGCAATTGCGTGGCCTTGTTTATTTGGGGCTAAACTATTTCTGAAACTGTTCCTGTTGTGGTTGCAGTGCGACACGGGTGTCAATTTTATTATCTTTACTGCGAAACAGGTTTTTCACATCCTCCAGGATGATATACAGCGCCGGTATTAACAGCAGAGTAATAACGGTGGCGAACAGAATACCAAATGCCAGCGACACCGCCATCGGCACCACGATTTTTGCCTGCAAGCTTTTTTCCAGCACTATCGGCGCCAGGCCGACAAAGGTAGTAAGCGAAGTGAGCAATATCGCGCGAAAACGCTGCGCACCGGCCTGCGATACTGCCTGACGGATAGATAAGCCCTCCTCACGGGCACGGTTAACAAAATCAACCATTACCAATGAGTCATTTACGACCACCCCGGCCAGAGCGACTAAACCGAAAATCGACATAATGCTCATACTCAAACCAAGCACCATATGCCCAAGCACTGCACCAACCAAGCCAAACGGGATCACGCTCATAATAATCAGCGGCTGGCTGTAGGATTTCAGCGGTACGGCCATCAGCGCATAAATACAGAACAGCGCAAATACTCCGGCTTTCATCAGGTCAAGCTGTGCGTCCATTTCGTCCTGGCTGGCCCCGTCCAACTCGCCGGTTACCCCCTCATATTTAGCCGTTACTTCTGCGATAACAGTACGGCGCATTTCCCCCACAACTTTGCCAGGTTCAATGGTCGATTTATCGGCCGCAGCGGTAATAGTTACTGCACGCTCACCATTTACCCGGTTTATAGCGCTGAAACTGGGCTGCATGGTATAGCTGGCTACCTGATTAAACGGAATTTCGCCGCCGTCAGCCGTGCGAATACGCATATTTTCCAGACTACCAACAGAGCTGCGTTCGGTACGCGGGTAACGCACCATCACTTTTACTTCTTCGCCATCGCGCTGTACCCGCTGCGCTTCAGCACCGTAAAAGCCATAACGTACCTGACGGGCCACATCTGACAGGGTTAACCCCAGTAAATGCGCTTCAGGCTTCAACTGCAATACAATTTCGTCATTGCCACCGAGTAAATTATCTTCAATGTCATAAACACCGGCATATTCAGCTAAACGGCTTTTTAACTCTTCAGTGGCCAGTTTCAGGTTGTCCAGGTTAGTACCACGAAGCTGTAACGCTATGTCGGCACCACCACCACCGGCAGTTGAAGCATTAATCTTAAAAGCTTTTACACCGGGAATATCCGGCATTTCGGCACGCCAGCGATTAGCAATTTCAAAACCATCAATTTCACGCCCTTCGCTTTTCTCCAGTTCAACCACCAATTGGCCGGCAGTATCACTGTTTAAAAACACTAAGCGGTGCTTGATAATACTGTCATTGTATTCGGCATACAGCTTGTCGTTGGCGCGCACCAGCGCAGCTTCAGCTTCGCGCAAGGCATTTACCGTAGCCTGGTTTGACGAGCCTTCCTGCATGGTTAAATTGGCATTGATAAAGTCACTGGGAATGTCAGGGAAAAACACCCAGCGCACAAAGCCTCCACCGATCACACCAAACATCACGATCAACATCGCCATAAAGACTGCCATAGTGACATAACGGTAATGAATACAGCGCTCAACAAATGGCTGATACCATTTTTGGATAAAATGGTTCAGGCCGGACATTACCTTCATCCGCACGGCTTTTAATGCATTACTGCAAGCACGGCCACAGCTGTAAAAAATGCCTTTGCGGTCAGGATCCCACGGTTTTGTGTCCATATTGATAATATGCGACGGTAAAATTAATTTGGATTCTACCAGCGAGAAAATCAGGCACAGCACCACCACCCAGGCAATAGAACCCCAAATCGGGGCCTGGGCTCCGCCTACCATTAACATTGGAGCAAATGCCGCTATGGTGGTTAACACACCAAAGGTAGCAGGCATGGCCACTTTTTTTGCCCCGGCAATAACCGAATCTACCGATTTACCACGCTTTTCAATTTCGCTGTAGGCACTTTCACCAATAATAATGGCATCATCGACCACTATCCCCAATACCAGGATAAAGCCGAATAAACTGATCATATTGATCGACACATTAAACATAGGTAGCGGCAACATTGCCATAGCGCCAAGGAAGCACACCGGAATACCCACCATTACCCAGAACGCAATGCGAAACTCCAGAAATAAGGTTAATGCCAGTAATACCAGAAAGGCGCCCATCACCAGATTGTTGCTCATTAAATCAAGCCGGCCTTGCAGGTAGTAACTGGAATCACCCCAATGCGCGATAGATACTGACGACGGTAATTGTTTTTGTTTACGCTCAACGTAAGCTTTTACTTGTTCGGCAATTTTCAGTGTGTTGTCATCCCCCACCGCCGCAACCCGGATAGACACTGAGCTTTTACCATCGAAGGTTGATAAATCCTCCCGCTCGATAAAGCCATCGTTGATAGTAGCAATATCTTTTAACGATAAGCGCGTGCCGTCAGCAAAAGTCAGCAGCACTATGTCTTCAAAATCTTGTGAAAAGTAAGCCTGGCCTTTAGTGCGCAGCAGGATATTACCGCTGTCAGATTTAATAGAGCCCCCGGGTAAATCGACAGAGCTGCCACGAATAGCACTCACCACCTGTTCAAAGGTCAGGCCGTATTCTTTTAACTTTAACTCAGACAGTTCAACAGACACTTCGTAATCGCGGGCACCTACCACTTCTACCTTACTGACACCCGGTAGTTTGCGCAGCTCATCGCGGATATCTTTAGACAGCTCTTTTAACGTGCGCTCAGAGGCATCGCCATACAGCGATAGCCACATTACATCGCTTTCAAACCGCACCCGGTACACTACCGGCTTTTCGGTTTGCTCCGGCAAGGATGAAATGGCTGACACCTGGGTTTTAATTTCATCCATAACCTCCTGCACGTTGTAGTTATTGGCAATTTCAGCGCGTACTGTAGCCAGACCCTCAACTGCAGTTGAACGAATGCGCTTAATACCGTTTACACCGCGCAGGCTTTCTTCAATTTTATCTATAACACCGCTTTCTACTTCCTGTGGTGCTGCGCCCAGATAAGGCACGCGGATATTAACCTGCTCAAGCACTATTTCGGGAAACATCTGTTTTTTAATGGTAAAAACCGAGGCGATACCGGCAACCAAAATAATCGCCATCAGTAAATTAGCCGCCACGCTGTTGCGGGCAAACCAGGATATTAAGCCCTTATTGGTATCCATGCCTTACTCCTTGCCCTGGCCGGCTGCCACTACGGCTTCTAGCCTGGCAGCACTTTCTGCCACCTGCTCATTTATATCAGAGGCAACTCGCACCACGGTACCCGCCAGCGGATTAGCAATAGCGGAGGTTGCCAGGCGGTCACCGTCAGTAAAACCAGAGCGGATATAGGCAGAGCGCTCGTCAGCGCGTTCTACAATTACCGGGCGAAACTGCAGTTGGCTTTCTTTGTCTACCACCAGTACCTGCTGTTGTGCCAGTAATAAATGCCGTGGGATCACAACCACCTGCTCAGTGGCATTGCCCATAATTTGTGCCTGCACAAAACGGCCAAAACGCAATGGTGACTGCTTACGGCTAACCCGCTGGTAAGGGTCGGTAACTTCCGCAACAGCGTAAATTACCCGGCTGCGTTCATCCAATACTCCTTCGGTACGCACCAGCCTGGCGGGCCATTGCATAATCTGGCCTGCCACTGCGGCTGTCAGCACAACTTCTGGCTGATTAGTATTTTGCGTAAAATCGGGGATCTGTAAAAAGGCTAAATCATTGTCGGTTAGTGGTAATCTGATTTCTGCTATGTCAGTGCCGTAAATTATACCAACACTAGTACCACGGCTGATAAACTGGCCCAGATTGACACCACGGCTTTTCACCATACCAGAGTATGGCGCACGGATTTCTGTACGGGCCAGATCGCGGTTAGCGCGTTCCAGCTCAGCTTCTGCCGAGCGCACTGTTGCCAGCGCTCCGGCCAGCTGTGGCCGGCGCAAGCCAAGCTCCGGCGCTTTACCTGCGGTAAAAGAGCGCCACTCTTCTTCAGCAACACGGCCGCGGGCTTTTTCTTCTTCCAATGCGGACTGAGCATTGGCTAAACTGGCCTCTGCTGCTTTAACGTTAGTCAGGTAGTCTGCTTGTTCAACCCGTACCAGTAAATCGCCTTTGTTAAAAAAGCCACCTTCTACGAAGTGCTCTGCTACTTCAACAATACGACCATTTACTTCTGAGCTTAAATTGGTTTCCAGTTTCGGCCGCACTGTACCTTGCGACTGAATACGGTATGTCAGGTCTTGCGAGGCTATTTGCTGTGCATTAACCAGTATGCCCAGCCGTTGCTCTTCTTTTTTCTCCGGCGGTTTTCGCATACTTGCCAGGCCTATTGCCGCAACGACCGCCAGTACGATAACGGCCACCGGAACAATGATTTTTATAATTTTTGCTGCCATGTTGTTTCCCACGATGCTGTTTTACTGACGCCATACTAAAACGCCAGCACAATAAAGTAACCCTGCGAATGTTACGCTTTGTATCAATAGCGGCTTAGCCAGGCGGTAGCAGAGATATTATTCTGCAACTGCGCTTAGTGGTATCTCTCAGCCAAGCCTTATATCTTGTGGCACGGCAACCATTTTAGCCTTTGCCTGGTTACAGCCTTGTGCAAATAACACTGGCTACAATGTAATATCTTGTTACAACTGCAGTACTTTACGGCCCTGTGAGCAAAAGTAAAAAAATAGTTATATCAACCTGCAAAATGGTTATTTGCCGTATCGCAAAAAATTTTCTATGTTGGCATGATGCTGTTCTGATCATTAATTAATCACCACGCTGGCAAATTAGGCAATACAAGCCGGCTGCAACATTTTTAGTTAAGCATAATCCGTCACAATTTGAGGGCAATCTATGAGTATCAGCAAGCAATATCTGAAAACCAAACCACTGTGCAAAGTTACTTTTACGTTACCGGCTCACCGCGGTGTTTCCGCAGAGCAAGTGGCGCTGCTGGGCGAATTTAATGACTGGGATCCGGCAGCATTGCCAATGAAAAAAAGTAAAAGCGGTGATTTTACTGCAACCGTTAATCTGGAAAAAAATAAAGAATATCAGTTCCGCTATCTGGTTAATGGTGGTACCTGGCTAAATGATGAAGCAGCAGACTGTTATCAGCCCTCGCCGGTGTCTTACGACAATAATTCGGTGGTTAGGCTGTAATTTGTTGCTTTACAGATCACAGGCCGCAAAGCGGCCTGTGTTATTTTCGCGCTCAGCACTTTTTAATACTCAGCATTTTTGCAGTAACAAGCATCCTACCGAATAACCGGCACCAAACGAACATAAAACTGCTTGATCGCCCGGCTGCAAACCTTGTTTATTCTTGTGAAACGCAATAATTGAGCCTGCCGACGCCGTATTGGCATAAGTATCCAGCACCAGCGGCGCTTCCTCTGGCAGGGGATCACGGCCAAGAATTTTCTTTGCCGCAAAGATATTCATATTAATATTGGCCTGATGCAGCCATAAACGCTTTAACTGCTCTGGTGCTACCTGCTGTGCCGCCATTTCTGCCAGTATTACATCCGCAACGATTGGCAACAGCTCTTTAAAGACTTTGCGACCTTGCTGTTTAAAAAAGGGTGCCAGAGGATCCGGCGGCAAACAGTGTTCGGTATAACCGATATCACAACGGATATTGTTAGAAAACTCCGTTTTAAGCCGCATACCGTTAATACGCCAGGCATTGTCGCTGCTGCAGCTGTCTTGCGCTTCAATAATGGTAGCAGTGCAAACATCACCAAAAATAAAATGGCTGTCACGGCTGCGATAATTCACCTGCGGCGAAGCAAACTCCGGGTTTACCACCAGCACCACTTTGGCCGTACCACCGCGTATAGCATTTACCGCATTGCTGATGGCAAAAGTAGCAGAAGAACATGCCACATTCATATCAAAAGCATAACCGGCAGCGCCCAGCTGTTGTTGTAATTCAATTGATAATGCTGGATAAGAGCGCTGCATATTCGAGGCTGCGCAAATAATAAGATCAATATCGGCAGCCGTTTTATTTGCCTGCGCCATGGCTTCACGGGCTGCAATAACTGCCATTTCAACCATTTCAGGCAGTTGTTCTTCGCTACGCCGGGGCAGCACAGGCTGCATAATAGCGGGATCTAAAATACCGTCTTTGTACAACACGTGGCGTGCTTTAATACCTGAAGCTTTTTCAATAAACTCGCAGCTGGAATGCTCCAGCGCAGCCACATCGCCATTGGCAATAGCAACAGACTGCTGCGCATTAAACTGGTCAACATAACGGTTATAACTGGCGACGAGTTCTTCGTTAGTAATAACCTGCTGTGGCGTAAATAAACCAGAACCACTGATAACAACATTCTTCATAGTACTAACCTTGTCTGATAACGGTTTTACTGCCGTTTTAAAAGTGACGCCAGTATAACTGAAGTTACACTCTCAGTTGTACCCCGGTGTTTTACCAGCGGCTTATTCAGTCACGATTTATGCTACACGGTGTACATTAGCAACGACTGTAAGCCATAATAGCGCCAGTATTCACATATCTTTCATTATTTTGCTTATTTTAATACGGGATTTTTCAAGGCGGATGCAAAACTCAGGCTTACTGATCACTGCAGTGCTGGCAGCCACGCTGAGCATTAGTTCGACCGCTTACGCGGAGTCATATCAATTTAAAATTAATGGTTTAAGCGGCTCTTTATACGACAACGTAGCTATTTATCTGCAAAAATACAGCGATGCAGACAATATACCCGGCGTGCGTTTTCAGGCTACCCTGGAAGAGGAAGTTAATACCGCTCTGCAAGCTCTGGGCTATTACGACAACCAGATTACGGTTACCCACAATGCAGCCCAACCCAGGCTGGTGCAGGTTAATGTAAAAACCGGTGAGCCGGTGCGCATTAGCAAAAGCGATGTTCAACTGTCTGGTGAAGCCTCTACAGATGCTGATTTTAAAGCCCTGCTTGCGGCTCAGGCACCTAAACAGGGCCAGATCCTGCACCATGGCGCTTATGATGGTTTTAAAAGCGCGTTGAAAAGCCTGGCGATGCGTAAGGGCTATTTTGACGCCGATTTTGAACTGGCACGGCTTGAAGTAGCGCCAGAGTTAAAACAAGCCTTTGTACATTTACATTTTAATGCCGGTAAGCGCTACAGATTTGGCGCAGTAAGTTTTAGCGGTAATCAGATAGCAGAACCCAGATTACAGTCTTTAGTGCCGTTTGCCGAAAATGATTATTATCTGGCCAGTGAGTTGGGTGAATTTAACCAGGCGCTGGCCGCTACCGGCTGGTTTTCTTCCATATTGGTAGAAGCCGATACGTCAGATATGCAGGATTTTACCCTGCCAATTAATGTGGCGCTGGAACCTGAACGACGCAATATTATCGAAACCGGTATTGGCTATTCCACTGATGTGAAAACCCGGCTGAAACTCAACTGGAACAAACCCTGGTTAAATACTGCCGGTCACAGTCTGAGCAGTAAACTGGCATTATCTGAAATAGAACAAAGCGTAGAAGCGGCATACAAATTACCACTGGCCAATGTCGCTACCGATTTTTATCAGGTGCAGCTTGGTTTTCGTAACCGTGATAATCAGGACACCAAAAGCCGTGAGTCAAACCTGGTGCTGGAACGCCACTGGTTACTGCGCAGCGATTGGTATCGTATCGCCTCCGTGCGTTGGTTATATGAAGACTTCGTGCAGGCTGACCAAAACGATACTATCAGCCTGATTATGCCGGGTTTAAGTTATAGCCGTACCAAGCAGTCGGCAGGGTCAATGCCCTCTTCCGCTAACCGCTTATTGTTTGGTGTTGAAGTGTCAGATGAAAGCTGGGGCTCTGATGCCAGTTTTTTCCGGTTGCGTGGCCGTGCCGGCTGGATAGGCAGCGCTGGCAATAATCACCGTTTTGTAACCCGTGTTGATGCCGGCGCTATTTTGATGGAAAGCTTGTCACAGCTGCCACCATCACTCCGTTTTTTTGCTGGTGGTGATAACAGTATCCGCGGTTATGGCTATGAAACCGTGTCACCACGCAACAGTGACGATGAGCTGACCGGCGGCCGTTATATGGTAACCAGCACTCTGGAATACCAGTACCGGGTAAAAGGTAACTGGTGGCTGGCTGCATTCACCGATTATGGCAGTGCCTGGGACGACACCCCCGATTGGGTGCAAGGCGTGGGTATGGGGGTGCGTTGGGCATCACCGGTGGGCCCTATCCGCATTGACTTTGCCTGGGGCCTGGATGATCCGGGCAGAGGTTTCCAGCTGCATTTTGCATTAGGGCCTGAATTATGAGTTGGCAAACCACCAAGCGTTGGTTAAAACGCAGCTTAAAATGGCTGAACTGGACATTAGTGATCCCGTGTGCCGCATTAACCCTGTTACTTTTTACTTTGCTTTACACCTCTGCAGGTTTACGTTTTAACCTGTGGCTGGCACAACATTTTGTTAGTGGTTTTAGCGTAGAGCGCAGCGAAGGCAGTGTACTGGGTGGCAATACCCTATATGATCTGCGCTGGCAGGATGCCAGCACCAGCCTGGCGCTGGAACAAAGCACACTGCAAATTAATAACAGCTGCTTTTTGCGCTTAACACTTTGTATTGAGCAACTTACATTACAAGGCCTGCAGCTTGAAATAACCACTACCGACACGCCCGCCCCGGAGGATGAACCTGACTCCACAGGTGGTTTATGGCTGCCGTTTGCAATTGATATTGCGCAACTACAATTGAACAACGCCAATGTGGCCGTAAGTGGTACGACATTAAACTGGCAACAATTTAGCACCGGCGCACAACTGTGGGGCAATAAAGTACAGCTTAACCAGCCGCACTGGCATAAAGTAACACTGGCCCTGCCAGAAAGCAGTAATACACAAGGCAGCGATACAGCAACCAGCGATCCCTTTGCCTACCAGGCACCGGTACTAACGGATATCAGGCTGCCGCTGAGTTTATTTGTTGATCGTTTCCGCCTGACAGATTTCACACTGCAACAGCCAGAACCACAAACTATTAATGAACTGACATTCAGCCTGCAAATGTCACCAGAGCAAATAAACCTGACCCAGCTGGATATCAGCCACCCCATGGCCACGTTAAATGCATCGGCCAGACTACAGCCAAGCGGCAATTATCCACTCAAAGCCGATATCCGGCTACGGCTACTGGACACAGAACTGGCAGGACAACGGCTGCGTGTAACACTGGATGGCACGCTGGCCGATTTGCAACTGCAGGCTTATGCCAGAGAGTTGCTTGAAGCTGAATTATCACTGTGGCTTAACCTGCTGGACAACACTCTGCCACTGCGGGCCAGCTTAAATGCTGCGCAGTTGCAGTGGCCGCTTTCAGGCCAGGCAGACATTGAACTGAGCCAACTGGACATAACAGCAAACGGCAATCTGGAGCAGTTACTTTTCTCCAGTCAGGTCGCACTGGACGGCAAACAAATACCGGCAGCCAATATACAACTGAGCGGCCAAAGCAGCTTAACCGGTGTTACGCTCGACAGTTTAATTGTTAATACCCTTGGCGGTGAGCTTAGCGCCGAGGCAGAGCTTAGCTGGCAGCAACAACTAAGCTGGCTGGGTAAGCTGCAATTAACTAAGGTTCAGCCAGGCCAGTTCTGGCCGGATTACAACGGCGAGCTAAATGGCAAGATGCAGCTAAGCGGTAATTTAACAGAACAAGGCGGCTGGCAACTGGCACTGCCACAACTGGACCTTAACGGCACACTACGCGACTATAAACTGTTGCTTGAAGGCAGCCTGAACGCGGCAGACCCTAGCGGACAAGGCGACTACCAGCTAAACACCCCCGGCCTGACACTGCGCCATGCCAAAAACCAGATCCAACTTAGCGGCTCGCTGGATAAACAATGGCAACTGGCGATGAAGATCGCCATACCTGAACTGGAACAAACCATAAGCGGCGCCAGCGGAGAAATCAGTGCAGACTTCAGGCTTAGTGGCAAGCGCGACACGCCACAGCTTAAAGGTACGCTGCATGCCAGCGATCTAAAGTGGCAGGATGCCAGCCTGGAGCAGCTAACGCTGGATACCGATCTGAGCTTAAGCAGCGAGCAAAACCTGACAACAGCCCTGACGTTACAAGCCACTAACGGCAGGTATCAGCAGCAAAGTATCGACCAGCTAAACCTGAGCCTTAACGGTACCGAATTACGCCATCAACTGACACTGGAGCTGGCCAGCCCCGAGCATAATGCCAGCATTGCCTTAAGCGGTAGCTTAAAAGCAGGCGAATACTGGCAAGGCAGGCTGGTATCCGCACAGTTAGACAGCCTGCTGGGGCCATGGCAACTGGTTGATAGCGCCGCTCTGGATTACCGCTTTGCCAACGCACGCTTAACCATACAGCCACACTGCTGGCAGCAAGAACCGGCTAACCTCTGTGCCATTAAGCCACTAAAGCTCAGCGCAGAACATATAGAGCTGGACCTTGCCCTGCAGCAATTTACGCTATCAGCGCTGGATGGTTTTTTGCCACATCTGATGACGTTACAAGGCAGTGCTGATGCACAAGTTAGCGCCAACTGGCAACAAGGCCAACAGCCACAAGCACAGATTAAACTTAATGGCAGCAGCGGCAACTGGCAGTATCAGATTGAACAGCCGCTGGCATTGGGCTGGCAAAACTGGCAGCTGGAAGCTAACCTGGCCAAAGATACCTTAACCAGTGTTGTGCAATTGCAACTGGACAACAATGCCAGTTTAAAAACTGAAGCCACCATCACCGACGTACAATCTTCATCACGCAACATTGAAGGAAAATTGCTGTTACAACAGTTCAGTCTGGCCTTTTTACAACCACTGCTGGAGCAAAGCAGTGAGCTTGCCGGCATACTTAACAGCGAATTACACTTTAATGGCGATTTAACCAACCCGGCTATTAACGGCAACCTGGCGCTAAGCGGGTTTAAACTGGCTGGCAGGCAGGCCCCACTAGACGTTACAGACGCCAATATAGAACTGCAGTTCGCCGGGCAACAAGCCACACTGCAAGGCCTGGTTACAACCAGCAAAGGCGAAATTAACCTGAACGGTGATGCACAGTGGCCGCAACTGGATAACTGGCAAGCCGCACTTCAAGTGAAAGGTGATGAGCTGAGTTTGCAAATTCCTCAGGCGCGGCTGCAAGTAGCACCGGATTTAACCCTGACCGCCAGGCCAGGCCTGACATCACTTAAAGGCACAGTGCAAATTCCTGCCGCCCGGATCAGTATCGACAGCCTGCCACAAACGGCTATTGGCTTATCAAATGATCTGGTGTTGCTGGATGAACATTTGCAGCCAATACCGGCTGAAGAAAAAACCGCTTTTGCGCTACAAACTGATATTAATGTTGTGCTTGGCAGAAGAGTGCAATTATCCGCTTTTGGTCTGGAAACCCGCCTCAGCGGTAACTTAAGGGTGCGCCAGCAGCCTAACCAGCAGCCTACGGTAAACGGCGATGTCAACCTGCAAGATGGTACTTTCCGGGCTTATGGCCAGGATTTACTGATCCGGCAGGGAAAAATGAGCTTTAACGGCCCATCTGATCAACCCTTTTTAAATGTTGAAGCGATCAGAAACCCTGACAACATAGAAGACGACGTTATCGCCGGCATCCGGGTTACCGGCCCGGCTGATGAACCAACCATTACCATTTTCTCTGAACCCGCCAAACCGCAGGCCAATGCGCTGGCGTATTTGCTTATGGGCCGCGATATCGGCAGTGACTCCGGCAGTACCGGCGCCGCACTGACTACCAGCCTGATTGGTATGTCTATTTCGTCTACCGGTGCTTTAGTGGGCGAGCTGGGCGAGGTGTTCGGTGTACGTGATCTGACACTGGATACCGCAGGCGCCGGGGATGACTCTCAGGTAACCGTAAGCGGTTATTTATCGCGCGATCTGCAGATAAAATACGGTTACGGCATTTTTAACGCTATTGGCGAGTTTACCCTGCGTTACCGGCTAATGCGCAGCCTTTATCTGGAAGCCGTCACCAGCCTGGATAACGCCGTGGATTTATTGTACAAATTTGAATTTGATTAATCAGCAACCAAGCAATACATGCTGATAACGGCCCAATGAAGCATAAGGCTCAGTGCGGTTATACTGTAACTCCAACGCCAGCAGTTGCTCAAAATGGCTTTGCTGCTGGCTGCGGTCTTGCAGGTAGTCATGAAAACAGCGTACTCCGGTTTTTGCCAATAAGCTAAAACCGGCTTCGTCACACCAGCGCAGCACATCTTGCGGTGACAGCGGGTGCTGCGGGTTTAAACTCACTTTTTTCTTCACCTGAAAATCTGCCGCGACATAATCAAAATTACCAAACAATATATTGCCGAAGCGTTTGGCATCTTTATTATAAAACATTAAAGACAACACCCCGTCCGGTGCCACCAGTTTACGCAATTGGCCAATAGCCAGTTCTGGCTGTGCCAGCCACTCCAGCATGGCATGACACAACACCAGCTTGTATTGCTGTTGGTGCGTTGCTGCCAGCTCAGCCAGCCCTGTCTGGCTGAAGGTTAGCTGTGTAAGCCCCTGCTCTGTAGCTTGCTGCTGTGCCAGTTGCAGCATCTGGGTAGAAATATCGGTCAGATGCACACTATGACCCTGTGCGGCCAGTGCCAGTGCTAACTGGCCCTGCCCAGCACCAACATCGAGGATCTGACAAGGTTGTTGCAATACTTCAA
This sequence comes from Rheinheimera pacifica, assembly GCF_024809855.1. Lineage (GTDB taxonomy): Bacteria > Pseudomonadota > Gammaproteobacteria > Enterobacterales > Alteromonadaceae > Alishewanella > Alishewanella pacifica_A. The sequence continues at coordinate 212,386 of NZ_JANUEM010000004.1, forward strand.
GTTCGGCTAAATCACGTAACAGCACTAACTGGCGCAACTTGCCCTTGGTGCTGTTATAGATATTACGGCTAAACTTGGCAGCGATACCATCAAAGCTGCGATCGGTTTTTTGCTTCATGCCGGGTTATCAATATCAATAAATTGCACTTCAAGCCGCAGTTGGCGGGCAATAAATTCGCCCAGTGCTTTTACGCCATAACGCTCTGTTGCATGATGACCGGCGGCAATAAAATGAATACCCAGCTCACGTGACAAATGAATAGTTTGTTCTGACACCTCACCGCTGATAAACAGCTGGGCTCCGGCCGCTGCCGCCTGCTCGATATAGCCCTGGCCGCCACCGGTACACCAGGCCAGTTTACTGACAGTATGGCTGGCAATACTATTATCACCGGTATGATCAACAGCATGCAGTAATACCCGGCGCTGCAAGGTGTTTTCCAGTTGCTGTGCAATTTGGGCAACACCCAGCGCCTGTGTCAGCTCGCCCTGCATCAACACACCGGTTGGTTCAGCGGCGGTAACAGCTCTAATATTTTGCGCATTAAGTAACAGGCCTAACTGCGCGTTATTGCCAAGCTGTGGGTGAACATCCAGCGGTAAATGATAAGCCAGTAAGTTAATATCATGGCGTAAAAGCGTTTGCAGACGTTTCTTTTTGATACCGGTAACCTGGGCGGTTTCGTTCTTCCAGAAATAACCGTGATGTACCAGTATTGCATCGGCATTTGCGACAACGGCTGCATCAAGTAATGCCTGGCTGGCGGTTACTCCGGTTACCACACGGCTTATCCGGGCTTTGCCCTCTACCTGTAAACCATTGGGGCAATAATCCCGGATTTTTTCACTTTGTAATTCGTTGTTGAGAAATCTGACTAACTGATCGCGCTCTATCATCGGCTGGTTTTCCGCTGCGGTTAATAGCGGTATTGTACTGTAACAGGCAAAAAAATCAGGCACATTTGTCTATCCACAATAAAAGTTGTATAAATAGCAGGCGACACGCTTAAATAATGTCTGTTAAGGATCCGTATGAGTAAATTGGACAAAGATCAGGTTGTTGCTGAATTTACTGCAGCCTACAAAGCTGCATTTGGTAAAGCGCCGCAACTGGAACAAAAGCCCGGCTGGTTCAGCGTAGACGGCGGTAAAAATATCCGTCTGGCAGAACTGGCTGAATTAGGTGCCAGCTACAGTGCTGAAAAAGCTACCACCAGTGCAACCAAGGCTAAACCTGCCGCAGAAAAGAAAGCGGCTCCGGCCAAAGCTGCAGCCAAACCAGCCCCAAAACCTGCTGCCAAGCCAGCCAAAGCCAGCAAAGCTAAAGGTGGCGATGGCCAGTCAGCAGCTGATATCTGGGCAGCACGGTTAGACAACAAACAACGCCAGCCCCGCGGCTATCGTTAACCAGCGTCAGTCTGGCTGTGTTAATGCAGCCAGACGCGTTTTTGCTTCAATCCACTGCCCCATAAATTTGGTACTGCGATAATTATGATGCCTGAGCATAAGCCCGGTAAAATTCGCCTGACGGTGCCGCTGTAAATCCTGCATAACCACATTAAGCTGTTGCCAAATACGCGATTCATGTTGAGCCAGGCTGAATTTTTCCTGCACTATGCCAAAACCGCTACTTTGCAAACGTTGCCATAACTCGGGCTGCTGATACAACTCCACTGCCGCCTGGGCGATAGTATCGCTGTCTTGTGCAATAACCCCGCCCCAATCGCCATGTAATGTCATTCCTTCTGCCCCCACCGCAGTGGTTACACTGGGAGTGCCACAGCGCATAGCGTCCAGCAGTTTACCTTTTAAACCGGCACCAAAAGCCAACGGGGCCAAACAAACCCGGGTCTGTTGCATTACAGCTAAGGCATCAGCCGCCCAGCCCTTAATTAAAAAACCCTGCCTGGGGTTATGTAACGCAGTAGCTTTAGGCGGCGGATAAGCGCCATAAATATGCAACTCTGCCTGTGGTAGCTGTTGGCGGATTAAAGGCCAGATCTCCTGCTTTAACCACAATACAGAGTGCCAGTTAGGGGCATGGCGGAAGTTACCAATAGCAATAAAATGTTGCCGCATATCAAAATCAGGCAGCGGCTGTAACGATGGTTCATCAAGCAAAAACGGACAGTAACACAATAATACCGACGGCACGTTATAGTGTTGCTGCAATAACTGCAGTTCAAACTCCGAAATAACCAGTGTGATATCACAGCGGTAAATGGCGGCTATTTCGCGCAGCGCCAGTTCTGAGTTTAAATCCTCTGCTGACACTTGCCTACCGGCATTAAAACTGTGCTGGCGGGCATCCCGCAGCGCATGGCAATCCTCCATATCCAGAATACGCAGCGCCTGCGGGCAGGCTTGTTCGACACGCCAGCCAAACTGCTCTTCAAGCATAAAGCGATCAAACATTACCGCCTGCGGTGCCTGCTGGCTTATCCACTGATCAAAACTGCTGTCATTTAAACTGATACTGTGCTCAGTTACACCCAGCTCTGCAAGCGGATAACGATGCTGCCCCGGTTCGGCAGCACTGGCAAACAGAACCTGCCAACCTCTTGCCAGGAACAGCTTAATTAAACTCAGCATCCGGTAACCGGCAGCAGATGAGTTGGGCTCTGGCCAGACATAACCAATTATAATTAACAATGGCACCTTGCTAAGGGGCATAGCACCTCCGGAAAAAACTGGCATTCTAACGGTAATTGTTGCGCGGTAACAGCTTGGCAGCGGGCAGGGTCATGCTAAAATGCTACATGCTTTCGCCGGTAACCTGATATGACAACCACACATTACTCCCCTATCGAAGAACACTTACATGCAATAAGCCACGGTATTGGCGCAATACTCAGTGTTTTAGCGCTGATATTAATGCTACAGCTATCTATACAGGCAAACGACAACTGGCGTCTGTTTGGCAGTATTATTTATGGCAGCAGTCTGATCCTGTTGTACAGCAGCTCTACGCTGTATCACTCAATTCAGCATACTGAAATTAAACATCGGCTACGGCAGCTTGATCATGCGGCAATTTTTATCCTTATTGCCGGTACCTATACACCATTCACGTTAGTAAATTTACGCGACGACTGGGGCCTGCCACTATTTGGCCTGATCTGGCTGGTAGCAATAACGGGCGTAATTATAGAGCTGGCTACAGCACTGAAATATAAAAAATTATCATTGGGTTTGTACCTGGGGATGGGCTGGCTGGTGATTATTGCCATACAGCCGATGCTGAACAATGTTGACACCGGAGGCCTGCTGCTATTGCTCGCCGGTGGCTTAAGTTACTCTTTTGGCGTGATATTTTATGCCTGGAAACGGCTTTTTATGCACCATGCTATCTGGCATTTATTTGTGCTCGGGGGCAGTGTATTACATTTTTTCGCAGTGTATTACTACGTATTACCAGTCTAGAAAAAACAGGCCGGAATCATCCGGCCTGTTTAACGTTATTAGTACTGATAACTGAAGGTTACACCACTAAAGGCCGTGTAAGCACGGATCCCCACATGCCAAGTACCGGCTTGCGGATTATTAATGGTACAGACTTCATTGTTACCATTTAGGTAAGGCCGGCAGTTATAGCTTGTTGTGCTCGGTTCAGTACCATAGTTAACATATAAATCGGCATCACCGGTACCGCCGGATATCTGGAAAGTTACCGTTGATACACCTGAAGGGATCTGGTAACTGCCTCTTAACCACTGGCCACTGGTTGCTGACAGGTTAGGGAATGTCGCGCCACCGGTTGGTGGTGGGTTACTGCCGCCACCGCCGCAGCCATTGTTGGTTAAGTAATCATGTGCCGCTTTGGCTTTGACAATACCCCAACCGTAAGACGTATCACGGCCGACGGCACCACGATCTTCAGCCGTAGCATTAAGCGCATTACGAATTTGTGCTGCAGTACATTGCGGGTGATTACTCCACACCAGCGCAGCAACACCTGCAACGTGAGGCGATGCCATAGAGGTACCGCTAATGCTGTTGTAGCCACCGTTGTTCCAGGTAGAGTTAACGTTAACGCCCGGGCCGGAAATTTCTACCTGAGAGTTACGCTGTGAAAAACTGGCTAAAGCGCCACTTGAGTTTACCGCAGCAACCGACACCACGGCGTTGTATGACGCTGGGTAGGAGAAACTGGTATTGCCGGCATTACCCGCTGCAGCCACCAGCAACATACCACCATTGTAGAAATTGGTCATCGCCGTATTTTCAGTCTGGTTAGACGAGCCGCCACCCAGACTCATATTGACTACTTTAGCGCCGGCATCTTTACAAGACTGAATAGCCGTGATCAGGTTTGAAGCTGTGGTCCAGTTGCCAGAATTATTGAAAATTTTAACAATATGCACCCCGGCCTGGCCGGAACCAATAACCCCCACTACACCGCTGTTATTGTTCAGCGCCACCATCGTCCCGGCTACATGAGTACCGTGGCCGTTACCGTCCTGATACCAGTTACCATGGCCGGAAAAAGAATATCCCGTCACGCCCGAGTTTTGTAAATCTTCATGCCCTGAAGTCCAACCGGTATCAATAACACACACTTTTGTATTGCCGGCGCTGCCATCACTTACCTGATTAGCTTGCACCATGGTAATACCATAAGGTGTGGTTTGTGCCATAGGCGTGATCACATCCATCAGATAACGTTTATGATCTTCTTCAATGTATTCAACGTCAGGATTAGTCTGCAATAACTTTAGCTGTTTAGGTGTCAGCTCGGCCACACTGGCATGCACTGATTTTAAATGTGACAGTGCGTCAACGTTGGCTTTTTGCAGCACTTGCTGTGCACGTTGTACCGAGAACTCAGCGCGCTGCTCTGTGCCGGTTGCACTCATCTGCGCGACCGGCTCTTTAAATTTAATAATATAACGGTTGGTTTTATCTTCTGTCAGGTCAACCAGGCTAAATTCACGCTCTGCTGGCTCTGCTTTTTTTATACCTTCTGCTACCGCTACCGACGTCAGGCTTAGTGCAAAACAACCAGCAGATGTAACCGCCAGTATAGTTGTCATTTTTTTCATCATGTTTTTCATTACAGTACCCTTGGATTATAAGTTAAGGTCCTTGTTGTACGTTCCGCATCCTGCCGCTTAGCAATTAATCAGATAACAGGCATTGCCACCATTACAAAGGTCTTATAAATAATTTACAAATGTATGAGATAAACCCATTCCAGAAAAAATAGACAACTATCAGAAACAAAATAGTTTTTTAAGGTACAACATAAGGGGTAATAATCATGATAAATACGTTTGTTAAAAAATCAGCCTGTTGACACCGGCTCATGCTGCCGGGCTAATTTAAACCAAAATACTGTGCCTTTCCCTGCTGCAGAGCTAAAACCAATCTGGCCATGATGATTTTCAATGATCTTTTTACATATCGCCAGGCCAAGCCCGGTGCCTTCTTTTGCCCGGCTGTCAGAGGAATCAGCCTGCGAAAACTTACCAAAGATATGTTTTTGAAATTCAGCAGGAATACCGCTGCCAAAATCTTCAACTTCAAATCTTATGCTTTGCGGCACCTCAATCAGGCGCACTATTACCACACCTTGCTCCGCTGAAAACTTCACCGCATTGGAAATAAGGTTATCAATAACCTGTCTTAACCTCAGTGCATCTGCTTCTACCCATAACGGGTAGTCCTGCTCTGATGCCAGTTGCAGTTCAACCTGATAACGGCTGGCATAAGGCTGCATGGCATTAATGGCATGACGGGTCAGTGCGGTAATATCCAAACGGGTGATATTCAGCGTAAAGGTACCAGCAGCGAATTTTTGTAAATCCAGCAGATCGTTAATCAAATGTGCCAGCCGCTCACTGTTAGCCTGAGCCGTTTGCAGCATCTCCTGATATAGTGCCGAATCAGCAGTAACCACCTTTTGCGTAATCAGCCCTATGGCGCCTCTTATCGCGGTAAGCGGTGTACGCAGTTCATGGCTGACTGTAGCAATAAACTCATCCTTTAGCTTATCAAGCAATTTCAGCTCCTGATTGGTTTTAGCCAGCTCATCCAGACTGCGTTCTAATTGCCGGGTACGTAGTGATAACGTAACCGAACTTTCTTCCAGTGCCCGGGTTCGTTCGGCAACCCGGGTTTCCAGCACGGTTTGAGCCTTAGCTTTATTTTCTACCGCAGCCTGCAGCAAGCGGTTTATTTGCCTGACATGGCGTAAACGATACTGATGCATCAGCCACAACAACAGGCTTACAAGTGCAACAAGCGAATACAGTACCCAGCTTTGCTGCCACCAATGCGGCATAACATTTAAGGTAGCCACTTTTACCGGCTCACTGAAAACACCATGATTATTAGAGGCTTTCAGCCACAATGAGTAGGTGCCCACCGGCAAGTTTGCGTAAAAGGCGCTATTGCGTTCATTTGCAATAACCCATTTTTTATCAATACCTTCAAGCTGGTACTGAAACTGATTACGCTGCGGGTCCTGATAATCCAAGGCGCTGAATTCAAAATTCATCGTATGCTGATCCGCCGATAAATTAATCATCTTCCAGGGCTGCTTATGTGGTTTAGTGTGCAATTGCTGATAATCAATAACCAATGCGGATAATACAGGGTCTGGCACTTTCTGGTTATTTTGCAACTGGTCAGGCTTTACCACTATCAACCCAGCAATAGCACCAAATAAAACACTACTGTCATCCGCAATTACCGCATTGGTATTTAATTCAGAACTTATCATACCGTCATTACGGTTATAGTGAATAAAATGCAACTGGCCAGCCAGCCTCAGCGCCAGGCCCTTCGGGGTCATCACCCATAGTTGCTGATCTTGTTGTAACACTCCCAAAATATCGTTGTCAGGTAAGCTGTCTTGTGTTGTCAGTAACTGCTGCTCAGTTGTTGCCAGATTTATCAGTAATAGCCCATCACGGGTACAAACTGCCAATACAGCGGCGTGTTCACTGACACAGTTGACATCGTTGTGGGGTAATTTTATACCTGATGTAGAATTGACAGTGTGCTGTGTGACTTTATCAGTGGCTAAATCGATCTGAAACAAACCGCTGTAACGTGTGGCGACCCAAAGCTGCTGCGAAGAGCCAACAAACAATTGCTGAACGGCATTGCCCACCATATTGTCTGACAGCTGCGTTAACCAACGTTTTGCCTGCTGCAGTTCAGGTTGCCAGGCTATAACACCCTCTCCCCACATACCCAGATAAAATCTGCCTGCGGCATCAATATGTAAATCTCTTACATTACGGTTAACGACGTTAGCCAGCTCGAATGGTTCATCGGTTTTTAGCAGCTCTGCCGTACCGTTGTATTTTAGTAAACCTGTATCAGAGGCAATATAAACCTCGCTCTGCGGTGTAGCAGCGATGGCGTTAACTCTACTACCTGTGCTGAAAAACTGAAAATCTCCGGTTGGCAAGGTAATGCGGTATACACCATTTGAGCTGCCAAGCCACAGTGCATCGGGTTGTTTATATATAGCCGTAACAGAAAATCTTTTGTGCTCACCAAGTGCCCTGGAAAAAGCGTTGATGCCATCAAATGCTCTACTGGATAAAATATTGCGAAACAAGCCACTTTCCCGCGAACCCAGCCACAGCACACCGGAGTTATCCTGCAAAATACTGCGTACATTAACATTACCTAATTCGGCCTTTTTTATGCTCTGCCCGGCCTGATGAGTTGGCGAGACACGATACAAACCACTATAACTACCGGCTAATAACTCAGCAGTGCTGTCGTCAACTGACAGTATGTTAATTAAAGGCTCTGCCTCACCATATAAAGCCAAAGATACCTGCTCAAACTGAAGCCGTTGCCGGTTAAACAAAAACAGCCCTTGCCGGCTGCCAACCCACAGCTGTTGCCCTAAAGCATAAACCGCGCGGATTTCGTTATCACGGCTAAAATTACCGGGCGCAGAGTGCTCTTTATGGTTAACTAACTTATAGACAGGGCTTAAACCTTTGTCTGGCTGCCAGCTGTGTAAACCGGCGGCGGTACCAACCCAAATCACCCCGTCAGATGACTGGGTTAAACTCCAGACCCGCTGATCTGCCAATGCCTGTTCAGCCCCGTCCTGGCCAATATTGGTGATCTGAAACTGCGTATTAATACGGCTTAAACCCGATGTCGTGCCCACCCAGATGTTACCGTCCGCGTCTTGCAATAAGCCCTGGATCTGGTTTCCGGCCAGCCCGTTTTCACGGGTATAGCGTGTTAACTCTCCGGTTTGTGCATCCAGCCTTGATAGCCCAAGGCCCCAGGTACCGGCCCAGATATTATCGGCATTATCAATCAGTACCACTCCTACATCAGGTGTCTGGTGGCTGCGTAACTCGGCAGCAGTGAGTACTGCAAACTCAACAAAGCGGTAGCCGTCGTAGCGCAATAAACCCGAATTAGTAGAACCCAGCCATATAAAACCGGTGCTATCTTGTTTAATACTGTAGATAGTGGCATTGGGCAAACCGTCGTCAACACCGATACGAACGTAATGCTGTTCAGCCGACGCGCCGGCGCAATACGCCAGCAACACCATCAAACAACGTACAATGAAAACCATCCCTATTTTCTGACAGTGCAAAATGCCCCCGATAATTTCTGACGCCCAAGCCGTTAATATTAAAGTAGTTAAAGTATGCGGTACGAACTAACCATAGCATAGCAAGCCAGGCTTTACAGTGCGACGCAGATTAAATCTCAGGTGCTACTTTCGCTTGGGGTTGCATTCTTTTAAAATCGTCGCCATTACCGCTGTTAATTATGTTGTTTCCGGAGAAATTCATGTCTGATGTTAAACACAGCCGCCTGCTTATTTTAGGTTCAGGCCCTGCTGGCTATACTGCTGCGGTTTATGCTGCCCGCGCTAACCTGAAACCGGTTTTAATTACCGGTATGCAACAAGGTGGCCAGCTTACCACGACTACTGAGGTAGAAAACTGGCCGGGCGATGCGCATGGTTTAACCGGCCCGGCTTTAATGGACCGTATGCGTCAACACGCCGAAACCTTTAATACTGAAATTGTATTTGATCATATTCACACGGTAAATCTGCAGCAACGGCCTTTTATGCTTACCGGTGATAACGCCGTTTATAGCTGCGATGCACTGATTATCTGCACCGGTGCCTCAGCTAAATACCTTGGCCTGCCGTCAGAGCAGGCTTTCAGTGGCCGGGGGGTATCGGCCTGTGCAACCTGTGATGGCTTTTTCTACCGTAACCAGAAAGTTGCGGTAATAGGTGGTGGTAATACCGCCGTAGAAGAAGCATTATACCTATCCAATATTGCTGCTGAAGTACATTTAGTGCACCGGCGTGACAGCTTTAAAGCCGAGAAAATCCTGGTTGACCGTTTAATGGCTAAAGTAAACAGCGGCAATATCGTGCTGCACACTCACTGTGAACTGGGCGAAGTGCTGGGCGACGATATGGGTGTAACCGGCGTACGGTTAACCTCAACCAAAGGCGAAGCCGATAAAGACCTGGCATTACAGGGCGTATTTATTGCCATTGGTCATAAACCCAATACCGACATTTTTGCCGGACAACTGGAGATGAATGGCGGCTACCTGAAAGTACAAAGCGGTACTGAAGGCAATGCTACGCAAACCAGTATTGCCGGCGTATTCGCTGCCGGTGATGTGTCGGATCACATTTACCGTCAGGCTATTACCTCTGCCGGTACCGGTTGTATGGCCGCGCTGGATGCCGAACGTTATCTGGATGCGCTGAACAAGTAAACAGGTTGTACTGTGACCATTTATTTGCCAGAGCTGTCAGCAAACGATGTCAGCTTTCCTGCGTTGCATCGTGCGCTGGCCGAGCCTGACGGCTTGCTGGCAATGGGCGGAGATTTATCTGCGCCCCGCCTTATCAATGCTTATGCAAATGGTATTTTTCCCTGGTTTAGTGAAGGCGATCCACTGTTATGGTGGAGCCCGTCTGTCCGCGCCGCTTTTGCTCCCGACAGCCTTAAACTAAACCGCACACTAAGAAAACAGATTAAGCGCCATCAGCTACGCTTTAGTATCAATACTGCGTTTACACAGGTTATAACCGAATGCGCAGCCCCCAGAGCACGCCAACCCGCTACCTGGATCCTGCCGCAAATGCAGCAGGCCTATCTGCAATTACACTTACAGGGGCACGCCCACAGTATTGAAGTGTGGCAACAGGAGCGTTTAGTTGGTGGCTTATACGGCGTGCTGGTTGGCAGCCTGTTTTGTGGTGAGTCAATGTTTAACCGGCTGCCGGACACAGCCAAACTGGCGTTAGTTGCCCTGCAGCAACATCTACAGCAGGTTGCACCGGGTTGGATTGATTGCCAGTTACCTAATCCGTTTCTTATGCAGTTGGGAGCAAAAGAGATGTCACGTAATAACTATGTACAGCTGCTAAAGCAATACCGCCAGCAGTTAACGCCGCCATCGCACTGGCAAGCCCGCGCTATCGAACTGGATAGTGCAGATGCATGAGCTTCGTTTTGGCCTTACCGCCCCAGCCCCATGCAGCTATCTGGAAGCGCAGCAGGAGCAACTGGTGTTTTTGCTGCCTGAGCAGCCTGTTAGTGCAGCACTGTATCAGCAATTGCTTGAGCTTAATTTTCGTCGCAGCGGTGAGCAGGTTTACACCCCGCACTGCCCGGCCTGCCGTGCCTGCGAGTCAGTACGTATTAACCCTACAGCTTTTAATGCCAGCCGTAGCCAGCGCCGTTTGCTTAATAAAGCACAGCGCATCAATTGGCAATACAAACTGTGTACCGATGCCAGCACACATTATTATCCGCTATTTGCCGCTTATATCTGCCATAAACATACTGATGGTAATATGTATCCGCCCGATAAGGCTCAACTGGATTCTATGTTAAATTGCTCATGGCTAAAAGTACGTTATCTGGAACAATATTATCAACAGCAATTAGTAGCAGTAACGATTGTTGATGAAACAACCGATGCTTATTCGGCGGTATATACTTTTTTTCATCCCGATGTCAGTGCGCTCTCTCCCGGTATTTTAGCTGTATTGTATTTATTGCAATGTGCCGGGCGGGATCAGAAAAACTGGGTATATCTGGGCTATCAGATCAATAGCTGTCAGAAAATGGCCTATAAAGCCGCTTTTTTGCCACAACAACGCTTTATTCAGGGGCAATGGCATTCATTTGGCTAAAAAAGCGCTTGTTGCTTTACTTATGCCGATGATTTCGGCACAATCTGCGCAGTTTTTTTATGGTTCACCCAATATTAAGAGGCAAGTACGCTGAATGGCGAAGGAAGACGTAATTGAAATGCAAGGTACCATTTTGGATACCCTGCCAAATACCATGTTCAAAGTTGAACTGGAAAACGGCCATGTCGTTATCGCTCACATCTCAGGTAAAATGCGTAAAAACTATATCCGTATTTTAACCGGCGATAAAGTAACCGTAGAATTAACACCATACGACTTAACTAAAGGCCGTATCGTGTTCCGCCAGCGCTAAGCCGGCTTTTGCATTACGCCAGATAAAACAAACCCGGCCTTGGCCGGGTTTACTGTTTTGTTTTACCGCTGAGCTTCCCGGCGTTAATCTGCCAGTGCTGCTTCTTCTGTGGTTTGATACGCAAAGCTTAGCTGGCCATCAACCAGATCTACCCGCACATCCCCGCCATGCAGTAAACGGCCGAACAGAATTTCATTCGCCAGCGGCTTTTTCAGCTGCTCCTGAATAACCCTGGCCATTGGCCGCGCGCCCATAGCATGGTCGTAACCTTTATCAGCCAGCCATTGCCGTGCTGCACTGCTTAGCTCCATTGATACCTGCTTTTTATCCAGCTGTACCTGTAAATCACAGATAAACTTATCAACAATTTGCAGGATAATGTCTGCCGCCAGGTGCTGAAACCAGATAATACCATCAAGCCGGTTTCTGAACTCAGGGCTAAAGGTACGGTTAATTTCTGACAACGCATCATGGCTATGATCCTGCTGTTTAAAGCCAATCGACTTACGAATGGTTTCCTGTACACCGGCATTAGTGGTCATTACCAGTACTACATTACGAAAATCAATCTTGCGGCCGTTATTATCGGTTAAAGTACCGTGGTCCATCACCTGCAGCAGAATATTATAAATATCGCTGTGGGCTTTTTCGATTTCATCCAGCAATACCACAGAATACGGGTGTTTTGATACGGCATCAGTCAGTAAACCGCCCTGCTCAAAACCGACATAGCCTGGTGGTGCGCCAATTAAACGGCTGATAGCATGGCGCTCCATATATTCCGACATATCAAACCGCAGCAGTTCTACTCCCAATGCCTTAGCCAGTTGCTTGGTTACCTCCGTTTTACCCACCCCGGTAGGGCCGGCAAACAGGAAGTTCCCTATTGGTTTTTCTTCGTTACCAAGACCTGAACGCGATAAACGGATAGCCGATGTCAGTACTTCAATAGGTTCGTTCTGGCCAAACACCACCAGTTTTAAATTGCGGTCTAAATTTGCCAGCACATCTTTATCTGATGCCGATACCGACTTCTCCGGAATACGCGCCATTTTAGCAATCACATGCTCAATCTCCGGCACATTGATCACTTTTTTACGCTTAGATACCGGCAATAAGCGTTGGCTGGCACCGGCTTCATCTATTACATCAATGGCCTTATCCGGTAAATGACGCTCATTAATATATTTAGCCGATAACTCAGCCGCAGCACGAATGGCCTTTTGCGTATAACGCACATTGTGATGCTGCTCGTAGCGCTCTTTTAAACCGAGCAAAATCCGGGTGGTATCTTCTACACTCGGCTCAGCCACATCAATTTTCTGGAAGCGGCGCACCAGTGCCGTGTCTTTCTCAAAAATGCTTTTAAACTCCTGATACGTGGTAGAGCCCATACAACGTAAACGTCCGCTGGACAACAAGGGTTTAATCAGATTACTGGCATCCATTACACCACCGGAGGCCGCACCGGCACCGATGACTGTATGAATTTCATCAATAAATAAAACCGCGTCTTTTTCCCGCTCCAGCTCTTTTAGCAAAGACTTCAGCCGTTTTTCAAAATCACCGCGGTACTTGGTACCCGCCAGCAGAGCGCCCATATCCAGCGAGTAAATCGTGGCATTGGCAATAACGTCCGGTACTTCTTTGTGCACAATTCGATACGCCAAACCTTCGGCAATAGCGGTTTTACCTACACCAGCCTCACCTACCAGCAGCGGGTTATTTTTCTTACGGCGGCACAATACCTGGATAGCCCGCTCAACTTCATGCTCACGGCCAATCAATGGGTCAATCTGGCCGTTCTTCGCCTGAATATTCAAATTGGCGGTAAAGTTTTCCAGATACTTGCTATCGTCGCTCAGCGTTTCGCCTGCTTCTTCTGCGGTATGTTCATCATGTTGTTCTAACTTTTCAGTTTTGGTTACACCATGCGAAATAAAATTCACTACATCCAGGCGGCTAATATCAATTTTCTTCAGTAAATAAACCGCTTGTGACTCTTGCTCACTAAAAATGGCTACCAGTACATTGGCACCGGTTACCTCGGCCTTGCCGGATGATTGCACATGAAATACTGCACGCTGCAGTACCCGCTGAAAACCCAATGTAGGCTGAGTATCACGCTCCATTTCACCGTCGGGTAATACTGGCGTGGTTGAATCGATAAAGCTGCCCAGTTCCAGCCGCAGTTTCTCAATATTTGCGCCACAAGAGCGCAGCGCATCACCTGCTGCCGGGTTGTCAAGCAATGCCAGCAGCAAGTGTTCTACCGTCATATATTCATGACGGCGCTCACGCGCAAACCTGAAAGCCAAATTCAGAGTTAACTCAAGATCTTTATTTAACATACACCACTCCTAATCCACCTGAGTAACGACACCAGAATCATGCCAGGACTTACCTTAAGCGCGTTCCATGGTACAGAGCAGCGGGTGTTGATGCTCTTTCGCATACTGCGTAACCTGCTGCACTTTAGTTTCCGCAATTTCTGCGGTAAAAACGCCACATACCCCTCTACCTTCGTAATGTACTTTTAACATTACTTCAGTTGCCTGTTCATACTGCATATTAAAAAAACGGCTTAACACATCAATGACAAAATCCATCGGGGTGTAATCGTCGTTATGCAGCACCACCTTATACATCGGTGGCGGAGCCACACGTTGCCGTGTTAGTTCCTCTAAACCACCATGTTGTACATTACCTTCTTTATGTCCGCTCATAAACTATAGCCATGCCTGCGTATTCCATCAAAGGAGCTTTGAGTTAAATATTAGTGAAATTTCGTTTTAATTTTGCAAATAACTTGACTACATGGTCAAATTATCTACATTAGTTGTTGGGATCAATAACAATCCCGCTGATAAAGACTAAGAATACAGAATTTAGCTAACTTAGAGAAGGAAGTAAGTTGTATGGCTACCGGTAAAGTAAAATGGTTCAATAACGCCAAAGGATTTGGATTTATCCGCGAAGATGGCCGTGATGAAGACATCTTTGCTCATTATTCAACCATTAGTATGGATGGCTACCGCACGCTAAAGGCTGGACAAGATGTTGAATTTGACTTGTCTGAAGGCCCTAAAGGCTTACACGCTGTGAATATTAAACTGCCCGGCGATCTGACAGAATAATATATTTGCTTGGGTGTAACCTGACCGACAAAAAAGCAGGCATTACGCCTGCTTTTGCTTATCCGGCAGTTTATTACGCCTTAGCCAGTGCCTGGTTAAAGGTGTGGCTTGGCCGCATAGCTTTAGCTGCAAGCTGTGGGTTTGGCCGGTAGTAACCGCCAATATCTACTGCTTTACCCTGCGCACCATTAAGCTCGGCAACGATTGTAGCTTCCTGCTGTTGCAGCACGGTTGCCAGCTTGGCAAAACGGCTTTGTAACTCTGCATCAGCATTTTGCGCCGCTAAAGCCTCTGCCCAGTACAAAGCAAGGTAGAAGTGGCTGCCACGGTTATCCAGTTCGCCCAGTTTACGCCGTGGTGACTTATCATTATCAAGGAACTTGGCCGTTGCGCCGTCCAGTGCATCAGCCAGCACTTTAGCTTTGCGGTTGCCGGTAACCTGACTTAAATGCTCCAGTGAAGCCGCCAGTGCTAAAAACTCGCCCAGCGAATCCCAGCGTAAATAGTCTTCTTCGATAAACTGTTCAACGTGTTTAGGAGCAGAACCGCCAGCACCGGTTTCAAACAAACCACCACCATTCATTAACGGCACTACCGACAACATTTTAGCACTGGTACCCAGCTCTAAAATCGGGAATAAGTCGGTTAGGTAGTCACGCAGTACGTTACCGGTTACTGAAATAGTGTCCAACCCTTGTTTGATACGTTGCAGTGAAAAACGGGTTGCTTCAACCGGTGACAGGATCTGAACATCCAGCCCGCTGGTATCATGGTCTTGCAGATAGGCTTTTACCTTGGTAATCAACTGAGCATCATGTGCCCTGGCACTGTCTAACCAGAATACCGCAGGCGTATTACTTAAACGGGCGCGGTTTACAGCCAGTTTTACCCAATCGCGGATCGGTGCATCTTTTACCTGACACATACGCCAGATATCGCCCTGCTCTACGTTGTGCTCAAACACCACATCACCTTTGCTGTCTAATACCTGCACTTTACCGTCAGCAGCAATTTCAAAGGTTTTATCGTGTGAGCCATACTCTTCCGCTTTTTGCGCCATCAGGCCAACGTTTGGTACAGAGCCCATGGTGCGTGGGTCAAAGGCACCGTTTTTCTTACAAAAATCGATCGTTTCCTGATACACACCGGCGTAGCAACGATCCGGGATCATCGCTTTGGTATCTTTTAACTTGCCATCCGGGCCCCACATCTGGCCTGAACTGCGGATCATGGCCGGCATAGACGCATCGATAATAATATCGCTTGGAACATGCAGGTTAGTGATGCCTTTGTCTGAGTTCACCATCGCAAGTGCAGGCTGGGCAGCATAACAGGCTTTAATATCTGCCAGTACTTCGTCTTGCTTGGCCTGTGGCAGCGTGGCAACCTTGGCGAACATATCACCGGCACCGTTGTTAACATCAACACCCAGTTCAGCAAACAACGCGGCGTGTTTATCAAACACTGTTTTAAAGAACACCGTTACCGCATGGCCAAACATAATAGGGTCTGACACTTTCATCATAGTGGCTTTTAAATGCAGTGACAGCAATACGTCCTGCTGTTTAGCCGCAGCAATTTCGCGCTGATAAAAGTCGCGCAGTGCTTTTTTGCTCATAGTTGCCGCATCAATCACTTCAGCTGCCAGTACCGCAACTTTATCTTTTAACACTGATACAGTGCCATCTTTGGCAATATGCTGAATTTTCAGTGTGTCTGCGTTAGCAAAAGTGGCTGATTTTTCGCTGCCGTAAAAATCGCCCTGTGTCATATGAGCCACGTGGGAAGCCGAGGCAGCCGCCCAGGCACCCATGCTGTGTGGGTTTTTCTTCGCGTATTGTTTAACCGATGCCGGGGCGCGGCGATCAGAGTTACCTTCGCGCAACACCGGGTTAACCGCACTGCCCTTAATTTTATCGTAGCGCGCTTTAACGTCACGCTCTTGCTCAGTTTTGGCTTCTGCCGGATAGTCGGGTAAGACATAACCCAGTTGTTGCAGCTCTTTAATAGCGGCTTTTAACTGTGGAATAGAAGCACTGATATTCGGCAGTTTAATGATATTGGCTTCAGGCTGATTCGCCAGCTCGCCAAGTTCAGTCAGGGCGTCAGCAATGCGTTGTTCAGGTTTTAAGAAATCATGAAAGTTGGCAATAATACGGCCAGAAAGAGAAATATCACGGGTTTCTACCGCGATACCAGCCGCAGCAGAGAATGCCTGTACGATAGGCAATAACGAATAGGTGGCAAGTGCCGGAGCTTCGTCTGTTTCAGTGTAGATAATTTTTGCAATTTCGTTTGACATGTTAATTCCTGTAATGTGTTTGCGATCAGCTGGCTGATACTGGCCAGTTCGCACCTTCATCCGGGCGATGTTGATGTTTTAAACGCATTTGTTGCTAAGCGGCGGTAGTATAGCAGCATGACATTCAATAAAATAGGCAGCCGGATGCTATGAATTTCAGAGACAAAAATACAGTGAAACCGTTGCGTAGCAGGCAGAATTTGCAAAATAATCCATATACGAAAAAACGCAATACGACCAAGGTCGGACAGCCGGTGTTAGTGTTGTTCAACAAGCCGTTTGATGTACTGTGTCAGTTTACCGATAACAGTACCCCACCCCGCGCCACGCTGGCAGATTTTATCACTGTGCCTGATGTGTATGCTGCGGGCCGGCTTGACCGCGATAGCGAAGGGCTGCTGCTGCTTACTAACTGTGGTAAAACCCAGCATCAGATCAGCGATCCGAAACATAAAATGGCCAAAACCTACTGGGTGCAACTGGAGGGCAATATCAGCGATGACGCTCTGGCGCAATTAAGTGCAGGTGTACAGCTAAATGATGGCCCTACTTCACCGGCAATAGCGCAACGTTTGCCCGAGCCTGATGTCTGGCCACGCCAACCGCCGGTGCGCCAGCGTGCTACTATTCCAACCTGCTGGATAAGTCTGACCATTACCGAAGGCCGTAACCGTCAGGTAAGGCGGATGACTGCTGCGGTGGGCTTTCCCACATTGCGCTTAATCCGGGTACAAATTGGTGATTGGCATCTTAACCAGTTAGCACCAGGCCAATTTACCGTAACAGCGCTTAAATAAGGATACCGGCCACATTATGAGCAGAGATTTGCTACACCTTACCGTTGCTGCCATCGTCTGTTTTGAGCAAAAGTTTTTGCTGGTTGAGGAAAAAGACAAACTCACGGGGCAGCGTGTGCTTAACCAACCGGCAGGCCATGTTGAACAGAATGAAGATTTGCTTGGTGCAGTAAAACGCGAACTGTTAGAAGAAACCGGTTTGATACTTGAACCTAGTGCCTGGTTGGGAATTTCGCAGTTAAAAGCAGCGAATGGTCATCGCTATGTGCGGCTGAATATTGTATTTGAACCCAGCAGCCTGCCTGCACAGTACCAGCCACAAGACAGCGATATTCTGGCCTTGCACTGGTATAGTGCCAATGAGCTGTCACAGGCAGCCCTGCCGCTTAGAAGCCGTTTAGTCAGTGATGCTATCAGCTTATATACACAAGGGGTACGCTTGCCGTTATCGCTGATCCAACCAACGCGATAACATGCGCAGCAGATAAATTTGGTGTATAATCCGCGCCTTGTTTTTTTGGCCTTCAAAAGTGCAGTGTTATGCCAGATATCCGCTCAACTGATAGCTCCGCTAACAGCAGTAAAAAAGTCATCGTCGGTATGTCCGGCGGCGTAGACTCTTCCGTTTCAGCCTACCTGTTGCTACAACAGGGTTATCAGGTTGAAGGCCTGTTTATGAAAAACTGGGAAGAAGACGATAATGACGAATACTGTGCGGCAGCCGAAGATATGCGCGATGCACAGGCCGTTTGCGACAAACTGGGTATAGTGCTGCATAAAGTGAATTTTGCTGCAGAGTACTGGGACAATGTTTTTGAGTACTTTCTGGCTGAGTATAAAGCCGGTCGCACCCCTAACCCGGACATCATGTGCAACAAAGAAATTAAATTTAAAGCCTTTCTCGAGTTTGCTGCTGAAGCACTGGGAGCAGATTACATTGCCACCGGCCACTATGTGCAGCGCCGCTATGTAAACGGCCACTGGCAGCTATTACGCGGGCTGGATAACAACAAAGATCAAAGCTATTTCCTCTACACCATTGGCGAAGAGCATGTGGCACAAACACTGTTTCCGGTGGGCGAACTGGAAAAACCTGCAGTACGCGCCATTGCCGAGCAGCAGGGTTTAATAACCCACGATAAAAAAGACAGCACCGGTATTTGTTTTATTGGCGAGCGTAAATTCAAGGACTTTCTACAGCAATACTTGCCGGCACAGCCGGGTGATATCGTTTCGGTAGATGGCGACATTATCGGCCGCCATGAAGGCCTGATGTACCATACTCTGGGCCAGCGTAAAGGCCTGGGTATTGGCGGCCTGCGCGATGGTGGCGATGAACCCTGGTATGTGGTGGGTAAGAATCTGGATACCAACCAGCTAATTGTGGCTCAGGGCCATGATCATCCGGGGTTGTTATCTAAAGGTTTAATTGCTAACCAACTACACTGGACAGATCGCAAAGGCCCGCAACACACCTTGCGCTGTACAGTGAAAACCCGCTACCGCCAGACTGATATTGCCTGCAGCTTAACACCTCATGCCGACGGCACCGTTGAAGTGCACTTTGATACGCCGCAAAAAGCAGTAACGCCTGGCCAGTCGGCAGTATTTTATCTTGACGATGTTTGCCTTGGCGGCGGCATTATTGATGTGGCTCTGAACTGATATGCAATACTCTCTTTCAACACAAATTATCGCTTTAGCCGGCTTAACCCAGGCATTAAAGCTGGTACAAACGGTTGCCCGCAGTACCAATGTCGATAAAGACACCCTTAGCATAATGCTAAACAGCGTTGCTGTTGTCGATGCTGAAGAACCACTGCAAATATATGGTAATCAACCTGAAAACCTGAAAACCGGTTTGCAGCTTATTGTTGACCAGTTGGGCGACAAGCCACAAAAGGATGTCGAGCTGACACGCTATATTGTCGGCGTACTGGCGCTGGAACGTAAACTGAGTAAAACGCCGGCGAACCTGAAAAAGCTCGGCGATAAACTGCAGCACTTAGAGCGGCAGTTACAGCATTTCAGTATTACTGATGACAATATGCTGGCCAACCTGGCCGATATTTACTCTGACTGCATCAGCAGTTTAGGTGGCCGCATTCAGATCTATGGCCAGCCCGAATTACTTAAACTACCTGCCGTACAGCACAAAGTGCGGGCGCTGTTGCTAGCGGCTATCCGCTCCGCAGTATTATGGCGCCAGGCCGGTGGTAGCCGTCTTAATTTTATCTTTAAACGTCGCAAGCTGGTGGCACAAGCAAAAGACATGCTTGCGCAACTGCCCTCATCAAGCTTATAGGAGCCTGTATGCAACTGAATGCCCTAACCGCTATTTCTCCCGTTGACGGGCGCTATGGCAGCAAAACTGTAGATTTACGCAACTACTTCAGTGAGTTTGGCTTAATTAAGTACCGCGTGATGGTAGAAGTGCGCTGGTTACAACAACTTGCCGCCACAACACAAATTGCTGAAGTGCCGGCCTTGTCTGCCGAAGCTAACCGTGTCCTGAATGACATTGTCGACAATTTCAGCTTAAGCGATGCTGAGCGGGTAAAAGAAATTGAACGCACCACCAACCACGATGTTAAAGCGGTTGAGTATCTGTTAAAGGAAAAAGTGGCTGCAAATGCAGAACTCGCTGCCATCAGTGAATTTATCCACTTTGCCTGTACCTCGGAAGATATCAACAACTTATCGCACGGCTTGATGTTAAGTGAAGCGCGCAGCAAGGTGTTGCTGCCACAATGCGATGCATTGTTAGAGGCCATTAAGCAGTTAGCTAATGAACATAAAACCGTGCCGATGATGGCGCGTACACATGGTCAGCCAGCCTCTCCTACCACCATGGGCAAAGAGATGGCTAACGTGTATATGCGCTTAAAGCGCCAGCGTGATCAGATTGCCGGTGTGGAAATTCTTGGCAAACTTAATGGTGCAGTAGGCAACTATAATGCGCACTTATCTGCATATCCGCAGCTTAACTGGCATCAGCTGTCAGAGCAGTTTGTTACCGGGTTGGGCCTGAGCTGGAACGCCTTTACCACCCAGATAGAACCGCATGACTATATCGCCGAACTGTTTGATGCAGTAGCACGCTTTAATACCATTTTGCTCGATTTTGATCGCGATGTTTGGGGTTATATTGCACTGGGCCACTTTAAACAGCGTACTATTGCCGGTGAAATTGGCTCATCTACCATGCCGCACAAAGTTAACCCAATCGACTTTGAAAACTCAGAGGGTAATCTGGGTATTGCCAATGCTTTGTTTAATCACCTTTCAGCTAAATTGCCGGTATCGCGTTGGCAACGTGACCTGACCGACTCTACCGTGCTGCGTAATCTGGGCATGGGTTTTGGTTATACGGTTATTGCCTACCAGGCCACGTTAAAAGGCATCAGCAAGCTGGAAGTAAACGAAACTAACCTGCGCGCTGAACTGTATGCTAACTGGGAATTACTGGCCGAGCCGGTTCAGACTGTTATGCGCAAATATGGCATTGAACAACCATATGAAAAGCTCAAAGAGTTAACCCGTGGCAAACGTATTAATCAGGCAGATTTACATCTGTTTATTGATAAACTGGCATTACCTGATCAGGTAAAAGAGCAGCTTAAGCAACTGACCCCCGCCAATTATATTGGTGCTGCGGTAGAAATAACCGCCACATTACAGTAGCAGGCTAACAACAAGGCGCTGAATTCAGCGCCTTTTTTCTCAGGAATATCAAATGTATCAATTAAATTTGGCTGAGCTTGGCATCACTGAATTTCTTAATGAATACTGGCAAAAAAAACCTCTGCTGATTAAAGGTGGTTTTAAACATTTTGCCGATCCGCTAACAGCCGATGAGCTGGCTGGCCTGGCACTGGAAGAAGATATTGAGTCACGCATAGTCAGTTGTGTAAATAAACAATGGGATATGCAAACCGGTCCGTTTGAAGATTTCTCTGTTTTTGGCGATAAAGACTGGACCTTACTGGTGCAAGCTGTTGATCACTGGCATCCAGAAGCTGCCAAGCTGCTCGACCCGTTTCGTTTTATTCCAAACTGGCGTATTGATGATTTAATGGTAAGTTTTTCAGCACCCGGCGGCGGTGTCGGCCCACATTTAGATCAGTACGATGTGTTTATTATTCAGGGTGAAGGCAAGCGCCACTGGCGTGTTGGTATGCCAGATGCCAGCCTGCAGCAATTATGCCCTCACCCACGTTTACTGCAGGTAAGTCCTTTTACTGCCTGCATTGACGTAATTACAGAGCCCGGCGATATTTTATATATTCCGCCTGGTTGCCCGCATGAGGGGATCAGCATTGAAAACAGCCTGAACTACTCTGTTGGTTTTCGCGCTCCGGCCCAAAAAGATCTGCTCACCGGTTTGGCCGATCACCTGATTGACCATGACATCACCGGTAAGCGTTTTACCGATGCCGGACGCAGCAGTGCGCAATCGGTTGGCGCTATTACGGATACCGATCTGAACAAGGTGCAGCAATTACTGCAGCAACTGGTAAGTGACAACACCATGTTGCCGCATTGGTTTGGCAATTTAATTACCCGCGCCAAACATGAGCTGGATTTAAACGAGCCCGATCCACACTACGGTGCCGATGAAATTGCTGAGTACCTTGACGAAGGTTCAGTGCTAAGCCGCACCGGCGGCCTGCGCTGCTGTTACTATCAGCAAGCCGCTGATAGCGATATTCTGCTGTTTATTAATGGTGAACAAATCACTCTGCCCGCCAATGAGTTGAGCACTGCACAATTACTGTGTGATTATACTGAGCTGTTATCAGAGCAGAACCTGCATTTTAACCAGTCAGCTGAGCGGCTGATGCTGTTAACCAGCTTAATTAACCAGGGCTACTGGTACTTTAGTGAGTAATCCGGCTGCGATATTTGGCTGCTGATAATAAAAAACCGCAGATAATGCGGTTTTTTATTATTCGTAAAGCAATAAATACAGTTAACTAACCGCTTCGGCCTGCCATAGCTGATCTTCGTTGAACATATCGTACAGGTTATGTGCGCGGTTAATCAGTAAATTGGCAAAATCCTGCTGGGTTTTATCTGTAATACCGGCATCAATAATCTGCTGGGCTTTTAACTGCCAGTGCATTGAAAATGCTCTTACCGCATCTCTGGCATTAGGGGCGGCAGAAAAAGCCAAATGATCAGTCGGCAGATCGCCGCTGATTACCCAATATGATTGTTTGTCCTTTGTATTTAACTTCCACACCGCCATATAAGGTGGCAAATAGCGGCTTTCTGACGCGGCAACATTGTCGGGTACAATACCTTTGCCAGCTAAATACTCGTTTGCTTTTTGAAACTGTGCCCTTACCCATTCAGCACGGGCTTGTTCAATTTGTTGCTGAGTTAACTGCTCACTCATTATAAAACTTCCTGCTTATAAATTTTTGCTACTTTAGGTGACTCGGCAGCGACAATCAAGTGTTGTCATACATTGTCGACAATTGCCTGGACTGACCAGATGTTTTTTTGGTTTGATTCTGGTGAAACCAGGGTTGAAATGTTACATTTCGCCGCGCAAAAATGCCGCCCTCAGTGCGGTCATTAACCAGGCATAATGGCCTGAATATTTCGGGCTATCAATAAACGGAGAAATCAGTCGTGGCCGTATTTAATCATTCTGAATTCGATAATCATGAACAGGTTGTGTTTTGCAGCGATGCAGAAACCGGTTTAAAAGCAATTATTGCTGTGCATAGCACTGCGCTTGGCCCGGCTGTAGGTGGCTGTCGCTTATGGGACTATGTTTCTGACGAAGCGGCTTTACATGATGTTCTGCGTTTATCCCGTGGTATGACTTACAAAAATGCCATGGCAGGTTTACCTTTAGGTGGTGGTAAATCCGTTATTATCGGTGATGCGAAGAAAATTAAATCCGAAGCCCTATTCCGTGCTTTTGGCAAAATGATCCACCGGCTGTCTGGCAGCTATTACAGTGCAGAAGACGTCAATATTACCACCGGCGATATTATGATCGTCAATAAAGAAACCCCTTTCGTTGCCGGCCTTGAAGGTAAAAGCGGCAACCCCGCTCCGTTTACCGCTTTGGGCACCTACCGTGGTATTAAAGCTGCGGCTAAACACCAGTTTGGCTCTGACGATTTAACCGGCAAAACAGTTGCAGTACAGGGCCTTGGCAGTGTGGGCTTCTATTTATGTGAACACCTGCATAAAGAAGGCGCTAAGTTAATTGTGACTGATATTAATCAGGATGCTGTACAGCGTGCTGTAAACCAGTTTGGCGCTGTTGCTGTAGGTCTGGATGAGATATATGCCGCAGATGCTGATATCTATGCCCCTTGCGCTTTAGGTGCCACTATTAACGACGATACCATTGTGCAGCTAAAAGCCCGTATTGTTGCCGGTTGTGCCAATAATCAGTTAAAAGAAGCCCGCCACGGTGATGTGTTGCGCCAGAAAGGTATTTTGTATGCTCCGGATTATGTTATTAACGCCGGTGGCATTATTAACGTAGCTTTTGAAATGCGGCCTCAGGGTTACAACGCAGATGAATCAACAGCAAAAGTAAACGCTATCTACGATACACTACTGAATATTTTCCAACGTGCTGATGCAGAAAACCAGCCTACCAGCCTGGTAGCTGACTTAATGGCGCAGGAGATTATCCGTCGCGGTAAGCAATAAGCCGTTACGCCCTGCACCTTTAAAGCCACTTTTCTACAGTGGCTTTTTTATTGCGTTGTAAATAATCCGGCTAACTTTAACGGCACTATAGTAGAGGCAGTCTGATAACCGGTATCAAATAATTCTAATTTCTGCTCCGCCGTCAGGGCAAAATCTACTGCCGAAATACTGCCGGTATTGATCACTACCGTATTATGCCAGTATTCGGCATGCACATATTCACGCGACACCGCGCTCATAAAGGTGCGGATCAGCATATAAATATACGATACCAGCGGAAAATAACGGCTGGTTTGTACAGGTTTGGCTTCTGCATCACTTTTTAAGCGAAAGCAAATAAGTGGCAAAGCTGAGCCTGACCAGTCATGGTGCAAGGCATCTTCGGACAAAATAACCCCGTCGGTCATAATATGGTTTTTAAACGGCTGAAACGAAAAAAACAGCGGGATTGACATAGAAAAACGCACCGCCTTCGACACTTTAAGATGTGGCGTATATAGCCGGTTAAATACCACCGGGCCGCCACCGTTAATATCGGTCGCCAGCACATGCAGATCGTACTGCAGATCAGCAAAGGTGAGTCCTCGCAGCTGTTTATCCAGCCAGGCTTCAAATTTATCGCCATTACATAATCCACCGGTACGGAGTAAAGAAGTAACTGAAAAACTCCAGAACTGTCTGAAATCAGTTTGCAATGCCAGTGCTTTGAGGCTGGCAAGCTCCCAACCGGCTGCATAAAGTGCTGCCACAATACTACCGCCTGACACGCCCACCAGATGCCGGAAGCGAAATTGCATATCCTGCAACGCCTGTAGTATGCCGATATAACAACTGAGCCGGGTACCACCACCCGAGAAGATAGGTACTATATCTTTACCTGTGCTAACTGGCATACCGCATCCTTTGCCTTAATCCGCACCTTTTAGTATGGGGTAAAATCTGCCGCTTGCCATACAACAATACAGCTATTTCAAGCAAATTGGGCTAGTATAGTGCCCTGACACAATGACTTGGATAGGGAATGTCTGAATGAGATATAAAGCACTATTGTGTATTGCTCTGCTGTGGCATCTGGCTTTGCCGGCACAAGCAGCGCTGCAGGACAGCATTAAGAAAATCAAACCCTCTGTAGTGGCTATAGGGGTGTTCAGCCCGCTGGCATCGCCCCGGGTCAGGCTGGTTGGTACCGGCTTTGTTGTTGCCGATGGCAGTAAAATAGTGACTAATTACCATGTTATTGCCAAAGCGCCTGATGTAAAACGTAACGAATCCTATGTTGTGTTATCCGGCCAGGCAGACAATATACAAATTCATCAGATTACCGACACTAAAACACAAGCAGCTTATGACTTAGCCGTATTAACAATAGAAGCCAAACTGCCTGCTGCAATTCTGGCGGATGCTGAATTTCTCAACGAAGGTTCTGAAATTGCCTTTACCGGTTTCCCTATTACTGCTGTGCTCGGGTTATACCCCGCCACTCACCGGGGTATCATTTCTGCAGTCACTCCTATAGCCATTCCGGCGGATAACTCCGGCCAGTTACAAGCGTCTGCCCTGCGCCAGTTGCGTCAGCCATTTATGGTATATCAATTAGACGCAACAGCTTACCCGGGCAATAGCGGCAGCCCGTTGTTTGATGCTAATACCGCTCAGGTAATAGGTATTATTAATAAGGTATATGTGAAATCAACCAGAGAAGCTGTACTGAGTGACCCTAGCGGTATCACTTATGCTATTCCGGTCAGGTTTTTGCTGCCGTTGTTAACGCCATAAGCCGCAGTAAACACATTTTCAGCTTTTATGGATAAACTCAGATGGATTTACTGACAGAATTAGCATTGGACCGTATTGGCTTTGGCTTAGCCTGCGTTGCCAACTTGTTCTTCTTTCTGCTGACACTCGCCACCCGGGTAAAAAACCTGCCACGCTCATTACTACTTGCCTGGTCACTGTTTAATACCATATGGGCAGCCTACTACATGCTAACAGGCTTTGCGCCATACAATACGCCGGTATCGTTATTACTGGAACTCAGCCGCAACCTGGTGCTGCTGTTATTTTTACTGGCGGCACTTGGCAGCGCCGAACAATCGCTAAGCCTGCTGTTAAAAAAACGCTCTGTACAGCTGCTCATCTTAGTTATCAGTTGTTGGGGCTTACTCAGCTATTTACAGCTGATCTCGATGAATCTGATTTTTACCGGCAGTCTGGCTATTTGCATACTACAACTGGCACTGCTTGAAACAATGTACCGTAAGGCCGCTGCAAACCGCTGGCAATATAAACCTCTGGTACTGGGTATAACAGTTTGTGCATTATTCGACTTTGTTCTATTGGCTGAATCAGCATTATTTGGCCAGGTAGACAACCAGCTCTGGTCAGCCCGCGGTTTTGTTTACGCAGCTATAGTACCGCTGCTGATTATTTCAGTCAGGCGTGTGCAAGCCTGGGGTATTAATGTTTATGTATCCCGCGATATCGTGCTGCAAAGCTCGCTGGTGCTTGCTGCGGGTATCTATCTTTGCCTTATCGCCGTTGCAGGCTTTTATATTCGTTATATTGGCGGCTCCTGGTCAAACCTGCTGCAAACGACCTTTTTAGTACTTGGCTTTGCTATGTTGGCGGTGTTGCTGTTATCCGGCGCAGTAAGACGCAAACTCAAAGTATTTATTGAAAAACATTTCTTTGCTAACAAATTTGATTATCGCGTGAAATGGCTGGAACTGACACGGCAGTTACAACTGGTTGATATTAGCAAATCAGATCAATACCAGACTATTTTGCAAACCTGGATAAATTCTGTCAGTTACAGCCGGGGCTGCCTGGTCAAACTGGAGGGCACTTCAGCCCTGACAACACTGGCCCGTATGAACCGCCCGGCGCTGAACAGTAATGAAACCGAATTACTGCAACAGTATCTAAAGCAATTCACCGGTAAAAACTGGATAGTCGATCTGGCAGATAAAAAAGACCCGTTTTGTCAAAAACAAAACTTAAATGACATTGACATCCAATTGATCATACCGATCCATTCCGACAATGAACTTTGGGGCTTGTGCCTGTTAAATGCACCTGATGTTGACCGCCAGCATCTGAACTGGGAGCTGCGTGATTACCTGATGCTGGTGGCAGAGCAAATATCCAGCTATCTGCAGTTAATGCAAGCCAGCCAGAAACTCAGTGAAAATGCCCAGTTTGCTGCTTTTAGCCGGATGTCTGCTTTTGTTGTACATGATTTGAAAAACATCAAAGCACAAATTGATTTAATACTGACAAACAGCATAAAACACCGCACTAACCCTGAATTTATCAATGACAGCTTTGATACCCTCGCCGCTATGCAGCAACGCCTGCAGAATATGCTGTCACAATTAAGCAGCAAACGTGCAGAATCAAGCCAGGATACTATGATCAGTATTTCATCTGTGATTCGCGAAGTGATCACTCAGCGTTGTGCAGCCAAACAACCCATACCTCAATACAATGTGAGCCGCGATGCCGAGTTATTGCTAAACAGAGAACGCTTTGCCAGCGTGCTCTACCATTTAATTGACAACGCCCAGCATGCTACAGCAAACAACGGTACAATACTGGTTAATGTTAACTGTGACGACGCTCAGTTGTATATCAGCATCAGGGACACAGGCTGCGGTATGTCTGCCGAATTTATCAGCGAGCGTTTATTTAAGCCATTTGATTCAACAAAAGGTAATGCCGGTATGGGCGTAGGTGCCTATGATGCGCTACACTTTGCCAGACAGCATAATGGCCAGTTGCTGGTAGAAAGTACAGAAGGAGTGGGAACTACCTTTACGCTTATTCTTCCTTTACACTAATCATGTTTATTGAAGTAAATACAAGGACTGTTTTATGAAGACCTTATTGGTCATAGAAGATGATATTGGCATCCAGAAGCAGCTGAAATGGAGTTTACCGGACTACGAACTGGTGTTTGCTCAGGATCGCTCTTCAGCACTTACACAACTAAGGCGATATGAGCCAGAAGTTGTCACACTCGATCTTGGTTTACCTCCTGATCCGGCAAACGCAACCGAAGGCCTGGCCTGTTTAACTGAAATACTGGCTTTACAGCCGGATTGTAAAGTTATCGTCATTACAGGTAGCAATGATAACGATCATGCGCTTAAAGCTGTTGCACTGGGTGCTTATGACTACTATCAAAAACCGATTAATATCGATGTGTTAAATGTGATTCTGGCAAGAGCCTTTAAACTTAGTCAGTTGGAAGCAGAAAACAAGGCGCTAAAAGCAGCCGGCGGTACAAGCAGCGATATTATTGGCAATAGTGACGCTATTATGCGTGCCTGTCGTACTGTAGAAAAAATCGCTCCGACAGAAATCACCACCTTATTACTTGGAGAAAGTGGTACAGGGAAAGAAGTTTTTGCCCGCGCCATTCACCGCCAAAGCCCCAGGGTAAATAAACCTTTCGTTGCCATTAACTGCGCATCAATACCAGAGAATTTGCTGGAAAGCGAACTATTTGGTTACGAAAAAGGCGCGTTTACCGGCGCGAATAAAACGACCTTAGGCAAAATTGAATGCGCTAACGGCGGCACACTGCTACTGGACGAAATTGGCGACATGCCGCTAAGCCTGCAAGCCAAGATGCTACGCTTTTTACAGGAAAGAGTTATTGAACGTGTCGGCGGACGTCAGGAAATAGAAGTTGATGTCAGGGTAATTTGTGCCACACACCGTAATTTGGCTGAAATGGTTGCGGCACAAAGTTTCCGCGAAGATTTATACTACCGGGTAAGTGAAATAACCTTGGCAATCCCCCCGCTACGCCAGCGTGGTCACGATATTATCGTTATTGCTAAAGCCTTACTGACAAAATTCAACGCAGAGTTTAACAGCCATGTTCAGGGCTTTTCAGACTGTGCTATGCAAGCTATGCTGCAACACCCGTGGCCGGGTAATATACGTGAGCTACAAAACAAACTTAAATCAGCGGTAATACTGGCAGACAGCAAATTGATTACTGCCGACGATTTAGGCCTTAGCAGCAAAGAAATGGTGAAAACCAGCACACTGCGTAAGGTAAGAGAACAAGCTGAAACACAAGCGATACGCCAGGCTTACACACTGGCTAATGGCAACTTATCTAAAACATCTGATTTGCTGGGCATTACCAGACCAACACTTTATGCGTTAATAGATAAGTATCGCCTACACGACTTAAGAAATGCAGAAGCTGAGATCTAAAACCGGAATAAATATAGGATATATAAAAAAACCCCACTTAATGTGGGGTTCTTTATTACAGCGTAATGCCGTTTTGCTTGGCTTTATCTTTGATGTAAGATTCCCAGCCCCGCACCTGGCGTGACATAGCAGGATCTTTCTTCGCATTCATCAATGCAGCATAAGCTTCTTTATATTTCTTCTGGTAGAAATACGCATCCACTAAGCTCATATAAACACCGCTCGGTTTATCAACATTCATTGATAAGGCTTTGTCATAAGCAGCAATAGCTTCATTGTACTTTTGCACAGCAGAGTAAGCTGAACCCTGGCGACGATATGCATCAGCGTCATTAGTCAGCTTAGCAACTTCACCATAGTAATTAGCAGCCTTTAGAAACTCCCGTGCAGCCTGGTAATTTGAGGCAATAAAGGTAAGGTTGGTTTTGTCTTTCTTAACCAAACCGCTCTTCATATACTTTTCCATCGTCGCAGCGGCTTTATAAGGAATGTTGTTATTTGCATACATCTGCGCCAACATTCTTATTTCAGAGTCTTTTTCCAGATAGCCCTGTGAATAGGCTAACTGTAAAGTAGTCAATGATTTGCCAAACTCTTCAGTTAAAGTATAAAAATTACCCAGGTAAACCCAGAACTGCTTATTCTCAGGAAACAACTGAACCATTGTCTCAACTACCGCTACTAACTCTTTGTAACGTTTAGTTTCATACAAAGCAGCCATCTTAAGCTGATAAGGTCCTTCAATCGGCTTGGGTGCAAAACGAATTGCATCATCTGCCGGTGCCAAAACCTTAGCATGCTGATCCATCAGGTAATAAGCGTTAGCAATACGCATATAAGCATCTGAATTTTGTTCACCTGTGAACATCATCCAGTCTTCATAAGCTTTTATTGCAGCCTGATATTGCTTATCCTGCAATAACATATCTGCCAGCAGTTTCATCGATGCAGACTGATCAGCAAAAGTCAGCACATCTGGTTTTACCGCCAAGGTCAGATACTTTATTGCCTGCTTCTCATCTTTGGTAGCATATAAGTTACCTAAAAAACGATTCAGCGTAGCAGTATCAAACTCATTACTTGACTTAGCGTTAAGCAGCAAAGCAATTGCTTCATCCAGCTTCTCTTCGTTATACAGCTCAAAGGCGCTAACCAGAACTTTACCAACCCGTTCGCCAACAATTTGAGTCTTACGGGCCTTACGCTCTTCTACTTTTGCCATATTAGGCTGTACAGCTGCAGAAACCGGTAAACACGCGCCCAACACTGTCATTACAACAAGAGCTGAGGTAAGTTTTTTAAACTTAGTCATGTTAACCCCCTGCCATATCTAGTGTGAAGTCCAGCTGAACTTGTTGGCCGGTTTGCTTTAACGGCTTACCATCAACAATTTTCGGGCTGTATTTCCAGCGGCGTAATGCGCGGATAGCTTCACGGTCAAACACCCGGCGCGGTTCCGCTTCAATTACTTCTACTTCATCAACACTACCGTCTTCCATAATGCTGAAACGAAGTCTAACCCAACCTTGCAAACCATCACGTGCAGCCTGCACAGGATAACGCGGTTCAATGCGAACGATTGGCGTTGCATCACCATCCCGCATCATGCCGGAAGGGTCGCCTAAACCGCCTGCACCTGCTCCAAGGCTAAGCCCAGGCATATTAAAACCTATCGCCCCCGCAGCGTTAGCTGTTTCTGGCTCTGGCTGAGGCGCTTTAGGCGGCTGAGCCGGTGGTGGTGGTGGTGGCGGCGGTGGTGGCCGCCGCGTCTGTGTCTCTGAGTCAGGCGGCGTAGTGCTAATTTCAATAACAATACGCTCTTGCTCAACCGCTTTACGATCGCCACTTGACTTAAGTAAAGTGGCCATCATTAAGAACAACAGAAACGTTACCACACCACCGATTATTAACGATGTCAGGAAACGTACCATAATTACTTAGTCTCCCCGGCTATACTAATCACCAGAGATGGGTCAGCAGCTTTAATCTGATCCATAACTTCCATCACAATACCGTGCTTAGCTTCTTTATCAGCCTGCACAATAATAGTGTCTGTTGGTGACTCAGCCCTTAGCCGTTCAATGTTTGCTGAAACACGTTCAACATCAACTGTACGCTTGTCCATCCAGATTTCACCGTTTGCACGGATAGCAATAAAGATAGTGGCTGTTGGTTTACTGACAGCCTGAGCGGCTTCTGGCTTGTTTACATCAATACCAGCCTCTTTTACGAAAGACGTGGTTACGATAAAGAAGATCAACATGATGAAAACGATATCCATCATCGGCGTAATATCGATCTCTGCCGTTTCAGCTTCGCGAATACGTTTGCGGGCCATAAAAAACTCTCTTTAATGATGCGGTAAGCTATCTGCCAGGCTTGCTTTTTCTCGCTTCACCTGAACGTCTAACCGCGCACTGAAAAATACACCTGATATCGCCGCAACCAAGCCCGACATTGTCGGTATAGTCGCCATAGAGATACCTGTTGCCATGGTTCTTGGGTTACCTGTTCCCTGCGTCGCCATAATATCGAACACAGCAATCATCCCGGTAACCGTTCCCAACAATCCAACCAGTGGACACAGTGCAACCAAGGTTTTAATGAGCAGCATACGCTGATCTAATTTATCTGATGCCTCGGAAATCCAGCAATCACGGATTTTATGCGCATACCATGAAGTGGTATCTGCTCTGGCATCCCAACGGGCAATAATATCCTTTTTGAGCTTCGGATATTCCGCTTTGATAAACCAGTAGCGCTCTATCATCAATACCCACATGACGAAGAGTACCAGGGCGACAACGTATAATACGTTGCCACCGGTATGGATAAAATCCTGAACAGATTCCCACAGCTCTACTAGCTGGAGTATCATTAGGCTTTCTCCTTCTCCGCATGTGCAGCAATAATACCAGCCGCCTGCTCATCTAAAACTTGCAGAATTGACTTGGCTTTTGAAGACACCAGAGCATGAACGAATAACAATGGAATTGCTGCAACCAGACCCTGAGCAGTTGTTACCAACGCCAGAGAGATTGAACCGGCCATCAGTTTCGGATCACCTGTACCGTACAATGTAATTTGCTGGAAGGTCAGGATCATACCGATAACGGTACCTAACAGACCCAGTAACGGGGCAACCGCTGAGAACAATTTGATTAAACCAATACCCCGATCAACTTTTGGTGTTTCACGCAGAATAGCTTCGTCCAGCTTCAGTTCCAGGTTTTCTACATCAGCCGTTTTGTTTTCATGATATACACGTAAGATACGACCCAGCGGGTTGTTATCTGACGGGTTAGACAGGTTTTTCAGCTGAGCACGAATCTTACCACCAACCATTGTTAATACAATGATACGCTCAAGTGCAATCAGCAAACCAATAAAGAATACAATAGTGATGATGTAACCAACTTCTTCACCTGCATGGTAGTACTCCATTAGCGTTGAACGCTGCTGGTTCAAGCGCAATAAGCTGTTACCTTTAGTCGGGTCTACGTACAAGCCTGTAATTTCACCAGTTTTTGCGTTATGGTAGGCCGCTACAGAGTTGTGAATTTTAGACTGCGGCTGACGACCCAGAGGTTGAATTTGATCAGTATCAGTGTTCAGGATCAGATACTCTGAATCAGTCGTCAGGTGGAAAGTACCAAAACGTGTTACACGCTTAGTTTCGGTACCACCGTCCAATTTCACTACCTGAGCATCAAACTTGGCAACTTTACCTGACTCGGTCATCTCAGTCAGTAATGCCATCCACAACTCTTCCATTTCACCTAAAGTAGGCAGCTCTGTTGCTGACGCTACTGCGCGCAAAGGCACATCACGTCCAGGGTACTGCGCACTAACGATTGAACCTGAAATAGTACCGATTGACTGATTAGCTGACTGGCGCACAACACCAAACAACTCGCCCATAGTACCCAACGCACTTTCTAATTCCTGCTGTTTCTGGCCGATCAGAATATCGTTGTCAGCGTATTCTTTCTGTAAACGCTTACCACGGTTCTCTTCTTCAGTGAACTGTCTTTTTGCCGTATTCAGCAACGCCTGCTTGTCGGCACGCTCAGCCAAAAATGCACGCTCACGTTCCTGATTAACACGGCCTTCAACAGTGCGCTCTTTCTTTAACTGTTCCAGTAACTGATCCAACTTGTCTGTGTTGGCCGCTGCGTTAAAAGCAACACCAGCGGACAGAGTTACCGCTGCGGCAATTAACATTGACTTAAATGCTTGTTTCATTTGTTCTTACTCCGCTGCGATAAGTGGTACGCGATCCATCTCAAGCGTGGCTTCACGACGCGCCATCTTGATAAACTGAGACACCGATGTCAGGTAAGAACCCGGCAGTTGTTCCCAGCTTGATGTTTGCTTGTTCCACACCCAGCCAGCGTTACCATCAAGTGCCAGCGCCATTAAAGCCAAGCGGCCAACATGAACGTAATCTACGGTAATGTCCTGACCATTCATCGGCAATGTACCCTGGAATGATGCGACTTCTGAACCGTAGCCCACTTCAATGCTGTATGCTTCCAGAATTTGACGGTACTGCTCAGATAATTGCACATCTGAACGGCCCATTACTTCACGTAAATTTTCTACCCGGGCGATACGGCGCTCAGTACGCAGAGGAATATCAGCTTTAACAAACTGCTCCAGCGCATCAATCATACGGAACATAAGAGGCACAGTACCTTTGCGGGTATCTTCCAGGCCGTTAATCTGACGCTGAATAGAGTCTATCTGGCGCTTCTGGTCGGCAACCAGAGTAGCTAAGAAGTCGTTATAAACTTTCAGGTTTTCAGTTTGATCAGTAACCTGACGGTACTCACCTAATAATTCCTGAGACTGCTCGTATATAGTATTAATTTTTTCCTGAGACTGCACTGCTGCGCGCTGGATCTGACTACCTTCCTGATGCAAAGCTTTTAAATCTGTTGCCAGTGCGCTCGCCGAAAGGGCGAAAGTACCGGCCAGAGCTGTTGCAACAAGACTCTTGCGAATTTTATTGTTAAACATAGTTCCCAACCAATTATTGCTGATTAACGTAACCTGAAGTTGTAAGGACCCTGCCGTTCTTACAGACAGAAAAGGCCCTCGGTTAGAGGGTAAACCATCCGCATCATTGCAGGTAAAAACGCCCTTGTCAATACAACACAGGCGTCTGAATGTCTGCTCTGATGCAGCTATTTATATGGTCTAGCCCCAAATTTATGCACTGTTAAACAAATAAGAATCTATTTGTTATAGTCCATTAATTTTTTAGCTTATTTTATGTTCGGCGTCAGTTTTCCTGACACATATAAAGCAACCATATCGTCCAGTGATATAGCTTTGATTTTACTGCCATGGCCTGCAGCGTTGAACGCTTCATACCGGGCAATACAAATTTCTGTCATCGCCTTTACTGATGCCTGTAAATATTTACGCGGGTCAAACTCTGCCGGATGTTGCGCCATGTAGCGGCGGATAGCACCGGTAGACGCCAGCCGTAAGTCGGTATCGATATTGACCTTACGCACACCATATTTTATGCCTTGCTGAATCTGCTCCACCGGTACACCATAGGTTTCCGGAATGTTGCCGCCATTTTCGTTGATAATCTGTAGCCATTCCTGCGGTACTGAAGACGAGCCATGCATTACCAGATGTGTATCAGGAATACGTTCGTGGATCGCTTTAATACGGTCAATCGCCAGAATATCGCCTGTTGGTGGCCGGCTGAACTTATAAGCACCATGTGAAGTACCACAGGCTATTGCCAGAGCATCAACCTGAGTTTCCCTTACAAACTGAGCCGCTTCTTCCGGATCGGTTAGCATTTGATCGTGGCTTAAAATACAATCTGCACCTATACCATCCTCTTCGCCGGCGGCTCCCGTTTCCAGCGAGCCTAAACAACCTAACTCGCCCTCTACAGACACACCACACGCATGCGCTATTTCTACAACTTTGCGCGTTACATTGGCGTTGTAAGCATAATCCATAGGCGTTTTGCCGTCTTCGCCTAACGAGCCATCCATCATGACAGAAGAGAAACCCAATTGGATTGAGCGCTGACAAACAGCCAGTGAAGTACCATGATCCTGATGCATAACGACCGGAATATGCGGAAACTCTTCTACTGCTGCCAGAATCAGATGACGTAAAAACGGCGCACCGGCATATTTACGTGCACCGGCTGAAGCCTGAACAATAACCGGACTATCGGTTTTATCTGCCGCCAGCATAATAGCGCGCATTTGCTCAAGGTTATTTACGTTAAAAGCTGGTATGCCGTAGCTAAACTCAGCGGCATGATCCAGCATCTGACGCAGGGAAATAAGGGCCATGAAATCCTCTCTTTATTTTTTTAGGGTACAGTTATAAACGTATTATTATTGTGTTTTGCTACGCTGTTCCAGTATAGCTACTGCTGGCAGAGTTTTGCCTTCTAAAAACTCCAGAAAGGCCCCGCCACCTGTAGATATATATGAAATGTTGTTTGCAATATTATATTTATCTATCGCTGCCAACGTATCACCACCGCCAGCAATTGAGAAAGCGTCGCTATCTGCAATTGCCTGTGCTAATGCTTTGGTGCCGGCAGCAAACTGGTCAAACTCAAATACACCAACCGGGCCGTTCCAGACGATAGTGCCAGCTGATTTTAAAATTTTAACCAGTTGCGCCGTGGTATCCGGGCCGATATCAAAAATCATGTCGCCATCATCAACCGCTGCTACCTGCTTTAATGTGGCAACGGTGGTTTCACTGAATGCCTGGCCCACGACAACATCGGTTGGAACCGGAATATTAGCGCCGCGGGCTTTGGCTTGTGCCATTAAACGCTGTGCTTCAGGGATTAAATCTGCCTCATACAACGACTTACCCACATTATTGCCATTAGCGGCAATAAAGGTATTGGCAATACCACCACCGACAATTAATTGATCAACAATACCGGACAACGATTCCAGCACTGTCAGCTTAGTAGATACTTTAGAGCCCCCAACAATAGCAACTAGCGGCCGCTTCGGGTTCTTTAATGCCGCAGCAAGTGCATCCAGCTCTGCCACTAACAAAGGGCCGGCACAGGCAACAGGAGCGAATTTAGCCACACCATGAGTTGAAGCCTGGGCCCGATGTGCGGTACCAAAAGCATCCATCACAAATACATCGCACAGCGCCGCCAGCTTTTGTGCTAAAACATCATCATTTTTGCCTTCGCCTTTATTAAAGCGTACGTTTTCAAACACCACCACTTCACCGGCGTTAATGTCAATACCATCAAGATAATTTGCCGCAAGGCGCACCGGAGCTGTCAGGGCCTCAGCCAGATAATCCACCACAGGTTGCATGGATGATTCAGCATCATAAACGCCCTCTTCTGGCCGGCCAAGATGCGACATTACCATCACTTTAGCCCCTTTGCTCAGCGCCAGTTCAATTGTGGGTATTGCGGCTTTCAGACGGGCATCCGAGGTTACTTTGCCATTTTTTACCGGTACATTTAAATCTTCGCGGATCAGCACGCGTTTGCTGTTAAGATCCAAATCGCTCATGCGAATAACAGACATTTCAGGCTCCTTATTATAAAGTCGGTTGCATCATGGCTCGCGCCGTGTCAATCATGCGATTGGCAAAACCCCATTCGTTGTCACACCATACCAGGCATTTTACCAGCCGTTTATGGCTAACCCGGGTTTGTGAACCATCAACAATGCATGAGTGCGCATCGTGGTTAAAATCTACTGACACCAAAGGCTCTTCGGTATAATCCAGAATACCGGCCAGCTCACCAATACGGGCTTGCTGTAGTGCCTGATTAACTGCACTGATGCTAACATCCTGATGCAGTGTCACACTTAAATCCATCGCTGTTACGTTTACCGTAGGTACCCGTACAGCTATAGCTTCAAAACGGCCAGCAAATTGCGGCAATATGCGTTCGATACCCAGTGCCAGTTTGGTGTCTACCGGAATTATCGACTGGCTGGCAGCCCGGGTACGGCGTAGATCAGGGTGGTAAGCATCTATTACCTGTTGATCATGCATAGAGGCATGAATAGTGGTAATAGTACCGCTTTCAACACCAAAATGCTGATCCAGCACCTGAATAACCGGCACTATGCAGTTAGTAGTACAAGAACCAGCCGATACCACTGTCATCTTTTCTGTTAAGCTGCTTTGGTTAATGCCGTAGATAATAGTGGCATCAATATCGGTATCGGCCGGGTGCGAAAACAACACCTTTTTGGCACCTGCCGTTAAATGCCAGTTCGCATGCTCGCGGCTATGAAATACACCGGTACATTCCAATACCACATCAACATCCAGCTCGCTCCAGGGCAGTGCCAAGGGATCGGCTTCAGCAAACAGTGCAATATCAGTTCCGTCAACGTTAATACCACCGTCATATGAACTGACGCTGAAACCAAAACGGCCGTGCGACGTGTCATACTTTAATAAATGCGCGACCCCTTTGGCATCGGCCAGCTCATTAATGGCAACAACATTCAGTTCATGCTGCCAGCCATTTTCATAAATAGCGCGTAAAATATTACGCCCAATACGGCCAAAACCGTTTATTGCCAGTCTTATTGCCATCACACCACGCCATTAATACGACAAAAATTACCACAAAAAATATATGACAAAAAAATGGGACCAAAGCTGATCCCATTTTATTAACTATTACGCCAGCAGCTGTTCTGCTGCCTCAAGCACTTTTGCAGTGGTAATACCAAAGTGTTCAAATAACTGTTCAGCCGGTGCTGATTCACCAAAACTGGTCATGCCAATAATTTTGCCGGTTAAACCGACATATTTATACCAGCAGTCGGTAATACCGGCTTCTACGGCAATACGCTTGCTTACTGAAGCGGGTAATACAGCTTCACGATAAGCAGCATCTTGTTGTTCAAATACATCGGTCGATGGCATAGACACTACGCGTACTGCTTTGCCCTGCTCGCTCAGCTTAGCGGCAGCCTGCATTGCCAGCTCAACTTCAGAGCCGGTGGCAATAATAATCAGCTCTGGCGTGCCGTTGCAGTCACGCAAGGTATAACCGCCGCGTGCAATATCGGCCAGTTGCTGCGTATTACGCGGCTGTTGTGCCAGATTCTGCCGGGTGAAAACTAAGGTACTCGGGCCATCAGTGCGCTCAATTGCCGCTTTCCAGGCTACGGCAGACTCGACCTGATCGCACGGACGCCAGTTCATTAAATTTGGTGTAGCGCGCAGTGCAGCTAATTGCTCTACCGGCTGGTGCGTTGGGCCATCTTCACCTAAGCCGATAGAATCGTGGGTGTAAACGAAGATTACCCGCTGCTTCATCAACGCGGCCATACGCACCGCATTACGGGCATATTCCATAAACATCAGGAAGGTCGCACCGTAAGGTACAAAGCCGCCGTGTAGTGCGATACCATTCATAATGGCCGACATACCGAATTCACGCACACCGTAATAAATGTAGTTACCGCTGGCATCAACACCGGTAAGTGGCTTAGAGCCAGACCAGATAGTCAAATTAGAACCGGCTAAATCTGCCGAGCCACCCATAAATTCCGGTAGAATTGGGCCAAAAGCATTCAATGTATTTTGTGATGCTTTACGGCTGGCAATATTGGCAGGGTTGGCTTGCAGCTGTTTAATATAGGCCTGAGATTTCTCTGCCCAATCTGATGGTAAATCGCCGGCTACACGGCGGCTGTATTCTGCTGCCAATTCAGGAAAGGCTGCACTATAACGGGCAAACAACTGCTGCCAGTCTTGCTGCTGTGCACTACCTTTTGCTTTGGCATCCCAATCAGCATAAATGTCGGCCGGAATATCAAACGGTGCATGTGACCATTGCAAAAAATCACGGGCTGCGGCAATTTCAGTATCACCCAGCGGCGCACCGTGGCTATCGTGGCTGCCGCCTTTATTCGGCGCGCCATAGCCTATAACGGTACGACAACAAATAAGTGTTGGCTTGGCTGTTTCAGCTTTTGCCTGTTTAATTGCTGCTTCTACAGCTGCAGCATCATGACCATCAACATTACTGATCACATGCCAGCCATAGGCTGCAAACCGGGCCGGGGTGTTATCGGTAAACCAGCCCTCAACATGGCCATCGATAGAAATACCGTTGTCATCCCAAAAAGCAATCAATTTGCCTAAGCCTAACGTGCCGGCAAGTGAACAAGCTTCGTGTGAAATACCTTCCATCAGGCAACCATCACCTAAAAAAGTGTAGGTATGATGATCAACAATATCGTAACCCGGCTGGTTAAACTGTGCTGCCAGAGCTTTTTCCGCAATTGCCATGCCCACTGCATTGGTAATCCCCTGACCAAGCGGGCCTGTCGTGGTTTCTACTCCCGGTGCATAACCGTATTCCGGATGGCCTGGCGTTCTGGAATGTAACTGACGGAACTGCTTTAGATCGTCAATACCTAAATCGTAACCGCTTAAATGTAATAAAGAATACAGCAACATAGAACCATGGCCGTTTGACAGAATAAAACGGTCGCGGTTTGGCCACGTTGGATCCTGCGGATTATGCCGGAGAAAATCACGCCATAACACTTCGGCAATGTCGGCCATACCCATAGGGGCACCCGGATGACCTGATTTAGCTTTTTGCACCGCATCCATGCTAAGAGCACGGATCGCATTGGCGAGTTGTTTACGAGATGGCATGTTCACTCCTGACATTGCGCGGCTTCTGTATAACGAAGCAGATTATTATTTAGCTGAAATGTTAAGGCAGAAAGAGGTTCTATTTTCCCAGAGCCCCCACCAGATGGCAAATTTAAATCGGCTGACATAAAGAATTTTTAATCATGCAGATCTAACTGTCTGTACTAACGTAATAAGCAACTTAAAATAGCATTAAAGACGTCTGGGTGGCAGATTTTTCTGGCAATGCGTTAGCGCTTTCTCTAGAATACCTGCCTATTTTTTTGAGTTCGGCACGGCGCTCAACGCCGTAACGGACTTAACTGCATTAACCTTATTTTTGGAATACAACAGATGGCACAACACATTTTTACTTCTGAGTCGGTATCTGAAGGGCATCCGGATAAAATTGCCGATCAGATTTCTGACGCCGTGCTGGATGCAATCCTGGAACAAGATCCTAAAGCCCGCGTGGCCTGCGAAACCTTCGTTAAAACCGGTATGGTGCTGGTAGGCGGTGAAATTACTACCTCTGCCTGGGTTGATATTGAAGAAATTACCCGTAAAACCGTGCGTGAAATTGGTTACGTACACTCTGATATGGGTTTTGATGCCGATTCATGTGCCGTATTAAATGCTATTGGTAAGCAATCACCTGATATTAACCAGGGTGTAGACCGTGCCGATCCGAAAGAACAAGGTGCCGGCGATCAGGGTTTAATGTTTGGCTACGCCAGTAATGAAACTGACGTATTAATGCCAGCCCCTATTACCTATTCACACCGCTTGGTACAACGCCAGGCCCAGGTACGTAAAGACGGTACACTGCCCTGGCTGCGCCCGGATGCAAAATCACAGTTAAGCTTTATATACGAAGACGGCAAGCCGGTAGGTATTGATGCGGTAGTATTGTCTACCCAGCACTGCGATACCATCAGCACTGCTGATCTGCGTGAAGCCGTAATGGAAACCATTATTAAACCGGTACTCCCGGCAGAGTGGTTAAGCAGCAAAACTAAATTCTTTATCAACCCGACCGGCCGCTTTGTGATCGGCGGCCCGATGGGCGACTGTGGCCTAACCGGCCGTAAAATTATCGTCGATTCCTACGGCGGTATGGCACGTCATGGTGGCGGTGCATTCTCAGGTAAAGATCCATCGAAAGTAGACCGTTCAGCAGCATATGCAGCACGCTATGTGGCTAAAAATATTGTCGCTGCCGGTCTGGCAGAACGCTGTGAGTTGCAGGTGTCTTATGCTATCGGTGTGGCAGAGCCTACCTCTATAAGCCTGGAAACCTTCGGCACCAGTAAACTGACTGAAGAGCAGCTCATTAAACTGGTACGTGAACATTTTGACCTGCGCCCTTACGGCCTGATTGAAATGTTAAAACTGGAACGGCCAATCTATCTGCCAACGGCAGCTTACGGCCACTTCGGCCGCGATCAGTTCCCGTGGGAGCAAACTGATAAAGCTGAGTTACTGCGTCAGTACGCAAAGTAAACATCGCTGGTTAGTCGTATAAAAGGAGAGCCTGGCTCTCCTTTTTCACACTTGTTATTAGCAAACCAGATTAGCAATTTCGTCTTATCATCCGGCACTTTTTGTGTATGATAAGCCGTTGTGTTGTATCCGGGGTCCTCTGTCACTGGGCAGAGCGAAACAAAACTATAAGAAAGGAACATGTATGTCTGAACAAAACGCCGCCGCTGAGAAAAGCAGCTGGCTTAACCGTGCGCTTAACGCGATTGAAGTTGTGGGTAATAAACTACCCGATCCAGCCGTGTTATTTGCCTTATTAATGTTTGTTGTCTGGGGTCTGTCCTGGGCGCTGGCAGGTGTCAGTTTTAATGAAATTGATCCGCGCACCGGAGCTGCTATTCAGGTAAATAATCTGCTGGCAGCAGATTCACTTACCGGCTTTATGGCCAAAATGGTCAACACCTTTGTTACTTTTGCCCCGCTGGGTGTAGTACTGGTAGCAATGCTGGGATTAGGTGTGGCAGAACATACTGGTTTTATTAATGCAGGGCTGCGCTCAGTATTATCTGTAACGCCTAAAATGCTGTTAACCCCGGTACTGATCGCAGTAGGTGTTGCCAGCCATATGGCGGTAGATGCAGGTTACGTGTTGGTTATTCCATTGGGTGCGGTTATTTTTTATGCAGCTGGCCGCCATCCATTAGCCGGTATTGCGGCGGCCTTTGCCGGGGTATCAGGCGGTTTTTCAGCCACTATCTTACCATCAAGCTTAGATCCTTTGCTGTCGGGTTTAACACAGGCCTCGGCGCGCTTATCTGCTGATCCGGCAGCGGCTGCGCTGGTGATCAGCCCAATGAATAATTATTACTTCACCACGGCTTCTACCCTGTTGGTGGTCATTGTGGGCTGGATCCTAACCGACAAATTTATTGAACCGCGTTTAAAAAATACGGTTGTTGATGGCGACCCGGCAGATATGCCAAAGATGGACGATTTAAAACCAAATGAGCGCAAAGGTTTACGCTGGGCCAGCTTTTCAATGGTATTAAGCATAGTACTGTTAATTGCTACCGCATTGCCGGAGACATCTGCATGGCGGGCTCCGGCAGGTACTACCCTGGCAGAAGGCCAAAGTAACCTGCTGGTAGCGGCAGCACCGCTAATGCAATCTATTGTCAGTATTATCTTTGTGTTTTTCCTGATCCCCGGCATAGTTTATGGCTATGTGTCCGGCACAGCTAAAGACCACCGCGATATTGTAAAAGGCATGAGTAAAGCCATGAGCGGCATGGGCTACTATATTGTTATGGCATTTTTCTGTGCCCAGTTTATTTATGCTTTTGGCCAGTCTAACCTTGGTGCCCTAATAGCGCTAAAAGGTGCAAACTGGCTGCAGGAAATGGCATTCCCTATGGGCTTTACGCTGATTGGTATCGTGCTGTTATCCGGCTTTGTTAACCTGTTGATTGGCTCTGCTTCAGCTAAATGGGCATTAATTGGCGCCGTTATGGTTCCTATGCTGATGCAACTTGGCGTATCACCCGATTTAACGCAAGCGGCTTATCGTGTGGGTGACTCTTCTACTAACATTATTACGCCTTTGCTGCCGTATTTCCCGCTGATAGTGGTCTTTTGCCAGAAATATGTTAAATCAACCGGCATCGGTACCCTTATCGCACTGATGTTGCCGTACTCTATTACCTTACTGGTGATGTGGACAGCGTTTTTACTTGGCTTCTGGGCACTGGATATACCGCTTGGCGTTGGCGCCAGTTACAGCTATCCGGCGATAAACTGATCTATCGTTAACTTTCACAAACCCTGCTGCGGCAGGGTTTGTTTTTTCTGTTGCTTGCCTCTGTCGCCTGCTACCATAACGGCATTATTCTGTTGCAGAAGTTTTTATGCGTATTCCAAGAATTTATTACAGCGGTGCTATTGCACTTAACCACGAATTTGCCCTCGATGACGATGCGGCCAACCATGTTGGCCGCGTGCTGCGCATGCCGGTTGGCAGCGCATTGCTGCTATTTAATGGCGATGGCTTTAACTACCCGGCCCGTATCAGCAGCAGCGATAAAAAGCGCGTAAATGTTATTGCCCAGGCGCAGCAAGACAACCCGGTAGAATCACCACTGAAAATTCATCTGGGCCAGGGTATATCGCGCGGCGACAGAATGGATTTTGCCATTCAAAAAGCGGTGGAACTTGGTGTGACCGAAATTACCCCTCTTTTTACCGAGCGCTGTGGCGTCAAGCTGGACGGCGAGCGTTTA
This sequence comes from Rheinheimera pacifica, assembly GCF_024809855.1. Classification (GTDB taxonomy): domain Bacteria; phylum Pseudomonadota; class Gammaproteobacteria; order Enterobacterales; family Alteromonadaceae; genus Alishewanella; species Alishewanella pacifica_A. Next base: position 256,438 of record NZ_JANUEM010000004.1, read on the forward strand.
GCTAAACGTAACGAACAATGGCAAAAAATTGCGATCAGCGCTTGCGAGCAAAGTGGCCGCAGTATAGTGCCAACTGTGCATCCGGCCATTTCGCTGGACAATTGGCTGGCTCAAAGCACAAAAGAATTAAAACTGACCTTGCATCCGTGGGCCAAAGACACCATTAAGACGCTTATACCCAACCACAATATCCGTTTAGTTATAGGCCCTGAAGGCGGTTTCAGTGAGCAGGAAATGCTGCAAACTACCGGAGCCGGTTTTAGCGGCATCCAGTTAGGGCCACGGGTACTACGCACCGAAACCGCCGCCCTTACTGCGATAAGTGCGTTGCAACTGCAATTTGGCGATCTGGCCTGAGGATACAAGATGAGTAAACCGATAAAACTTGGCATAGTGATGGACCCAATTTCGGCCATCAATATTAAAAAAGACTCCAGTTTCGCCATGTTACTGCAGGCGCAGCAGCGCGGTTATCAAATTCACTATATGGAAATGGCCGACTTATACCTGTTGGAAGGCCAGGCCCGCGCAGCAACTAAGTTACTAACAGTACAACAAGACCCGGCCGGCTGGTATCAGTTTGGCAGCGAGCAGGATATTACCCTTAGCGAGCTGGATGTGATCTTGATGCGTAAAGATCCGCCGTTTGATACCGAGTATATCTACGCCACTTATATTCTTGAACGGGCTGAAGATGAAGGTACGTTAATTGTTAATAAACCACAGAGCCTGCGCGACGCCAACGAGAAGCTGTATACCAGTTGGTTTAGCCAGCATACGCCAAAAACTCTGGTTAGCCGCGATGCCAAGCGCTTAAAAGCGTTTTATCAGGCCGAACAGGACGTTATTTTAAAACCATTGGATGGTATGGGCGGCGCCTCTATATTCCGTTTAAAGCCGGGTGATGCCAACGTTAGCGTAATTATTGAAACACTAACCGAACATGGCAGCCGTTATGCTATGGCTCAGCGCTTTATTCCTGAAATAAGTCAGGGCGATAAACGAATACTGGTAGTAAACGGTAAACCCGTGCCATACTGTTTAGCACGCATTCCAGCCAGCGGCGAAACCCGTGGTAACCTTGCTGCCGGTGGCCGCGGTGAAGCCAGGCCCTTGTCAGATTCTGACTGGGCAATAGCCAATGCTGTTGCTCCCACGCTAAAAGCAAAAGGCCTTATTTTTGTTGGTTTGGATGTAATAGGCGACAAATTAACTGAAATTAACGTTACCAGCCCAACCTGTATCCGCGAAATTGAAGCGGCGTTTCCTGTAAGTATCACCAGTTTGTTATTTGATGAAATTGAACAGCTGCTGGCAGCGCGCCAGTGACAACCATGTTGTAGCGAGGTCACTATGCAGAGTTTTCAGAATCATTTTTTAATTGCTATGCCGTCATTAGACGATCCACTGTTTAAACGCAGTGTCGCCTATATTTGTGAGCACAATACCGAAGGTGCGATGGCCATAGTCATTAACCACCCGCTGGATGTAAAAGTGGCCGATTTGCTACAGCAACTGCAAATTGAATACAACACCGAAAGCCCGGCGGCAACAGCCCATGTTTGTGCCGGCGGCCCGGTGCAGCACGACAGAGGCTTTGTACTGCATACCGCCAAAGAAGGCTACGCCAGCAGCATGCACCTGAACGACGGCCTGATGGTGACAACGTCAAAAGATATTCTGTTTGACCTTACCACCGACAACGCGCCGGAAAAATTTATTCTGGCCCTGGGCTATGCCGGCTGGACAGCCGGCCAACTGGAGCAGGAAATAGCCGATAACGCCTGGTTAATTATTCCGGCCGACAGCGATATTATTTTTGATTTAACCCATGCTGAGAAATGGCAAAGTGCTACAGCAAAAATTGGTATCAAGCCCTGGCAACTAACTAACGAGGCCGGTCACGCTTAATGAGCCGCACCATTTTAACCTTCGATTATGGTACTAAAAGCATTGGCGTGGCGGTAGGTCAGGAACTTACCGGCACTGCCTCACTGCTTAGCGCACTAAAAGCTCAGGATGGCATACCCGACTGGGTCGTGCTGGAAAAGCTGATTAACGAATGGAAACCACAGCTATTATTGGTAGGTTTGCCGCTGAATATGGACGGCACCGAGCAGCCATTTACCGTGCGCACACGCAAATTTGCTAACCGGCTGCACGGCCGTTTTGGCCTACCGGTAGAACTGCACGACGAGCGCTTAACTACTACTGAAGCCCGCAGTATGCTGTTTGCCGACGGCGGCTACCGTAACTTAGCCAAAGACAAAGTGGATAGCCTGTCAGCCAAAATTATCTTTGAGAGCTGGTATGAACAACGTGCTTAACCCCCCAGTTAAACCTGGTTACTATCAACATTACAAAGGCGCATACTATCAGGTAATTGACTGCGCCTGTCATAGCGAAACCGAACAATGGCTGGTCATTTATCGTGCCCTGTACGGCGATTTCGGCCTTTGGGCCAGGCCGCTGGATATGTTTAACGAAAACGTTAAAATTGCCGGTGAGTTGCTGCCACGCTTTCAGTATCTGGGCCAGACTAAACCAGATGCTCTCAGGGAAAATCTGCCGGGTTAACTTCCTGCGCCAGCAGCAATTGAATATCTTGCAACGACAGCCAACTACGTAATTGCACAGCACCGGCTTTTAGCTGATCATGCTGGCCAATTAACAGCCACAACTGTTGCACGAAGCTGTCAAACCCCGTAGCAGCATCATAGTGCAATGCCCCGCTTTGCCTGATAACACTCAACAAATGTCTAATTAATTCAGAACTCTGCTGCAGCTTTTGCTGGTAAGGTGTTAAGGTTTGCTGCAAACACTGTTGCAGTGGATATAATATTTCCACCGCTGCGCGCAGTTGCTGTTTGCGTAACTGGCCACGATGCTCGTCACAATGCAACGGCGTAGTAAGTTTACTGCGTAAACCCGCCAGTTCAGCACTGGCCACCAAGCCGTAGCTACTAAGCAATTGCTCTGCCGATGCAATCCAGCTTTGCAATGCTGCCAGTGCTTGCGGTTGCTTGCGTTCAAACCCCGTTACCAATAACGGAAACTGCAGCAGCAAGTCTGTTAACTCATTAACTAAGTGTACAATCGACTTTTGCATGGCTGTTATTCCGGCAATAAACGACGGCTGATTTCACCATTACTGCTTTGCATTTGTTGCCATTCCATACCGTCTTCAGAGATTTTCAGTTTGATATAAATAATATTTTCCGGCTTTTCTTCCCGTAACTTATGCGACTCGGCAATCACATTTAAATTTTCAATTACCTTACGCTGGCTTAGTACTTTAATTTCCTGAGTAGCAACATTAACTACTCTGGATGCTAATTGCTCAGTATTCAGTTTAGGCAAGCTTTCACGGCTGACCAACTGATATTCTTCGGCCAGTTGCACTAACTGCTGTACAGCCAGTTGACTATAATCCGCAACCGATGCCAGATCTTGCTTAATACGCAACGACTGCTCAAGTACATGAGTTTGCTCAACCAATAGCGCCCGTAAGGCTTTCGATGCTTTGGACGGCAAACTGGTACGACCCAGACTGTTAGTTAACTCCTTGTATATCAAGCTATTAAACTTTGCATTATCAATAGGTTGATACTGGGTCTCTGTTTTCTCTGTCAGTACATCCAGCGCCACCGGTATTGTCAGCTCAACATCACCAACCCGCATATGTGGCACGGCAAAATGTTTGAGTAAGTCATGTTTGGCATACTCTTCTGCCACCTTCACGGTTTGAATATCGGCCATCACTCTGGCATTGGTAATGCTGCTGATAATACTGCCCAGGTACTCATTCAAATTCGGCATTTTGCTATCCCTGTTAAAACGGCTGGCAGCCGAGCTGCCAGCACGATAGACCTGTTAAAGTACATCAGGCACTAACAATACTGTCTTCCAGCATAGTCAGGATGCGATCTAGCCCTGCCGGTATTTCATCATTTAACGCCGTGACTTTTACGCCGAGGTTATAGGTTTTTTCGACACTAACACCACGGGTAGACGAACGCTTATATGATGCTGATGCCTTGAAGTTAACAATCTTATAGTTGATGCCAAGTTCAGCGCTGGCAGCAAACTCGCTGGAAACATTAGAGGTTTCGGTCGAGGTAAGCTTGGCATTAAAATCAATAGTAATTTCTTCTATGCGCAAGGCTGGTATCGTCAGCATGGTTAAGAACGGCACCTTTATTGATACATCGGTCGAAATAAAATTGCTGGTGACGTCAGTGCTGGCAGGCAGCCCTTCATCCGTTAATTGTTGCGCTGTTTTGCCGACATGAGGATTAGGCGTTGACTTGGTAAAGTCAAAATCTACATAGCGTAACGCCTTGCTACTGCCGTTGTCTTCAAAGCCTACTGCCTGAATAAAACTAACCTGCGACATAGAAGCGGCATGTTGTGCCTGTACAGCGGCCTGTAACGGGCCTCCTATATACACACTGAAATCTAAACTATTGAGTTCCTGCACCAGATTTGGCATGACTCTCTCCCTGCTAGCTGTACCTACTCTGTTTCGGCTTTTCGGTTGCCGCCGACTACATACTCGCCGGCTGTTTACCACAGCTACTACAGACGGTACATCAGCACCAGCCCGGCAGTGTATCAAGCCTAGCTACAAGTACAGGAATAACCAGAGACAAAATAGGGAATTTAATTACGTTTTGCTGATAAATAGCTGACAAAATTTTGCTGTATCTAACCGCTTGTCACCGCTTAAAACCGTTAATCATTTTTTTTCGCAATATAAAAGCATTTGCAGTTACTTTTCTGCTGTATCCACCAACAAGAGGACAGCAGCATGTTTGAACAAACCGAATTTTTTCACCAATTAAGCCAGATGAACCCGTTATTATGGGTGGCATTTATCCCCGCCTTTCTGGCAATTTACTTTTTACCCAGCATTATTGCCGGCTTTTTTAACCGCCGGCATCTGGGCAAAATATTTCTGGCTAATATCCCGGCAGGTTTCTCCCTGATAGCCTGGGGAGCGCTGATTATCTGGGCCTTTACCGGTAAACAGAAGAAACCTGCTGAACAAGTAAGCCAATAGATAGTACACTGTGTTTATTCAGCTTTTTGCGGGTACAGGCATTACAACAGCAGCTATGACAACATTAAAAACATTTCGCCGGAGCATGGCACCAGACAGTTGCAGCAGCGCCTATTTATGGGCGCAGCTGCTCACAATGCTGATTTATGCTGGCTACTTTATGGCCTATACCCTGCCCTTGTTAAGCCCCGAACAGCCAAACTTATATGGGCTGTTTTTAGTAAAATACAGCATTGAAGCTGCCTGCTTTGTGCTGCTAAGCCATGTATTGCTGCGCCCTGTACTAAAAGCCGATAATATCAATACGCTAAAACGCTGGTTAGTATTTTTACTGCTAATGCTGATAGCCGCACTGATTCAAACCCTTGTGTCCCATTTTCTTTCCGGTATCGAGGTGCTTAAAGCGACCGATATGAGCAAGATAACCGTAGTAACGGACAAGAGCGATACTCCGTTACAAATGAACTTTAGCACCAACTTTATGTTAATTGCCCTGCTCACATCATTTAGTGTGATGTACCTGGTTTGGGGGGCCGCTTATATCGCCTGGCAAAGCTGGCAAGCGCGTAAAGCCCTGCAACACCAGATGCAACAGGCACAACTGCAGCAGCTTACTAATCAGCTTAGCCCGCACTTTTTATTTAACGCTTTTAACAGCATCCGCGCGCTGATTTTTGAAGATCAGCATAAAGCCGCGGATACCGTAACGAGGCTATCAGAATTATTCCGTTTCCACCTTCAGGCGCATTTACAGCCAGAATCAACCCTGGCGCAGGAGTGGCAGTTAACAGAGCAATATCTGGTTATTGAGCAAGTACGGTTGGAACAACGGCTGCAATTTCACTGCGACATAGATAGCAGCCTCTGGCAACATAAGTTGCCCACGCTAAGCCTGCTAACCCTGGTAGAAAACGCCGTTAAACATGGTATTGCGCCCAATATTGCCCCCGGTAAGCTAAGTATTAACGCTACGGCCAGTGCTACAGGCTGGCAACTGAGTGTTACTAACACCACAGCCAATAAAACACAGCAGGCTGGTACCGCTACCGGGCTGAGCAACTTACGCCAGCGTTTGCAGTTAATGTACGGCGGTAAAGCCCTGTTGCAGCTACAGCAGAGTGAACAGCAATTCACTGCTCTTTTGGAGTTTAGCCATGTATAACTGTTTGATAGTTGATGATGAGCGCCTGGCACGCAGCGAATTGAAACGTTTACTTAAAGCCCACCCGCAATGTGTTATTACCGCAGAATCTCAAAGTGGCGAAGAAGCCTTACAACAACTGGCCAGTACAAATTTTGATTTGGTGTTTCTTGATATCCAAATGCCGGGTTTAACCGGGTTACAACTGGCAGAGCATATTCCGGTAAATACTCAGTTTATCTTTTGCACTGCCTTTAACAGCTTTGCTTTAGATGCGTTTGAGTTAAACGCGGTAGATTATTTGCTAAAACCCATAGCGACGGAGCGGCTGGCAAAAGCGCTACAAAAGCTACGCCCGGCAAATGCCGGTGCAGCGCCGCATTTTTTAGCAGAGCAACATGGCATTTTGCTTAAATTCGGCGACAACCAGCGTGTAGTACGGCTAAATGAAATCAGCCGTTTTGAAAGTATCGGCAACCATGCGGCAGTTTACACCCCCTATGGTAAAAGCTTTATTCACAGCTCACTGGCCAGAATTGAACAAAAGCTCGACCCGGCGCTCTTCTTTAAAGCCAGCCGTGCCGATATAGTACGCATCAACGCTATCAGCCATATTGAACCAGCGATAGCCGATGGCGGTTTAATTGCCATCTTGCAAGACGGTCAGCAGGTAGAGGTTAGCCGCCGTCAGGCACAGCAGCTAAAACAGCAATTTAGTACGTTTTAGCTGCTAACGTTTTGACCACTAAAGCTGCTGGCGGTACCATTCGCCTAAGATCAGGCTTGCCGCTACGCTAACATTCAGCGATTCCACTTTGCCTGAGCCCGGTATTTGCAACGCGATATCGGCACCTTTGGCGACGTTTTTTGACACACCAAACATCTCTTCGCCAAATACAATTACTACCTTAGCCGGAAGCTCACTTTGATACAGCGAGGTGCCGCCGTGGCTGGAAGTGGTAATAAGCGTATAGCCAGCTTCTTTACACAGCTGTAATGCCAGTGGCAGGTTGTCACAACTTAAGCCATCAACAAACTCACCGCCGCCTTCTGCAGTGCGTAACGCTGCCCCCGACTGCAGCAGCTCAGGCTGTTTCATAATAATGCCACCCACGCCAAAGTGCGCGCAGCTGCGCGTTATCGCGCCTAAATTGTGGGCATTTGAGACACTATCTAAAGCAAGTAAACAATCTTTCTTACGCCCTTTTTGTTGCAGATAATTAGCCAGCGACTGAACAGGTTTGCGTTTTACCAGCATCACCACCCCACCATGATGTGTACTGGCAGAAACCTTCTCCAATTCCGCTTCGTCTACTATGTGATAGGCTTTTTTAGTTGCAGCTAAATACTTCATTACATCAGCAAACTTTGGCGCTATTTTATCCGACACGTAAAGCCGGATAACAGAATCAGGTCGCTGTTGAAACAATACACGGCAAGCGTTTTGGCTATACACCTTGATCTCGTCTTCATGCACTGATTTAACCGCTTTCGCTGCCTGCGGTTTTGCTGTTGTCGTATTGCGGTTGGGTTTATTTGCAGCAGCCTTATCGGTTTTAGTCCACGGTTTATGTAACGGATTAGCGGCTTTGCCGTTTTTTGGCTTGTGTTGTGACATAAAACATCCTGCTGGCACCGCACAGCGGTGAGAATCAATAATACGGTGGATTTTACCAGTTGCACGGCAACAATACTTGTATTTTTCTTAATGCGCAGTATGCTGGCGGCCTTTAGATTTGCCGCTACGGGCCTTGTTTATGCTTAGTTATCGCCACAGTTATCATGCCGGTAATCATGCCGATGTAGTTAAACATCTGGTACAGGTGGCCATTGTTGACTACCTGCTGCAAAAAGATAAACCCTTTTGCTACCACGACAGCCATGCCGGTGCTGGCTTATATAGCTTATTGGCCGAGCAAGCGCAGAAAACCGGCGAATACGAAGGTGGTATTGGTAAACTGTGGCAGTATCAGGCAAAAAGCCCGGCTTTGGCACATTATATTGCGCTGATAAAGCAGTTAAACCCAAATGGCGAGCTGGCATTTTATCCTGGCTCGCCGAAAATTGCGGCTATGCTGCTGCGCAGTGGTGATAGCATTCAGGCTACTGAGTTGCACCCAACTGACTACCCTATTTTAGCCAGCCAGTTTGCACGGCGCCGCTACAGCCGGATAGAGCATATGGATGCCTGGGCCGGTTTTAAGGCCATGCTGCCGCCGTTGCATAAGCGCGGCCTGGTTTTAATAGACCCCCCCTACGAGCTGAAAACTGAATATCAGGATGTAGTAACAGGCTTACAAAGTGCTTATCAGCGTTTTCCACAAGCCACTTATGCCATTTGGTATCCGGTTATCGAACGTGCTGCAGTAGAGGCCTTTATCAGCGCTATTGCGGCTACAGGTATTAAAGATCAGCTACGCATTGAATATTGCCCACAACCTGATAAAGCTGGCTTTGGTATGACCGGCAGCGGTATGCTGGTAATTAACCCACCCTATACGTTGGCTAAAGATATACAGCAGGCATTAGCCGAGCTAAACCCGCTGCTAAGTGCTGCGGGGGAATTTCAGGTGCATCAGTTAGTCCCGGAATAACACTATGGAGTGAGCTATGCGTGTATTACTTGCTGCCCTGCTGCTAATAATCAGCCTGCCTGGGCAGGCGTTTAGCAAAACCGGCCATCTGCTAATTTGTGATATGGCATATCAGCTGGCAAGTGAAGATACCCGTTTGCAAATTGATAGCCTGTTAAAACACACGCCCTACTCCGGTTTTGGCCCGGCCTGTTCATGGGCCGATGATATCCGCTTGCAGCCGGAGTTTGCCTGGAGTTCATCGCATCATTATGTCAATATGCGCCGTGGCGAAACTGCGGTTAACATGGCGCATTGCCCCGAGCAAGGCTGCATTTTATCTGCCATCAATGATATGCAACAGCGTTTGGTGCAAAATAACACCGACTGGCAAGCCCTACTGTTTTTAGCCCATCATATCGGCGATTTACACCAGCCACTGCATGTGAGTTTCGAAGACGATCTGGGCGGCAATCGCACGGCGGTGTATTTTTACGGCTTGCCAAATAACCTGCACGGTGTATGGGATTTTGCCCTGCTAAAACAAGCTGGTTATGAAACTGACTACACTAAAGCAGCTAAGTTATTTAACCGTCTAAACGCTGAGCAGCGGCTAAGCTGGCAACAAGGTGATGTGCTCAGTTGGGCCAATGAGTCTGCCAGCCTTACTCTCGACATTTATCTGCACTATCGGCCTGGTATGTTACTGGATGACAGCTATATGCAGCGCTATCTTGACACATTGGAGCAGCGTCTGCTGCAAGCCGCTGTGCGCCTGGCGTTGTGGCTGGATCAGTCGCTGGCTGGCAGAGCTAACTGAGTCGCTAACCAGCTAAATACCTGTTGTTGTTGCTCTGCATTAAACTCATGGCCGTATTGCGGATACAGCATGGTGGTTAACTTGTCTGGCGCACCATGTGCCTGCCACACCGTTGCCAGTTGCTGATATGCCTGCTCAACCCCAGCCTGCGGCATTAAGTTATCTTTACCACCATTAATAAACAGCATGGCTTTGGGCGCTGCCAATGCGGCAATATCAGGAATATCCAGTTTTGCCGCTAACCCCGGATGCAGCATATAAAAGGCCGACTGGCCTTTAAGAATGTTATTGCCGGGCATAAGTAAATGCTGGTAGCTATTTAGCCAGGCCACGGCTACACCGGCTTTGATATCGTCAGTCAGCGCCGCTAACTGCCAGGCACGAAAAGCCCCCATCGAAAAGCCCAATACGGCCAACCGGCTACTGTCAGCCTGTGGCAGCTGTTTTAAATACTCTACCAGTTGTAAGTCTTCATAAGCTGCCATACCGGCCAGTGAGCGGCCAAACATAAACATATTGCCGGCCACTGCCTGCTGGGCATCATATTCAATTGGGCCGCGATCACTCCAGCCAAAGGTGTCAGCCGCCAGCACCAGATAGCCTTGTTTCGCCAGCGCATCGCCAATAAAGTTAGTGCTGAAATATTTATCGGCCCACTGCTGTGCCGATGGCAAACGCACGTCGGTTGCAAACGGCTGTATCCATTTTTCTTTACCAATATCAAAACGGGCACCGTGATCGTGCAGTAGTAATACTGCCGGAGCCGGTGCGGTATTATCGGGCTGCAATAGCATAAGTTGCACCCGGCTTTGTTTAGTTAGCTGCACTGACCACAGCTGTGCGCTGTAGCCGTCGCGTGCTTCGGCTTTAAGTAATTTTGCAGCAAAATCAACCGGTTCATCCGGCCATAGCAATGCCTCACGCAGCGCAGCACGGCCCTTAGTACGCCACTGCTGAATATCGTTAAAGTGCTTCGGTTGCCAGCTTAGCGGATAATGTTGTTGTGGTATCAGTTGCTGATAAAAATCCGGTAGTTGTTGATCAATCAGGTTGTTGGCATGCAGTGGCAAAGCACAAAGTAACAGTAACAGACAATAACGCATTAACGGATCCAGCCTTTGCTTATCTGCCTGAACGTATCGGTACCGCAGCGCTCCAACCATTCAAATGCCAGCATTTCTTTGCTGATAACCTGGGCTCCGGCTTGCTGCATGCGGTTAAGCGCCAGCTGTTTGTTTTGTTCGGTACGCGAGCCTACAGCCTCAACTACCACAAATACCTGATAGCCCAGTGCCAGTAAATCCATAACCGATTGCAGCACACAAACATGCGCTTCGGTGCCCAATACCACTATTTGCTTGCGCTCAGTACAAGCCAGGCTGCTGGCAATATGCGGCTCTTTTAGCGCACTAAAGTGCATTTTTTGCAGCACCTGAGCCTCAGGGATCAGCTCTGCCAGCGCCGGTAGTGTGGCGCCAATACCCTGTGGATATTGCTCGGTTGCCCATACCGGTACTTCCAGTTGCAATGCTACCTGTAAAACCCAGGCCGCTGCTTGCTCAACTTCTTTATGTTCAAAAATGGCTGGTGCCAGCTTTTGCTGCATATCAATCAATAACACCAGGCTTTGGGAGGCTTGCAGTAACATAGCAGTTCCTGTTAATGAAAATCGCGTGAGGACAAACTAAGTTCGGCCAAAAGCGCGGATAAGTCAACCAGCTTACCGGCGATAATATGCGTTACTTCACCTTCACGCTGTAAAATACCATCTACCTGCAGAATATGCGCTGTTAAAAAGGTTTTCTGCTGCGCCTGTGCAGTAGCCAGCCATATCAGCACGTTGGCAGTGCCGGTTTCGTCTTCAAGTGACATAAAAGTGACCCCGGCAGCCGTACCCGGCCGCTGGCGTAACGTAACCAGGCCGCTAACCCTTACCGGGCTGTTGTGCCTTACCCCACTCAGCTCTGCTACCGGTACGCTGCGGGGTAACTTATTGGCCTGGCGCAATAATGCTATAGGGTGTACGGCCAGTGTCAGGCCGGTAGCGGCATAATCTTCCAGTACTTCAGCTACCGGCCCGGGTGCAGCTAAATAGGCGGGCTCAGCCTCGGCAATCTGCTGCGCTGGCTCTGCGGTATAGGCATTAAACAGTGGCAGGCTATGCTGATTATCCATCAGTTGCCAGCGGCTGTTATAACGATCACCGCTGATACTGCTTAGCGCATTAGCACTGGCCAACGCCTGCAAGCTACTATGACTAAGCCCGGTTTGGCGCAACCGGGCTAAATCCCGAAACCCGCCAACCGGGCGCAGCGCTAACAGCAACTGTGCTGCCGCTTTACTAAAACCTTTTACCTGACGCAGCCCCAGCCGTATTGCTTTACCTTGCTGTTCCAGGCTGTAATCCCACTGTGATTGGTTTACACATACTGGCAATACGGTAACACCATGGCGGCGAGCATCCTGCAGCAGTTGTGACGGCGTATAAAACCCCATAGGGTAACTGTTAAGCAAAGCCGTACAAAACGCCGCCGGATAATAATATTTCAACCACGCCGACACATAGGCCAGTACGGCAAAGCTGGCGGAATGTGACTCAGGAAAACCATATTCACCAAAACCACAAATTTGCTGATAAATGCGCTCAGCATATTCATGGGCGTAACCGCGGCTTCGCATGCCGTCTATCAACTTATGTTTAAACTGCAGCAACTCGCCGGTTTTTTTCCAGCTGGCCATGGCCCGGCGTAGCTGATCGGCCTCACCACCGGTAAAACCGGCAGCTACCATTGCCAGTTGGATCACCTGTTCCTGAAAAATCGGCACGCCCAAAGTGCGGCTTAATACGCTTTGTACTTCAGCCGATGGGTATTCGACAGCTTCTTCACCGTGGCGGCGTTTTAAATACGGGTGCACCATATCACCCTGGATGGGCCCGGGCCGTACTATGGCAATTTGCACCACCAAATCGTAATAACACGCCGGACGTAACCGTGGCAGCATGCTCATCTGGGCACGCGATTCAATCTGAAACAACCCGATAGTATCGGCTTTCTGGATCATCTGGTACACCGCAACATCATCGCCCTGAGCGCTGATACCGGCAATGCTTAAGTCTTGCTGTGCATGCTGTTTTAACAGTGCAAAACACTTACGAATTGCCGTTAACATACCCAATGCCAGTACATCTACTTTTAACAGCTCCAGCGTTTCCAGATCATCTTTATCCCACTGGATCACCGTTCTGTCGGCCATGGCAGCGTTTTCTACCGGCACCAGTTCGTACAAAGGCCCCTGGGAGATAACAAAGCCACCGACATGCTGTGATAAGTGCCGCGGAAAACCGCGCAGTTGCTCTACCATAGTAACTAGCTGCTGCGTGGTTTGGCTGTTGTTATCCAGCCCCAGTGCAGATAACTGTTGCTGCCAGCTTAAGTTTGGGTCACGCCGCTGAATATTTTTTATCAAAAAATCCAGCTGGCTCAGCGGCAACCCCAGCGCTTTACCCACATCACGCAGCGCACTTTTAAAGCGGTAGCTAATTACGGTGGCAGCCAGTGCTGCACGTTCACGGCCGTATTTCTGATATAAATACTGGATCACTTCTTCGCGCCGCTCGTGTTCAAAATCAACGTCTATATCGGGCGGCTCTTTGCGTTCGCGTGATAAAAAGCGTTCAAACAATACCTGAATTTTATCCGGGTCAACGGCAGTAATTTCCAGACAATAACACACGACAGAGTTAGCCGCCGAGCCACGACCCTGATATAAAATGGCCTTACTTTTGGCAAACTGCACCAGATCGTAAATGGTGAGAAAAAAGTATTCATAATTAAACTCGCTGATCAGTGCCATTTCTTTATCAATAATGGCCTGCACCCGTTTGGGCACCCCGGCAGGAAAGCGTAGCTTAGTGCCCTGCACTACCAACCGCTGCAAATAACTGCTTGCTGTTTCGCCTTCCGGCACCAGCTCGCTGGGATACTGGTACTTCAGCTCATCCAGTGAAAAAGTGCAGCGTGCAGCAATAACACAGCTTTGTTGCAATAACCCTCTACTAAAAAGCTTTTCCAGCTTACTAAGTGGCCGCAGCGCACGCTCGGCGTTGCTTAATAACTGCCGCCCCAGCTCTGTTATAGGTTTACCGGCTTTAATAGCGCTAACACAGTGCTGCAGCGCCAACCGCTGTGGCACATGCATTAACACAGCGCCACAACACACCGTATTAAGCTGATATTGCTGCGCTAGTTGCAGGCAATAATCTGTAAAGGTCGCCTCGTTATGGCTAAGCTGTCGGCGCATAGCCAGCCATAACCTGTCGCTGTGATATTTTTGCAGCCAGTTAGCCCAATGCGTATCGCTCTCGTTATCACCGGCCGGTAGCCACAACAGCAGACAATGCTTTAGCGACATTAAGTCCCACTCGGTCAGGCAATATTCACCTTTATTACTGCGCCGCCGCGCATTGGTAATAATGCGGCACAGTTCGGCGTAAGCGGCTTTATCCGGGCACAGTAATACCAGCTCCAGCTTATCCAACTGAAAGTAACTGCCAATAATCAGCTTAATATTTAGCGCTTGCTCGTTAATTTGCCGGTAAGCCCGCACTATACCGGCCACCGAGCATTCATCCGTCAGGGCCAATGCGTCATAACCCAGCGCTGCGGCCTGCGCCACCAACTCTTCCGGGCTGGAAGCACCGTGCAAAAAACTAAAGTGGCTTTGGCAAAACAGTTCAGCGTAATTCATGGCAAACCGTCAGCTGAAAATACCCTGCACAAACCACTGCTGCTGTGCCGTGCGATATAGCCACAACCACTGCCCTTTGCTGTTACGACCAATAAAATAATCGCGCTGGGCTTCCAGCACCCAGCCGTTTGGGCATAACCGCTCCGGGCCGTGGTTTATTTCTACTGCTTCGGTTAACCGCTCTGGTTTTGCCAGCAAAAATGCCGGCCGAAGCGCTAAGGCTGCCACTGCGGCTTTACCGGCCAGCAAGGGTAAGGGCCGCTGGCTGGCATGCTCTGGCAGGTGCTGGTTTTGTAATATCAGGCCACTGACCGAGTGATAACCTAAGCGGGCCTGTAGCAGTGAAACCAGCTGTAATGCTGATACCGCGCTTGGCGCTGGCTGAAACAGATCATCACTCTGGCTTTGTTGCAGCACAAAAGCGGTAACTTCCAGTTGCAGGCCAGACACCGGTTCGGTTAGTTTCAGTTTCTCCAGTTGTAGCTGACACAACTTTAACCAGTTAGCCGCGCGATACTCGCCCTGTGCCGAGCCAATACTTAACTGGTATGCCGGCATACCACGAAACAACAAACCCAGTTGCAATTGATGGCAGGCCGCATTTATCCGCTGCAGTTGCTGCTCCAGTTGCAGCAGCAGGCTATGCAGCGGCATGCTGAGTACCGCAGTATCTGTAATGTCGTACAGCAGCTCAACATAGCGGCTAAAGCTGTGCTCTGGCTTGATATAGTGCAGGGCATGATAAAAGCTACCGCGTAAACGCCCCAGATAGCTAAGTAAACTGCTGTCAAAACGCCGGGCCAGCTCAGCCTGCGATAATGCCAGCAACTGCCCAAGTGTGTTAATACCTAAACGCTGCAACTGCTGTTGGCTGTCAGTATCAAGCTCAGTAAAACGCAGCGGGCTGTGATTTAGAGCGCTGGCAAGTACATCAGGCTCCCCGCTCAGTAAATTTAACTGTTGCCGGGCCAGGCATTTGGCAGCAAAAGGGCTGGTGCCGCAGGCATAATAATAGCGGTAAGGTAATAGCTGTAGCTCGTGCTTCAGAGCCTGCCAGTAACCGGCCAGCCCCTGATACAACTGCAACATATTGCACAGCCGGATATACAAGCCATCGGGCGGGTCCAGCGCGATATCAGCCGTTACCTGATATAACTGCCGGGCCACACTTTGTAAAATGTTCAGCTGCAACTGCGTCTGATACGGCAACAGCTGCAGGTTATGACACAGCGCAGCAGCGGTACCCAACGCCATATTCAGCGCAATGCCTTGCTGCTCAGCCACAGTGTTAAGCTGCACAATACAGTGTTGCTCATTCACCACCGCCACCGGCAGCTGCTGCGCTGCCGTGCAACCCAGGCTGTCGGGCTGCAGTGCCGGAAACTGTAAGTACAGATATAGCGCCATCTTAGCTGGCCTTACGCCGGGCCTGCCAGTGTTGCTCAGTGCTAAAACACAAGCCGGGCCAGCGGTTTTGCATATCTACCAGAAAAGGCGCAGCAGGCCAGCCACCTTTGCGTTTTTGCACACTTAGCAACACCCCCTGCCGATGCGCCTGCAGTTTAATACTTAAATTTACCGGTAAACTTAAGCCCTGTTGTGGACGGCGCAGTAAAATCAGGCTGGCAGCACCCTGTTCGGCAGCCAGTTGCAGCCGCCTGGCCTGCGCCTGCTTCAACGGTACCTGCCACAACAATACCGAAGCACAGCAACCGCTTTGCAGGCACTGCTCTGCCGCCCACAGCGCATCTTTACCGGTTTTGGGCGTAATAATAACTAACTGCGACAACACTATACCGGCAGCACAAAGCATATCGGCACAGGGCTCTGCCAAAGGAGAAAGAAACACTAATAAGCGGCCACCGCTTTGTTGTTGCTGCAAATACGGCAACAGCAAACGCAGCTCACCAATGCCGGTGTCGGTTTGAATATCAATTAAGCCAGTGGCAGGAAAACCACCAGCTAATTGCTGATCTAACTCAGCATAACCAGATGGCACTGCCTGGTAAGCGGTATGCTGGCTATTAGCATGCCACAGTAACTGGCGGCGGGTTAGTTGCTCTAATAACGCTGACATACACAACTCAAAATACTGTACACATAAACAGTATATACTGAGTTAAGCGTGATGCAACCCCGGGCTTTATTCCTGCCTTTGCAACAGCGTTAATACCTCATAGTGACTGCTGTGGGCAAACATATCAAACAGCTGTACTTTCAAAAGCTTGTAGTCTGGCAATGCCATAAGATCCTGCGCCAGCGTTTGGGCATTGCAACTGGAATAAATCAGCCAGCGCGGCGCTAAGCGTTGTATATCCTGGCATAGCGTTTTGCCCAAACCACGCCGGGGCGGGTTAACCACCAGCAAATCCGGCGCCTGTGCCGCAGCTTTTGCAAAAGCTGCGGAATCCAGCGCCTGAAACTGCACCTGAGTTAACCCCATTTCACCGGCAGAACGCTGTGCACTGGCAATGGCTTTTTCTGCTATTTCAATCCCGTTTAGCTGTTGCGCTGGTGTCACAACATGCAGGCCAAATCCACCCACACCACAGAACAAATCCCAGATACGTGTAAAAGCCCCTTGCTGCTGTTGCAACTGTGCCGCCCAGTCTGCGGCTGTCTGGTAAAGTGCCGCCGCCATAACCGGCTGGGTTTGAAAAAAGCTTTGCGGGGTTAAATACAGCGGCACCTGGTTTAACTTCTCGGCCAACAAGGTTTGCTCAGTCAGGATAATTTCTTCCTCCCCCTCCAGCAGTGCCGCAGGCTTGGGCTGCAGGTTTACCGAACACACTTCAAGCTGTGGCCACTGCGCCAATAACCAGGGAAGATGTTTCTGAATAGACGCCAGACAGTTTTTTGAGCGCAGTACAAAGCGCAGCATAAAACGGCCACTGTGCAGGCTTTGACTAAGCAGAATAAATTTCAGCTCACCACGGCGGGCAGCAATATCGTAAGGGGTTAAGTTCGCCCGTTGAATAAAGGCTTTACACAGCGCAAAGGCTGGCGTAAACGCCGGCGGATAAAGCGGGCAATCGGCTAAATCAACCGCTTCACCCTGAGCATTAACAATGCCCAGAACTGGCTGCTCTGTCGTACCCAGCGCCACCATTTTGGCTTTATAACGAAAGCCCTGCTCAGCCGATGCCACAGGTTCCAGCAGCTGTGCCGGCTGAAACTCTGCCAGTAAGGCGGCTAACTGCTGTTGTTTAAGCAGCAGCTGTGCCGGATAGGGTTTATCCAGCCACTGGCAGGACTGACAGCGCTTAGCGGCAAAATGAACACAGTGCATAGGTTATCCGCGGCAGTTAAAAATCGGCGCTATTCTAGCGCAGACCGCAACTATGCGCACCCACCGGCTACTGTACCCGTAAGCGCAGGCTGGCCACGCCGCCCAAATCATCCACCACCCGTAATTGAAACTCGCCGGTCTCACCTTGCCAGAATAACGTTTCACCCGGCTTTACCGAGCCCAGATAACGGCTGTCAATAAACCAGTGTGCTGTGGTTACAGCCCCATCAAAGCTGGCTTGCAGAGCAATTTTTTGCTGCTCTGCATTTTTACCCAACTGATATGTTAAGGCTTGCTGCGGTGAGCGGATTTGTGGTGCCTGCTGTGATGACTGAGGCTGATCAATGCAGGCGTGCTGATAAGCCGGCGGTGGTGTTAATACGATACCCGAGAGCTGATAGGCACGGGCAATATCTGATGGCCAGAATTCAAATACTTTCAGCTCAGTTTGAGGTGGCTGGTGGTTACAAGCACGCAGCCCGGTATCGGCATACACCGGTACAGCACGGTGCACATCAGACACTTTAATCGGCGACACGCCGGGAATAAACCAACCGGGCCGGGTTTGCGGGCAGTATTTATTGGGCAGTTCACCACTACGGCTACATAGCGCAACCTGCTTCAGATTTAGCTTATTGCCTGCGCTAAACAGGCTTTGCTCCGCTTGTTTATCGCGCAGTAGCATTGCCAGCAGCTCAAATAACAACGGGCCGGCTGCTGTGCGGCCAATCAGATTAGGGTTACTGCTACCATCAAAGTTACCCAGCCACACTGCCAGTACATAATCACCACTAAGTGCAACAGACCAGGCATCCCGGAATGCATAAGAGGTACCGGTTTTCCAGGCTACGGGGGTACTGTCAGTCAGCTCGCTAAGTAAGCCGACCTGCGGTTTGGCATGCTGGCGCAGCATATCCAGTGTTAAAAACGCTGCTTCGGGGCTTAACAACGGTTGGGGTGCCGCCGCGGCAGGCTCAGCCTGCCACTGCAGTGCCTGCCAGTTACCGCCATTACCCAGCATGGCATACAACTGCACCAACTGCTGCATGCTCAGCTCCATGCCGCCCAGCACCAGTGCCAGGCCGTAATGCTCAGCGTTGTAAGTTAACGGCACCTGCGCCTGCTTTAGCCAGTGATAAAAATCCGGTTTGGTTAAACTGGCCTGTAACTGCACGGCCGGAACATTACGGCTGTTAATCAACGCTTCAGTGGCATTAACCGGGCCGACAAACTGGCGGTCGAAGTTTTCCGGGTTAAAACTGCCATAACGGCGCGGTAAATCGGTTAGCAGGCTTTGCGGATGAATAACGCCCTGTTGCAGCGCCAGCGCATAAACAAACGGCTTGAGTGCTGAACCCGGTGAACGCAGCGCCGTTACACCATCAACCTGACCGGAGATCGCTGCATTATAAAAATCGGCTGAGCCAATCCAGGCCTGTACCTGCATAGTGCTACGTTTTACCAGCAATACACTGGCATTGTTAAAGCCTTTGTCAGCATTACGGCGTAAATAGGCTGTAACACCTCGCTGCATACGTTGCTGAACAGTGTACTGCAAGCTGGTATAAAAACGGCCTTCTATTTGCCCCTGCGCCTGCAACTGATTAATAAAATGCGGCGCAGCATAGGCTAAATCGGCACGCTGATAAAACGTCAGCGGTAAACTTAAACGCTGCG
The DNA here is from genome assembly GCF_024809855.1 of Rheinheimera pacifica. Taxonomy (GTDB): domain Bacteria; phylum Pseudomonadota; class Gammaproteobacteria; order Enterobacterales; family Alteromonadaceae; genus Alishewanella; species Alishewanella pacifica_A. The sequence goes on from NZ_JANUEM010000004.1 coordinate 275,749, forward strand.
CTTCACCTGGCTCAGTGGCAGGATAATACTGCAGCCACAGTGCAGCCAAACGCTGGCGCGCCAGTTCTAATTGCTGCTCGCCTTTTGTACTTAGCGGGCTGCGCTGGTTCGGGTTTTGTGGGATCACGCTAAGTGCTAACGCTTCGGCCACAGTTAGCCGCTGCGCTTCTTTACCAAAGTAAATCAAGCTGGCGGCGGCGACACCTTCAATGTTGCCGCCATAAGGCGCGTAGTTAAAGTAGGCTTCTAAAATCTCGTGTTTGCTAAAATGCCGCTCCAGATAAAGCGCATATACCAGTTGCTGCAGTTTACCGCTCAGGCTGCTGGTATTAATTTCAAAGCGCAGCCGCGCCAGCTGCATACTTATGGTTGATGCGCCCTGACGCCGGCCACCTTTTACCACACTTTGCCAGAACGCCCGGCCAACGGCACTGATATCAACGCCGAAATGGTGATAAAACTGCCGGTCTTCATACAACAAAGTGGCTTGCTGTAGCGCCGGGGCAATATCGGCCAGTGGCAGCCGCAACCGGTAACGCTGATCGGCCGCCAGCCGCAAGCTGAGCAACTCGCCACCGGCAGCAAAATAAGCACTGCTTTGCAAATAGCGGCCATAAAGTGCCGGTTTGGGTGATAACAGCAGCGCCAGTAACGGTAGCAGCAATATAACCGCAGCCAATGCCAGCACCCTGCCTGCCCGTTTTTTTAATATTCCGTGTTGCACTACAGCTCCGGCAAAGTGTTAATTTGCAGCCGCTGCGGTTACCACGAAACGCCCGGCTGCTGTGCTGGCATACACCGATAAATCATACATTGACTGTGCCGACACCGTTGGCAAGACAAAATCACCGGCAGCGGTTACCTTAACCTGGTAGCGTAACTCAGTCATTTGCGGGCCAAAACCAGCGTAATACACCACACGGTCTTCACGGATATCAACATAATCAGCACGCCATACTCCACTTTGGCGTGGCACTGAACTGCGCACCACGGCAAAACCTGCTGGTAGTAAATCCACTACTGCAACATTGTTGTGCCAGCTTTCGGTTAAACTGCGCAGGCGCAGGCGCACGGTAAGCTCATCACCTTGTTTTGCGCTGCTAACCACTTTACCTTCGGCGTCAAGATAATCGCGCACAACCTCCAACTGCTGCGCTACGGCTTTCGTTGGCGCGGTTTTATCAAAACCGGCTTCACTTAAAGCATAAAACAGCTGCTGACTGCTCTCTATCAGTATTTGCTCTGCTGCCGAGGTAAACGCGGCGCGTGGTATGGCGCTTTGGTTATCGGCCGGTGTTAATACGGTGCGCGCACCTTTGCCATCCAACTGATAAAACTGCGGTGGCGTAGCGGCCGCTTCTGTTTGCAACTGGCCATAGGCAGACAACGCCAGCACCGTATAGGCTGAGGCTATGGTGTTATAATCGCCCTTAAACACCGGCTGCAATAGCTGCAAAATGGCTTTACCATCCAGCGCTTTGGCCTGTTCGGCAAAATGGCTGGACAATAAATACACATACTGCGCGTCCAGGCTTAGCTGCGACTGAAACGCCGGGTTGGCAAAAGGCGGCAGTGGTGTGGTAATACGTGCCAGATAACCGCTTTGCAGTGCTGAGGTTTTACCTAAACGGTAACCGGACAACAAACCACGCGCCAGCTCCGGCTTTTGCAGCAACTGATAACTGGCGGCAATATAAATAGCGGTAATATCGGCCTGCCAGGCTTGCTTATGTTGTTTTTCCAGCCGCTCGTGTAATTCAACCAAGTAGTTAGTTGTTACTTCGCCGCTGCGGGTTAGCAGATAAATTGCATTGGCACGCAGCCGGGCCTGATACAAATTAGCACCACTTTGCCGCGCTACAGTGCGTAAATACTCCAGCCCCTGCCTGTATAGGTAATCCGGCACGGCCAGGCCTTGTTCACGCGCCACCAGCAGAAAATGCATCACATAAATACTGGGGAAATCGGCACTGCTGTAGCCACCGGGCCAGAAGCTAAAACCGCCATCGCTTTGCTGGCGCTCAGCCAGTTTTTGTATCAGCACGGCAAATTTTTCGTTCAGCATAGGCCACTGCGCCTGATACGACGGTTGCTGTACTAAACCCACCCATGGGAACACCTGCGACACCACCTGCTCAGTACAACCGTGCGGATATTGCGCCAGATAATCGGTAAAGCTTTCTGCCAGCACCAACGGGTTGGCTGAAGCAACCACATGCTGCCGGGCAAATTCGGTATACAGCGGATAACGGGTATTAAGTGTCACCGGGCCTTTATCGGCAAAACCAGCCTGTAGCGTGGTGTGGTAATGGCTGGCCGGGCGAATGCTCAGGCTGATACTGCGGCTGGCCTGTTCGGTCAGTTCACCCTGCTGATAGGTCGCGCTAAAGCTTAAACTGGCCTCGCCTGGTGCGTCACCGGCTTTTAAACGAAAACGTGCACTTTGCTCACTATTTTCGCTGATGCTAAGCAGTTGCTCGGTTTTACCCACAGCAATAAGGCTATCGGGCAAAGTAAGCTGCACTTTAATGGCGGCATCCGGGCCCGAGCCTTTAACACCATTGGCTACCGATACACTGATATCAAACTCATCGCCCGGCGCTGCACTGGTAAGCACATCCGGCGTTAATACAAAGGGGCCACGCACACGTAAATCCTGGCTGACAGCAGACAGTGCTTCATCGCTTACCGCTACTGCCATCAGTTTTAAGTTACCGCTAAAGCTGGCCGGTACTGTTACCTGCTGGGTGGCCAGTTCGGTACCGGCTTTTACCACACCCAGCCAGAATACGCCCGGCTGCTCGGCCCTGCGGGCAAAGGGGTTAAGGTTGCTATCCAGCATAGCGGCGGCCATAGCACGGCGTGCGCTGTCACCACCTACTCCGGCTAACTGGCGTTTCAGCGCGCTAAATTCCGGCAGGATTAAATCGAGCATTTGCATGCTGCGCACCTGCAGTGCGCGTTTTTGCAGGTAATGCGATAACGGGTCGGGTAATTCGTAAGCCGCTACCTGTAAAATGCCCTGATCCACGCCATATAGCAGTAAGTCGGCCGGACGGTCGGTTTTATAGCCCAGCGTAAAGGCTTTACCGGGGCGCACTTCTTGCGGTGCTACCAGGCTAATATCCAGTTCACGCTTGCTGCGGTCAATATTAAACGGCACTACGGCGTAACTTAGCGGGCTGACAAAAAGTGCATCTGAATCGGCACCGCGTACAAAGCTAACGTTGATATAAGCATTACCTTCAATGCCCTCTGGCAGCACGATATGCTGAATACTGCTGGTGGTGTCGGCGGTAAACCAGCTAAAGGCATGCACTTTATCGCTTTCAATGCTTATTAAGCCACTGCCGGTATAAGGTGCAGTGATATTCAGCTCAATACGCTCACCGGCTTTATAATCGGCTTTATCCAACCGTACGTTAAGCGCAGCGTTTTTCTCCAGCATAGCGCTGATATTACCGGCGCCTATTACACTAAACGCCACTTTCCCCAGCAGTTGCTCACCTTTTAACAGCTGTAGTTCAAAATCACCGGCGGTGTCGGTTGGCAACTGATATTCAGTGCCCTGTGTGGCAATACTGAAAGCGGCCTCATTTAGTGTTAGCTCCTGCACTATGCTCTGATACTGATAAGTGCCATCGTTTTGTTTAACCAAGCTCGACAACGGCCGTTTTTCTACCAGTTTCAGTGTTAATTCATTCAGTGCTATCTGCTCCAGGCTGTTATTAATGGCAATAAACTGCAAACTACGGCTTTGCTGCCTTTTCAGGTAGCTAAGCTCGCCATCACTTTTAACTCCTACCAGCTCATTTAATGGCGACACCAGCGCACTACGCCGGTTTTGTACACTCTTGCCCCCGCCGCCATCAAAGCCTTCGGTGGTTAACACCAGCCGGTAAGTACCGCCGCTATATTGCTCAAGCGGCAGCGTGAAACTGGCTTTGCCATCGGCGTCGGTTTGCTGCTCATCCAGGTTCTGCCGAATGCTGTTGCTGTTAAGCTGCTGCTCCTGCGGGGCAATAAAACGATAATCTTTATAGGCATCAAAGCTAAAACCGGCCGGGATCAGCTCAAATCTGGCAGTTACCCGGCGCTGCTGTGCCGGGGTGCCAAACAGGTTGTCCAGTTGTACCTGTGCTACTAAGTTTTGCGGCGACAACCAGCCTTTGCCCTGCTGGTTAAAACTACTGCTGATTTTCAGCGTATCAGGCTGAAACTCTTCCACGACAAAGCTAACCGAACCTAGGTGCCGTTCAGTATTGCCTTTGCTATCCAGCAGGCTGATATTGGCATAATAATTACCGGTATCGCTGTGCGGCTGGGTATCCAGGCTAAAAGTGTGCATACCCCGGCCGGTTAAGCTGAAGTTTTGCTGCCAGAACGTGCTGCCACGCGGCCCCTGCACCTGTATTTTTAACGGCAGCTTTTGCTCAGCCAATGATAAATCGTTGTGGCGGATAATCGCAGCCAGTTGCACTTGTTCACCTGGCCGGTATATACCTCTGTCACTGAACATATAAGCACTTAAGGCTTTGGCGCTGTTTTCATCCTGATAACGGCCACTGGTATTAAATTTAGAATAATCCAGTTGACGGCTGTATCTGTCATACGGAATAAAGCTGCTATCCGTTACGCCATTACTGCTACGGCTAACCAGGTACACCACCGGTTGTTTTTCACGCACAAAACCGGTGGTTTTATTCAGGTTTACGCTGCCCTGGGCATTGGTGGTACCACTTAACACCGCTACACCATTTTTGCCAAGCAGTTCAACTTTAGCTCCGGCTACCGGCTTGCCGTCGGCCACCGACATGACAAATACCTGCTGGCTGCTATCGCTGTTATGCTTTACCAGTAAGCCTAAATCGGTTACCAGCACCACCCGTTTATCCAGTTGCTGGCCTTCGCTTTTCGGCCGGGCTGGGTCAAACTCGGTTAACTGAATAAAAAACACTCCCATGCCCGCTTCAGCCAGGTAGGGTTTTAATGCTAAAGACAGGTAGTTCGCCTGTTTCGCATGGCTGTTAGCCAGAGTAAAGGTTTTCTCGTAGCTGCTGCTGATATTACTTTCATCAAAGTTGTAGTTGTAAAAATAAGGCTGGCTGATGTCGCCGCCAGTCTGGCTGATAAAGTGATTTAGCTCACCCGGTAGCAATTTATGCAACTTTACCCGCACGCCCTTAACACCACGGCTAAGCAACTGCAGGGTTTGCTCGCCACTTAACGTTAACATGGCACCTTCACCCACTATTCTGGCTTCTTTCGGGTACTGTGGCGCCTGCACCACGGCGCGATACTCACTGGCCAGGGTAAAATCACTGGCCGATAACAAACCTTTAGCCACACTAACAAACAAGCTTTGGCCTGGTGGTACATCCAGCTTAATGCTAAAAGCACTGTCGTGCTGCTCTGGTGTAGGCATCAGCTCAAAGCTGTGCAGGCTGGCCTGCTGTAATACACTGCTGCTTACTTCGCCCGGTGCCCAATAGTTAGAGTTACGCTGTGGGTGCTTTGGCAATACATAGAGTTTTAGTTTGTTTTGCAGCTCGGTGCGGCTGATACGATCAGTAAAACTTAACAGCAGCATTTGCTCTGGTTCTTGCGCTGGTGTGCGAATAATATCAGTGCGCAGCTCTTCTACCTTTAAAAAGCTGGTTTTATCCGGCACTAACAGCTGCTGGCTGTTTTCCTCGCGGGTTTTACCACTGCCGTTTTGTGCTTTTACCCCTGTTTTTAACAACACAGTTAAATATTGTTCGCGCTCTGGCAGGGTTAATGCTGCAGATTGCAGATAAATTTCACGGCCGCTTTTATCGGCACTAAGCGTAAAATCAAGCGGTTTGCCTTTACTGCGAATATCGCCACCATCAGGACGCATGGTCATCGACAACTGGCTTTTTACGCTGTCGATATCTACCGGATGGCTGAAATTCAATGTAGCGACTATTTGCCGCGTGGCTTGCTCAGTGGGGTGTTGATAAAAGCGCAAGCGGTTAATAGCGCCGGTAAGTGGCACAGTATCAAAACGATATTGTTGCTCTGCCAATAAAGTACCGGCGGCAAAAATACTTTTGTCCAGCGTGATCTTGTACTGCTGCCCGGCTGGCCAAGCCTGCAGTGGCGTAAAAGTTAAAGTGTTGTCATCCAGCCAAAGCCACTTACCATCAATAGCCGGGGTTAAGCTAACGCCTTCGGTTAGTACCTCGCCAATTAAATCCAGCTTTGCTGCAGAAAGCTGCGGCACCGGAGCAATACGCCCGGCCTGATCGCTCATATCATAGTTAAACTGCAACCGCACAGCAGTAGGCTGCTCCACGTTGTCCTGATAATGTCCCAGTGCCGGGCTTTGCACTGTTGCCTTTACCTTCAGCGGTTTGGGTAGTTGCTGATAATAGTAATAACCCGCAACAGCGGCACCAATAAGCACCAATACCGCCGCTACAGCCCCCCAGAATCTGGCCGGACGCTGTTTTACATAGCTGCAAAGCCGATGCAGCCAATCAGGAGCAATCCAGTTTACTGAGCCGAAAATTTTACGCATAAATGAAGCTGAGGCAGGCATAACCAGTCCTTGTTAACGGGGGTGTCGTTGCTCGGGTGTGAGTGCCGAGTATAAGCGACGAAAATTAATCACTGATGAACTATAGCAGGTTGAAGCGAAACATATGGTTAATATTGTAAATTTTCAGATACTTAACTGCTAGACCTAACCACGGCTATTAGTATAAAGTAGCGAGAAAGCTTCCCTCTTAAAACAGGAGCATAAATGCTTGAACTTCTAACTCCACGCCTTCGCTTGCGCCAAATTTCCGTAACCGATTGGCCGTTATTTGTCAGGTTACACCAGGAACACGATATTATTCGTTACGTATTTGACGAGCCCTCGCTGGAGGAAATTACCGCAAAATTCAGGGTTTTATTGCCGGCATGGCAAGCCAGGCCACGGCAATGGTTATGTTTGATTGTCTGCTGTATAACAAGCGGTACACCGTTGGGAACTATGGCATTTATTATCACTGATGCCAAGCATAATAGCGCAGAGTTTGGCTATATGTTCTTACCTGAGCATTTTGGTAAAGGCTATGCAACAGAAGCCTTATTAGCCACAAAACAATTTGCTTTTTCATTAGGTCTAACTCAACTACAGGCAACAGTAACTGAAGGTAATACAGGCTCATGCCGTGTATTAGAGAAATGTGGTTTTGTACTGAGTAAACGCATTGAGCAAGCTTATAGTATTAATAATACATTATATGATGACCTGATCTACACCTGCCACAATGACGAACCGGCTATACCTGTAGCGGAATAACTGCCGGCAACAAGTATAACCATAGCCTTCAACCCAGAGCAGCTAATGCAGCCCAAACCAGCTTTTGGCTTGGGCGCAGCTGTAATCAAATCCTGTTGCTGCATGATTAAAAATTTAACACAAAAAATAATATTGCTGACACTGCGCCAATCCTGCAAACCTTACGTAAATAAAAAGTAATTTAACACATTGAATTGGTAAGGTTAGTAGCCTACATTCAAAGAATGGATTACAGAGGTGTTGCTATGTTAGGAATAAATTCTGCTGCTGACGATATTATATCTGCCATTAACAGTTCACAGGCCGTAATACAATTTGATCTGGATGGCCAGATTAAAACAGCCAATGCTAATTTCCTGCAATTAATGGAATACAATTTAGCGGAAGTAGCAGGCAAGCATCACAGCATATTTTTAGACCCCCACGACAGCCAAAGTGCACAATATAAACAATTTTGGCAACAGCTGCGCAGCGGCATGGCACAAACCGCAGAATTTAAACGCCGTACTAAAAGCGGCGGCACAGTATGGATCCAGGCGTCTTATACGCCAATCCTGCGGCGTGGCAAAGTAGAGCGAATTATTAAATTTGCCAGTGATATCACCCAACAAGTCATGGCACGTTCAAGGCTGGAGTCACAAATTCAGGCTATACACCGGGCTCAGGCCGTTATTGCTTTTAATACCGATGGCATTATTGATGATGCCAATGATAACTTTCTGCAGCTAATGGGCTACTCTCTGACAGAGATCCGCGGTAAACACCATAAAATCTTTGTTTCTGCCGATGAGGTAAACAGCGCAGCCTATCAAAAATTCTGGCAGAAACTACGGGAAGGCACTTATCAAACCGCCGAGTACCGCCGCTATGGTAAAAATGGTAAAGAAGTGTGGATCCATGCTACCTACAACCCGATAACCTCTCCCGACGGCAAGGTTATACAAATTATTAAGTTTGCCAGCGACATTACACAGGAGGTTAAACAGCGTAATGAGTTTCAGCTACTTTCACTGGTAGCCAATGAAACAGACAATGCTGTAATCATTTCCAATAGTGACAGGCATATTCAATATGTTAACCGTGGTTTCGAGTGTATGACAGGTTTTAACGCAGCGGAAGTATCCGGCCATAAAGCTAAAGAGTTTCTGATAGGCCCCCGAACCAATGCTGACACCTATAAAAGAATGGAGGCAGAGCTTGAAGCGCCCAATGCATTTTATGACGAAATTGAAATTCACTGTAAAAATGGCGCAAGCCTGTGGATTTCTGTAACCAGTAATCCGGTTATTGATAAAAACGGCAAACATACCGGCTATATTGCTATTTTGGCTGATATCACCAGCGTAAAAACCGCCGCCATGGAGTCGGAAACCCGGCTTGACACCATCGGACAGTCACAATTGATTATTGAATGGGATATGGCTGGAAAAGTAAGCGAAGTAAATGGTTATCCTGATAAAATTCCTGGCATGTCTTTAGCGCAGTTTCGCCCGCTAATACGCAGTTGGCAGGAGTATTTATCTGAAGCTCAACAAAAATCCATGCTGCAGGGTAACAGTATCAGTAAAGAACAATGCTTTAAAACGCAGCAGAAGGAAATCTGGATCGGCTGTACTTACAGTGCAGTAAAAGATCCCTACGGCAATATTGCAAAAATTATTCTTTACGGCACCGATATTACTGAGCGCTTGCTGGTAGTAAAACAATCAGAGCAGGTTATGGCTGAACTGGTTAAATCAGGTGCCAATATTAACCAAATTGTATCGACCATTAATGCCATTGCAGACCAAACCAACTTACTGGCTTTAAATGCTGCTATAGAAGCCGCCCGTGCCGGTGATGCCGGGCGTGGCTTTTCTGTAGTGGCCGACGAGGTAAGAAACCTGGCATCAAAAGCCAGTTCATCAGCCAGTGAAATTAATACTGTAGTCAGTAAAAACCAGACCCTGCTACAAGATTTAGCCAATACCCTGAATACGCTAAACAGCAAAAGTAACTAAACACCTTAGTATTGTTTAGTTACTGCGGTTTTTGGCTTTCGGTGCCACTTTATTTGCTCCGGTGGCCGGTTGACTAAATGGCTTTTTGCCTTGCTTGCCACTCTCGTTACGCCTCGCAATAGCTTTTGCCGCCGGGTTTAAGCCGGTGTGGCGGCTTAGCGCCGGTTGGCCACCTTTTTGTGGCTTTTTAAACTGCTCATCTTTGCCCTCTTCCGGCACTAAACAGCCTTTACTGCGGCCAATTAAGTGCTTTAAGCCCATTTTAATTAAAGCTTCACGAATTTGCGGCCAGCCTTTAGGGTCATGATAGCGCAGTATGGCTTTGTGCAGGCGGCGCTGGCGCTCGCCTTTAGGCACCGCTACCACTTCGTCATTGGCTTTATTGATGTTTTTCAGCGAGTTCATTTCTGTGTGGTAAATGGTCGTCGCGTTCGCCATTGGGCTGGGGTAAAAGTTTTGTACCTGATCAAGTTTAAAATCACGCTCTTTTAACCATAGCGCCAGGTTAATCATATCCATATCAGTAGTACCCGGATGGGCAGCAATAAAATACGGAATTAAAAACTGCTGTTTACCGGCTTCTTTACTAAAGCGGTCAAACATTTCCTTAAACTTGTCATAAGCGCCCATACCCGGCTTCATCATTTTCGACAGTGGGCCAGTTTCGGTATGCTCTGGTGCTATTTTTAAATAGCCGCCGACATGGTGCTGCACCAGTTCGCGCACATAGTTAGGATCTTCCACCGCCAGGTCGTAGCGCACGCCTGATGCCACCAGTACTTTTTTAATACCGGGTAATGTGCGTGCCTCGCGGTATAACTCTACCGTCGGGCTTTGGTCGGTGTCCATATGCTCGCAGATGGTCGGGTACACACAGCTTGGCCTGCGGCAGGTTTGCTCAGCTTTGGGGTTTTTACAGTTTAAACGGTACATATTGGCCGTTGGGCCGCCCAAATCGGATATCACGCCGGTAAAACCCGGTACTTTGTCGCGAATATCCTTAATTTCCTGCATGATCGATTCTTTCGAGCGGCTTTGGATAATACGGCCTTCATGCTCGGTAATAGAGCAAAACGAGCAACCACCAAAGCAGCCGCGCATTATATTCACCGAGGTTTTGATCATCTCGTAGGCCGGAATTTTTTCCTTGCCATACACCGGGTGCGGCACACGCTGATATGGCAGACCAAACACCAAATCCATCTCTTCAGTAGACAGCGGAAACGCCGGCGGGTTAACCCAGATATGCCGGTCACCATGGCGCTGCATTATTGCACGGGCACAGCCGGGGTTGGTTTCCTGGTGCAATATGCGCGAAGCATGGGCGTACAGCGGTTTATTTACGCTTACCTGCTCAAAGGCAGGCAGCTTAACGTAAGTTTGCTCCCACGGTTTTTGCCGTGGTGGTTGCACTAAAACTGGTTTAGCTTCCACCTCTTGCGGCTTGCTTAAATCAATACCGGCTTTGGCAAATTCCGAGTAACTGCTACAACCAACGTCATCGGCACCATAAGGGTTGCTGATCGGATCAATTTTGCCGATTTTATCCAGCGCAGTAGAATCCACGCCACGCCAGCCCGGTAAGGGCTCTTTGCGGATCACAGCAGTACCGCGTACATCCTGGATTTCACTGATAGGCACACCGGAAGCAATACGGTGCGCCACTTCAACCAAAGGCCGCTCAGCATTGCCGTAAATTAAAATATCAGCCTTGGCGTCAAAGATTACCGAACGGCGCACTTTTTCAGACCAGTAATCATAGTGCGCAATACGGCGCAGGCTGGCTTCTATACCACCAATAATTACCGGTACGTCTTTATAGGCTTCTTTACAGCGCTGGGTGTATACCGTTACGGCTCTGTCTGGCCGCTTACCGCCAATATCACCGGCGGTGTAAGCATCGTCGTGGCGCAGCTTTTTATCGGCGGTGTAGCGGTTAATCATCGAGTCCATATTACCGGCCGATACACCGTAAAACAGGTTAGGCTTACCCAGACGCATAAAATCGTCTTTGCTGTGCCAATCCGGCTGGCAAATAAGCCCTACGCGGTAGCCCTGGGCTTCTAACATGCGCCCGACTACCGCCATACCGAAGCTGGGGTGATCAACGTAAGCATCGCCTACTACCAAAATAACATCGCAGCTGTCCCAGCCAAGTACATCCATTTCCTTGCGCGACATTGGTAAAAATGGTGCCGTGCCATAGCATTCAGCCCAGTATTTCGGATAGCTGAATAAGTCACGCTCAGGCGCCATACGTGCTACAGGGGCAGATTTGCGGGAAACGGTAGTAGCAACAGTGGACATAAATTAAGCACCAGAGCGGAACAAGGGCGCGTATTATACAAGGAGTATTAGGGAAAGGCGAATGGTGCCCTGAGCGATCGTCTTTTACTCATGAAAACATATGTCGATAAACAGCAGCCCCGCATAACATGCGCCAACTAAACACTGCCGGCTGTTTCTATCACTAAAATCCGTGCTTCACCTACCGGATGCGCAACATGCTCGCAGCCGATACCGGCATAAAAAATATCACCGGCCTGTAACCGGCTAACCTGCTCTAAGCCAGCTTCGCGGTAATGCATATCTACTATGCCATCCAGCACAACAAATACTTCTTCACCGTCATTGATATGCCATTTGTACGGCTTATTAGTCCAGTGCAGCCGGGTAGTAATGCCATTCATACTGGCAATATCCAACGCGCCCCAGGCACGGCTGGCGGTAAAATCTTTACTGCGGATTATTTTCATTGTTTACCTTTATTTGTACTTATACACCCTTCTTACCAGCCTGTTAGGGTGTAAATGCAATTACCTGGTTCGGAGCCAGACAATAAACAACTAACGCCGGAAAATAAACCCTGCTTTGCAGTGTTTTTGCTTCTTTGCCAGCAGCAAAGGTGGCAGTATGAGCGCAATCAAAGTGTTTAATAATTAAACATGAGCTGATTTAACCTCGGGAGGCCCACTATGCGCGCTGTTTACTGTGTATTACTGCTTTTTATGCTTGCCGGTTGTAACAAGAATGAAGTGGGTGATGTATCACTTGGCGTGTTTACCACCAAGGATATCAAGCTCGATGCCGTTAACGATCCAATTGTTACCGGCGTGACCTGCCATGTCTCCAGTATCGAAGCCAACCTGAACTTATCAGATCCGTCAGACAGCTCTATCGCCTGCCGCCAAACCGGCCCTATCACCGCCGCGATGATAGCCCAAATAGACAAAAGCAAAAACGGCGAGGTGTTGTTTACTAAATCAAAAAGCATCTTCTTTAAGAGCATGAAAATACGCCGTATTTTTGATCCACAAAACCAAACCCTGATGTATCTGTCCTACTCCACCAAAGAAACCTCCGGCAGCTTTAAACACAGCCTGTCAACCGTGCCGCTGTGGGGTACTGAAGCTTATGCTACAGCGACAGTACCAAACCAATAGCAGCAGGCAGAGGTAAAACTTCGTGTTACAGGTAGGCGGTACCTTTTAAATACAGCACCGCAAAGCCTGACACCAACACCCGCTCACCAGCAAGGCGGCAATATAAAATGCCGCCACGTTGTGAAGCCTGATACGCCAGCAACTCAGTTTTAGCCAGCTCTTTCGCCCAATAAGGCGTAAGGCCAGCATGAATTGACCCCGTTACCGGGTCTTCATCGCCACCGTTAGCGGGCCAAAAATAGCGTGAGATAAAGTCATACTCATTTGTGATGGCACTGCCCCTGGCAGTCACTACCACATCATAAGGGGCTAACTGTTTCAGCTGATCTGAAACATAGCTCAGGCTTTTTACATCCTGCTCCGATGCCATTACCGCAAAATAGGCCTGGCGGTTTTGTAATACCTGTGTTGGTTTCACAGACAAACCGGCTAACAACGCCGCAGGTGCCTGTTCAACAACTTGCGGGCACTGGTTAGGAAAGCTCATTTCAATTCTGCCGTCGCTATGCTGATTAACCACCAATGCGCCCACTTTAGCGGTTAAAAACTCAATATCGCCCTGAGCGCCCAAATGATTAAATATCACATAAGATGCCGCTAACGTGGCATGGCCGCAAAAGTCGATTTCGGTTAATGGCGAAAACCAGCGAATTTCATATTGATTGGCTGATAACACGCGGATAAAGGCAGTTTCAGACAAATTATTTTCTGCCGCAATACTTTGCATCACCTCAGACGCCAGCCACTGCTGTAGTGGCACCACGGCAGCAGCATTGCCTTTAAACTGTTGTTTGGTAAAGGCATCTACAATATAAATATCTAATTCCAACACAAGCTCCTTAAGGGTTAACTGTTTATACCAAACCATGGCCACGAGGTTTTCACCTGAACCAGAGTTTACACCAGCCATTTGGTATAAATGAAAAATCAATGATACTAACCCTTTTGATTCCAAAAAATAGTAATGCATTTGCATTACCATTATTCTGCAACTAAAATAACCACCATAGCCAATGTAAACCTGTGGAGACCATCATGCTTGCACAAACGGCTTTGGAAGCAGAATCAACACTGACCGACCGTTTTCAGACAACAGTACCGGGCCCTGTGCGCCAAGCGTTGCATCTGGGTAAAAAAGACAAGATTAAATACGTTATCCAGTCGGATGGAAGTGTGCTTATGCAGCGCGCTGAAACGGTTGAAGCGGATCCGGTTATTGACCAGTTTTTATCATTTCTGGCGCTTGATATGCAGCAGCATCCGGAAAAACTGCAGCCATTAACCATAAGTATGCGGCAGAGCGTAGCGTCGCTGGTTGCCGATGTTGATATTAATTTGAATGAGCCGCTATCAGCTGAGGACGAATAAACTTGCCTGATCAAGTCCCGATGGTCGTTAATGGCTGGACGCTATTTACCCATCCTCTTTTTGCACAGCAGTATCAAGCACTGAAAGACAAGGTAGAAGCGCTAAAAGCCAAAGATCCACAAGGCTACCGCAGCAAAAATGACATTAAGCGCTTGGCAGCTATTCACAAGCTGGCCTTTGACATTATTCCGCAAGACCCAACCCTGGCAGATTACCGCCAGGGCAAGACATTAGGCGGCAACAATAAGCATTGGTTTCGGGCTAAGTTTTTTCAGCAATACCGGTTGTTTTTCAGATACCACCTTGAAGCAAAAATTATCGTTTATGCCTGGGTGAATGACGAAGAAAATAAGGGGGGCATTTGCCAGTAAAACCGATGCTTACAAAGTGTTCGCAAAGATGCTTAAATCAGGTAATCCGCCGGACGATTGGGAAGCACTGCTAACAGCAGCCAGAGGTGTGAAAATCGCACTTTAGAATGATACTCCGTGATGTCTTTGTCCTACTCAACCAGAGAAACCTGCGGTAGCTTCAAACACAACTTGCCCTGGTTTCTATCCGGATATTACATAATCCGCAGCTGAGCATGCCATATCTAGTTGGAAACTTCGCAGGTAATCTATCACTTAATTTCACCCACTAATACAAACTAATTGGAAACATCTCTGAAAGCCTTATCTTATAGGGTTTTGGCGAGAGATGACCATTCAATCGTTTTAGCTGAGCTAATCGCATAGTTCCCTAATGAAAATTAAGTCATGTCACAAAAATACAGGCCAAAGCCTAAAGCTTTTTGTAGAACGTTACTTAGGATTTAAAAACTCGATCAACTGTCGCTTAAATTCTTGCACGCCTTCAGGATCTAATTTTTCCAAATACCTATAAATTTCAGGTTCAGACATTATCGAACCAATCTTAAAGTGTTTTTTTGTTAGCTGTTTGTAAAAATTTTTAGCCCTGTCAGTTTCCTTTTTATTGGTAATCTCCTCGATATCAGAGACAGCTAATTCGCCAGCCACGTACCTTTGATACAATTCCAGCTCGATATTTAAAAATGGTAGAAAAATAACGTTATTAATTCCATTAAGGTAATCTTTGCCTTTCTGGTCGCCATCTAATACCGCCAGTATATTTTCCGGTTCTGAAAGAAACTTAGCAGTTATGTTTCTTTGCATTAAATCAATAACCTGAGTTGCTCCACCTATATAAATTACTTGATACTGGTAAAACATATTAAATTCAGCTGACCCAAGTAAAAAATTTATGTAGTTAGCTAAGCATGCGTCCTCTGTAAGTATGTATTTATCAAAGTCAATGAAGCCATACATGATACTTTTAACAAAATTATAAGAACGTGGAGTAATTGATATTAAGCCGTCACCAGGCTCTTTTTCCATATAATGAAGCTCACCATCTTCAAGTGTCTTCATTAACGCTAAGGAGTGGGTTGTAAATACTATATTTGTTTCATATTGACTGCAGTATGTTCTTAGAGCATCTACAAGATTAACTTGAGCGCTAGCATCTAGAGATATATCTATCTCATCAATTACAATTAACTTTTTCCCTTGCTGTATCTGCTTGAAAAGATTGATTACAAAGTATTCTCCAGAGCTAAAGTAGTCTTCTCGAATATAAAATCGATCTATATCATCTTTTAAAATAAAGTAATAGATCGTCTTTTTAATCTCGACTTGTTTCAGTCCTTCAAACCGATTATCACCGTAAATTTTCTCAAGAAAAATTACTAATTCATTTGATGTAGTATAGTCACCAATCGCTATTTTCGCTCTTAGTTCTTCGTCTATATCAGCTAAACGCCTAAAGTGATTAAACCTTTCTCCGTGAGGTATTGGCAATTCGACCTTTATTTTTGATTTAATATCTTCAGGGATGTCTTGTTTACTGTCTATCCCTTTTATAAACCTGTTGTAGGTAAACTCGATATCCTTACCAAAACCGTCAATCGAGTAAGTGATTGAGCTATCTTTTTGAAAAATGTAAGGCGCAGCGGTCTCCTGAAACGTACTATTGATAGCTAGATTACGAATTGCACGAATGAGTGTGGTTTTCCCGACACTGTTTTTTCCTGTAATACAAATAATTGAGTTTTGAGATAGGTCGAAAACAGCCTTCTGCTTTTTTATATGTTGAATATTTTGCACGGAAATTGTGATCTTCAAACTACTTCACCGATTTTCTAATGAACATATCAATTACCGTATTTCCATATTTTCTGCGCAGTTTGGAAATGTAATTTTTATCCATTGAGTTAAAGGCTATTAACTTGCCTGATAAAGTACTGATTGCATATTCTTGTAAAGATTTATCACTTAAATCCAGCTGTTTATGAATGGCTAAGTTTTCAAAGTAGTTCTCAAATCTTTCTTTATCTGTAAGGTAAAAGTAAAGCAAGGACTCAATTTCTTTTTTATCAGCACTTGGTATGGTTACAATACCGTTAGGTAAAATATTAAAACCTAAAATTTTAAAATCATGCCCTTTTTTATTTATTTTTGTCTTTGATTTATTTATTTTAATCTCTGAATTTACATAAATTTTCAACATTTCACTGATAACATTTTCTATGTCAACAGTGAACTCTGGGGTAGCCCCAGAGACGATCACATCGTCAGAATATCTAGTATAAGTAAGTCCGCGCACCTGACAGTAGTCAAAGAGCTTATTATCGAAATCAAACAGACATATGTTACTAAGCAAAGGGGATGTTGCAAAGCCTGCTGGAATATGGTTATCAACAACAGTGACGTCAACTATTCTATTTATGTAACATTCAATATCAGAGACTAGGGTATTTGACAGCTGCTTATTCAAAGATGAATTTACGTTAGCTAAATGGAGGCTACCATAAAAATTTGAAAAGTCAGTTTGAAAGAAAAAATTGTTGTTTGAGTGTTTTTCTACTGCATCACGAATACTAACCCCTTTACGGTACGAGTACACAACATGGGAGTTGTAATCAGCGAATTCTAGAACTGTTTTATTTATAAAGCGGTGAATTTGCTTCAGCTTGGGTGAAGGAGCATATATAGTACGTTTACTTTGCACTATTTTATGAAACTCGCTTTTAACATCCAGCCTTAGAAAATCTTTGAACGACATTTTCTCATGAAATGTCGACACAAAAATTTCCTCCAAGCTGCGCTTAGTATTACTGTTGTTCAACTAGTTAATTCCCCATTCACCGATAAAAATTCATTAGCAGTTGATAAGTTTAATATTTGTTCTTTGCCAGCTAACGTCAAGACAATTTTATTGTTATTTTA
This sequence comes from Rheinheimera pacifica, assembly GCF_024809855.1. GTDB lineage: Bacteria > Pseudomonadota > Gammaproteobacteria > Enterobacterales > Alteromonadaceae > Alishewanella > Alishewanella pacifica_A. The sequence continues at coordinate 293,162 of NZ_JANUEM010000004.1, forward strand.
TGAAGCGATAACGAATTAACTCTCGTAAGGAGATGGTGAGTTCGAAAAAGAGACGAAAAAAGTTACATTCTTACACCAAATGTTCGCTATATAGAAAACAATTTGGCGTAAGGGTAACATGACTCATAGCCTGTAGGGACCTCGCATAATGACTGGAGATGCTCCTAGTCGCGAGGTATGAGTTAAAGATATAGGGTATTGAGCAAAAATTCAAGTTCTATAAGCTGGCTTTTAAAACCTCTCCAGGGTAGTGCTTTACTAATCCCTAATATTCTAAAGCGCATTTTCAAGGCTAGGTAAGTCTATGGCCTTTATTCGTCCCAAAGCTCATTTTAGCCTGCTCAGCTATGTTCTTATGAATCACTTTAAGATCCGCTTGTTCGCAGGGAAAGGCGACCCATGACACTTAGCCAAAGTTTTGACTGTTTTTGATGTGCGGTATAAGGAGCAGCCTTGGGCTACAGAATCGATAGGGCCAGGTTCATTGATATTTCTAACTCTCTATCCTCAGCGCTACACAATAGAAACCCGACACACTGGCGGGGTTGTCTGTTACTAAATGGCCTCCGAACGCTTAGCCAACTCCAGCTTTTCTAACTCATCAAGCAGCGCTAACCCCAGAGTTGCGTTAGCTCGCGCTGCACGTACCTCAAACCTGACTTGGGTATCATATTCAGTCAATGCAATGGTAGATAGCTCTTCTATAAGCTTATTAGCACTGATATTGCGGCTTTGCGCCAGGGCTTTAAGCCTGCTGGCTTTACCATCCGGCATTCTGATCGTCAGCTTTTTCATAATAGGCTATTAACGGGCAACCAATGTATGCTTATTTGGAACGTTAGAACAGCTTAGCCTTAAAGAATACACACCGCAATTGCCAATTTAAGCGATAAAAAACCCCGGCATGCTGGCCGGGGTCTTGGTTGTTACTACATAAACGCTAAACGCTTACCGATACGCTTCCGGGCTTGGACATGAACAGATCAGAATGCTGTGCGTAGACCAGTGGGTTGCTGTCCACTCGCCGGCTTCTACCATGGCAATTTCGAGCCATTAGAGCCAATCAAAATACTTTTTTAGCGCATTTAATTACGATCCGACCTGTTGAAGGTACTTAAAAGTTGAGCAATCAAGACGGGCAATGAACCAGAGATAAAGACTCAAGCCCGAGCCAACCAACACGAACTTTGATACAAACCAAATCACCTTTTTGATAGCCCTCATATGTGGACTTACCTACTCGGATTTGTAGCTTTTCCTTTCTATCTTGCGTCACTAAATAACGTCCCGGAGGTCTGCTAGTACTGTGATATTTTCTTACTAACGGTCCTGAAGTGATGACCTCTGTTTTCGCTGATCCAAGCTCATTTAACAGCGGAACAAATGCTATTGAATAGAAAATAGCTGTTATAGCAATAGTATCAATATCTATTTTATGTGGCAGCGCCCAAACAACAATGAATACAAGGGTAGTAGCAGGAACAAGGAGTAGAACAAACAACCCATAGTTTGTTATCTCCATGTCAGTCAAAACACGCACCGCAACACAAAAGATCACAAAAAAAGACGCAAAAGCCAAATTGCTTCTTCGATCAACAGACTTTACATCTTTGAGAACAAAAAGCTGCGGCATAAAAAGACTTAGCAAAACAGCAAACGGGAAAAAAAGCATGCCCGAGACGATGGCAAGATAGTCTTGGCGAGGGAAAAAAACTATCCATACACAGAGTGCAGCAGTAAAACCAAATAAAAAGAATTTTAATTTCAAAGAATTATACTCGGTCGATTGGGTCAATATTATCGATATTGCAGCCAGTAAATCAACATCGGCTACAGCGTTTCCATTATGAGGATTGATACAGATTAATTGCTGACCCAATTACCGCTACAGCTGGTTGGCTTACCAAGTTCTTCAATTTCTCCGATAATATATTCCGAGTCTTTAAACCCGAGCTGCGTTGCTTTTTCCAACCACTGCAACGCTTTCGCTTTATCATCGTTACAAACATAGTACTCACCCAACCATGCTGCGGCATCCGGCTGCCCGTTATTGGCAGCCAACTTATATAATTCAAGTGCTTGTGGCTTATCGCTCTTACCAAGCCATCTGGCTAAAATATAGCCTGCCTCTGCATTATTCCTCTCACGAACCAGAAAATAATAAATCTCGCGACTTTTTGCTTCGTTTTTATCTACAGCTGTTCGACGCGTAAGAACTACAACGCCCGTATCAACTTCTACCAATAAAGAGCCGGTACGGCTTGCATCAGCCACTTTAAGAAGCGTGGTATCGTCTAACGCCTTATAATCTCGCAGCGCATTCTCGTAGCCTGCAATCGCAGAGTTACCAACGCTTTTCTGTGTAACTTTTTGCAGCAGCTTTTCTGCTCCAGCCTCGCCATTGTCACGAAGTAATTCTGCATAACGAATTGCTGTCGCTTTTTCATCTGCAGTCGGATTCGTATGGGAAGTAAACATAGCGACACTTTTGTAAAGTGCAGGTACAGCTCCACCCTCAGCAGCTTTTTTCAGCATGATATTAGATTCTATTTTAAGATCTCTGGCTATTGCTACAGCATTGCTGCTGTTTTCAACCGCTTTCTCCATTGAATACAGCGCCAAAACTTCAGATAAAAAATACTGATGAAGCGAGTCTCCTTGCTCCGCTTTTAGTATCAGCTCCATCGCCGCTGTGCTCGGCGTATCATAAGTACCAAATTCATGCTTGCCTTTGCTGTCTACCATGAACAGGATATCGCCTTTATCTTGGGTACAAGCCGTCCAAATTTTTTCGTACAGGTCGTTTTTAATTGAGCTTAGACAATCAGCCTGAACTGATAATGGTAGCAAGCAAATACTGAGTAACATTAAAACGTTCGGCTTCATTTCGTCTCCACTTCAATCAATAACTCAGATAAGTTGGCAGAATAACAGTGTTTGTAACTGAATTACCAACGTCAGTTAAGCCGGACGCCTGAAAACAAAGTTAAATATGCTGATAAAAAACCCCGGCACGCTGGCCGGGGTTTTAGTTGTTACTGCATAAACGCTAAACGCTTACCGATACGCTTCCGGGCTTGGGCATGAACAAATCAGGTTGCGGTCGCCGTATACATCGTCGATACGGGTAACCGTTGGCCAGAACTTGTTCTCTGCCACGTAAGCTGCCGGGAAGGCGGCGTACTGGCGCTCGTAGGCGCGGTCCCATGCCGGGTCGAAAATGTCTTGCATGGTATGCGGTGCATAGGCCAGTGGGTTGTTGTCCACTGTCCACTCACCCGCTTCTACCTTGGCAATTTCAGCGCGTATGGTGCTCATCGCTTCGATAAATTTATCCAGCTCTGCTTTGCTTTCTGATTCTGTTGGCTCAATCATCAGCGTGCCAGCTACCGGGAAGCTCATTGTTGGTGAGTGGTAACCAAAGTCCATTAAACGCTTGGCAATATCCATCTCGGTAATGCCACTGGCTTCTTTAAGCGGGCGAATGTCGATAATACATTCGTGCGCTACCCGGCCGTTGGTACCGCGGTACAGTACCGGGAATAACGGGTCGAGCTTTTTCGCCATGTAGTTTGCGTTCAGGATGGCGTATTCAGTAGCCTGTTTTAAGCCCTCGCCGCCCATCATCGCAATGTACATCCAGCTGATTGGCAATATACCGGCGCTACCGAACGGTGCTGCAGATACCGCGCCGTTATCGCTGCCGGTGCCATCAATGCTTACCACTGCATGGTTAGGCAGGAATGGTGCTAAATGGCTTTTCACGCCAATCGGGCCCATGCCAGGGCCGCCACCGCCGTGTGGAATACAGAAGGTTTTGTGCAGGTTTAAGTGCGATACGTCTGAGCCGATAAAGCCAGGTGCGGTTAAGCCCACCTGGGCGTTCATATTGGCGCCGTCCATATACACCTGGCCGCCGTAGCTGTGAATAATGTCGCACAGCTCACGGATACTCTCTTCAAATACACCGTGGGTAGATGGATAAGTTACCATGATAGCGGCTAAGCGGTCGCCCACTTCAGCGGCTTTGGCTTTTAAATCGGCCATATCGATATTGCCGCGCTTGTCGCACTCAACCAGTACTACGTCGTAGCTGGTCATGGCGGCAGTAGCCGGGTTAGTACCGTGCGCCGATACCGGAATTAAACAGATATTACGATGGCCTTCACCGCGGCTTTCGTGGTACTTACGAATTGCCACCATACCGGCGTACTCGCCCTGCGCGCCCGAGTTTGGCTGCATAGAGATATTGTCGTAACCGGTAATGTTTACCAGCCAGTCGCCCAGTTGATTAATCATCTCGTAGTAACCTTCTGCCTGGTCGCGCGGCACGAACGGGTGCAACGAACCAAACTCTGGCCAGGTTACCGGGATCATCTCGGCGGTGGCATTTAGCTTCATGGTGCATGAGCCAAGCGAAATCATCGAGTGGTTTAATGATAAATCTTTGTTTTCCAGCTTTTTGATATAACGCAGCATCTCAGTTTCAGAGTGATACTGGTTAAATACCGGGTGGCCCAGCACGCTGTCGTTACGCTGTAGTTCAGCAGGAATAGATTTGCTGCCGTCTTTAACAATAGCGCTATCCAGCGTATCTACATTTAAGCCGTGGTTTGTGCCCAGCACGATATCAAACAGCTCAGCAATATCTGCGCTGCTGGTGGCTTCGTGGAAGCTTACCGCCAACGAGTCAGCTACATCGGTACGCAGGTTAACACCGGCCGCTAAAGCACGGTTGATAACGTCGGCACGGTTAGCCACTTTAAAGGTAATGGTGTCAAACCAGTGTTGGTTTACTAAGGCCACGCCTTTGGCTTGTAAACCAGCAGCAAAAAGATCAGCGCTGCGGTGAATACGCAGGGCGATATTTTTCAGCCCCTGCGGGCCATGATATACCGCGTAAAACGATGCCATATTGGCCAGTAATACCTGCGCAGTACAAATGTTAGAGTTGGCTTTTTCGCGGCGGATATGTTGCTCGCGCGTTTGCATTGCCATACGCAGTGCCTGGTTACCGCGGCGGTCTTTCGACACACCAATAATGCGGCCAGGCATAGAGCGCTTGTAAGCATCGCGGGTAGCAAAAAACGCCGCGTGCGGGCCGCCGTAGGCCATAGGCACACCAAAACGCTGGGCGCTGCCCAATACTACATCGGCGCCTAACTGGCCTGGGGCTTTTAACAGCATCAGCGCCATAGGATCAGTGGCAACGGCCACAATGGCTTTTTTCGCCTGTAACTGCGCAATTAATTCGCTGTCGTTACGGATCTCACCGTTAGTGGCAGGGTATTGAATAAGCGCACCAAATACATCGTGCGTGGCGGCATCGGCCGCTTTGCCAACTACGATGTCAAAGCCGAACATTTCGGCGCGGGTTTTTACCACGTCGATGGTTTGCGGGTGAACATCGTCGCTAATAAAGTACAGGTTAGACTTGCTCTTGGTTACGCGCTTGGCCAATGCCATAGCTTCAGCGGCGGCAGTGGCTTCGTCCAGCAACGAGGCACTGGCCAGCTCCATACCGGTTAAATCCAGCGTTAATTGCTGGAAGTTTAACAGCGATTCTAACCGGCCTTGGGCAATTTCCGGCTGGTATGGCGTATAAGCGGTGTACCAGCCTGGGTTTTCCAGCACATTACGCAGGATAACATTCGGCGTTAACGTTGGGTGATAACCCATGCCAATGTAAGATTTGAACATTTTGTTCTTTGCCGCAGCTTGCTTTAACACAGCCAGCGCATCGGCTTCAGTGCGGGCCGGGCCTGTAGCCAATGGCGTAGTCAGGCGGATATCAGCCGGTACCGTTTGGGCAATCAGCGCTTCAATGCTGTCTACACCCAGCTCATTTAGCATGGCTGCGGTTTCTGCCGCGTCCGGGCCGATATGGCGCTGAATAAATTCGTCGTGGTTCGCAAGTTGCGACAGGGTTTTCACAGCGGAGTTGGTCATGCCTTGAATGTCCTGGTAAGGTTTCGTTGCTACTAAAGTTAAGCCCCGTGGCTGAACAGTTAACTGGTACGGGCACGGGGCTTAAATGGATTGACTATGCTGGCTTACTCGTCGATAGAGTTTTTGTAACCGGCTGCGTCTAACAGCGCTGATAACTCAGAGGTATCAGACACTTTAATTTTAAACATCCAACCATCTTCGTACGGGCTGCTGTTTACCAGCTCTGGTGCATCGGCCAGTGCTTCGTTAACTTCTACAATTTCACCAGACAGCGGCGCATAAATATCAGAGGCAGCTTTAACAGATTCGGCTACGGCGCAGTCATCGCCCTGGGTTACGGCATCGCCTACGTCCGGCAGCTCAACAAACACCATATCACCCAGCAGACCCTGGGCGTGTTCAGTAATACCTACAGTGTAGATACCGTTGCCTTCGTCGCGCGCCCACTCGTGGCTGCTGGCGTATTTCAATGTATTAGGAATTGAGCTCATTGTTTAATCCTTAGCTGGTGTCTTTTATTTAATATAGTTTTTAATTACTGTCACAGTTTAGATGACTTTCTTACTCATGCGCACGAAAGCAGGTTTAACTACTTTAACCGGCACCATCTTACCGCGAATATCAACTTCAGCTACCTCGCCCACCGTAGCCGGTACCCGTGCCATCGCAATACTGTAGCCCAGAGTAGGCGAGAAAGTGCCAGAGGTAATTTCACCTTCGCCGCCTTCTACCACTACGCGCTGGCCATGGCGTAATACGCCTTTGGCTTCCATTACCAGGCCAACCAGTTTGAAGGTGCCTTCGGCTTTATGCTGCTCTAACGCTTTACGGCCGATAAAGTTACGCTCTTCTGGTGCCCAGGCGATAGTCCACCCCATATTGGCCGCCAGTGGCGATACGCTTTCGTCCATATCCTGGCCGTATAAGTTCATACCGGCTTCTAAACGCAGGGTATCACGCGCACCTAAACCGGCTGGCGCTACACCAGCATCCAGCAATTTTTGCCAGAAGTCGGCAGCTTGCTCGTTTGGCAGGGCAATTTCGTAACCGTCTTCACCGGTGTAACCGGTAGTGGCAATAAACAGTTCACCGGCCTGCACACCAAAAAATGGTTTCATACCGGCAACAGCAGCTTGCTGCTCAGCCGTTAATAAGGTGGCTACTTTAGTTTTAGCATTCGGGCCCTGTACGGCAATCATGGCGAACTCAGGGCGCTCGGTAACGCTTACACCAAAAGCACCGGCTTCTTTAGTGATGTGAGCTAAGTCTTTTTCACGGGTGGCTGAATTAACCACCAGGCGGAAGAAATCTTCCTGCAGAAAATACACAATTAAATCGTCAATTACGCCACCGGCTTCATTTAACATGCCACTGTACAGCGCTTTGCCCGGCACGGTCAGTTTTGCTACATCGTTTGCCAGCAAATAACGTAAAAAGGCGCGGGTGTCTGCGCCTTTTAAGTCAACAATAGTCATGTGGGAAACGTCGAACATACCAGCGTCGCGGCGTACCGCGTGGTGTTCTTCAATTTGAGAGCCGTAGTTGATTGGCATGTCCCAGCCGAAGAAGTCGACCATTTTGGCACCGGCTTCGAGGTGTTTGCCATGTAACGCAGTTTGATTAGCCATTGTTATGTCCTGCTTAATGTAAGGCCCGCAAGGCGCCGGAAATTCAGCGCAGCTGCTTGGTTTTAGTTAACTTAGGCAGCATCAGCGGATAAAAAGGCGCCCGGATTATAACGCAAGGCTACCGTTGCCAACAGCCCCAGATTAATTAGTTTTTGTAATGCGACTGCCGCAATAACCAAAAAAACTAACTCAGGCGCGCCGCGCCGTTTTGGCCTGTGGCTTGGCCAGTTTGGGCAAGTCACCACTGTTGCCAAGGGCTGCAGCAATGATCTGGCCTTTTAGCCACGGCAGTTGGTTAACACTACTCATACCAACAGCTCTTACCAGCTTTAGCAGCGGCTGCGAACTGCTAAAACCACGTTTAAAAGCTTCCATCGCTGCGATCAGAGTTTGTGCCTCAGCCTTACGCCAGCGCTCATAACGGCGCAGCATGCGGTTGTCGGTAAAGTCTTTATTATTGCTAACATATTCACTGATTAGTTCTGCTAATGCAGTAACGTCCATCAGGCCTAAATTCATGCCCTGCCCGGCTAACGGATGAATGCTGTGCGCCGCATCAGCCACCAACACCACCCGGCCACGCAGCCAATTGCTGGCATAGCGCATTTTCAGGCCAAAAGCTTTCGGCGTATTGTGTAGCTGCAACACTCCCAGCACACTGTTACTGGCCGCAGTAAGTGCCTGATTAAAGGTGTTGTTGTCCATTGCCAGCAGCTCTTTGGCCCGTTCAGGGTTACAGCTCCAGACAATAGAACATTGTTGCGGATCAGGCAGCGGTAACAGGGCCAGCGGCCCGGTTGGCAAAAATACCTGTCTGGCGGTATTCTGGTGCGGCTGTTCAGTATTAATAGTGGCAACTATGGCCTGCTGCTCGTAATCCCAATGGGTAAGCGGCAGTTGCATCGCCGTGCGTACCATCGAATTTACGCCATCGGCACCTACCAGCAAGCGGCTTAACAGTAATTGCTGCTGGTTAATGTTAATCAGCACATCACGTTCGCTTTGCACCAGGCTGTTAATGCTGCAGTTAAACTCAAAGCGTACATTGCTGTGCGGCTGTAACTGCTGATACAACGCCACACGAACCTGTTCGTTGTCGCAAATCCAGCCCAGTTCAGGCAAGCGTTCGGCTTTGGCATCAAATCCAATACGGGCAAAGCTGTCGGCATCCCACACCTGCATACGGTTATAGCTTTGTGCTGTAGCGGCAATAGCAGGCCAGGCTCCAATGTGGCTAAGCACCCGCTGCGATGCCAGGTTAAGTGCGCTAACGCGCTGATGGTTAATATTGCTGCTATGCGGCGCGCTGCCCTGTTCCAGTACAACAATTTGCAGGCCAAGGGGGGCCAGCAGCAAAGCCAGCGTTAAACCGGCGCTGCCAGCCCCAACAATAGTAATATCAACATTTTGCATGTTAGCTCCGCAGCCCCATGGCTTGTTCGGCCACCGGGCGTTTTAATTCATCGCAAAGAGTCATGGCCAGTAAACCGGTATTACGTGCCAGCGCCATTAAGCGCGAGCGGTTAGAAAAAATACGCACCAGGGCATCGGTGGCAGTGGTTACGGTATTGATATCTTGCTGGCGGGCTTGCTGATAGGCGCGCAGCATGGCATAACCACCAATATCGTGCGGCGCAGCTGTAACCTGGCGTACCAGCCCGGCAATATCGCGCAGCGCCAGATTAAAGCCCTGGCCAGCTATTGGGTGTACATTGTGCAAACTGTTACCTAGCAGCGCTGTGCGATGACGCACTATATCGCCGCTGACACGTAAACTAAGCGGGTAACTGGCCCGTTTACCTGCCCCACTGAAGATACCGGCGCGATAGCCAAATGCCTGCTGTACCTGTGCGACAAAGGCAGTGTCGTCAAGCTGCATTAATTTATCTGCATCTTGCGGTGTGGCGGTGTACACCAGTGAATAGCGCTGGCGGGTAAGCGGCAACAATGCGATGGGGCCATGTTCAGTAAAACGCTCAAACGCCGTATGCTGATGTCCCTGCGCTAATGCCAGATTGGCGATAACGGCATGCTGCTGATACTGGCGCTCCTGCACTGCAAAACCTGCCAGGCTGCGGCTGGGTGATACCCCCCCTTCGGCAATCAGCAGTAATTTGGCTTGCAGCACGGTACCGTCATTTAATATCAGCATCTGCTGCTGTTGCATTGGCGTTATTGCAGTAAGGGTATTGGGGGCAAAGCGCAGTAACTGTTTATAACCTGCCAGTTTTTGTGCCAATAGCGCGCCTAAGTGCTCTACTTCCAGCACATACCCCAGTGCCTGTTGCTGGTATTCTGCCGCACTAAGCCGGGTTTTACCGAAATGGCCGCGATCAGATACATGAATATGCTCAATGGCGCAGGCTTTAGGTTTAATGTCAGGCCAAAGCCCCCATTGCTGCAGCAAATCAACACTGGCTGCAGCCAGCGCTATACTGCGGCTGTCAAAACTGGCCTGGCTAACAGTTTCAGCTTGCTGTTCAATAATCGCCAGCTTAAGCGCCGGGTTAGCCTGCAGCAATGCCCAGGCCAAAGTGCTGCCAGCCATACCGCCGCCACTGATCACAATATCAAACAGCGGTAAATCTGAAATTACAGCAGTCTGTGTCATTTAATGTAATGTCTTATTGCCAATGGGCTTAGGGCTGAATTTTTGTCCCACTTCGGTATAACAGGCCAATGCCATCATACGGATATGCTCCAGCACCAGGAAATACGCTTCTTCGTTTTCTTCGCTGCTGCCATCATCGGTGGTGTGGATATCAATACGGGTAACTTCACTCAGTTGATCCAGTGCTTCGCGTACGTCGTCAGATACCAGCGACAGATCAGTTTGCTGTACGGCGAAACCCACCAGAAAAGCCTGAGTCCATTCAACCATGGCGTCAAGGCGCTCTGGCAGGCTGTCGTCATCGCTTGGCAATAACATGCTAAAACTAAAGTCGTTTTGTGCCAATTCTTTGTGGGTAAGCTCAATAAGCCCGGCGACATGTTGCTTAACCTCTGCCGGTAATGCCTGGCCATCGTTAAGAAAATCGTGCAGCACCGGTAGCAACTGTTGCGCATCAGGCTCGACTCCGGCACTTAATAAACCGGCAATTAAACCATGCACTTCTGCAGCAGACGCCATAACATAAGCCTGATCCAGCTTGTAAGTCCACTCGTCGTAGGTTAGTAAAAAAGGGCTGCTCATATAACTGTTCGTGCTGTGATTACCTGCCTTTATGCTACCACCCCGGCGAAAAAGCGCCAACCTTCGCACTGTAGTTTTAATAATGGCTTAAAGCGTAAACAAAAGTTGCTGCAAAACCATGCAACTAACATCGGCAGGCACAAAACTGCGATGAATAACCTTATACAGAGCAAACTGCGGTGTTATACTCAAGCCTGTTCTCTGGATTGTTAGTGATCAGGTGGATGTCCCTGAGCCGATAATTGTTTTTACCCAGGGATTCTTCTGCGCTGCCAGTGTGCAAGCCCGGCCCGTACCGGGAAGCCTGAGGCAGCCATCTGACTCCCGCCTTGAACCTATGGTTCAAGGGCTAACACCAGACACGGCAATTTGGAGAACCTCTTTTATTCTGCCGCCGTTCAGGCATACTTATTTGCATGACCAGTACCATACCCAAGCCAGCTTTGCCCGACACAACAAACCAGCGCCAGCAACTGAGAAAACTTACCCGTTCTAAAAGGCAACAGCTCAGTGCTGAGGCGCAGCAACAGGTAGCTACAGATTTAGCCGCAAAGGTGCTTGCCAGCAATATTATTACGCCAGGCCAGCATATAGCGCTGTATTTAGCCAACGACGGCGAGCTGGATACCTATCCGCTTATTCAGGCTCTATGGCAGCTGGGCAAAAGCGTTTATCTGCCGGTACTGCACCCCTTTGTTGCCGGGTATTTGTTGTTTGTGCGCTACGATAAAGACACCCTGCTGTACCCGAATAAATTTGGCATACCTGAACCTTTGCCAGCCTGCCACCGGCTGATACCGCTGCAGCAGCTGGATATTATTTTTACGCCGTTGGTTGCCTTTGATGCTGCCGGTAACCGCCTGGGTATGGGCGGCGGCTTTTATGATCGCACTTTGTCACAACTCTCCCCCGACAGCCACTGTCAGGTTATCGGCCTGGCGCATAACTGCCAGCAGGTTGATGCTGTGCCAGGTGAAGCCTGGGATATTCCGCTAAAGCAGATTATTACGCCGGATCACTACTTCGATTTTCGTCGAGCAATTGATGCTTAATCACAAAAGCAGGCCAGAAACGCGATCTGGTCGTCACAGAGTGTCTGAGCCCTGCCGCAGGCAGTAGGGCGAGTTGCTGTGACGAGCCAGAGCAGGTATTGTGGCCGGCGTTTGCTCACTGCAACATCGGCAAACAACTGTTTTGCCCTTTTTCCGTTTTTGCCCTTTTGTCAGCAGGCCCTTTCGATATAATATCCATCTGTATGGCTAAACGAATTTGGAACAGCTGATGACACAAGATGAAATGAAGAAAAACGCCGCCTGGGCTGCACTGGAGTTTATTCCGCGTAATACCGTGGTTGGCGTGGGCACCGGCTCTACGGTAAATCATTTTATCGACGCCCTGGCCAGCATTAAGTATGACATTAAAGGTGCGGTGTCCAGCTCGGTACAATCTACTGAAAAACTTAAAGCGCTGGGTATCGAGGTGCTGGATCTAAACAGCATTGACAGCTTTAGTGTGTATGTTGACGGCGCCGATGAAATAAACGCGCAAAAACATATGATTAAAGGCGGTGGCGCTGCCCTTACCCGTGAAAAAATCGTTGCAGCAGTTGCCGATACCTTTATTTGCATTGTTGATCAAAGCAAACAGGTTGAAATGCTGGGCAAATTCCCGTTGCCGGTAGAAGTGATCCCAATGGCCGGCAGCTATGTTGCACGCGAACTGACCAAACTCGGTGGCCGGCCGGTATTACGCGCCGGTGTAACCACTGATAACGGCAATGTGATCCTCGATGTATACGATTTAATTATCAGCGACCCGCTTAAACTGGAGCAACAAGTTAATAATATTGTCGGCGTAGTCACCAATGGCATCTTTGCGCAGCGCGCTGCCGACATGGTATTGGTAGGCAGTGCCACAGGTACACAGGTTATTCGCTAAATAACAGCTCAAGGCCACGAAAAACTATAACAATAATAACTAACAAACTGATTTTACTTTTAATTTATTGAAGAGACGTGACATGGAAAAATTTTCGCTGGCCAAAGACAAAATTAAAATATTGCTATTAGAAGGCCTGCACCAAAGCGCAGTGCAAAGTTTTAAAAACCAGGGTTATAGCAATATTGAGTATTTAAAAACGTCCCTGCCGGAAGACGAACTGATTGAGCGCATAAAAGATGCGCACTTTATCGGGATCCGCTCGCGCACCCAACTGACTGAAAAAGTACTGGACGCCGCCGGTAAACTGGTCGCTATTGGTTGTTTCTGTATTGGTACCAACCAGGTAGATTTAACCGCAGCATTAAAACGTGCTATTCCGGTATTTAATGCGCCGTTTTCCAATACCCGCTCAGTAGCCGAGCTGGTGCTGGGGCAAATTATTATGCTGCTACGTGGTATTCCACAGCGTAACGCTGCCGCCCACCGGGGCGAATGGCAAAAAACAGCCAATAACTCTTTTGAAGCGCGCGGTAAAACCCTCGGCATTATCGGCTACGGCCATATCGGCACGCAGCTGAGCATTATGGCTGAGAATATTGGTATGCGCGTTCAGTTTTACGATATCGAAGACAAACTGGTGCTGGGCAACGCTACCCAGGTTAATTTTAGCACCTTGTTAAAAACGTCAGACGTGATCAGCCTGCATGTTCCAGAAACAGCACAAACCAAAAATATGATTGGTGAAGCTGAACTGGAATTAATGAAACCCGGCAGTATTTTAATTAATGCCTCACGTGGCACAGTGGTAGATATTGATGCATTAACCGAGGCACTGCATAACAAAAAGCTGGCTGGCGCCGCTATTGATGTGTTTCCGGTTGAGCCTAAAGGTAATGATGAAGAGTTTATCTCCCCACTGCGCGCTTTTGATAATGTGATCCTGACACCGCACATTGGGGGCTCTACCCAGGAAGCGCAGGAAAATATCGGCTTTGAAGTAGCCGGTAAAATGGTGAAATACAGTGACAACGGCTCAACACTTTCCGCAGTGAATTTTCCGGAAGTATCACTGCCAGAGCACAAAGGCCGTTCACGCTTGTTGCATGTTCATAAAAATCAGCCAGGTGTGCTGACCAAAATTAACGAGGCTTTTGCCCGGCTGAATATTAATATTGCCGGCCAGTACCTGCAAACCAATGCTGATATTGGCTATGTGGTTATAGATATTGATTCAGACGATGTTGAACAGGCGTTAAATGAGCTGAAAGCGATACCCGGCACCTTACGCGCCCGTGTATTACACTGATTTTTCAGCCATAAAACTCAAAGACAAAAAAGCCGGTTTGCACCGGCTTTTTACATCAGAACGTATACACCAGCGAAGCAGACGTTTCAGTGTCCGTTTGCTTGCGAGCCCCTTCGGGATCAGAGTTAAACTTCACCACAAAATTAAACCGCATTGACAAACTGCCTGCCAGCTGTGCAGTTACACTGCTGCGGCTTAACAAGGTCGAGTTTTCACCATTAAGCGACACAGTGCTTTCCAGTGTCTGGCGAAACTTGGTGGTATCGTATAACTGATAATCCAGGTTTGCCGCAAGATACCAGATCAGGCCGGTATTGGTGTTACCCGACGCCGCTTCCTGGTGGCCAAAACCAGGGCCGGTTTCCAGATCAAAGTAGTCGCTTTGCTTTTCATAAATCCGGTTACCATAACCTACCACCAGAGAAGCCTGCTCTTTAAAAGCACCAAACTTATCATGCAGGTAAGCTCCGCGGCCAAACACTGTTTGCCTGCCTGTAACAATTTTATAGTTACTCTGGCCGGTAAGGCCATAACGGCTGGCGGTCGTAACCTGATTTTTGTCGCCGGTGCTGGCATTGGTAACATTGTTTTTTTGCAACAGGCTTTGTAAATGATAGCGGTTACGAAAATACTCCAGTTCGTGCACCAGCTCACTATTCGCCCGTATAGCAAAAGAGTCAGTGTTACCTGACGTCAGCAAAAAGCCCAGCTCCACATCACCTGTCACCGTACCAAAGAAGCCTATTGGCTGCAGTGGCTCTTCGCTGCTGGGTAAGTGTTCTGTTTCGCTCGCTTGTACCCCATACAAGCAAAGCATCAGCACAGCGCTGATACCTTTGTAAAAAGAAGGCATTATTCCGCTTGGTCACTCCTTTTATATAAATTAGTTACCCATGAGTCGTATTGCCATCCCGGTTGTTATTATTTGTTCCCTGCCTTTCGGCATTTTTATTGTATCAGCCCCACTAAACCTGCCCAGTGATACTGAACCGGGTTATTGGGGCTTTTAACGCTAAAATGATTATTGCTCTGTTTCTGCCGCACGCTGCTGCACTGCAACAATGGCTTTTTGCAACCGCGCCAGGCTACGTGTTTTACCAATCAAAGCCAGCGTAATATCCAAAGCCGGTGAATTACCACCACCGGTAACAGCCACCCGCAGCGGCATACCAATTTTACCCATGCCCACACCCAGCTGCTCTGCCGTAGCGTTTATAGCATTATGAATAACCGGCACTGACCACTCGCTTAATGCATCCAGTTTGGCTGCAACAGCCTGTAAAGGTTCCAGCGCAACCGGGCGTAAATGTTTTTTTGCCGCTTCTGCATCAAAGTCGCTGAAGTCTTCATAGAAATAGCGGCTTACCTCTACCATTTCTTTAAGCGTTTTTACCCGCTCGGCCTGCGCTTTTACCAGCTCAGTTAACGCCGGGCCATTGCTGGTATCCAGTTTTTGCTCTGCAAGATGCCACTGCAGTTGTGCTGCAACCTGTTCTGCCGGCAGGGTTTTCATATAATGCTGGTTTAACCAAATCAGTTTGTCGGTGTTAAATGCCGACGGAGCACGGTTACAGCTATCCAGATCAAACAGTTGAACCAGCTCGTCTTTGCTGAAAATTTCCTGATCACCATGTGACCAGCCCAAACGCACTAAATAATTAAGCAAGGCCTCGGGTAAAAAGCCGTTATCGCGGTACTGCATTACACCCACCGCACCGTGGCGCTTGGATAACCGTTTACCATCATCGCCGAGGATCATTGGCACATGAGCATATTTCGGAATGTCAGCACCCAGCGCTGCCAGAATATTCATCTGCCGTGGTGTGTTATTAACATGGTCGTCGCCGCGGATCACGTGAGTTATACCCATTTTCCAGTCGTCTACCACCACAGTAAGGTTATAGGTAGGTGTGCCATCGCTGCGGGCAATAATTAAGTCGTCCAGCTCGCTGTTGGCAATTTCAATACGGCCTTTTATTAAGTCATCAATTACCACAGTGCCGCTTTGCGGGTTTTTGAAACGGATAACGAAAGGTTTATCCGCCGGATGATCAGTGCGGTCACGCCACATACCGTTATAGCGCGGTTTTTCACCGGCAGCGGCTTGCGCTTCGCGCATAGCGTCAACTTCTTCTATGGTGCAAAAACACTTATAAGCCTTACCATCTGCCAACAGCTGTGCAACCACTTCTTTATACAGATCAAAGCGCTTGGTTTGGTAGTACGGGCCTTCGTCGTAATCCAGCCCCAGCCAGGTCATGCCTTCTAAAATAGCATCAACCGACGCCTGGGTAGAACGCTCTAAGTCGGTATCTTCAATACGCAGAATAAATTTTCCGCCGTTCTTTTTGGCATATAACCAGCTGAACAAAGCAGTTCGGGCGCCACCAACGTGTAAATAACCAGTTGGGCTTGGTGCAAAACGGGTAACAAGAGACATAGTTTATCCATCACAGTGCAATAATGGCGGCTATTGTAACAATGCCGCGCACCGGATGCACTCGCTAAGGCAAAGCGGCAGCCACTGTTTTGTACTAAAGCACGGCAGAATGTTTACTTTTGCAGCAGGCAAACCACAATTGCCAAAATAATGTTGACAGCTTTTTCATGCTCCCTATAATGAGCGCCATCAAACAGCGTGGATTGTTAGCTCAGCTGGGAGAGCACCGCCCTTACAAGGCGGGGGTCACTGGTTCGAACCCAGTACAATCCACCAAATTTGATGTAAAGACTTATCCCATGGATTGTTAGCTCAGCTGGGAGAGCACCGCCCTTACAAGGCGGGGGTCACTGGTTCGAACCCAGTACAATCCACCAAAAATTTTTATACTCCCATGGATTGTTAGCTCAGCTGGGAGAGCACCGCCCTTACAAGGCGGGGGTCACTGGTTCGAACCCAGTACAATCCACCACTTCCTGATAAAACCATAGCAAAGCACCGCCCTCTCTTTATTAAGACACGGTTGCCACTGCCTCGAAGCATTGCATGCCGCCCCAGTACAATCCACCACTTCCTGATAAAACCCGTAGCAAATAACCTGAAGTAAATCTTATCTTCTGCTGTTCTGCATTGTTAAAAACTTGCTATAGTAAAGTCAGTCTTCTGTCCCGGATCTGCTTTATTCCTATGGAACCCGCCGTTAAACGCGACGAACGCATTCTGATAATTGATGATCAAAGCCTGAGCCAGAGTTTTCTGCGTTATGCGCTGGAACAATTGGGGTATCAGAATATTGTATTAGCCGACCGGGCCCAAACCGCCCTGCAACTTTGCCGGCAAAATAGCTACGATTTAATGATCTGCGATTACAACCTGGCTAAAGGCAAAGATGGCTACCAGTTATTTGATGAATTAAAAAGCCGAGGTTTACATAAACCTGCCGGCGGCGTGATTTTTATCAGCGCAGAAACAGATCCCGCGCTGGTACACAGTGTGCTGGAATTACAGCCCGATGAGTTTATGGCCAAGCCGTTTGTTATCCGCGATTTGCAGCAGCGTATTGAGCGGGTGCTAAAACGCAAACAGTTGCTACGGCCGGTTTATGAGTTGCTGGAACAAAATGCACTGGACAAAGCATTACAGCATATCAATATTCAGCTTGGTAAAACTGAGTTGCACAAGCTGTTTCCTCTGCTGCTTAAAATTAAGGGTGATATTTTACTGCTGCAAGCTAATTGGGACGAGGCCAGTGTGTTTTTTACGGCCATGCTACAAATTCAGCCATTTAGCTGGGCCAGAATTGGCCAGGTACGCTGTTTATTGCAGCAAGGCCACGAACAACAAGCTTTTGCTGAACTGGAGCAAATGCTAAAACGGCAGGAAACCAGGCTGTTTGCTCTGGACAACCTCAGTGAGCTGGAGTTTCGCCAACAGCATTACCAAGAAGCTCAACAACATATTCTGGCCGCTGCGAACATAGCCCCGCGTAATCTGCTACGTCAGCAAAAACTGTTGCAGTTGTCACGGCTAAACCATGATTACGAAATTCAATACCGTGCCGCCCGCGATATGGTTAAATTTGCCCGCAATTCAATTTATGAACAACCCGATTTATATCTGAATATGGCGCGCGCCAGCATAGATTTCGCCCTTAGCACTGAAGATACTGAGCAGCAGTCCCGGCTTAATCGCCAGGCCACATTGTCACTGAATATGGTGCAGCACCAATTTGCCAGCCACAAATTGACTGAGCAACAACAGGTGTTACAAGCCCGGCTGATGTACCTGCAGGATCACCGCGATAAGGCCCGGCAATTGCTGGCAGAGCTTGAACCCCAACCTGAAATTACCTCGCTGGAAGATGCGTTGGATAAAGCCAAGGCTTTGCATGAAGTAGGCTTAGCCGATGCGTCCAGACAACTGTTCCGGCAGATTACCGAACACTGCCGTAAACAGCAGCCTGAGCAGGTATTTATGCAATATCTGCAGCAAGAGCAGCAAGAGCGCGAACGTATGCCGCAAGGCCCCAGAGAGCTGAATAACAATGCAGTGCGCCTGTACCAGCACGGCAACTGGCAAGAAGCGTTTGCTGCTTTTGTTATGGCCGCCCAGGTTATGCCGAAAAATGCTGGCATAGCGCTTAACCTGCTGCAAACACTGCTAACCTCCCCCCGCCAGCTTTGCCCGCCACAACAACGCCAGAGCTTGTTGCAACAATGCCAGCAGCTGATTGACGGCAGTAAACTTAAAGCCGGACAACAAGAGCGTTACCTGCAATTAAGGCAAAAGTACTTAGACGAAACCGCTGTTTAGCCAAACCAAGTGCGGCAACATACGTACAATATACGTTCATTATTTACTTGACTTTGATGCTCTGGCCTCACAGTATATATACGTACAATAACCGTACAGGAGAAATAGCATGACTTCATTAGCTTTGAAAAAAGACGCCCGGCTGGATTTGAAGACCACACAGCAAAATAAGGAGTTGCTGGCACACGCAGCCCTTTTGCGCGGGGTTGATATGACGAGTTTTATCATTGAACCGGCATTAAAAGCCGCAAGACAGGTAATAGAACAAGCGCAACTGCAACAATCAGAACAAGTTGCATTGTTTAAAGCGTTATCTAAACCTGCAAAACCTACTGAAGAGTTAAAGGACTTACTTTCAGCAGGAACCTTTAGTGAACGATAAGAAATTTGTTATAGAGCAATATGACACGAGCAAAACGTATTTCCAGCAGAAAAAATTTGACTGCGGAAACAAGATTATTAATAAGTTTGTTCACTCATCACTAAAAAAGCAGATCAGCCAGCACTTTTCTCAGGCTTACGTGTTATTGGATACCGGGAACAGTGAATGTTTTTCTGCTTTTTATACCTTAGCGTCCTTTAAATTATCGGCACCGGAGTTAGACAAGCTGTCTCAGGGCAGTTTACCCAGAGATATTCCCTGCGTTCGCCTGGTGATGTTAGGCGTCGATAAAAGCCTGCAAGGGCAAGGCATCGGAAAAAAAATGATGTCTGATGCATTACACAGGGTACACAGAGCGTCAAAAGAAATTGGTATTTACGGGCTATATCTGGATGCCGATCTTGATGCCATTGCCTTTTATCTGTTACTGGGGTTTATCCGTCTCGACGAAGGTAGCCAAAACGATATCGCAAAAATGTTTCTCAGTATCCAAACAATTAAAGCGTTACTCGGATGATGACCTTTTCCCCAAATTAAAACCATGACATTGATGACAAGGACTTCCCTACATCTCACCAGTAGAACAGATCAATCTGTCCAGCCCCACCAGTTAGTGGCACTGGACAAATCTGTGCAGCCTGCTGGTCAACGCTGATCACTTCTACCGGCACCCGCTGCCCTGCATGCTGATGGCTTTGATCACTGCTGGGTTTTATGTCGGTGTGTGATTGCTCAATTAAAAAAATAGCTATCAAACATAGTTAGAAATTGCTGATTTATAATCTTCGACGACTCCTAGGAAATACTTTAGTGGGACAACGCCAGATTTTAACTCATACCCATATTGCGGATGATCGAAATAAGGATCAGGTTCTAATCGCCATACAAAATTTAATAAATCATCTTTCGCATATACAAGGATACAGAAATCGTCAAACGACTCACCTAAAGAAATTAAATGCTTCCCGGTTTCCTCGGCCAGCAACAGCTCGAAAATTCTCTCAACATCTAAATAACTGATCCTAACTCTGATACACCCGCTGCAAGCCATGACCGCCTCCCGGAAACGGCGCGGCGTTATCCATAAAATGCTCAACCTGCTC
>NZ_JANUEM010000005.1 GCF_024809855.1 Rheinheimera pacifica
AGAAAAGGCCTCATCTGGCCTTAAAATACAAAACGCCCGATGAAGTTCACCGGGCGTTTTAAACTGAAATAAGTGTCAACTTACTTCAGGACTAGTCACTGGCAGGATCTATTGAAGAAGTCGTGCGATTGCTGCTGCGGTTAGTTAACCGCAGGCTTGAATTGCAAAATAAGCTGATTATTTTTAAACAGCTGTAATTTATCGCCATTTACTTCTGCGCGGTCAGCCGATTGCAGTGACTGGGTAAATTGTTGCTCCAGCTCGCTGCTTTCAGCGCAGAACTTCCGCGTACTTACCAATGGTTGCACGGTTAACTGATTAGAGCGCTGCTTGTAGTTGCCGTTAAAGTTATTACAGCCGGCAAAACCATATAAACGGTCATTCTGATCAAAAATCACTCTGACATTTAGTTGCTGCGGCACATAACGCTCGGTTAGCTTTTCTGCGCGCCAGACAATACCCTGCATTTTGCCAGGTTGGATTTGATCGGGGCAGGTTGCTCCCGGCCAGAATTGTTCAAACTTATCAATAAACAGAGTATTGGTTTGCTCGTCCTGGCCTCGGCGGCCAACTAGAGTAGCAATAACGGCATTGCCATTAAAACGGGCGTCTTGTTGATACTGGCGCATTACCGGCAAGTGATGCTGGGTATTAGCCACATTTAAGTTGTCGCCACTGCGGCAACTGGTAAAGGTTGCCTGATTATTGCTCAGCATATACAAGCCAAGCATCGCCTGGCGGGTATCAAGTTTTTTAAACTCGGTAGCGCGTTGTAACTGATACTGTTGATTATTGCTGATGGGTTTGCCGCTTAAATCCAGCATCGTTAATTGGCGGTTAGATAAAAAATGAAAGGCGGGCAGAGTTTGCTGCTGATTAACCAGATGCAAGCTGCGGTTCTCCAGTAACCAGATCCCTTTTACCAGATTAACCTGATTACGCTCCAGATACTCCTGGCGCGCTTCAAAACGGCCATCACGGTACAGGTTAATATGATAGCTGATACCCGGGCAGTCGGCACAGGGCAGAGTGCCGCTGAATGTCATATCGCTATCAACAAAGATATGTTCAAAATCGGTGGCGACAGATTCTGCCGTGTCAGAATTTTCTATTACTATCTCTTCAGGCTCAGACACTGCGGCAGGCTGTGGTGGCACATTAAGAGTAGTTGTGTCTGCAGGTCGCTCAGACGGTAAATGGCTACAGGCAGACAGTAGCAGTGCGGTAACTAATAAGCGCTTTTTCATCTGGGGTTCCAGGTTAATATTTTCGCCATTATAACGGAATTCGGGCTGCGCATTAACAGCTATTTCAACCGGCAATTCAGTTCTTTAACCGCAAGCTGAATATACTGTGCTGCCGACTGCGGATCTTCCTGCATAAAGCAGTGGCCGCCGCTGACTTGCTCAACACTGACCGCTGCATTACGTTTTTGCCATTTACGTAGTGATTTGCCAATAAAGTCATAACTTTTATCACCATAAATGACATGAACCGGTGGGCATGGCTGTGCCAGTTGTTGCCAGAGTTTATGCGGGTAAGATGCAAAAATCTCGGCTTCGCGTTGCGGTAAACATTTTAAGCTCAGGCCATGCTCTGACGGTTTTAGCGCATGGTTGATATAGGCTGCCAGTGCATCGGGGTGCCAGTTGGCGAACATGCCTCTATTATTCAGGTAATGTAGTGCGGCGTCTTTATCTGGCCAGTGCTGGCGCCGTCGCAGTGCTGCTTTAGCCAGCGGGTTTTTATGGTACAGCCGTACACCGTTTAATGTGCTCATTACGGTTAGCATACCGGGAGTAAATAGCACCGGATCAAGCAAGATAGCACTGGTAAAGGGGCTGTAGGCAGAGGTGTGTATTAGTGCGGTTAAAATGCCACCAAAGCTATGGCCAACGCCATATACCGGTACATTCGGATAGTTGTTTTTGTGCGCCAGCCAGGCTTCGGCTGCTAATGTTGCGCTGTTATTCCAGCCAACAAAAGTGCCGCCGTGATCACTGTCGCCGTGGCCCTGAGCATCTGATAAAAACAAGTCATAGTCTGCTGCCAGTAATTGCAGCATAGGTTGGTACATCCGGCTGCAAAAGCCATTGCCATGCAGCATATGCAGCACTGGCTTACCGCTGGCTTTGCTGCGATAGCCGCGCAGGGTAAAGCCTTGACGGGTATGATAAGACCAGGGAATTAACTGCACTGTGTTATCCTTATTTAGTGCCAAACAGTTTATCACCCGCGTCACCCAGGCCTGGCAGAATATAGCCTTGCTCGTTCAGGCAACGGTCAACTGCGGCGGTATACAGCTCAACATCTGGATGTGCCTGGCGCAGTGCCGTAATGCCTTCCGGGGCGGCTACCAGCACCAGGGCTTTGATATGATTGGCGCCGTGCTGTTTTAGCAAATCAATGGTCGCGATCAATGAGCCACCGGTAGCCAGCATAGGATCGACCACTATTGCCAGTCGTTGATCGAGGTCTGATGCCAGTTTTTGAAAATACGGTACCGGTTGCAGGGTTTGCTCATCACGGTAAATGCCCACAACACTGATACGGGCACTGGGTAGCAGTTCCAGTACGCCATCAAGCATTCCCAGTCCGGCGCGCAGTATCGGCACTATAGTGACTTTTTTGCCCTGGATTTGCTCAATTTGTACCGGGCCACTCCAACTGTCGATAGTAACGGTTTCGGTTGCTAAATCTTTAGTGGCTTCGTAGGTTAGCAGGCTACCCAGTTCAGCAGCCAGTTGGCGAAATTGCTTGGTACTAATATCAGCGGCACGCAGTAAACCAATTTTATGCTTTACCAGCGGGTGGGTAACTTCGGTCAGTTTCATTTGTCAGGTCCTCTTTTTATCGCAGCCAGGCATAACGCAAGCGGCTTTTTCTTGCAGTTTAGCCTGAAGCATTATACAAACGGCAAGCAAAATTCAATCAAAGTCGCAGGGACAATAATGCACGTTAAATTACCACGTTTTGTACTGGCACTGTGTTTACTATTCGGAGGCAGCAACATGCTTAATGCGAAGCAACTGGAGTTAGAGCGTTTATTTGCTGATCCGGCATTAAGCGGCGCCACACCACGCTCGTTGAGCATGGCACCGGATGGCAGTCGGGTAACCTACCTTAAAGGCAAGGCAGAGGACGCTAACCGCCTGGATTTATGGCAGTATCATATTAAAGAAGGCAAGCACAGCCTGTTGGTTGACGCCGACAGCTTAATCAGCGGTGCTGAAACCTTATCTGATGAAGAAAAAGCCCGCCGTGAGCGCATGCGGTTATTCGCCTCAGGTATTATCAGTTACAGTTGGGCGAAAAACAGTGATGCGCTGTTATTTCCGCTCAACGGTGATTTGTACTACTACCAACTTAGCAACAAAACGGCAAAAAAACTCACTGATACCAGCGAGTTTGAAACTGACGCTACTATTTCACCTACCGGGCGCTACGTGGCCTTTATCCGTGGGCAGAACCTGTTTGTGCTGGACATTGCCAACGGTAAAGAAACACAGCTGACGACTGATGGCGGCGGTGATGTTAAAAACGGTATGGCAGAATTTGTTGCTCAGGAAGAAATGGGCCGTATGACAGGCTATTGGTGGGCACCGGATGATAGTAAAATTGCCTTTACCCGTACCGACGAAAGCGGTGTAGCGGAAGTCGTGCGTAACGAGATTTATGCCGACGAAATTAAGTTGTTTAACCAGCGCTATCCGTATACCGGCACTGCCAATGCCAAAATTCAGCTTGGTGTAGTAACGCTTAAAGACGGTAGTATTAACTGGCTGCCACATGGTGAGAACGAAGATATTTATATCCCACGGGTAGAGTGGACCAAAAACGCCCGCTATTTAAGTTACCAGTGGCAAAGCCGCAATCAACAGCAGTTAGAGCTACGCCTGGTTGATTTGAGCAATAATCAGCAAAAAGTATTGCTGAGCGAAAACAGCAATACCTGGCTGAACCTGCATGATGATTTACATTTTCTGGATAACGAACGGGGCTTTATCTGGGCCTCTGAGCGGGATGGTTACAAACACCTGTACCACTTTGATTTTAACGGCAAGTTGCAACGTCAGCTAACCAGCGGTAACTGGGTAGTAGATGAGCTGGATGCGGTAAACGAAAAGCAGGGCATGGTATATTTTACCGGCCGTAAAGATACACCGCTGGAGCGTCATCTGTATCAGGTTAGTTTAAAAGATGGCAATATCAGGTGTTTAACCGAAGCCGGCTTTGACCATGCTCTGGTAATGGCTAAAGATGGCAGCAGTTTTATCGACAGCTTTTCTAATGTCAGTACGCCAACTAAAGTGGCACTGCGCGGCTTGGATGGCAAGGTGCTTACCTGGCTGGAACAAAACGAGCTGAACAGCAGCCATGCACTTACGCCGTACCACGCTGAACTGACAGCGCCGCGTTTTGGCACCTTAGAGGCTGAAGATGGCCAGACGATGCACTACCGTTTGTTTGCACCAAAAACACTACAGCAGGACAAAAAATACCCGGTGATTGTCAGTGTTTACGGCGGCCCGCATGCCCAGCGTGTTACCAATAGCTGGAGCCCGCGCGACTTATATCTGCATTATCTGGTACAGCAGGGCTATCTGGTATTTCAGCTTGACAACCGCGGCTCTTATAACCGTGGTAAAGCCTTTGAAGATCCCATTTACCTAAAGCTGGGTGAAGTAGAGTTAAATGACCAAATCCGCGGTGTAGAATACCTGCGCAGCTTGCCCTATGTTGCTGCCGATAAGATTGCTATTTATGGCCACAGCTATGGTGGTTATATGGCAATAATGGCAATGTTTAAAGCCGGTGATTACTTCACTGCCGGTGTGTCCGGTGCACCGGTTACTGATTGGGCGCTGTACGATACCCATTATACTGAGCGCTACTTAGGCCACCCTGCACAAAATGCTCAGGGCTATACCGACAGTGCGGTGTTTCCTTATACCGATGGCTTAAAAGGTAATTTGCTGATTTATCACGGCATGGCTGATGACAATGTATTGTTTACTCACAGCACCAAGCTGTATAAGCAGCTACAGGATAAGGGTTTACTGTTTGATATGATTAATTACCCTGGCAGTAAACATTCGATGTTTGGTCAGCCGGTGCAAACGCATCTGCATAAAAGCATTACGCAGTTTTTTGACAGGCATCTGAAGTAATAAAACCAAGGCCGGTATTTTACCGGCCTTTTGCATCAGGGTTTGCCCTGAATATGGTAACTGACCTGAGCTCTTGGGTTTAAGTATTCTGCAACATGTTGCGGGAGCGACTGAATTTTAATGACCTTGCTGATGCTGAGTTTATCCGGCTCTAATGTCAGGATCGGCGCTTCCAGTCTTGGTACATCGGCATCATATACCAGCACATTCGGGCACAGCAGGCTCTCACTATTGACCGACATAACAATACCCAGCCGTTGATCTGACAATAAAACAATGGTGCCGGGCGGGTAAATGCCCATCATTTTAATCATCACTTTCATCTCGCGATCCGGCAGTTTGCCTTTCATACTACGGTACATATACGACAGTGCATGGTGTGGCGAGCGTGATTTGCTGATGTCCAGCGGGTGGCACAAGTTGTCAAATGTATTGACCACCGCCACAATTTTAGCTAATGCATCAATTTGTGGCTCTTTCAAAGCATTAGGATAGCCACTGCCATCAATATACTCGTGGTGTTGCTCAATAATGGGCCAGGCTTCCAGCGGAAAGGTATCGGTTAAAGCTGTTAACTCTACACCATATTTAGTATGTAGTTTCAGCAGGTTTTGTTCTGGTGCTGTCAGCTCTGTGGTTTTGCGTAAAATCTGGCTGGGTATTTTAATTTTGCCAATATCATGGAATAGAGCGCCAATGCCGACAGTTTTAATTTGTGCTGCTGGTAAATTAAGGCTTTTTGCCAGCATCATCGACAACGTAGCCACATTTAATGAGTGATAATACAGGCCTTCCTGCTCTTTAGCCGCGCCGGAAATTAAATGCAGTACCAGTGAGTCGGCGCCGAGCAGAATATCTGTCATAGCGTTAATCAGGCCGCTTGCTTCGTCTATAGCATTGAGCGGGCGGCTGGTAATTTTGCTCATCAGGTTTTTTACCTGCAACAACGACTGAGCAAAAGCTTTTTCGGTTCGCTGTAAATCACGCCGGTGTGCTTTTGCTTGCTCAATACGCTGCATTTTCTCCTGCTGCATTTTCAGCTGAGCTTCGCTGGCGGCCATATTAAAACTGGCCATATCATCATCATTTAATTCTTCCGGTTGTGTCATTTTTTTGCTCTTACCCGGATAAAAAAACACATAATCCAGGTTGAGCGAGCGGATAATTTGTAGCTGCTGGCTATTTTCTATGATCATATTACCGGACAGGAATGGGTGTTTTAGCCAACCAGCAGGCAGCTTAATGGCATAACCCAGTTTTAACGCTTCAGGTTTTATTTTCAGAACAGACAACCAAAACTCCGGCAACACAAATAAGGGCAAGCCACTAGTTTAAGTTTCAAACAGCATAATACCAATCATGTAAAACAAAAAAGTTGGTTAAACTCGTCAGGTTAGACCAGTTGTTGATTTGCCGCTTGACAGTATTTAAATTCAAACGTACATTTCAAACATGCGTTTAAATATTGGTGGAGTTATGTCAGTTAAGCACAGCACCCAACATAAAATTCTTGATGCGGCACAAACATTATTTGCCGAAACCGGCTTTACCGATACTTCCCTGCGGCAAATAACCAGCATGGCTGAGGTTAATTTAGCCTCGGTTAATTATCATTTTGGCTCAAAAAAAGAACTTATTCAGGCAGTGCTGCAACGTTATCTGGTAGTGCTAATGCCACGCCTGGATCAGGAATTTACCCGTTTGCTTGCTCTGCAACAGCCAAACAGCTTAAGCCAGGTATTGTCGGTTTTTGTAAAGCCACTACTGGAGTTAAACAAAGTACATCAGAACGGTGCCCGAATTTTTTTACAACTGCTGGGCCGGGGTTATACCGACGTGCAGGGACATTTGCGCTGGTTTTTTAACCATAATTATGGCCGGGTACTGGATAAGCTGGTGTTGTTAGTGCAACAAGCCTGCCCGGATCTGCCACCCAGCGAGCTGTTCTGGCGGCTGCATTTTTCACTGGGTACTGTGGTATTTACTATGGCCTCTAATGAAGCTCTGGCTGAAATAGCAGAAGCAGACTTTAATGAAAAGGTTGATATTGAAGGCGTAATTTTACGCTTACTGCCATACTTATCTGCAGCTATTGCTGCGCCTGTTACTACTGTTACTCAATTAAGTCATACCGCGCCTGCGTTGGCGATCAAAGGAATATAATATGTTGATTTTATTAATATTGATTGTCACCTTGGCAATTATCTTCGGCGTTGCAGATATTCGCCGTAATTTAATTACCAAACCTGTCTTTGCCATGTTTAAAAGAATTCTGCCGCCACTGTCAGATACCGAACGCGAAGCGATGGAGGCTGGCGATGTATGGTGGGATGGTGATCTGTTTCAGGGTAAGCCTGACTGGCAAAAACTGCATAGTTTTCCTAAAGCTGAGCTCAATACTGATGAACAGGCCTTTATGGACAATCAGGTAGAAACCCTGCTGAAAATGCTCGATGACTACAAAATTGTGCAGGAACAACGTGATTTGCCTGCCGAGGTATGGGATTTCTTAAAACGTGAAGGTTTCTTCGCGATGATTATTCCTAAATCTTATGGTGGCCGCGAGTTTTCAGCCATTGCAAACTCAACCATAGTATCGCGCATTGCTACCCGCAGTTTAACTGCCGCTGTAACGGTAATGGTGCCTAATTCTTTAGGCCCCGGCGAGCTGCTCATGCACTACGGTACGCAGCAGCAGAAAGACTTCTGGTTACCCGCTTTAGCCAATGGTACCGATGTTCCCTGTTTTGCCCTGACTGGGCCTGAGGCAGGCTCTGACGCGGGTGGCATTCCAGACACCGGCGTGGTGTGCAAAGGGGAGTTTGAAGGTAAAGAAGTCGTTGGTATTCGTCTGAACTGGGATAAACGTTATATTACATTGGCGCCGGTGGCAACAGTACTGGGCTTGGCCTTTAAGCTGTATGATCCGGATAACTTAATAGGTAACAAGGAAGATCTGGGTATTACCTGTGCCCTTATTCCTACCAGCCATAAAGGTGTTGAAATCGGCGATCGCCATTTCCCGATGAATATGGCATTTATGAACGGTACTACTTACGGTAAAGATGTGTTTATTCCGCTGGAGTGGATTATCGGCGGGCCAGATTACGCCGGCCGTGGCTGGCGGATGCTAGTAGAGTGTTTATCTGCAGGGCGGGGTATCAGCCTGCCTGCATTAGCTACTGCTACCGGGCACCTGGCCGCGCGAATGACCGGGGCTTATGGCTATGTGCGCCAACAGTTTGGCTTATCAATTGGTAAGTTTGAAGGTGTGCAGGAGTCTCTTGCCCGTATCGGCGGTTTTACTTACAGCCTTGAGGCGATGCGGGTGATGACTGCCGGTGCTATTGATATGAACTTAAGCCCAAGCGTGGTAACTGCCATCGCCAAGTATCATATGACAGAGATGTCACGTACCCTGATGAATGATGCCTTTGACATTCATGCCGGCCGTGCTATTCAGATAGGCCCTAAAAACTACCTGGCTCATGGTTACATGGGCATTCCGATTTCCATCACGGTAGAGGGTGCGAATATTCTGACCCGCAACCTGATGATTTTCGGGCAGGGCGCAACGCGTTGTCACCCTTATGTACTGGCTGAGCTGGAAGCAGCAGCAAACCCGGATGCAGAGCAAGGTTTAAAGCAATTTGATAACCTGTTGCTAAAGCATGTTGGTTTTGCCATTGGTAATACCTTTGGTGCTCTGTGGCAGGGGCTGACGGCAGGTGCATTTAACACTGCACCGGTATCTGGTGAAACCGCCAAATACTATAGACAGTTAAGCCGCATGAGCCGTGGCCTGGCATTAAGTGCCGATTTTTCGATGTTGATCTTGGGTGGTGAGTTAAAACGCCGCGAAATGCTCTCAGCGCGCTTAGGTGATGTATTAAGCCAGCTGTATATTGCTTCAGCTGTGTTGAAATTTTATGAAGACAATGGTCGCCAGCAATGTGATCTGCCATTTGTACATTACAGCCTACAGCGGGCGCTGTTTGAAATCGGCCGGGCTTTTGATGGCTTTTTTGCCAACTTTCCCAACCGTTTTGTTGCCGGGGTATTACGCATACTGGTATTCCCGTTTGGTATCGGTTACAAAATGCCTGATGACGAGACCGCAATTCAGATCTGTGAAGCAATGTCCAAACCTGGTGTGGTGCGGGATCGTTTAACTCATCTGTGCTACATCGGCGAGGGAGAAGACGATGCAACGGGCTTAATGGAAAGTGCTTTTGTTGCCATGTATGAAGCGCAACCTGTAATGAAGAAAATTTATCAGGCCCAGCGTGACGGTAAGCTGCCACGTAAACAACCTTTGGAGCAAACTATTGAGCAGGCCTTGCTGGCGGAAGTGATCAGCGACACGGAATCGAAACAGCTATTAAAAATGAACGCTCTGCGGTTTAGTGCCATCAGTGTGGATAGCTTTAAGGCCGGTGAGTTGGAAAGCCGGGCTTTAACCTCAGCTGACGCCGTCTAAACAACTTGCTACACTAAAACGCCGACAGAGCCTGAAGCTGTGTCGGCGTTTTTTTATTGCTTTAAGGAGCTGTTATGTCTGATAAAATTCATTTACGTTTAGCCACACCGCAAGATGTTCCTATTATATTAACTTTTATTCAAGGGCTGGCAGAATATGAAAGGCTGTCAGATCAGGTTGTCGCTACTGAAGAAAAACTACAACAGACTTTATTTGGTCACAAAGCTTATGCTGAGGTAGTTATTGCAGAATATGATAGCAAGGCTGCAGGTTTTGCATTGTTCTTTCATAATTATTCAACATTTTTAGCTAAACCAGGTATTTATCTGGAAGATCTGTTTGTACTGCCCGAGTACCGGGGTAAAGGTTTGGGCCGGGTACTGCTGAGTTATCTGGCTAAACTTGCTGTTGAGCGTGACTGTGGCCGTCTTGAGTGGTCGGTATTAGATTGGAATCAGCCAGCGATAGATTTTTACCAGGCGCAGGGGGCCACTATGCTGCATGATTGGCGGATAAACCGGGTTACTGGTGTATCGCTACAGCAACTGGCGGCCAAACATACGGTTAGTTAATATTATTGTGAACGTAATGTGATTCTGAATGGCGAGACATATCAAATTTGCATTGTTAGATAATTTTACTATGTAAAACAAACAAAGAGTGGCTACTATATTTACTGAATCTAATGTATTAACTGGATATCATCATGGATTGTGTTAGCCTGGCCGACAACTTTAGGCAGTATTTTGAAATTAAGTTTGCTGCTTCAACAGCGTTACGGGAAGAGTCTTTTAAGATCAGACACTCAGTTTACTGCGAAGAACTGGGCTGGGAGCCGTTGCGTGAAAATGGTATGGAAACAGATGAGTGTGACGACTACTCTTTTGCTTTGCTGTTGGTGCATAAAAGAACGGGCCAGTATGCCGGCACCGCCAGGCTGGTGATTCCTCCGGCACAGAATCCATCGTGTCAGCTGCCGTTTGAACAGCACTGTTTATCTTCAGTCAGAGCCGATTTAATTGACCTGTCTAAGTTTGAACGCGGATCATTCAGTGAAATTTCCCGGCTTGCTGTGCCAGAGGCATTCCGCCGCCGTTTAGGTGAAAAAAATACGCCTTATGTGATTAATGAGATTAATCTGGAAAAAGATGTATTTTCAGAAGAAGAACGCAGGAATTTTCCTAATATTGCCATAGGCTTGTATCTGAGCGTTATAGCACTGGTGCAAATGTGTCATCACAAGGCAATGTTCGTTGTGGTAGAACCCAGGCTAAAGAAACGCCTTGAGCGGCTGGGGCTGGCGTTTGAGCAAATTGGCGATGAAATGGATTATCACGGTACCCGTGCATTGTTTTACCTTCCTGAGCATAAGTACATTTCAGCACTTAATCCGGAAATTCTACAGCTGTTTGACATGCTCAAAAGCCAGTTAGCTCCGCAATTGAGGCTTTATCCTTATTTAATCCGGCAAGAAGGAATAATCGCATGATTTCAGCCGACTTTGACTATTACAAAGCATTTTCGCGCAATATTGGCTGGCTTACTTTAGCAGAGCAGCAACTGCTGGCCAGCAAGCGTGTGGCAATTGCCGGTATGGGAGGGGTTGGGGGAGCACATTTACTAACGCTGGCCCGGCTTGGGGTGGGCCGGTTTCATCTGGCAGATTTTGACAGTTTCGATATTGAAAACTTTAATCGCCAGGCTGGCGCCAGGTTATCCTCTGTTGGCCAGAAAAAGCTCGATACGCTGGTGGCAATGGCGCTGGATATTAACCCGGATCTGGACATTACTACTTTCGCAGACGGTGTGACTGAAGACAATATTGATGCTTTTTTACAGGATGTTGATGTTTATATTGATGGCCTTGATTTTTTTGCGCTAAAAATCAGAAGCCTGATGTTCAGAAAAGCCTATGATGCGGGTATTCCTGCTGTAACCGCTGCGCCTTTGGGAATGGGGGTGGCTAACCTGAATTTTTTGCCCGGCAAAATGACATTTGAGCAGTATTTTCTGCTTGATGGCTGTGATGAAAATGAACAGTATTTGCGCTTTTTTGTTGGCTTATCGCCAGCCAGATTACACAGCGCCTATTTAGTGGTGCCAGAGAGTATTAACTTACCTGAGCGTAAAGGGCCATCTACTATAATGGCCTGCGAGCTTTGTGCCGGTGTTGCCGCAACACAAGCCTTAAAGCTGATGCTCAATCGTGGGAAAGTTATTGCTGCGCCCAGAAGCTTGCAGTTTGACGCCTATCGTAATAGCTATAAAGTTAGCTGGCGGCCTTTTGGCAATGCCAATCCGATAAACCGGCTGGCACTTCATCTGGGGCGGAAGTATTTTTTGAATCAGCCTGCGCAGATAGCACCGAAAACCGCACCGGAGCAAGACCCGCTACGTTATGTATTAGATAAAGCCCGCTGGGCACCGAGCGGTGACAATGCCCAATGTTGGCGTTTTCGGCCAACATCAGCATTAAGTTGCGACATTCTGGGTAACGATACCCGCCACGATGTAGTGTACGATTTAAATGGCTTTGCCAGCAATATGGCACATGGTGCTTTGCTGGAAACGGCCCGTATTGCCGCCTCAGAACGTGGTTACCGCCTCGATATCACTGATATTGACCGTTCAGCACCAGAGCATCCGGTATACAAGGTGGCGCTGGTGCCGGATGACACTATTGTGGCTGATGTGCTGGCGCCTTACATTGAAACCCGAACTGTACAACGCCGGCCGATGGGAACCACTGCATTAAGCGCAGAAGAAAAGCGCCAGCTTGAAATGGCCTTACCACCTGGCTTTGCAGTGCACTGGTTTGAAAGTACAGCAGAGCGCTGGACTATTGCTAAGTTGCTATATGGTAATGCTTACACCCGGCTAATAATGAAAGAGGGCTATGATGTACATAGCAAAATCATTGATTGGGGTAAGCGGTTCAGCATAGATAAAATTCCTGAGCAGGCTCTGGGAGTGGATGCAGCCACGGCAAAACTGATGAAATGGGCGCTGACAAGTTGGGAGCGCTTTGAGTTTATGGCTAAGTATATGGGGGGGACCATTGCCCCCAGATTGCAGCTGGATTTATTACCGGCATTACGCTGTAGCGCACATTTTGTGCTGTATAGCACTGCTGAGGCGCCACTAACATTAGAGCAGCAAGTTGCAGCCGGTAGTGCTTTACAGCGTTTTTGGCTAACTGCAGCCAGATTAAAATTAGGTTTTCAGCCTGAGCAGACACCGGTTATTTTTTCCGGTTATTTGCGCGATAATCTGCAATTTACTACTAACCAGCAGGCTTTTGACAATGCTATCGCGATGGACAAAAAACTGGCTGCGTTGTTACCGCCACAGGTATTTGCCAACAAGGTGTTTTTTGGCCGACTGGGTCGTAGCGAGCAACCGGCTTCGCGCTCGTTGCGGTTTAGCCTGGAACAATTATTGGTAGAGTAAAGCCGGGATACAACAAAAAAACGCTTAGTTAGCAGGCACAGCATAAAAGACAATAAAAAAGGGCATCATCAGATGCCCTTTCTAATTAGCCTTGATAAATCAGGCTTTGTTACGACGGTTCAGGCGTAAACCTAACAGACCTAAACCTAACAAGGCTAAGCTTGCTGGCTCTGGTACAGTAAAGGTTTGGTTACCATCGTGACGGATTTGGAATTCCTGGGTAGAACCTGGAACGCCGTTATAGTTTGGTGATAAACCAATAATGTTTTGCACAGTAACAATCAGTTGTGAATACACAGCATTGTTGCCAGCGATATCATTACCGTTGTAGTAGAAGTAACCTGGGTTAGCGTTAAATTTCATGGTGATATCACATGCACCAACACCGGCAACACTAGTCATACAGCTGCCGCTTGCCAGAGAGAAAGTACCTAAAGCAGTCGCGGTACCTGCATCATAAGCACCGTTTACAGTAGTGTCAGCCCATAAAGTGGCAGAACCACCGGCAAATAAAACCTGTATTAAACCGCCAAAATCAGGGAAGGCTTCTGCTGTACCATTAAATTCATAGTCCAGAAATACTTCGTATGCTGATGGTAAAAAGTTTGGCATACCTGTTTGTTTGAAGTTAACCATTAATGTCTGGCCAAACTCCATAAAATCGTCCTGACCACCAAAAATTGAACCATTGCCGTTAGTGTCAGTTTGTTCAACATTCGCCAGATCCGGATCCCAGTCAATTTCGTTGAACATGGTAGAACCTGTACCGCCAAATGAGCTGTCGTCAAATGTAATTACTGACGCGCTGGCGTTAAAAGCCGTTGCTCCAGCTAGAACTAGTCCTGCAAGTAATTTTTTCATTTTCATTTCCTTAGTGAAGTTTCCACACAAGTCTGTTGGGTTGTCCTGCAGACTTATCCTCAAGCAATCGACTTATGTATAAGCACTTTTGGTGCCAACTTTTTTTATTGTTATTTATTAGCGGGTTATGTGCTTGGTGGTGGAGTTTAAAACTAAGGTTGTAAAATTACATGACAGTGGCAGAGCTATCGTATGAAGGGAAGGGAGAAGCTGTGCTGCGTTGCTGCAGCACAGCTGTGTTATCACAACATGCTATTAATGGCTTCAACCCGTTTAACAACTTCAGCATCGCGGCTTTTTACATTGGCCAATATGGTTTTAGCTTTGCTTTTATTGTCAGAGCGCACCAGTGCTTCTGCATAATTTAGCTTAACCAGATCATTATCCGGTCTTATTGCCAGCGATTGCTCAAAGGCTTTTATTGCGTCAGGCAGGTTATCCATTTTCATCAGCACTTTGCCGTAGGTGTCTAATACATCAGGATGTTTTGGAGCCTGCTTTATCGCTTTCTCAATATGTTGTTTGGCTTCAGGTAACTGGTTTTGCTCTGCCAGGATCCAGGCATAGTTATTCAGTATGATGTAATTGTCAGGGGATGCCTGCAAAATTTCGTCATAAAGTTCAAAGGCTTTTTTCTTATCAGATTCCAGCAGCAAGTTAGCATAAAACAGTTTCAGATTGCCGCTGGCCGGGTTTTTACTGAAATGACCGTCTAAAAACTCTACCGCACGCTGATGCGAGTAGTCTTTTGAATAAATTTCAGCAATAAACATGGCTGTCTGATCGGTTGGGGCTAACTGATAGCTTTGATTAAAAGCTGCAACTGCTGGTGGGATCTGGCCATTTAAGAACAGTATCCGGCCTTTTAAAAACTGCATTTCAGCCGTTGCAGCGTCAGCGTCTGTCAGGTTTTTAAAGCTATCTAAGGCTTTGGCATAGTCTTTCGATTCAGACAACGCCATGATTTTACTGCGCAGCAGCATTGGGTTTTTCGGATGTTTAATCAATAGCTTATCGGCAACCTTAATTGCTTCGGCATGGCGTTTAGCCAGGCTAAGGCTGGTTGCATAGAAGTACGCAGCCCGCAGGTTTTCCGGCTCTTGCTGGTACCAGCGCTCGCTTAATGCCAGTACCTCTTTCTGATTACCAAGCTGAGCATGGGAGTCTATTAATGTCAGCCAGTAAGCGGCGGTGGCATTAACCATATTTACTGATGGATCACCAATAACCTCTATAGCTTTTTTAAAGTCCTGTTGCTGGTAGTGCATACGGGCCAGTGTTAACCGCAGCGCGTTGTTAGCGGGGTTATCTTTTAAAATAGCACTTGCCCGTTTTATTGCGTCAGCACCTTTGTCGTCATCTTTACTCAGCGCATAATATTGCTGTAAGGCTGGCAGGTAAGTTGGATGTTTCTCTATTGATCTGATCAGAAGTTGCTTTGCTTGCACAAAATCACTCTTTGAGCCGGCAACAAGGGCCTGCAATAGCAAAGTAAAAGGCTGGTCAGGAGTAGCTTGCTGCGCTTGTTGCAGAAAGACTTCGGCTTCAGCAAACTGCTTTTGCAGCATAGCGCCGTAAGCTTTCAGATTGTAGCCAACAACAGCCAGCTTTTCGTCTGATAACCATTCGTCAACTATGGCTGATGCTTTGTCATACTCTTTTTGTCTGAGGTAACTGATAGCCAGCACCACACGGGTCTGATCATGGTTTGGGTCCAGTTGCAAAGCCTGCTCAAGATCCCTTAAGCCGCTGGATTCCTGGCCATCAATGCCCATTTTTAACAACCCTAAAGTTGTCATTGATGTGACATCTTTACTGTTTTCACTTAATTCATATTTGGCAATCAGCTCCTGCGCCGCAGTAGCCGAACCTTGTTTAATGAGTTGAAATGAGGTTGCGGCAAGTAATTTGTAGTCCATTGCCTGCGGATCCTGATTCGCCAGAATCGCTTGTGCCTGATCAAGCTGACCAGACTTTAATTGCAAAGAGGCATAAAGATTTTGTAACGGCGGATATTGCGGCAGTTGGCTTTCTATCGCACTCAGGTGGTTTAATGTCTGACTTTCCAGCCCCAGATGCAGTGATGCTAACGCCGCAATAACACGTGCGCTGGTATTACGCATGCCGTTGTTGATTGCTTTCTCAATATGCTCTTTGGCCAGAGTGTAGTTTTCACGCTCATACTCCAGCACCGCTTTTAGATAATTCGTAAACGGCTGGTTTGGAAAAGCTTTTAATAGCAAGGCTAATTCTTTATCTGCTAAATCAAATTGCTCTGTGCTGACCAGGTTTTGTGTCAGCATCAGACGGGCTTGCAAGTTATTGGGTACCATGGTCAGATAGTTGCGCATGCTTTCAATAGAAGCAGCATACTGCTCTTCTGCCAACTGGGTTCTGCCTTGCAGAAATAATGCTTCGGCATAAAGTAAGCTGTCAGGCTGCACCTGTTTAATGATTTCAAGTGCCTGGGCGTTATTGCGGTTGGCAATAAGTAAATGCGCCTGAGCATAAACTGCGGCGTCGCTGAAGTTGTTTTGAGTTGCCAGTTGGTCAAAAAGTGCTATGGCAGCATCAGCATCGCCGAGCTCTAACTGAGCCAGAGCACGGTATACGTCAATATAAGTTTGCTGTTCTGGTGGCAGTGTCTCATCAGCAAAGTGCGCCAGAACTGCCTGATAATCAGCAGCCTGATAGCTGCTGCGAACCAGAGGTAAAGCGACTTTATCTTTATCGCTGCCATAACTCAGTGCACGTGCCAGCTCTTTCTCAGCAGATACGCTGTCACCAATCTGTAACTGGAGTAAACCAA
Source organism: Rheinheimera pacifica (assembly GCF_024809855.1). Taxonomy (GTDB): domain Bacteria; phylum Pseudomonadota; class Gammaproteobacteria; order Enterobacterales; family Alteromonadaceae; genus Alishewanella; species Alishewanella pacifica_A. Next base: position 16,772 of record NZ_JANUEM010000005.1, read on the forward strand.
GAGCCAAACGGTACTCTGCATTCTCCGGTTCCTGTTGTACGGCTGATTTCAACTCGATCACAGCTGCACTGTATTGTTTATTCTGAATAAAACCCAGTGCATCACTATAATGCTCTGTCGCATCTTTACTGCCACAACCGGAAAGCAGCGCCAGCATAACGGCGCTGGCGAGCAGGGTAGTTTTTTTCATGGTTACACTCCTTGTAGTGAAATGGTTTTCGTTAACCGAAAATGCCCCGGGTATCAATAACAACTTTAGTTGCTACATCTACCGGATGCAGGGTTTTAAACTGCTTATGGTCGACCAGTACCACTAATATATTGGCTTGTTCTAATGCCTGTGGCAAAGAGGTTAACCGGCTATTGTGGTCAGCATATTTTTTCGGTAGCTGTTTAATATTAGGCTCTACCAGCAAAATTTCGCCAATATTGTCTTCTAATAACGACATTGCGATATCCAGCGCCGGGCTTTCACGCAGGTCGTCAATATCGGCTTTAAACGCTAAGCCTAAGCAAGCTATAACCGGCTTTTTAAACTGATCAGCGGCCTGCTTTATTTTATTAATCACGTAATGCGGTTTGCTGTCGTTAATTTCACGCGCCTTGCGGATAATCTGCGCCTGCTCTGGTGCTGAGTCAACAATAAACCATGGATCAACGGCAATACAGTGGCCACCTACACCCGGGCCCGGGGTTAAAATATTAACCCTTGGGTGACGGTTAGCCAGTTTGATCAATTCCCAAACGTTAATTTTTAAGTGATCACAAATCATCGACAGTTCATTGGCAAAGGCAATATTAACATCGCGGAATGAGTTTTCTGTCAGCTTAGCCATTTCTGCTGTGCGGGCGTTAGTTAATAAACATTCGCCGCGTACAAACAGGTGATACAGGGCAACGGCTTTTTGTGCACAACGCTCGGTAATACCGCCGATGATCCGGTCATTGCTAACCAGCTCTTGCAAAACGCGACCCGGCAATACGCGCTCCGGGCAGTGGGCAATAAACACATCGGCTTTGTCAGGGTCCTGATGCGGCATAACCAGATCCGGACGCAGTTCAGCCAGCCAGGCTGAAATTTTATCGGTAGTACCAACCGGAGAGGTCGATTCAAGCACAATAAGGTTACCTTTAGCGATCACCGGAGCAATATTTTCCAGCGCAGCCTTGATGTAACTTAAATCAGGGGTTTTATTTTCTTTAAACGGCGTGGGCACGGCTATCATAAAAGCTTCTGCCGGTTCCGGCGTTAAAGACGCTTTTAATTTTCCGGTGGTAACGGCAGCTTGTACCAGCATATCCAAATCAGGTTCAACAATATGAATTTTGCCCTGATTAATGGTGTTAACCGCATGCTCTGACACATCAACGCCAAGCACTTCCACCCCGCGGGAGGCGATAACTGCGGCGGTAGGTAAACCTATATAGCCCAAACCTATTACTGATACACGGGAAAAACTCTGCATATTGTGTCCTTTATACCTGAGGTTTTACTGTCTGACGCTGTACCATATAAGGCATAATGCGATGTCAGGCAGCTTGTTTTTGAGTGACGAATTTACTTAACTGGCCAAAGTTTTCAAACACGTCGGCGGATATTTCATCATCATTAATCTGGATACCCAGTTGCTCTTCCAGTTCGGTTATTACAGCAATAACTGCCATAGAATCAAACTCAGGAATCGCACCCAGCAAGGGGGTATCGTCATTAAATTGTTTATCTATTTGCAAGACGGCGCGTAAGATATCAGCGAGAAGTTGCTGGTGTGGCATAATGCTTCCTTAAAATAACAGGTAGTTCCCTGATTTGCGTAAAAGGTGCCGCTGCGGTTAAACTACACGGAGTAGATAAATTACAGTCGGATTTTCCGCAAAACTGTTTTATTATTGCACACAAAGGGATAAAAAGTGAAAGGTCTGAAGGATACTATGACCAAAAATCTCCACGATATCGTTACCCAGTCTGCTGCGCGTTTTCCTAAACGACCTGCACTGTACTTTAAAAATACCGCCTTAACTTATGCTGAACTTGCTTCAGGCGTAACAACAACTGCTATGCAGTTGCAAGCGCAGGATATTCAGCGTTTTGACCGGGTTGCGGTGTACCTGCCCAAACAATTTGAAACCGTGTTCAGCCTGTTTGGCTGTGCTATGGCCGGTGCGGTATTTGTGCCGGTGAATCCGGGTTTAAAGGCGGCGCAGGTTGCTCATATCCTGCAGGATTGTAATGTCCGGGTGCTGATTACCAGTAAAGACCGGTTGGCAACGTTAGAAGAAGAGCTGCATATGTGCAGTGATTTGCATACGGTGCTGTTAACGGACGTTGCTGAAGATATGAACCCTCTGGCGCATATTCAGTTAAAGTCATTCTATGCTGATGTCAGCCACAGAACACTGCAGTTATATCCGCATGCAACCGATCAGGATATGGCCGCTATTTTGTACACCTCGGGCAGTACCGGTAAACCCAAAGGGGTGGTGCTGTCACATCGTAATATGCTGGTAGGTGCGCAAAGCGTATCAAGCTATCTGAATAACACACCCGATGATGTTTTACTGGCATTGTTACCTCTGAGTTTTGATTACGGCCTAAGCCAGCTAACTACCGCATTTTTAACCGGCGCCAGTGTCGTGTTACTGGATTTTTTTCTGGTGCAGGATGTCGTACGCACAGTGCAGCAGTTCGGCGTAACAGGTATTGCTGCGGTACCGCCGTTGTGGGCGCAACTGGCCAAAGCTAATTGGGTTGAAGGCAGCACTGACACCGTGCGCTATCTGACTAACTCTGGTGGTGCTATGCCACAAGCCTTACTGCAGCAGTTGCAACAGTTATTTAATAAGGCAGAACCTTATTTAATGTATGGCTTAACCGAGGCATTTCGTTCTACTTATTTACCGCCAGCTGAACTGGAAAGACGGCCTGGCTCTATGGGCAAAGCTATTCCGAATGCTGAGATTGTTGTAGTGCGGGAAGATGGCAGTATCTGTGCCCCCAATGAGCCGGGAGAGCTGGTGCATCGCGGGCCACTGGTGAGCATGGGTTACTGGAATGCCCCGGATAAAACAGCAGAACGTTTTAAGTTTGACCCTGTAGCGCCCAAAGGCATTCAGCTACCTCAACTTGCGGTGTGGTCTGGTGATACGGTGCGCTATGACGAAGACGGCTTTTTGTATTTTATTGGCCGGCGCGATGAAATGATTAAAACCTCTGGCTACCGGGTAAGCCCAACAGAAGTAGAAGAGGCTGTTTACCAACTTAGCCCGGCACTGGTTGATGTTGCTGCCATTGGGGTGCCACACCCGGAACTTGAGCAGGCAATTTTGGTGTTATTTGCCTGTAAAGAGGGTAGTGAGCCTGATATTGCCAACTGGACAACTCAGCTAAAACGTAATTTGCCTAATTTTATGCAGCCCAAAGCGTTAATTTTGCAGGTGGGTTTACCAAAAAATGCCAATGGTAAAATTGACCGTAAGCTATTATCAGAGCAGTACCGGGGTTATTTTAGTGAGGCATCCAGATGAGTAGTACCCTGAATACCGAAACAAAACCTCAGGCACCACAGCATGAGCTTATGTCGCAATTTAGCTGTCAGGGCGATAACCTGTTGCTGGGTGGGTTCAGCCTTAATGCCATCAGTACTCTGCTTGGCAAAGCCGTGTTTTATGCTTATGACCGCCAGGTAATTAACCGGCAGATCCAACGTTTCAGGGAAGCAATTCCTGGCAGAATTAAGCTGCACTATGCGGTAAAAGCCAACCCTTACGGGCCTGTTGTGCAACATATGCGCCCTTTAGTAGACGGTTTTGATGTTGCCTCGCAAAAAGAAATGCTGCTGGCGATACAAAGCGGTATGCCGGTAGCCGATATCAGCTTTGCCGGGCCTGGTAAAACTGATACTGAGCTGGCCTCGGCTATTACAGCAGGTGTAACGCTGAATGTAGAGTCAGCCACTGAGTTGCGGCGTATTTGCCGCTTAGGCGAACAGCATCAGGTCACACCGCAGGTGGCTCTGCGGGTTAACCCGGCGTTTGAACTTAAAGCGTCAGGTATGAAAATGGCTGGCGGTGCTAAGCCTTTTGGTATTGATGAAGAACAAGTATTTGAATTGCTGACACAGATAGCCGCCATGCCGGTTAAGTTGCGCGGTTTTCATATTTTTTGTGGCTCGCAGAATCTAAAAACCGAAGCACTGACCGAAGCCCATCAGCTTACATTTGCTCTGGCGGCTAAACTGGTTGCCGCTTGCCCATACCGGCCGGATTTAATCAATTTGGGTGGCGGTTTTGGCATTCCTTATTTTCCCGGTGAAAAACGGCTTGATTTACAGCCTATTGGTTTATCGCTTACGCAGCTATTACAGCAACACGAACAAGCGCTTGCCGGTATTGAGCTGGTGATTGAGCTTGGCCGTTATCTGGTGGCAGAAGCTGGTGTTTATGCTTGTCAGGTGGTTGATAAAAAAGTGTCCCGTGGCACAACTTATCTGGTGTGTAACGGTGGTTTACATCATCATCTGGCTAACTCCGGCAATTTTGGTCAGGTAATTCGCAAAAACTACCCGGTGGCGCTTGGTAATAAAATGCAGCAAGCTGTCGTTGAACCGGTAACAGTGGTTGGGCCTTTATGCACACCACTGGATATACTGGCAGATAAGGTCAGCCTGCCACAGGCTGACATCGGAGACTGGATAGTGGTGTACCAGTCCGGGGCTTACGGGCCTACTGCAAGCCCACAGGACTTTCTTGGCCATGCCGCAGTGGCAGAGATTTTACTGTGATGGGATAACCACTAAGCAGAGAGCGTTAACATGGCTAAGGATAGTCAGATATGGAAAACGTTATTGCTGGCCCTGATTTTATTTATGCTGATGGAGTTGTTATTACAACTCAGGGCGCAGCTGAAGTTTGGCAACAGTATTTTTACCACGGCCTATGCTGATAAAGGCGCGCAAGGCTCATTGTTTGTGCAGCGCAATGGTTATCAGCTGCTGGCGCCGGATATTGAGTTTGCCGGCAGCAGTATTAAAGTACAAAGTAACCAACTGGGGCTGCGTTCTGCGGCTATAGAGCCGAAAGTAAACGGCACTGTCAGAGTGATTGCACTGGGAGCCTCCAGCACTTATGGCGCCTATGCAGCGACTAACGCTGATACTTTCCCGGCGATATTACAACGCATCAGTAGTGATATACCGCTTGAGGTCATTAATGCCGGTATACCGGGAAACGACATCAGCAGTCAGTATTTGCTGTATGCAGAGCAACTGGCGGGGTTGTCTGAAGATGTGTTAATTCTGTATTCCGGTTTGAGTAACGATGTGGGCCGTTTGTGTCAGCGAAACCGCACGGCTAAAAGTTACGCTTTACCACAGTTACAGGCGCCAAAATGGTTATTAAGCGTGGATTTGCTGTTGAAAAACAGTACAAATTTACGTTATGTGCCCTACAAATATTCGCCGATGCCCGATCTTGTCCCTTACCTGCAGCAATATGCTGCTTCGCTGCGACAGATAGTCGTTCTGGCACAGCAGAGACTGGTAAAAACGATACTGTTTGCTGAAAATTTGCGCTCTTTTCGCAGCGAACAGCCATTGCAGCTACAGCAGCAACTGGCCGCTTCAGCACTTTATTACACGCCTTGTTTAACAGTCGGGCAGTTTTCTGAAGTATTTGAACAGTACAACCGGGTGCAACAGCAAGTAGCGGCTGAGTTTGCCGGTGTGCATTATGTCAGTTTGTCGGGGCAGGTGCCTGGCGGGCGCAAATACTTTACCGACAGTGTGCATTTTTCGGCAAAGGGTGAGCAGGCCATTGCCGCAGCTCTGGCACAGGCGTTAAAAAACACACGGCAGGTGGCGCCATGAGTTTTACGTCATTTCATTTCTATGTGTTTTTAATTGCTTTGGTTATTTTGCTGCGGCTTATTCAACATAATGGCCAAAAGAAAATGTTGTTGTTGCTGGCCAGTTACTGGTTTTACATGAGCTGGGATTGGCGTTTTGGTGCCTTACTATTTGCCATGACGGCCGTTAATTTCTATTGTGGCCGGTTAATGTACTACTCGGCAAGGCCCAAAATCTGGCTGGCGGTATCGCTGTTGTTTAGTTTGGGTGTGCTGGGGCTGTTTAAGTATTTTAATTTCTTTCTCACTAACCTGGATGCTGTCGCCTCCATGCTGGGGATGTCATCGCATATTAATATCCTGCATATTATTTTGCCGGTGGGGATCTCGTTTTACACCTTTCAGGCGCTGTCATACACGATAGATATTTACCGGCGGCAGTTGGCACCCGTTGACTCACTGGCTGATTTTGCGTTGTTTGTGTCGTTTTTTCCGCAGCTGGTTGCCGGGCCAATAGTACGGGCCAGTTATTTCCTGCCGCAACTGGCCCAACATACTTGTGCCGACAATGCTGCGCAGCAGGAAGGTGTGCTGCTTATTATCCGTGGCCTGATCAAAAAAGTATTGCTGGCAGATGTGCTGGCGCTGCATCTGGTAGACCCAGCCTTTGCTGACTATGCTAACCAGTCGTCTGCGTTTTTAGTATTGGCATTAATTGGCTACAGTTTTCAGGTGTACCTGGATTTCTCGGCTTACACCGACATTGCCAGAGGCTGCGCCCGTTTATTGGGTTATCAGTTGCCGGTGAATTTTAACCGGCCTTATCTGGCCGACAGTATTTCTAATTTCTGGCAGCGTTGGCATATTTCAATGTCGTCGTTCTTTCGCGACTACCTTTATCACGGGCTGGGTGGTAGTAAACACGGCAATGTTTATGTAAATTTGGTGTTAACCTTTGTTGCCATTGGGGTATGGCACGGCGCTGGCTGGAATTTTCTGCTGTATGGGTTGTGTCATGGTGTGCTGGTTGCGTTTGAGCGCTATATGCGTAACTACGGTTGGTTTGGCAGGCAGACAGGCTGGCGCTGGGCGCTGGCAGTGCTGAGAACCTTTTTCCTGGTATGTTTGCTAAGGGTAATGTTCAGGGCTGAGGATCTGTCTCATGCCGGTGGTTACCTGCAAGCTATCTGGCATAACACGGCGTTATCATTTCACCTTACTGCTGCTGGCGCGGTTGCGTTACTGGTAGCCGTAATATTGCATATGATCCCACAGCATTATATAGCGTTATGGCAACAGCGTTATCTGACCACTCCACAACTGTTACAGGCCTCCGTTATAGTGCTGTTACTTTACAGTATGCTTATGCTGGGGTCGGGCGAAGCGCCTTTTATTTATTTTCAGTTTTGAACAACCAGTTGTTCTGGTGTAGATACCAGGCAATATAACCGGCTAATAAGGATATTTTAATGACGGGTAAACACTGTATTTTGTTATTTGGCATGCCCCGTTCAGGTACTACCTGGCTTGGTAAACTGTTTGATGCGCAGCGCCAGACATACTATTTGCATGAGCCAGACAGTGTGCAGCCCAATATGGCTATTCCGTTATTGCTAAAGGCAGACGACGCCACACAGTATCCGCTGCAATCACAACTTGAGTTATGGTTTGCCAGTAAAGCCGAAAAGGTGATTGCCTCGCGGCCGTTTTTTGCCAAAGACTACCTTAACCCATTTAGCTGGTTACTGTTTCTGGGCAGTGCTTATGCTACTAAAATAACCGGCCGCTTAGGTATGCGGCAGTTTATTGAGCCGTTACGGTTACAATCTGCACAGCAGCAAATTGTCTGGAAGTCAATCGAGTCGCTTGGCCGTATGGCCGCTATCAAGCAACTGGTACCAGGTCGCAGTATTCATATATTGCGCCATCCGTGTGGCCATATTGCTTCTACGTTAAAAGGGCAGGACGCTGGTTTGTTTGATGGTGGCTTGCCAATTTGGGAAGACTGGGATCTGTACAGCAAATTACTGCAGCAAAGCGGCGAGCAGCGCTTTAGTCTGGATAGCTTAAAGCAGATGAGTAAAGAAGAGCGGCTGGCCGTACGCTGGGGCATTATTAATGATTTTGCGCTTGCGCAATGTGCTGGTGATAGCAGCAATATGGTGCTGGTGTATGAGAACTTATGTAAAAAACCACAAGAGGTATTTCAGCAGTGCCTGGCATTTTGTGGCTTAAAAGCTGATCAACAATGTCTGCAATATCTGGCGCAGTCGGTTCATGGCAGCGACAACAGTGCTTATTACAGCACCACTAAAGACCCGCTGCAATCTGCTTATAAATGGCGTAAACAACTGCCTGACGATGTGCAGTTGCGGATAAAAAATATTGTGCAGCAGTTTAATTCCGGGCGTTATTATCGCGACGATTTCTAATTAACAGTCTGTTATTACTGGCTGTTATACAGCTTTAATGCGTTAACGCGCCCGGTAATTTCCTGCTCCAGTTGTTTAAAGCCGGCACCGTTGTAGCCACCAAGTTGTTGTTGTAATTGCTGTTCAGTTAAACCTTCTGGCAAATCCTGTGTTGGCGGCATTATCGCTTGTTCAAAGGTCAGGCTGTTAAACCGGTTTAACTGTTGTGGCGTTATTGATGGCAGATGCTCAGCAAAGTGGGTGCCTGCTCTGTCAGCTGCCAGATCGACAAAACTAAAGCCTGAGCCGCCGCTGTCTCTGTCTGCATCCATAATTTCTTTCAGATTGCCAATTTGCTGTGATAGCTGAGTATTGCCCAACATTTGCAGCACGGCTGAATACAGAAAGTGCAGAGTAAGATCGCGCCGGCCATTTAGCAGCATAGGGGGCATATTCGGTACCTGATGTAGTTTTACGCCCGGGTTGGCGTAATAAATAAATCTTTTGCTGGCAAATGCTACGGCCAAAGCCCATAGCGCGTTTTTATACTCGGTTTCTAAATTGCTGTTGTCAGCACGGTTTGCTGCTACCTGCAACAGTTCATGGGCAAAAAATGCCAGTCTGCGCTCGCGTTTATGCTGGCGCTGTAGCTGTTTTAACTGCTGCAGGTAAAATTCAATATCTGCCGCTGCAGCGCCTTGATCCGCGCCAAAACCAAAAGGCCGGTAAATTTGCGGATGCAGGCTTAGTTTAATCGGGCTGGCATTGGTAGCTTCAAAGTGCAGGCGGTTATTTATCAGCTCGCCTCTGGCAAACAATGCCAGCAGCTGTTGATCTGCCGGTTCAGCAATGACAGAGCGCACTATCAGCCTGAGCAGCGGGTTAGCAATCCAGCCCGGTAAGGTTATTGCGCCCAGTTTACAGTGTTCAATTGCGAAGCCTTTGTCTGAGGGCATAAACAGGCAAGACATCTGAACACCGCGCCTGGGCCAGTTTAGCGGCAGGTTTGCCTGAGCATGCAACGCTACGCCAAACGGATTAAGTATGCCGCTAAATTCGACTTGAGGCAGGGCATAGCTGGCTACGTTCATTAACGCATCTAACTGTTTCTGTTCAAAAACCAGTTTTATATTGCCATTGTGCTGGGCCAGATGTTGCACCGTGTCTGACAGCACACGCTGCGCTGTGGTAACGTCGCTGGCTTCTATAGTGCGCTGTGATGATACCGGTTTTGACGTGATCAGAAAAAACAACGCTACGGTAAGTACTGCCAACAACAATATGCTGCGCAAAAAATAGCGCGATAACCTATTTAGCATGGAATGGTTAAGCCCCTGAACCCGAAAATTTTATATTGCGCCGCAGCGCTATGGCCGGAATAAAAAACCAACACAACAGCCCAATCAGTGTGATAAAAGCCAGGCTGTAGCGTATAAATAATTGCAGCGGAGCGGCATACTGGGTTCTGTCCGTGCTGAGCAAAAATTGTAACGCTGAGTAAGCTTGCTGGTATTTAACGATAACACTTTCAGTGGCATTTTGCAGCAGCCACCAGGACAGTGGCAGCACAAATAAGATAAGTAGCGGTATATATTTCCAGCGGGTGTGTACCGGGGCGCTGCACTGCTGAGCTAAATAAGCAGCGACACTGAATAACAGCATCAGCCAGGCGGTAAGTGCTGTTATGGCAGCCAGGCTGCCTCCGTCTGCCAGTAGCTCAACAATATTGTCAGTTGCTGCCAGCTTTACGACTACGACATACCACAGCAGAGCCATAGCGACATTGGCACCCAGCCATAAAATGGTAGCAGTTACTTTGTTACGGCTATAAATAAGCTGCAATGCCGCCATGCAGTTAAACTGGATCAGGCAGAAAAAGCCGCTAAAACGCAGCATTAGCTCAATGGCCTGTGGCAGCATTGTCACCGGTGCACCAACAATGTCATACAGTGATTCTGTCGGCACAGTGGCATAGAGCAGCCAGAATATAACAATGCCCTGCACCAGACACAGTAGTGGCGCCCAAAGAATAAAACGGGCGTAGGTGTTAAAGGTAAAAGCAGCGGGTAAAGCCAGCAGGTACAGCATCAGGCATAAGCCCACAATAGCGCTGAAGTTATCACTTAACAGTTCACGCAGGTTGTACGGTAACGCCGGGACCCTGCTTAATAAAAACATGGCCAGTATAGATACCGCTAAATGGGCCGCCAGCCTGATATAAAGCCCTGTTACCACTTTTTTAGCGGCTGGCACAGCTGATATGCCTGTTAATGCGGCTTCGGGCAGAGAAGCTGCTGGAGTATTTTGTTGCTGCAGACGGTTAGTGAAAAAAATTGTAAAACCAAAACCTGCTGCAGCGCCACCAATTTGCAGTATGGCGTCGGTAATATCCACGGTTTTACCGGGCAAAGCCAGTTGCATGGTTTCGCATAATAATGCCAGGCCAATCACATAAATGCTGCCTGCAATCTGCAAGCTTTGTTGCTGCCAGCGCAGCGATAACTTGCGTTGAAACAGTGCCAGCATTACTCCAAGCGGGAAAAACGCCAGTAGCTTTTGCAACAGTGCAGTTATTGCACGGTACTCAGTGCCAAAGTACAGCGACTCCAGCAGCACTTTACCTTGCGCAACTTGCCACCTTTGGTTGATAAAAGCCCAGTCGAAATTAAAGTTAAATGGATACCAGAATATGATTAAAACAAACAAGCTGTAAGCCAGTATCGCCAGGCTCCACAACAAGCCGTATTTAAGCTGTACTGCGGTAGAGTTTGTTTTAATGGCGGGCTTTTGCTGCCACAGGAGCAATAATGTGGTGCTTAACCAGGCGGCTATTAAGGCACAAAGCACATCACTGATATCAGTAACCCTGCTGTAAACAAAAAGCTGGCAAAACTCCAGCAGCAGCGCCAGTAACAACACCTTGCTATATAGCCGGATGCCAGCCTGTTGCTGTTGCAGATAAAGCAGCACGGCGATAGGGCACCAAAGCAGAATATCGCTTAATACCGCATAGGTAATTTCAGCAGTTGAACCGCGGTAACCGGAAAATGGCAGTAACACAATGCGGCCTTCACGCCATTTCTTATACAACTCGACCGGGCTTAGGGTGAGATCCAGCGGTAACAGGTTGTACAGGATAAAAATGGCAATGTAACCAATCAGCAGATAGGTAACAACTGACGCCTGGCCGCGAATAAGTGGCAGCGAAGCCAAAAACTGTTTTAACTGATGGCCTCTATAGTAGTACAGAATGATACCCAGCATGGCACCGGAGGCTTCAGCAATAATGTCGTTGATGGACACTGTTCGCTGGGGGAAATACAGCTGGGTAAATTCTATACTGATGGCCAAAGCAGCACAAAACAACCAGATAGCGACAGCCAAAAACCGGTTTAGTGTTGCTGCTGGGCGGAAACTAAGCGCACAAAGTAAAAAGGCGAGCGGGATAAACAGCAGAATATTGGCTACCCAGTCTGCTCTTGATCGTATGCCAAGCTGCAGATAGGGAATATGCCAAAATTGCTCTACCGCTTCGTCAAACGGCAGGGCGACATAATGCAACGGCACCAGGCTACCGTAAATAATAAAAGCCAGATATAGCAAACAAACCAGCAGCAACCATTTGTGCAAAGCGGAGTTGTTGTTATTGCTGTGCATAAGCATCCTGCTCCCTGGTGCTATTTAGCCAAACAGTGTTACCAGTTCTTAATTTATAGTCTGCACAAAATTATAGCTTTGCTGCTCAACCTGCTCGCGCCAGAGCGCTGTAGAGAAGGTATGGCTGGCATCGCTGATATGACAGTGCCCGGCCGCCTGCAAACACTTGCCCCAGGCCGGGGTGTCGGCACACAGTTGCAAAAACTCCTGTGCGGTTAAATCGTTACCACTACTGATCAGTAATACTTTACCGTTAAATTGTTGCCAGCCGCTAAGCATAGCTGCAACATAGTTTTGCTCTGTTACTGTAAGCTGGGCAGGCGTTGCATCAGTGTGGGTTTTGCTGGCCTGTAGTGTTTGCCAGAACGAGCCCAGGCTGCGCCGTAGTGCCAAACCGCCACTAAGCGCCTTATGCCAAAATTGCCGGCTTAGCAGACGCTTTAAGTAATAGTGCTTTAACATGGTTTTGGCATGGCTTTTTTGCTGGCGTACCCAGGGGTTTAGCAGTATTACGCCACTGATGCGTGGATCGGGCCGGTTGAGTTTAATCAAAATGGCACTGGCAGCATCGCAAAGGCCCCACAGTACCACTTGTGTCAGATGCGGGCACTGCTGAAAAAACGCATCAATCGCCAGCTCTATATCTGCTGTTTGCTGGTAAAATGCGGCTTTGCTGCCGCTGCTGTCGCCCATACCGGCAGTATCCAACCGCATTGAGGGAATGCTGTGCGCGGCCAGATAGCGGCTTAGCTTAACAAACTGCCTGTGGCTGCCAACACGGTATTGTGGCCCGCCCACAATCAATAACACGCCGGTTGTTGCTGTGGCCTGATGCAAAATGGCACTTAGCTGATAACCGGTGCCTGCCAGGCTGAGATAGTGTTCAGTCATGCTGCGAGCCTTCAGTTAAGTGCTGTAGTGTCAGGGTAATGAGCTGTTCTGCACTGGCCAGTTCGGCTGTTTGCCAATAGGGCTCGGTTTTTAGCTGGGTATAGTTTAGCTGGCAGTGTTGTTGTAATTGTTCACGCATTTTTTGTACCGGCAAGGCTATGGTGTCCAGTTGCGAGGTTTCCAGCCAGTGTAGATTAACGTTGTTTAACTGCGTCGGAAAGTTGCTATTGATATTCAGCAGGCTGTGATAAAACAGCGGGCTTATCGGGTAACCGGCAATTTCAATATTGGTGCCACCTGTTAGCTGTAGCTCCAGCTCTTTCTGGCTGGTTTTATTGCCGACAGCCATGGCTTCTGCCACTTTTAAGCGTACAAACTGTTGCCAGAATTTACTGACATCAAATACTGGCTGCCATAACACCAGTTGTTGCACTGGCAAGGGTAAAGGGTGTTTATTTAGCAAGTCGAACAGTTGTAATACACCAAAGCGTACGGCAATAAAGCTGACGCTTTGGTAACCCTGTTGCTGTAACAGCAGCAATAGCTGGTAGAGATCATCGCGCCAGGTATCTGTACTGGCCTGATCCAAATCACCTTCGCTGTCGCCGGTGCCATAGTTGTCCAGCATAAAGCAGCCATAACCGGCGGTGGCCAGTTGGCGCATAGCTGCATTGATTAAATGGCGGCATTTATTCATTTCTTCGGCAAAAGGCGGAATAACCAAAATGGCATGGCGGTTGTCGGTACTGCCTTGCACGGCGCGAAGAAATAACTGCCGCTGCTGTAGTTGAATAAAACCGGTACTAAGGGGGTGTTGTTGCACTTTGCCTTCCTTGTGCTTAAACCTGAGCAGACCATATGATACCCGTTGCTGAGACGATGACCAAGGCTGTATCTTTATACTTTTTGTATTTACGCAGCTATGGCAACGACAACTATTTGCGATGTTGTTTGTGCAGTGTTACTGCTATAGCATAGTGCGGGTGTGAATTCATGGATTGAGTCAATGTCAGTACAATTTTCTGCTCCGCTGATGGATGCCAAACATTTCCCGCCTTCGCTGATTAAAGCTCAACCTGGCTTTAGTTTAACAGGTAGTAGCTTACGGCGGAACGTGCTACCGGTTAACGATGTCAGCACTTTCAGCCGGGCCCGATATGCATTGGCAGCAGCAGCTTTGCAGTTAAAGCAGAGCTCACAGCAAAATACCGTATTGTTACCGGCGTATCATTGCCCGGCGTTAGTTGAGCCATTTATTTATGCCGGTTATAACATTGTGTTTTATCCGCAGTTGGCCGATTTAAGCACCGATCCGGCTACTTTTAGCCACTTACTTACCTCGCAGATAACCCATGTGGTGGTGGTGCGTTACTTTGGTTTTAGCCAGAATGCTGATGATCTTATTCAGCAGGCGTATGCCGCAAACAAACGGGTAATTGAAGATAACGCGCACAGTCTGGTGCATTTTTGGCAAACCTGCGAGGCACAACCGCCAGCTATCAGCGCCAGTGTCAGCAGTGTTACTAAAACGCTCGGCAGTGCAGATGGCGGCGTGTTATATCTGCCTGGCTATAAGGGGTCTGCACAGGTTGCACCGGATTTTATAACAGAATTAAAAGCGCTACGCTCCGGTAACCGGCCGCTTAGCAGCTCTGTTGATGCAGGTTTACGTTATTTTCGTCCTGCAATGCAAGCAGCCGATTGTTTGCGAGCCAGCCGCTGGCTGATGTTACGTAGTAATTACGCTGCCATTAGCAGACAACGGCGGGACAATTATCAGTATCTTGCACAGCAGCTTAAGCACAGCAGTGCAGGGCAGGTATTATATCCGGCGCTGACACAATATGATGTTCCTTACGTACTGCCATTCTTACTGCATGACGTTAATAGCTTTACGCGATTACGGCAGCAACAGATCCAGGTGCTGCGCTGGGAAGAACTGGCAACACCAGCAACCGGCATTGCCAGCAGCTACCAACAGCATTTGGTACAACTGCCAGTGCACCAGGCTTTGTCAAAACAGCACCTGCAACACATAGTTAAAGCATTAAGCTGATTTTGCGGGCGGGTGATAAAACTGGTGTGATTATTTCGGCGCGGGTTTGTGCTTAAAATTGCCCGCATAATTTGTCAGGGCTCTTAATTTACCGCGCCATGTCCGCATATTGCATAACTGAATACCATAAAGTGGCCGTTTTGCTGACATCCAGTCTTTTTTATAATCGTCATTGCCGGTAAGAAAATCTACTGTGTTAACGTTGTCCCTGCAAATTACATGCTCAAGCAGTACGGCTGTCAGCACTGTTCCGGGGCTGAAGCGGGTAAAGTCGTTGTTATAAGCGAGCTTGAAAATAGCGGCAGTTTTGTCATAAACAAACCAGATTTGTGCCGCTATTGGTTCGTTATTGTAGTAAACGACGCCAATACGCAAGGTATTAATCTGCCAGTTGTGCTGGCATATGCTGTCGATAAAAGCCGGTGTGGGCTCAGATCGTTTCCAACTGCGATAATACACCTGATGGTAATCAATCAGCGCTTGCATCAGTATTTCTGCCGAACCTTCACTGTATATTTTAACGGTGAAGTTACCGTCTTTATGCATCAGCTCCTGTTTACGTTTCAGCGTATTTTTCAGCTGGCTGGGCCGGCGTTGCCAGTACTGCGCTAAGCTAGTGATATTGGGTTCGTACCAGTTTACCGAGTGTTGGTAAATAAAGCCTTTAAAGCCTAAGCTGGCAAAGCTTTGGCACCATGCCTGCGCCTGGCTGCTGTAAAGTGGCAAAATATTAATATAATCGTAGGCTGAAAATACGCTGGCGTGTTGTTGCAACGTTGCCGCACAGGGCGGCGTGGCTATAGGCTGCCCAGCAATGCCGAAAATTGGCGAATAGTAATTGGTCATACTGTTCAGGCTGTTGCCCGGCAGGCTTGGGGTGCTGCTAAAAAAAGCGACGCCAGCCTGCCCGGTTAAAGGCAGGCTAAAGTTGTGTTTGTTATGGTTTACATGCTCAGCAAAAGCACTGAACCAGTAGTCGCTGACAAATACCGGCGGTAAAGCTGAGGAACCAGGTTGCACTGTGAGCTCTGTCATGGCTCTGCTACCTCTGCAATGGGTTTTTTCTTCAGTTTTTGCTTGAGCTGGGTTAATAATTGCAGCGTTTTGCCCGCGATTTTTTCCGCATACACGGTACCGTTGTAAATAGAGCGGGTGTCGGTGGCCCATTCAAGCTGTTCTGCTGAAGCATTAGTATAAAAATCGACTACTTTTACACTGTTGTTGTCAAACAGCGTATGCAGGATCTGCTTGAGTAAGAGGCGGCCCAGCGCGAAGCTTTTAAACTCTTCATCAAAAGTTGTTTTCAGAATAATCAGCATATCGTGTTTGATGCAGCAAAGCCGGGAAGCAACGAGCCGGTCTTTTATGTAGTATTCATAAACCATGGCATTGTTCTGCTGTGCTAACTGATACAAAAAGTCACGGTAAAATTGGCCTTGCCGGTTACTGGGGTGCAAGGCTGTACCGAGTTTACCTTTCCAGCCTTTAGACTCGATCATGCCATAGCGATCTACAGCAGCTTTAATATGCTGCGCGCTACTGATCTGGCGAAAATCGATAGTTGTATTTTCGCGTTGCAGGCGGTTTTCATAGCGCGACATATTTTTACGCAGGTTTTTTGAGCGTAACTGCCAATAGCTGTCAAAGCCGTCTTGTAGAGTTATCTGCATATTGGTGGCATAAAATGCCAGCTGTTGTTCATTCAGAGTATTGATAAGTGCCTGGTGTTCTGCCGGATCCAGGCTGAGAAAATCGATACGGGCTGCTATGCCGGGTAATGCCCGCAGTAATGCCGTTATATCTGGTGTAAAGGCTGGATTGATAAGCAGCAAGCCAACCTGAGCCTGGCTGGGTTTATACAATTCCCAAATCAGTTTGTTCCGCTGTTTGAGCAACATCAGGCATTGCAATTGCCCCTGCCGGATGGCGTGCACCTGGTATAACGGTGTGTGGTTAAAATAGGCCAATAATGAGGTAAGAAACTCGGTGCCGAGTAATTGATTATTGCCATGGTAACTATTACTTAATAGGGTCCAGTCCGCAAAAAACTGCGGATCGTTTCTGTCAAACAACTTTACTTGCCAGCAAACCGGGTCAGACATGTGCAGGCTTGGTATAGTTAAGGATTAGTCGGCAGTGGAATTTCAGCGGGCTTTTATCCCAGGGGGTAAAGCGGTTTAGCAAATGGGGCGGGGTAGCTGCCGTGCAAATACCCCAGTTGGTAATCACCGCACTGCTAAAACCGGCTTCGGCGACCAGCTTTACCGTAGTGTCATCAAAATCGGTGTCTTTTACCCCGTTAGGGTAGGCAAAGTGCTGTGCGGGTTTGCCCAGCCAGTTTTCCAGTTGCTGCCTGGATTGTCGAATTTCCTGTAACTGCTGCGCTTCAGGCAATACTTTTAAAATAGGGTGGTTTACCGTGTGGGCGCCAATGGTAACACCACTATCCGATAGCTGTTTTATCTGTGCCGGTGACATCATCAGTGGCTCTTGCTCAGTGGCATTATTTTGCTGATAAAACTGGTCAATTTTTTCCAGCCGCTGCGCGACAGGTAAGTATTTTAATTTTTTCAGCCATTGCTGTGCTTTACTGCGCCGGTCTTTGGCATCAGTTAAGGTTAATTGCGTATCGTCCAGCAGCAGTTGCTGGCGCTCAGGTTGCGAGAACAGATAAATCAGCCGGTCATTCCACATATTGCTGCCCTGGCTAAACGCTGTGGCAACATATACTGTGGCCGGGATGCCGTATTTAGCCAGAATGGGCTGGGCTACTGTCAGGTTATTCAGATAACCATCGTCAAAAGTGACACACACTGCATTGGCAGGCAAAGTATTGTTTTGCAGGTGTTGCAGGGCATCCTGTAATGACAGTGGGGTAAAATAGTCGCGTAATAAGCGCATTTGCCAGTCGAATACCTCTGCGGTAGGTTCGCTTGGCCGCATTGGATCGGGCTTTGCCAGTATCTGATGGTAAATCAGAATACTCAGCTTGCTGCGGCCCAGTAATTTACCGGTAATTTGCAGTATCTTATGCAGCATAACCGGCCTCATGTTGTTGTAGCCACAGTTCCAGCGTAACCATAATCCATACCAGTTCACCATAATAACCTGAATGGCCCTGTTGATAGGTCGCCAGAGCCTGGTCAATAAAGGCTGGTTGAATAATATTGCGCTGTTTCAGGCAGGCCAGGCTGTCTGCTGTTATTTGCTGCAGTTTAGGTTGTTGCTTCATCCATACGCCAAACGGCAGGCCAAAACCATGTTTGCTTTTGCTTAGGGTGGCATTGGGCAGAAAACCGGTAAAACTGCGTTTGTAAAAATCACGCAATTTTTGCCCCGGTGCTTTAACACCGGCGCTGATTTTGCAGCTAAAATCGACCACTTCTTTTTCAAACAACGGGTAACGCACTTCAACCCCGGCCAATTGGCACATGCTGCTAACCTTAACCAGGTCGTTATCTGCCAGGGTAAACTTCCAGTCCAGATACATCATGCAGTCAACGGCATCAGCAGAGCGGCAGGCTTTATAACGCTGTTGCTTTTGTTGTAGTGGCAGTTGGCTATCAATACTGGCGATAAATTCCGGACAAAACATTTGCTTAATATCAAACCGGTTTAAAAAGTTGTAGCTGTCCAGCCGGTCCGGTAGGGCAACTTTGGCCTGATTAATGTAGCTATATGCTTTTTTCAGCCCCGGCAATTTCGCCGCATAAATGTTGTAAAAACATAAATCCAGTGATGATTGTAGTAAGCCCGGCAGGGCGCGGTAATGTTCAAAAGTTTTTTGTTTTACGTAACGCTCATTACCGGCAAATATTTCGTCACCGCCGTCACCGGCTAACAGCACTTTTATACCATCTTCTGCTGCTACTTTGGCGCAGATATAGGCTGCCATGGCAGAAGAATTACCAAAGGGCTCATTAAACGCAGCTGCCACAGTACTGAAATGTTGTGTAATCTCTTCCGGCTGCAGGTAATGTACTTTATGTTCGGTGCCGAAATGCTTCGCTGTGATCAGGGCATAGGCTGTTTCGTCGTAACCTTTGGCTTCAAAACCAATAGAGTAAGTTTTGGCACTGACACCGGTATTGGCGCTGTGCTTTGCCAGCATACCGGCAACAGTTGAGCTATCCAGCCCGCCACTTAAAAAGGCGGCGCAGTCGGGGCTGATATTACGCGCAACGGCTTCGGATATCAGTTGCTGACATTGCTGCTGTAATACCTGCTGCGGTTCGGCTGACGGGGTGAAATCCGGCTGATAATAGGTTTCGCTGTGCAGGTTGCCGTCATTACCTATTGTAAAGACGACGCCCGGTTCCAGTTTTTTAATCTGCTGATATATCGCATCAGGCGAAGGAATGCAGTGAAAATACAAATAATTATAAACTGCCTGAGTATCCAGGTTTACGCTGGGGTTGTGCTGGCGTAATAACGACAGGCTATCGCTGACCAGCAGTGTACCGTGCTGCCTGCTGTCGATAAAACAGGGCACAGCGCCGACATGGTCATTAACTATCCGGATAGTGCCCTGGCGTTTGTCGGCAATAATCAATACAAAGAAACCGGCGATCTGCGGATAAAACTGATGTGGCTGTTGCTGATACAGCTGTAGAAACCATTGCGCGGCACCGTCTGGCAGATAATCCTGATTATATGGCCTTACCCGGCCCAACAGGCACACCAGCGTGTGTTCATCTTCTGCAAGCTGTAACGGGAGCCGGCTGAAAATATGCAGGGTATTCAATGCACCTGTACCATTAAGGGTAAGCATATTGGTGTGCGGTGTAATAGCACCGGCATCAGTTGCTGTAGAGGTGTAAGTTCCTGCATGGCGCCACATTGTTGTATTCCTTACGTTATTCACAGTTAACAATCATTGTTTCACTTAACTGGTTGCGGTTTTTTTACGCAAAAACAGTTTATACAGCTGCGGTACGGCACATATCGTGCTGAGCAGTATCGCTTTACCCAACCGGTAACGGTACCGAATGCAGCCTTTAAACGATACCAGTGCTTTATCCCGGTGGCCTTGCATCATGGCATTATAACCATAGGTAAAATGCCGTGCGCCCAGATAATGGTTTACAACAGGCTGAGATGCTTGCTCACCCGAAGGACACTTCAGACCGTAGTTGGCAATAGCGGACTCAAGTACCAGTAAACTGAAGTTTTTCGCGTGCACTTTTTTTGTTGTGCTGTCAGGGTTGTCGCGGTACACCGCATAGGTTCGCGACAGCTTGGCCATTTGATATCGTTGCGATATCCGCAGCCATAAGTCGTGATCTTCGCCAATGCGATATTCAGTGTTAAACATGCCAATGTTGTCTATTACGTCCCGGCGCAGTACGGCGGTGATGGTATGAATAACTGAATCTTTCAGCAGCTTCAGATATAACCAACCACTGTAATAGGTATCTTCAGTTGTATCAGCCGGACCGGTACTGGCAAGTTGAGCGGAGATTTGCTCCAGCGATGTTTCACCATGCCAGATTGCCCAGCCGCAATAGCATAAACCGATATCAGGATGCTGCTGTAAATAAGAGATCTGCGCAGTTAATTTACCGGGTAACCATAAATCATCGCTGTCATTAAACGCAATAAACTGGCCGTTGGCGATACGCATGCCGGCATTTCGGGCTGCGGCTGGCCCTTGGTTAGCCTGCTGCAGCACGATAATTTTGTCACCAAACTGGCGCAAAATATCAATGCTGTTATCGGTTGAGCCATCATCTACTACAATGACTTCGATATTGCTGTAATCCTGCGCCAGTACGCTGTCAATCGCTTCGCTAATATGCGCAGCACTGTTATAGCACGGGATAATCACACTAACTAGAGGGTTCGCTGTGTCTGATACCATCTCAAATACCAAAGTCCTGCTTAAACTGGTGTACCTTTTCCTGCAAGCGGGCAGTGTTGTTATTAAACACGGTATTGCTGCTCAAGTGCGGCGGCGTGATCCTGGCAATGTCTGCCAGCCTTGCAGCAACCAGGTCAATATGTTGCCGCTCAGACTGGCGTGGTGGAGGTGCTCCCCAATCTGAGCGCCATAGCGGTGTATTTTGCAGGGTGCGTTTAAGCATGTTTTTCAGCCGCACAGTCTTTTCAGCTGTTTCATCGCCGCGCCATACCGGCGGAATAGTGGCAAAGTCTGCGGTTAGCTGTACCGATTGCAGCCAGTCTTGCCACTTGTATTCGGATATATGCGGATAGGCTTTTACCGGGATCCATGGCACACGAAACGAGTCGGCAAGTATGGCACCATGCATCGCTTCTGTTAGCAGCAACTCGGTCTGGCGAATTCCGTCAAACACCTGCAAAAAAGGTTTTCTCGGATCAAGAAAGTGGATACCTGCCTGCTGACATACTGTCTCCCAGTCACCCAACCGGGCGCTTTCGCAATGCGGCATAAAACTGACTTTATAGTGTTTTTCTACAGCCGGTGTATACAGCTGTGCGGATAAAGATGCCGGATCGGTAATTGCCAGCTCTGCGGGCAGCCCCAGTGCTTTTGCGGTTAACGGGCCGCGGACACAATAGAACTTCCAGTTTGCATTAATGGCTGGTAACTGGCCATAACCGTGGCCGGAACCAAAAACGGTTACTGCTGGCGCCGGTGGAATACGGTGGTTTAGCAGGGTGCCTACACCAACAAACAGCTCGGCAGCATCGGCACGGAAAAAATCCGGGAATAGCTGCTGCCATAACCAGGGGTTAAGATCGTCGCCGAAATTACCTTCTTTGTCTTTAAAATAATAAAGCTGCAAAATACTGTCCTTGTATCAGAGTCTGAATTTCAGGGCTTCGTTAAAACGTTCTTTAAAACACAAGCGCAGAGCAAGCGCATAAAACACTGCGCCAGCCACTATCATGATCACCAGCCGTAGTAGCATTGCCATATCAGCCAATAGCAGTTGCTGCATAGCATACAATAGCCCCAACATCGTGCAGGATAACAACAGGGGAGGCATTACTGCCCCGATAATTGCCATGCTGCTGATGCCAGCGCGCGAAGCGCATAAGTATACCGCAAACAGAAAAAACAGCGGGGTGGTAATAAGCCAGGACGCCGCCACTGCAGTAATGCCGTAACCGGAGGCAAAATAAATGGCAATAGCAGTAAGCAGCAGTGAAAAACTAACGTGAATAAGCCCGGTAGACGGAAAGCCGAGTGCTTTCATCAGAGGGGTAAACAGGTTTGAAATAATACGCAGCGGTATCGTCAGCAGTATCAGTTGCAATGGCAACACGGCATGGCTCCAGTGCTGGCCCAGTATCAGTTGCACCAGTTCATCAGCCGTGGCGGCAAAACCATAAAATAACGGAAAGCAGAATAATGTAATAATACGCAGCATATAGCAGAATACCTGCTGATATTTTTGCTTGTCATGCCCGATAGCGGCATACATAGGGTAGGCCACTTCATTAATCAGCGGCATGGCTTTTGTCATGGGCATTAATGCCAGATGCATAGCCACGGCGTAATATCCCAACTGGTTTGCCTCAATAAATCTGGCAGCAATCAGAATGTCGGCTTTCATAAACAGAGTAAAGAGTATGCCGGTAGCCATCAGTGTCAGGCCAAATTTTAACGCTGGCAGCATGCCGCTGAACTGAAACAGAGGTAAGTAAAACCGGCGCAGCGCCACGTTATAGCCAACAGCACGAATAAATACCACCGCAATATTTGACAGTATTAATGACCAGAAACCAAAACCGTAAAAGGCTAACAGCAATGCCAGCGCACTGCCGCTGAGGGTTGCCACAAAATCAATTTTAGAGCGGCTTTTAAAATTCATTTCTCTGGCAAGCAGGTTAGATGACACTGTGATCCATGGCATAACCAAAAACACCGTGGCCGATGCGTACAGCACATATTGCAAAGTGGGTTGCTGGTAAAAAGCCGCTACAGTGCCGGCAAAACTGAGCTGCAATATGGCAAGGCCACCGTTTAGCAGCATGAGTAAGCAGAGAATTTTTCTGATGTAAGGCTCATCCAACTGCTTTTGCCGCACCAGTACGTCACCGAGCCCGGCACTGGCAAATTGCAATGCCAGCATCAGCACCATTTCAGCAATAGCAACTATGCCATAATCAGCAGGAGTAAGCAGACGGATAACTAACAGAGATGCCAGCCAGGTGAATACCTGTGACAGCAGGCGTAAACTCAATGTCCATCTGAAAGCCGTACGGGCCCGGCTGGATATGCTATCCATGCAATCCTCTTGAATTGTTGCCATAACTTTTACGGCAATGCGCCATTCTAACGTCTGACGCGCTAAAGTTAAAGCCGGATAATCACTAATGCTAAATTGGCAGGATTTTGCTATGGTTAACGCGTTTTCGCGTTTAATAATATTTATCAAGGATGGTAATGATGAAAAAATCAGCTTTTATTTATACCGCAGCACTAATATTACCAACCTCTGTTTTGGGTTTTGACTTTACGCCTACGCAGGCAGAGTTCAATACCTGGGATCAGCGCTGTAAACTAGCCTATTCGGCCACCGGTGCCGCGCGTAAATCTGGCTTGTATCCTAACCTGAATAAAGCCGACAGTACTAAAGCCCTGGCTTTCGCCGAATCTGCCGGTGGAGCCTGGCACTATTGTGCCGGCGTGGTGTACCTTAAACGCGCTGAGGCAAGTTCGGGAAATTTGCGTGAAGCCAGTTTAAAACGGGCTTTGAGTGAAATTCAGTTTACGGCACGTAATATCAATAAAGACCACAGCTGGTACCCGGAAATTTATATTGATATGGCTAAGGTTTACTTTGAAATGGGTGATAAAAAAGCCGGTTTTGAGACACTGCGGGGTGTATTAAAAACACACAAAAATAACTCATTGTCTTATACCGCTTTAGCTTATTACCTGAAAAGAAACGGCGATGCTAAAGCTGCACTAAAAGTGTTAAAGCAGGCACCAGAGAGTTTGCAGGCCGAATCAGCTGAACTTAACTACTTTTTGGGTTGGTACTCACTTGATGCCGGGCAAACTGATGATGCCGTGCAGTATGCCACCAGAGCTTATCAGCTTGGTTATCCTGTGCCGGGGCTGAGAAATAAACTGCAGGCGCAAGGCAGAATAATACCTTAAAGCATATCTGCGCTTACTTAAGCGCAGAGTTTTTGCCATTCAGATGCTATTTAGTAGGTCAGCTTTGGCCGGTGGGAAGTGCTTTCTGCTGCGACACTGTTTTGGGCTGGCGGCTGCTCCGGCTGATATAGTTTGTATATCGATATAGCCGAGACAATGCCAGCCAGAGCATAGAATAAGTCAAAATAGGCCAAACTAACATTAGCGCCGGTAACACAAAAACCTATCAGGGATAATGATATTGCCGAGCTGAGTTTTTCGCACCAGAGCTGTTGATATTTTTTGGCTTTTAACCGGCTACTTCGGTTTACCCACAACATGCTCATCAAAATCATCAGGAAGATGCTCAGGCCAACATAGCCGTGGTCACCCAATACCTGAAAATAAATATTATGTGCGGCTTTAGGGGCTGAACCTTCGGGGATCTCCGGTGTTTCAATCGGACCAAAAAATGGTGTAAAAGGTGCATAGCTGTGCCAGACCAAATGGTCTGTTGCGCCCATAAAACCGGCACCTGTAATAGGGTGGTCGCGCGCTATCATAACTGCAATTTTCCAGGCCCATAACCTGCCGATAAAAGAGGCATCATCTGTGGATGCGGTTTCAATAGTGCTTTGTCTTTCCCGCCAGTGCTCCGGTGTTGATTGGTAAGCTGTGGGCAAAATGATAATAGCTAACAAGGCCCAAAGTAGTTTACGTTTAGATTTCCACCAGAAAGCTAATGCCAGTATTGTCAGGCCAATAAAACCACCGCGCGAACCCGTGCCAACAATAGCCAGAATGTTCATTAGCAACAGGCCCCATAAACCCAGTTTTAAGTAATAATGCCGGGTGGCGTAGATCAGATAAACAATCAATGGAATACACATATTAACCGCAACGGCAAAATCGTTGCGATCGCGGATGGCGCCCGCACGGCCTGTAACCATGTGGCCACCACCTGACAAGATAAACTTAACCGATTCCATGGCTGCATAGGATGAAATAGCCAGCACAATGGCCCATATCAGGGTATCAATATGTAATTTTTTATTAATAATCAGAGAGATAAAGAAGTAAAAAATTAATACCTTAATAAACTGTTGCCAATAGTCAGTGGCGTACGTTGAGATACTGTGCAAGCTGGTAAAAGAGGTGATTAATGTCCAGATGCCAAATAGCAAAATCCAGAAACTTATTGAGTTAAAAGCAAATGTCTTGCGCTTTTGCACCACTATATAAGAGATAACCGTAACCAGCACTATAGTCAGGTTAAGCCGGAAACTGCTGGAAAAACCAAACGCCCAGTTTGCCGGAGCCATCAGTGAGATCCAAGCCCAGGATGCAATACCCAAAAATGGCCGCTTAAAACAGAAATAAATCGCGACAAATAAAAACAGAACCAATAATAAATCGCGCATCAGCTTTTATCCTGCCTGTCAGCCCAATACAGCAGATAGCACACCGCGATGATGGCAGTTAACAGATACAAGCTATCTATCATACCGCTGTTACCTTGCTGATAACGTAGCGATACTTGCCTGACTTTTCTGGTTTTATTTCGCTACACTGTTGCACATCAATGTCCACATTTTGTCCCAGCCTGGCTTTTAGGCCACTACTGATTTGCTGGTGTACTTCAGCAGGGAGTTCTCCCTGCTGCCATACCACCTGCACCGATGTCAGGCTGAGTGATTCCTGCACTATTTTAAAGGCTTTTATACCACTAATATCGCGCAGAATATAAATCAGTGCCAGGCCGTGCATCATAGTGCCGTCTGCAGCTTTAACAAAATCGGTACTGCGCCCTTCAATTGATTCCAGCAGTGGCAAACTGCGGCCACAACAGCAACGTTCTGTCGCAATAGTGCCAACATCGCCTGTACGGTAGCGCACAAAAGGGAACTCAGACGTTGCCAGATGGGTTATCACTATTTCTCCGGCTTGCCCGGCAGGCAGTACCTGGCCCTGAGCATCAACTATTTCTACAATGATGTCTTCGTAGGATAAGTGCATACCGCCGTGCGGGCACTGATGGGCAATAAAACCGGCATCGCGGCCACCATAGCCGTTGGCTACCGGCGCACCAAATACGGTGCTTATTAACTCACGCTGATAAGGGTAGAGCCGCTCAGAGGTAACAAAAACCACTTTAATACCCAGGTTGTTCATGGCAATGCCGTGGCGCTGTGCCGTTTGTGCCAGCAAG
The DNA here is from genome assembly GCF_024809855.1 of Rheinheimera pacifica. GTDB lineage: Bacteria > Pseudomonadota > Gammaproteobacteria > Enterobacterales > Alteromonadaceae > Alishewanella > Alishewanella pacifica_A. The sequence continues at coordinate 42,908 of NZ_JANUEM010000005.1, forward strand.
TGGTAAACCGACGGATAGCCAAACAGCATACGGGGTTTAACATCGCGTATTTGCTGTAAAAAGCTTAGTAGTTTCTCTTCAGTTAAATCAAACGCCGGTACCAGTTTTGAGCGAAACAGCCGGTCGCGCCAGATACGGGCTTTGTCCTGGGCATTAAGCTCAATGGGTGAGCCCCAGGCAACAATTTCTTTGTCACCAATATCCACACCCCACCAGCGTGTTGCCCGCCATTTGGCTGCTACATCGTGTGATACCCGTTCGTTGCCGAGTAAAAAAATCAGGGGCTGCCCACTGGAGCCGCCGGTATTAAAGCGTTTCAGCTCACCGGCGTTGCCCGCTTTTAACTCAGTAAAATGCTCGCTTACCAGCGCTTTAGTTAAAAATGGTAATTTGCTTAATTCGGCCGCAGTTTGAATATCATCAGGTGTAAGACCGTGTTGTTGCATCAGATTACGGTAATAGGGCACCTGCTGGTAAAGTTGGGTAATAAAGCGCTGCAGATTGTGGTTTTGCAGTTGCTGCAGTTTTTCCGCTGCTAACCACTGGCTTTGTTCTAACTGACGGCGGCGGCGTACGCTGTCATGCTTTTTAAAAAATTCCTGCAACGGAAAAATAACAGCTGAGATAAATCGGGTATAAAGCGCTGTCATGCCTGATGCTCCATGGCACGTATTGCCGTATTGTAATGTCCGGCCAGTTGGCTGCCGACAATGTGCCAGTGGAAGCGGCCGCTGTTTAGCAGGCCATTTTGCACTAAATGCTGGCGTAATGCCGGAGAAGTCAGCAGTTGTTGTGCATACGTAAACATAGCCTGATAATCGCCCGGCTCTGTTAGCAGAGCGTCAGTTTTATCGGTTACTAAACGAGGAATACCGCCGACGTTGGTGCTTATTACCGGTACTCCGCAGGCCATGGCTTCAATAACCGAATTAGGGGAGTTATCAACCAGGCTGCTGTTTAGCATAATATCGGCACTGCGGTACAGTTTGGCCATTTGTGTTGTGTCCAGCCTACCGGCAAAGTGTACCGCCCGGGTTAGGCCGCTTTGTTGCACCTGTTGTTGCAATTGTGCTAGCAAAGGGCCGGTACCGGCAATGGTTAACGTTGCCTGTGGATACTGCTGATAAACCAGTTCAAAGGCTTTTACTGCCGTAGCCACATCGTAAATGGCTTCCAGATTACGGGTAACAATAAAGTGCGGTGCTGTTACCGGCGCTGTGCTGGCTGCAGCGGCCGGATAAAACAACGTATGGTCAAGAATATTGGGTACTATCGCAGATGGCTGATCATAGCTGGCAAATACCTGCTGTAAAAAAACAGATGGTACCAGCACGGCACTGGCCCGGCGCAGTGAGAAATGCACTTTGCGCCAACTGGCGGCAAAAAATGTTTCGGCGTGTCCGCCACGGTAATTTACAATAACCGGTGTGCGCCGCAGATAGCTTATCCAGATAGCGGGTGCAGCAAACAAATGCCATGACCAGCCAGAGTTAGCCATAATATGTACTACCTGTGCTCTCCCAACGGCCTGATACAGGCTAATAATATAAGGTATCAGCCTGAACAGGGCTCGCAGCCCCGCAATACGGCAGACAAATGCCGGGCGGTACGGTGCGTTTACCGCAACCAGCTCAACGCTGGCACCATCTTGCTGCAGCAGTGCTTTGAGTTGCCGGGTTTGGTTTGCCATGCCTCCGGCAGGCGGCGGGATAGGACCAACAAGGCATATATGTAAGTTGCTTACACTATCAGACACGAGCCAGCCCCGCATAAACATCTGCATAACGGCCCACAGATACCGCCCAGTTGCGTTCTGTCTGAACATAGTGCAGTGCATTATCAATAATGCTGTCGTTGGTGCTGAAATTTTTTAGTGCTCTGACCGCTTGCTCGGCCAGATCATCAATATTATCGCGCTGAAATAACCAGCCGGTTCTGGCGTGTTCAATCAGCTCTAAATGGCCGCCCACATCAGATGCCAGCAGCATCATACCTTGTGCCATTGCTTCCAGCGGTTTTAATGGTGTTACCAACTCTGTTAAGCGCATGGCTTTACGCGGATACACCAATAAATCGACCAGGCTGTAATATTGCATCACATCGCGGTGTGCCACCCGGCCAGGCATAATTACAGCGTCTTCAAGCTGAAGCTCGCTAACCAACTGCTGCAATGCTTCGTGTTGTGGCCCGCCGCCAACGAGTAACAACATGGCATCCGGCACTTTTTGCCTGATCAGGGGCAGAGCTTTAATCAAAAGATCCAAGCCTTCATAGGCGTAAAACGATCCAAGAAAGCCCAGTACTGGCTTATTTTGCAGCTTAAACTGTAACTCAAGCGCGTTGTTTTTTTCACGAATAAGCTGAAACTGCTCAGGGTCTACTGCATTAGGGATCACCGTTATTTTTTCTGCGTTGATACCCCGGCTAACTAAATCCTGTCTCAGGCCTTCGCAAATAGTGGTAACAGCATCTGCTTTTTCCGCCACGTGGGTTTCCAGCGATTGCGTCATGTTATAACGCAGATCACCTTCTATGCAGGTACCATGGTCAACTGCGGCATCTTCCCAAAACGCACGTATTTCATATACTACCGGCAGTTTGGCTTTCTTGGCTGCCCACAATGCAGCCAGGCCGTTTAATGCCGGTGAGTGTGCGTGCAGTATGTCGGGTTTCTCCAGGCTGATAATTTCTAAGATGCGCTTTTTCAGCGCCAGTACCACAGCCAGCTCTTTTAATACCGGTAAACTCCAAAACCAGCTGCTATAAGGCAAAGTACGGTAAAAGCTGAAGCCTTCGGCTTGTTCAGTACCTTGCTCTTCGGTTGGGTGTTTCGGGCTGGTTACATGGCATGTTTGGTAGCCGAGTTTACGTTGCTGCTGCAAAATAGCGCGTGAGCGAAACGTATAACCACTATGTAATGGCAAAGAATGATCAAAAATATGCAGGATCTTCATTTGTTGTTGCGCTCCAGAAACGCTGAAAACATCAGCAGTGTCCATAGCGCTGCGCTGTTATCCTTCAGTGCGCGTTTATGATCGTCAATCAGCTGTTTTAACTCGGCAACATTAAAGTAGCCGCTGTTAATCATTACGTCGGACAACAATTTATCCTGCAGCTTTTGCTGCAATGGCCCGCGAAACCATTCAGCCAGCGGAACGGCAAAGCCCATTTTTTTACGATACAGCACATCATGCGGTAAATGCGGTTCGAGGGCTTTTTTCAGCGAGAACTTACCGACGCCATTTTGCAAATTAGCACCTGATTCAGCGGTAAAAGCCCACTCGACAAATTTGTGATCTAAAAACGGCACCCGTACTTCAAGTGAGTGTGCCATTGAAGCACGGTCTACTTTAGTTAAAATATCGCCCACCAGATAGGTTTTCATATCCAGATACTGGGCTATTTTCATCGGGTCCAGATGTTGTACTTTGCTACCGTAACGGCGAAATACTTCCAGTGAGCTATAACCGTTAAGGCGCTGCTTAAACGCTGGTGAAAATAGCCTGTCGCGCTGATCCTGGCGCAAAATAGCAATAGAGTTGTGGTAGCCGGCAACAGTGTCCATTGCCAATGACTGAAAGGTGGTTTTTGCGCGTAAAAAGCGCGGAGCCCAATCCAGTTTAGGGTAAATTTTACCCAGCAAGCCGAAAACAGGTTTTCTTATTGCCAGTGGCAAGCAGTTACGAAACCGCTCTTCATTCAGATGCAGCTTATAGCGGCGGTAGCCGGCAAACAGCTCGTCGGCACCATCACCGCTTAATGCCACCGTAACATGCTGACGGGCCATCTGGCACACACGATAGGTAGGTATTGCTGAGCTATCAGCATAAGGCTCGTCGTACAAATCTGCCAGTTGGTCCAGTAGTTCAAAATCATTCTGGCTAACGATATTTTCATGGTGGTTAGTGTTATAACGCGTGGCAACCTGACGGGCAAATTCGGTTTCATTAAATTGCGGGCTGTCAAAACCAATAGAGCAGGTATTAACCGGATCTTTTTGCAGGCCGGCCATCATGGCGACAACGGCGCTTGAATCGACACCGCCGGATAAAAAGGCTCCCAGCGGCACTTCTGCTACCAGACGAATATCAACTGCTTCACGAAACCGCGTGATCAGCTCTGCGCTTAGCTCCTGCTCTGTTACGGCAGTTTGCCACTGCGTCGGGACATCCCAGTACTGTTTGGGCTCGCTAAGCTGTGTCTGGCCGTGTTGCAACAACAAGATATGGCCCGGCGCTAGCTTATAGCTGTGTTGGTAAATAGTATAAGGCTCTGGAATATAGCCAAAGCTGAAATAGTCTTCGATAGTGCTGTCGCGCAGCGTGGTAACAAAATCCGGATGGTTGCGCAGTACTTTAAGTTCTGAGCCAAAAATAAACTGGCCATCATCAAGCAGCGAGTAAAACAGTGGTTTAATACCAAGACGGTCGCGGGCCAAAAACAGGCACTGACGGCTGTTATCCCAGATAGCAAAAGCGAACATACCGCGCAGGTGATGCACGCAGTCTTCACCCCATTCGAGCCAGGCATTGAGGATAGTTTCGGTATCACCGTTGGTATTAAACTGATAGCCCTTACCAAGCAGCTCCTGACGCAGTTCACGGTAATTGTAGATTTCACCGTTAAACACGATACAGGCCTGTGCATTGGCGCTTTGCATGGGCTGCGGGCTACCGGCAATATCGATAATGGATAACCGGCGGTGTGCCAGGCCAACTGTTGGCTGAAAAAAGTAGTCTCCGGCGTCCGGCCCGCGGTGCCACTGGCTATCGTTCATTTTAGCCAGAACTTGCGACTCAGGCGTGGCCTGGGTTTTCAGCTGATAAATTCCTGCTATACCACACATGGTTAACTCTGCATCCTTGTCATTTCATAAAGCTTTTGATATCGCTGTACCATCGTATCTATACTAAAGTTCTGATGGCAATGGTTTTTTACCAAATCTGCGTCATAAGCCAGCGCTTCGCGCTGTTGCAGATAGCGTAGCATGGCGTTCGATAACTGCTGCGGGTTATCTGAATCTACCAGGTTTGTCTTAAGTAGTGCCGCAGGCAGTAAATCCGGGTTGCCACCCACTGCGGTGGCAATAACTGGTGTACCGGCCGCCATGGCTTCGAGCAAAGTATTAGAAATACCTTCTGCCAGCGAGGGCAGCACAAATACATCGAAGCGCTGCATGAGCTGTGGAATATCCTGCCGGTTGCCGGTAAATACCACCTGTTCGCCTAGTTGTAAGGTATCGCGCAGTTGTTCCAGCTTTTGCCGACAGGGGCCGTCACCGACAATAATCAATGCACTTTCTGAGCGGTACTGCGGATATTGCTGTAGCAATAAACTGTAAGCTTGCAGCAGCAATGCCTGATTTTTAACACTGGCCAGGCGGCCCACTGTGGCAAACGCAATGGGAGCTGGCGAAGTAGTGCCAGGCGGCAGAGTAAGCTCTGCCGGTGTAGCATTGGCATACTTAGCGGTTTCTACACCGTTGCAAATGCGTTCAACCCGGTTTTTGTCTAATTTAATAATGTCAGTCAGATAATGTTCCGCTTCAGATGACAAACAAATAAAGCGCTGAACAAAGCCTTTAAATATACGGCGTATCAGGCGGTTTTTTTTATTACAGCCGCCAATGTCATGGCTGTCCCAGCCGTGCTCTCCATGCAAACGCAGGGGTACTTTACGCCACCAACCGACAACCTGCAGTTCCAGTGTTGCCAGGTTCCGGCTATGCAGTATGTCCGGCTGCAGGTTCTGTAACAGTATATTTAACCGGCTGAATGTCCCCCAGTCATGGCCTTCGGCTTTGTTCAGACAGTACAGTTCGGCATTATTTGTTTTTATACGTTTAACAAACTGCGGGTCGTGGCCGATTAGCGTAATAATACTGTGGCGGAATTTGTCCTGTGGCAGATGGTTGATCAGGTTAACCAGGCCATTTTCCAGGCCGCCGGTGCTAAAGTGCCAGACAAGATGGGCAATATGTACGGGCTGTTGCTGACGCTCAGTCATCCTGGTCTCCGTCAACGGCCTGATCAGTACCGGTGTGGGTTTGTGACAACAGGGCTGCGGCTTGTTGTAACACTGCCAGATTTTGCTCTGAGGCCTTACCATTTACTGATACCGCAAAAATATAGGCGGTGGACTGATCATCAGCCAGGTAACTTAATGCCTGGCGTACTTTTACTTCCAGTTCGGGTACTACCCGTTGTTCGTCAATCTGGTACCAATACAGTACAGTGCGTTGTTCATTTGTCAGGCTTCTTAGCTGCAATATGGCGCTGTCGGTGCCGGTAATGCGTTTTTGTATCTGCCAGCGTTGTTTATCAAACAGATTATTTTGCCAGTTAATCAGTTCGCCATTTTGCTGCTTATTACCATAACGGGCGGCGAAATACTCGGTTCCTGCCGTGTCCTGAGTGTGGCTTTGGGCAAGGCTGTCTACAAAATTGATGCCCCAGTTACTTTTTTCTACCGGCTCACTGGTAAGAGGCATGGCAAGATTTTCTACTGTGGCAGATTCTGTTATGACATTTAGCGATAACCGGTAGCTTAGGGTCATCGCCACAATTGCTGTTGCCAGAATCAACATTGCAGGTTTGGTTTGTAAGCTAAAATGTTGTTTGCTGCGCCGCTCAAGCTTTTGGACAGGATCTGAAAACTTTGCCCCTAACCAGAAACCTGCCATTAATACCAGGCCGAAAAATATCCAACCATATAAATAGTGATCAGCACCAAAGCCAAAACGCATATCGGTTTTTTCACCGATATAAACCAGCATAAAAGCACGCACGCCATTGGCCAGCACAGATAACAAGGCCATAAACACGACAAAACTGATTTGTTTCCAGATTTTGTTGTAGTGCAGGTAAGCAAACAGCGCTGAAATAGCCAGAGACGCAATAAGAAAACGTAAGCCTGAACAGGCTTCTGCAACTTCAAATAAACCTACCGGCGTGGCCAGATAAAGCCCCTCCCGGTACACCGGAATACTGACAGTCTGTAGCATCACTACAGTGAGATCGGCAGTAATGTTCTGTAAAAACGGCGACAACTCTTCGCCAAAAGGTACCAGAAATATCAGATAAGTTATGGCAAACCAGTGCAGGCGGCTGTTAGTGCTACCCAAAACAAGCCATAACAGTGCCTGTAACGACATTACGGCTGCAATATGCATTAGCAGGGCAATGTCTGCCGCATAGCCAAACAGCCAAATCAGTTGCAGTAATATCAGGCCAAGTGCAGGCAGCCATAGCCAGGAGCCTGGCACTGAAGGTGTAATAAGTGGTGTTTTAGCCCGGTAAAAAAAATACAGGCAGATGGGCAGAATAAGATAGCAATGATTATAGGTGGCAGAACTGCGCCACACCCGCTCCATATCCAGCCAGGTTGAGCTATACAACACCACATAAGCGAGGCCGATAACAGCCACGAACAAAATATTGAGCTGGCGGTTTAACGGAGTCATGCCGGCAACTCCGGACGGATAAAACTGTTTAACCGTACTAACGTTTGCTGCCAGGTGAAATGCCGTAAAATCCACTGCCGGTTGACAGAGGGCGTTGAAGTGCGCTCCAGTTGCTGTTTACAGGCGCGGATAAAACCCTCCACGCCATCGGCAATTACTGCATCTTCGCTGGCAGGTGCATTAATGCCTTCCATTGCCATAGCACTGCACACCACTGCTTTGTTCATTGCCATCGCTTCAAGCACTTTATTTTGTATACCGCGTGCTATCAGCATAGGCGCTACTGCAAAGAGGGCATGGCTGATATAAGGGCGTACGTCGTCTACACGCCCGGTAACAACTACACCAGCTTGCTGGCTAAGAGCACGCACCTCAGCACTGGGTTTGCCGCCAACTATCACAAAATATAACTGTGGGTATAACTGTTTCAGCCGCGGCCAGATGTTCTGACAAAACCAGCATACGGCATCGACATTAGCCCAGTAATCCATGGCGCCGGTAAAGACAATATATTGCTCAGGTAATGTCTGTTCTACGCGGTGTTCTGCAGTCTCAGGTGAGAAATAGTCAGTGTCAACGCCATTTAATATGCTGTGTACTTTGTGCTGCAACTCAGCAGGCAGCATGGCACGAAAGGCACTGGCTTCATCGTCTGACACAAACAAACTGCTGTTAAAACGCTGACAAATCTGTTTTTCGTATTGCAGCAGTAATCGGGCTTCTCGCTGATAGAACCAGCGTTTTACACCTCGTGATTTTTCAGCATATTGGCGCCATTTATCTGAGTCAATATCAACAAAGTCTATAACCCTGCTTAATGACTGATACTCGGTTTTATCGACGTACTGCGCCATAGAAGATGAGTACACCAGCACCTTTGTAATTTTATGTGTGCTAATAGTAGCTTTTACCCAGGCTGCCATAGCCCGGCTAAAGTAATAGGGCAGGGTAATGGCCTGGTTTTTCATAAAACCGCTTAAACCACACAGCTTTGCCTGCCACTTGGTTTGGTTTACACAAAATGTGGTGGCGCACCACTGGCTGAGAGCGTTTATATACTGCCGGTCAAAAGGATCATCAATAAAACAGCCCAAATGCACGGTGTAGTGTTGGCTTAGCGCTTTCATTAAGTTAAAAGAGCGGATCTTATCGCCCTTATTTGGCGGATAGGGAATACGATGTACCAGCAACAGTAAATCCGGTTTAGTAGTTGTCATCCCAGATACCTCGACAGGGCAGGGCCAAGCCACTGGCTTACGGGTAGGGGCAGTTTTTGCCATAGCCGGATAAACAGCTGATATTTAGGATTATTAGGGCTCAGATTTGGCAATTGTTGGGCAGTGATCAATTTATACTGGTAATGCAGCTCTGTCGCTGCCATGCCCCAATGCTTTTTATACTGATAGGCGCCAGATTCCAGTTTGCTGCGGCCAAAGTCATAACGCTGGCAGTTTTTATCCAGCCTGGCGTGGCACATCAGTTGGTAATACATATAGTCATTACTTTTTAGCGACTTAGCTTCGCTGATGCCACCGCCATAATAAGGCAGTACTTCGCCTTTATAATAAAAGCTCAGCACCGAGGATACGGCTTGCTGCTCTTTACGCACCGTCAGAATTTCAGTCTGTGCAGGAAATACCTGCATGATTTTCTGGAAAAAAGCTTTGCTGAATACCGGAGTACCCAGATTGCGTACACTTTCTGAGTAAGTCTGATAAAAATCGTTTGGGTTTGTGTCCAGCGTGTAGTGTAAAGGCTCGTTCAGCGCATGGCGGATAACTGCGCGTTGCTTTTTCTTTACGTTCGCCAGGATCTGTTCAGCTGTTTCAGCCAGTTCGCAGGCAAAGTAAGCATGCTGGCTGCGGGTGGTAAAGTCATTGTCCTGTGCTGTTTTATAGCGCAGTTCAATATGTTTTACCTGCAGTGAATTAGCAAGTTTTACGGCTTCCTGCTCTAAAAACCGTTTAACGGCCGGTTCGCCAACAGCACCGCCATAAACACAAAATGGCGTAGACACCAGCGCATCGCCAAACAGCATACTTTTAACGCGGGCTAACGGCAGTACACCAACAATCTGGTTATTCTCGCTAGCATACAGGTAATAACAACGATGACCGGCATCAGCTATAATTTGTTGCCAGCCGGATAAATGAAAAAAAGTTGCTTCGTCACTGGCTGTTACAAAATTATCCCACGCCACTGCTTGCTCGTCCCTGAGCGACAATGTATTCAGTTGATACATCCGGTTCCCTTCTGTTTAAGCAAAATATGGTTGATATACTTCTTTGACGCTACGCCACTGATAGTCTTGCAGCAAGCGCACCAGTTTAGCTTCCATGCGGTTTAAGTTAGTGTAGTGCCTGAATTTTGATTTAAACGGTGCTTGCTCAAACCGTGGCTGATGCGGATCTATTTCCCACGGATGAAAATAAAACATGTAGGGTGCATCACTTTGCTTCAGGTAGCTGTCGATACACTTTTTACTAAGCCAGTATGGCAGCAGGCGAAAGTAACCACCGCCAGCGATGGGCCACTGTTTGCCTGCTTTATTTAATACCGGCATCGGGCATTCCCAAATACCTTCTGTGCGTTTATAGGGTTGTTGCGGCCAATCAGGAGTACCGTATAAGTCGTGCACTACAGGGTAAGTGCTGGAACTGTAAAGGTATCCGGCCTGTTGGAGTACATCAAATGCCCATTCATTTGTTTTTCCGATAGAAAAACTTGGCGCGCGATAACCAACCACTTCAGCGCCGGTAATGTCTTCCAGAATGGCTTTGGCACGGCTGACATCCTGCAAAAATTCAGCTGCAGTTTGCACAGAAGCTTTGGCATGAGCATAGCCATGACTTGCAACTTCGTGGCCTGCGGCATGTATCTGCCTTACCAGCTCTGGATAGCGTTCGGCTACCCAGCCCAGGATAAAAAAGGTCGCGGTAGCCTGATGTTTGTCAAACTGTTGCAGCAAAATTTCCGTATTACGGGCCACGCGTTGCGGAAAATCAGGCCACTGCGCCGGAGACACAGTGGCATCAAAAGCTGCGACATGAAAATAGTCTTCAACATCTACAGTAAGCGCATTACTTCTTAACCGTGCATACTGCATTGTTATTAACGCCCTTTGCCAAAAAGTACAATTTCTACGGTTCTGACAAGAATCATCAAATCCAGCATCAGGCTGCGATGTTTAATGTAGTACAGGTCAAATTTGAGTTTTTCCTGTGCATCTTCAGCGGTAGAGCCATAAGGGTATTTAAGTTGAGCCCAGCCTGTCAGGCCAGGTTTAACATTATGCCGCTGATTGTAATAGGGGATGTCTTTTGCCAGTTGATTAACAAACTCTGGCCGCTCTGGCCTGGGCCCGACAAAGCCCATATCACCGGATAATACATTCATTAGCTGCGGTAGTTCATCTATACGGTATTTGCGGATGATGCGGCCTACACGTGTAACCCTGTCATCGTCAGCTGTTGCCCAGCGGGCACCGTTTTTCTCTGCGTCAGGCCGCATACTGCGGAATTTAACAATATAAAAAGGCTTGCCGTCATATCCCACTCGTATCTGGCGGTAAAATACCGACGCACCAGTTTTGCGGCCGTCTTCCAGATAAATAAGCAGGGTGGTAATGAGCATAATAGGCCAGGTAACCGCCAGTAACAAAATGGCCAGCACAACATTAAGTTTGTAATCTAGGTTGGTTTTAAAGCGCTGATTTAAATCCAAACCGTTAGCATAAATTACCCAGCTCGGATAAATCAGGTTTACTGCGATCTGGCCTGTTTCACGCTCGATAAAATCAAGAATTTCGATGACGTCAATGCCACGTGTTTTGCATTTAAATAAATGCTCAACCGGCAACATATTACGCCGCTCGTCACAGGCAATAACCAACTGATCAATCTTGTGTTCAACAACATACTGATAAAGATCATTTTTATAGTCGAACTTTGCCAGCTTATGCTCAGCGATACCGGCGTCTTTATCACCCTCAATCGGAGCAAAGCCGACAATTTCAAAATTGCGCTTATCAACATTCCGCCGCATGCGCCTTTCAATAATGGAAGCCCGCTCACCCGCACCTAATATTAATACCCGACGTCTGCTGATGCGGGTAATGTCGTTGTAGTGAAAAAAAGCACGGAATGCCGATACGCTGATTGCAGAAAGTACAGAGGCCATAGCCAGATACAGCGTACCGATATGCAGCGCTGAAAACAGCTGGAAAATAATCAGCTCAAGCAAAATTGCGTTAAACAGCAGCGTAATAACGACACGCTTGATGATCCCTTTTTGCCCCTCGCGCAGTTTCTGGTCATAAAGACCTACTGACAAAGCACACAGCATTACTGAAGCCGCAAATAATGCAGCATTAATCAGGCGGTGTTCAAAAGATACAGGAGACAGGTAATAACTGTAGGCATAGCTGGCAAGTAAACTGGATAACACTAGCAGTGTTAATTCACCCAGCAAAAACAGCTTGTCTGCAATCGTATTTCGTCCGTAACGACTTGCTTTACTCATAACGACATCCTTGTTGCATCCATTGCATTTAAGCTATCACCACCACCGAAAAGGTCGGTGAGGCAAAACCAAGCGCACTAATTATACTATTTCTACAGCAAAACAAAAATTAAATTTTCAATTTTTACATCACAAGGGTAAATTTTTAAGTTATATTATGAGGGCGTCAGTAAAAGGATGAGTAATATGATGGCTACACCAGCGAAAGGATATTGCGGTTTAACGTTGATTTTAGGTCTGTTTTTAGCAGGTTGCAGCAGCAACTCCACGTTGCCTCCGGCAACGGTGCAAAACTCTTTGACTACCTCCGTTGATAATTATCAATATCTTATTGGTCCAAATGACACCGTTGGCATTTTTGTCTGGCGAAACCCGGAGCTATCCGGCACTTTTATCGTTAGGCCAGATGGCAAGGTATCAACATCTTTGGTTGAAGATGTTCCCGTCAGTGGTAAAACTCCAACTCAGGTTGCCCGTGATATGGAGGCAATTCTCAGTAAATATATCCGCGATCCGGTGGTAACGGTATCGGTAACCAACTTTGTTGGTCCATACAGTGAACAGGTACGGGTAATAGGTGCTGCAGCCAACCCCCAGGCGATCAGCTACCGGCAGTATATGACGGTACTTGATCTGATGATTGCAGTTGGCGGTTTAACTGAATTTGCTAACGGTAATGGTGCTAAGCTGGTAAGAACGAAAGATGGCCAGCAAGTAACATTTAATATCAGGCTGGATGACCTTATCCGTGATGGCAAAATTGCTGCCAACGTAGATATGTTGCCTGGCGACGTTGTAATTATTCCGGAAGCATGGTTTTAAGCAGCGCGGATACGCTGGTTAAGGTTCAGGGAGTGACTGATGAAAGAACTGCAACAAGCGATTGAGCAGGTACGTACCTATATTCAGGGTGTGTGGCTGCGCAGACGTTATATCGTAATTACTGCCTGGCTGATTTGCCCGGTAGGCTGGGTGTATGTGTACAACATGCCACCTACATTTGAAGCTAATGCTAAGTTATATGTAGAAACCAGCACTGTACTGGAACCTTTGCTGCGCGGCCTTGCCTTGCGGACCAATTCTGAAGATGAAATTAAGCTGATGGCGCGTACCCTGCTAAGCAGGCCAAATCTGGAGAAAATTGCCAGAGCGACCGATCTTGATATTCAGGCGAAAGACGAAAAAGCTTTTGAAGACCTTATCAATACTCTGCAAAAACAGATAAAAATATCGGCATCCGGACGGGAAAATATTTACGTTATTGCTTACAGTAACCCGCAGCCCCAAATGGCGCTTAAAGTAGTGCAAGAAACGCTGAACAACTTTGTTGAAGGGCGAATAGGTTCAAGCCGTGCAGACTCTCAGACCGCAGAACGTTTTTTGTCTGATCAGATATCAGATTACGAACGCCGCCTTATTGAGGCAGAGCTGCGGTTGTCAGACTTTAAAAAGCACCGGATGAATATGTTGCCGGGCAATCAAAGTGATTACTACAGCCAGATTAGTGATGAAAAGAAGCGCCTGGAAGAAGCTAACCTGGCCCTTAAAGAGCTGGAAACCCGGCTTGCGTCGTCTAAAAGCCAATTACTGGGTGAAGAGCCGGTATTTGGTGTTATGCCGTATTCTGGCAGTGCAAACAGGCCTGCAACCCAGTTTGATGAACGTATAAGAACTTTACAGTCACAATTAGACAATCTGTTGATCCGTTATACTGAATTTCATCCTGACGTGTTGGAAACTAAGCGATTGCTGCAACAGTTGGAGCAACAGCGTGACAGTGAGTTTGAAGCTCTAGCGCAAATGTCGTCAGAAAACCCGGGCCAGAGCAGTAACCTGAATCAGAATGCTGTTTATCAGGAACTACGTATCAGTGTCTCACGGCTGGAATCTGAGGTGGCGTCTACACGGGTGCGGGTGCAGGCTTATCAGGATCGGGTAACGACACTGGAAAGCAGGCTTAACCTTATCCCTGAGATTGAAGCTGAATTTACCGGTCTGAACCGTGACTACGATATTACCAAATCCAAGTATGAAGCTTTACTGGCCCGCAGAGAGTCAATGGAGCTGTCCCGCCGTGCAGATGCCTCATCTCAGGATGTACAGTTTAACGTGATAGAACCGCCGCGTGTACCTTTAACGCCGTCAGGACCAAACCGGGGATTATTTTACTCGCTGGTGTTGTTAGTGGGGCTTGGTGCCGGAATATTTATGGCGTTTGTTCGCAGCCTGATTTCGCCTGTATTAACCAGCGCGCTGCAATTGCAAAGCATCAGTGATTATCCGGTGTTTGGTGTGGTATCTCATACTGACAAACACGCTATTCTAAAGCAGGTGCGGTTACATTTTCTGTACTTTGCCATGCTTAGTGGTGGCTTATTACTGTGCTATGCCGCATTGTTAAGTAATGAAATGCTGTTTGGCCGCTCTGCCGAGCTGTTGTTGAGGGTGATCCGGTGAGTATTATTGAAAAAGCCATAAGAAAACAGTCTGATGTATCCGCCAAACAAGCGGATACTACGCTGGAGCGTTCACAACAGGTAGTTGCACCGTCTACGGATCTTTCCTTACAACAGGAGGTTCCTGTATCTAAGCGGGAGCCAGCATACAGTGCAATAGCAGAAGACAATAGTGCTACAGACACTCAGGCCACAGCAGAGGATTTGCAGGGACATAAACCTTCGGTCACGCTGGACCTGAGATTACTGGAACAGAAAAACTTTGTTTCGTTGTCCAGTGAACGTCGGCTTATTAATGAAGAATATCGTGTTATCAAACGCAAACTGATCAGCAATGCATTTGGTGCACTTAGCGGTACATTAAAACATCCCAACTTGATCCTGGTTAGCAGCTCAAGGCCGGGGGAGGGGAAAACCTTTTCTGCCATCAATCTGGCGCTTAGCATCGCGTTGGAACAGGATAAAACAGTATTGCTGGTAGACAGTGACGTACTGCGCCCCAGCGTATCAAAAACGCTGAATATTCATCATGATGTAGGTTTAACCGATTACTTACTGTCAAGTGAGATTAAAGCATCGGATATTATTCTGAGCACTAATGTTGACCGGCTGAAGATCATTACGGCCGGCCGGCCACATCACTTGTCCACCGAATTGCTTGCCAGTGAGCGTATGCTGATGCTGGTCAATGAATTCGCATCGCGTTATTCAGATCGTATTGTTATTTTTGATGCGCCGCCGCTGCTGGGCGTTAATGAAACGGCTGTCATGGCTTCCATGTGTGGCCAGGCAGTGGTGGTGGTGGAAGAAAATCAATCAAAACTGGCAGAAATAGAGCAGGCAGTGGCATTGCTACCTAAAGACATTGCAATAGGTTTTTTGATCAACAAGGCTCACCGTAACCAGGGTAGAGGTTATGGTTACGGTTATTATTATGGCGCGGGCTAACACAGTATTGCACCATCCGGTAAGGTTAACGCCGCTGGTTACAGCGATAACTGCATTGCTGGCTCCTGCACAGGTGCTATCGGCAAAAACAGACATTAAGCCTGAAATAGAAACACGCACTTATGGTTACTGGATCAGAGACGAACAAGCCGGTGGTGGTCTGGATAAAGGAATGGCTGCCTTACTGAAACCTTCGGTTGCTATTAACCTTACTGGCAGGAATGCTTCTTCAGCACTGTTTTTACAAAATGAATCCGTATGGTATGACGATTCGCAACGCTCACATAAAAGCCTGGATAAATATAGCTGGCGTAATATGTTTAATGCTTATGATGAGCGTATCAGCCTGGGATTAAGTGCGGATTCTGGCTATCGGATCCGGGACTCACGCAACGGCGTGTTCTCCGATATCATTACCGGCACTGAAAACTTGTCTAAAACCAGTAACTATGGTGCTAATGTGGGTTTTCGTACGCTGCAAACAGCAGATGTGAATGCTCAGCTTGGCCTGGCTTACAATAAACTGAGTTCCAGACAGCCTGAGCTGCAGGATGATTTTGGTGATTTTGATAATGATACCTTAAGCAGTTTTCTCTTGCTTGGCAGTGCACAACGCCAATCGACTCTGTTTTGGCAGTTATCGGCAAACTACAATAAGACCGGGCGCGAAGGTAACAGAGGAGACTTTGTCAGTAAACGGGCCAGTGGTACAGCAGGTTTGCCGTTGTTGCCCAGTTTGTCGATGGTAGTGCGTGGCAGCTATGACGATAATGATAATACCTCTGGTTATGCCAATGAATTTAAGTCATATGGTGTAGGCCTTGAATACCAGTTTGGCCTGGCATCACGGATTAACGTTACGCAAAACTGGGCAACGCGCTCTGTTGGTGAGCAGCAGCAAGATATTGACGAGAATTATCTTGCCGCTGAAGTTTTTCTGGCACCAACGCGACGTACGTCTTTGTCTTACAGCCTGGATAGGCGTTATTTTGGCCGCAGTTCAAGTTTGCAGGGACAATACAATCTCAGATTTTTGTCGGTAAGGTTGTCTGTTCGCGAAGATGTGCAAACTTTATCTTCTTTTGACCAGCTCATTGAAGACCTGGGTATTTTTGTTTGCCCGGATGGTGCGGCTCAGTTTACAGACTGTTTCCGGCCGCCGACAAATAACTACCAGTTAGGCACCGGAGAATCGTTTAGGCAGCTGTTTAACACAGAGCTTGAGCTTAGCGAAGAGTTGATTAAACGACGCACAGCAGCAATGACAGTGGGTTACAATAAAAACCGTCTGGCGTTGAGTGTTATGCTTAGCCGGAGTGAAGACGAATATGTCGAAACCGAGCGGCAAAATAACCGCAATTCTTTCTCTGTTCAGTCATCCTGGAAGTTATCTAAACATTCCAGCTTGTTATTTAACGGCTATTATTACGATATCAACTATTTGACCGATGAGCGTGAAGATAAAAATTTATCTGTAGAAATGGGGCTTAAACGCCAGTTGAATGAAAATTCTGAGATTAAGGCTATGCTAAAGCGTATCAGCCGCAATTCGTCAGTAGACAGTTTTGATCTCACTGAAAACAGGATCTGGTTAAGTTATACGATACGCCTGTAATTACAGGCGTATCGCTGCTGTTAAGCCTGGCTTATTATTCTTTATTATCTCTGTTGTTAAGTAATTGCTGCTGTCGTTTAAGCAGTGCATCCAGCTCTTTTGCCATACGGATTTTTTGCTCCAGTGCGCTGTCAAGCACCGCTGATAATTCACTTAGCATACTCTGCTTTGATACTGCCGGAGGCTGTTGCACAGACATTGCAGGTGCCGATGGCTGCTGGTTGGCAATTTCCTGCGATAATTCTTCCAGCACGGTTTTGACATGTTCAGCAGTAATAACCGGGCATTCTTCCAAATAACCAAAGAGCAGTATTCTGTCCATTACGGTATTAATTTTCCGTGGTATGCCGCGGCTGTGCTGCTGGATGAGGGCGAAGCAGTCATCCTGCAATATGCTTGTGTTGCTACCAGCTTGCAGCAAACGGTATTGGATATAGGCTTTGGTATCTTCAATCTGAAATGCCGACAGATTAGAGGAAGCGATAATCCGCTGGCGAAACTGTTCCATATTTTCGGCTTGAATAATCGCATTTAATTCATTTTGGCCCAGCAGGAAGCTTTGTAACAGTGGTTTACCATTAAGCTGAAAATTAGACAGCATACGCAGTTCTTCAATAGAGGCCAGTGGTAAGTTTTGCGCTTCATCTACAAGTAGCAATGCTCTGCGATGCTGGGAATGCAAGCGTTTAAGATAACTGTAAATGGCATCAAGATAACTGGCTTTAGTATGCTCTGTTACCACAAGATTAAAACAGGACGCAATCATTCGGATAAGATCGTCAGGCTCCAGTTTTGATGTGACAATCTGTTTGGCAATAATTTCATCCTGATTCAACTGACTTAGCAGTTGGTTTGCAATAGTGGTTTTTCCTGTACCCACATCGCCGGTAATAACAATAAAACCCTCACCCTGGCTTAATCCATACTGTAAATAGGCGAGGGCGCGTTTATGCAGTTTGCTGGCATAAAATAAGTTCAGGCTTGGTGTAAGCTGAAATGGTCGTTCCTTTAACCCGTAGTACTTTTCGTACATAGTGAAAATCCTTTTTAAAGTAACGCAGGTCTTATATACCGTGCTTACCGCTTATCTGATGTGGCTTAGTTTATACAAAAAACAGCCATAACACGATGCTGACAGGCAAATGCAACAAGGTTTTTTCCTGTTACCTGAGGCAGCCTTACAGTGGTATGGTTAAATCTTTCGCTAAGCTGTTATAAAGCCTGTAATTTCAGCAATTTTTGTCTGCAAATTCAGCATTGCGTTTAAAAAACGCCCGAACGATAAAAGCTGCTGAAAAAACTGTTGACACATTTTCAGTGGCACCCTAGAATGCGCCCCGTGTTCAGCGCTAACGCAGGTTAGCAAAAAGCACAAAAGTGTGGGGCTATAGCTCAGCTGGGAGAGCGCTTGCATGGCATGCAAGAGGTCAGCGGTTCGATCCCGCTTAGCTCCACCAAGATTTTTTAGTGCGTCCCCTTCGTCTAGAGGCCTAGGACACCGCCCTTTCACGGCGGTAACAGGGGTTCGAATCCCCTAGGGGACGCCAATAAATCTAAAATTTGAATGAATGTCTTTGCGTCCCCTTCGTCTAGAGGCCTAGGACACCGCCCTTTCACGGCGGTAACAGGGGTTCGAATCCCCTAGGGGACGCCACTTCATCATTTATTGTCATCTGTTACTGTGTCCCCTTCGTCTAGAGGCCTAGGACACCGCCCTTTCACGGCGGTAACAGGGGTTCGAATCCCCTAGGGGACGCCACTTCATCATTTATTGTCATCTGTTACTGTGTCCCCTTCGTCTAGAGGCCTAGGACACCGCCCTTTCACGGCGGTAACAGGGGTTCGAATCCCCTAGGGGACGCCACTTCGCGTCTTAGCAGTAAATTACCAATACACATCCGCTAACAAACTCATCCTTGAGTCTTTACCTATCCTGTTTCAAAATCCGTTAGTCAGTTTTTAACGTCGCCAGCAGCTTGCCGACAAATTCGCTAATCAGTGGCTGTGCTTTGCTGTTCGGATGTATGCCATCCGGCAGCATGAGTTCGCTATTAACAGCGATGTCGTCCATAAAAAACGGCCACAAGGTTATTTGATGTTTTTCTGCCAATTGCGGATACAAATCGCTGAACTGTTTGCCATAGCGTGGTCCATAGTTTGGTGGAATGCGTATTTGCATTAACACCGGCACGGCATTATTCTGCAGTATCAGTGAAATAATGCTGTTCAGGTTTGCTTGTACGGTGTCAATGGCAAAGCCGCGCAGGCCATCGTTACCGCCAAGCTCAATGAGTACCGCGTCTGGTTTATGTTGTGTTAGCAGAGCGGGTAAACGCGCTAGCCCGCCAGCGGTTGTTTCACCGCTGATACTGGCATTGATCAGCTGCCAGTCTTGTTGTTGCTGTTGCAGCAGGTGTGGCCAACTTTGCTGCTGTTGCATGCCATACGCTGCGCTGAGGCTGTCGCCCAGGATCAACATTTTTTGTGCGAAGCAGGCCTGACTGAAGAATCCGATTAACAAAATTAAGAAAATACGCATAATGAAAATACCTGAAGTTCATATAAAAGCGGTTAACCTGGCTAAGAGCGTTAAAGTTACCGATGGTTCACTCACTATCCTGCATGATATCAGTTTGACGATCAATCGCGCAGAGACGGTTGCTATTGTCGGTGCTTCAGGCTCCGGTAAATCTACATTACTCAGTTTGTTGGCGGGGCTGGATGTGCCTACGGCAGGTGAAGTACACCTGGCCGGGCATAAGCTGCATACTTTGTCAGAAGATCAACGGGCGGCAATCCGTGCCAGAGATGTTGGTTTTGTATTTCAGTCTTTTTTGTTATTACCCAGCCTTACCGCTTTGGAAAACGTTACTTTACCGGCAGAGCTGGCTGGCGATAAACAGGCTAAACAGCGTGGGCTTGAATTGTTGCAGCAGGTTGGCCTGGCTGAGCGGGCGCATTTTTATCCGGCGCAATTATCTGGTGGTGAGCAACAGCGGGTTGCAATAGCCAGAGCATTTATTACCCGGCCGGCAGTGTTGTTTGCCGACGAGCCTTCTGCAAACCTTGATGCTGCAACAGGACGTAAAATTGAAGATTTACTGTTTAGTTTAAATGCCGGGCAGGGTACTACACTGGTGCTGGTAACACATAATGATGAACTGGCAGGGCGCTGCCAGCGACAATATCGTATGCAGGCCGGGCGTTTTGTGACAGCAAAAGAGGAGATGGCGCATGTGGGCTAGTATTGCCTGGCGCCTGTTCTGGCGTGAATTACGCCGCGGCGAGCTGTGGGTTATCGCCTTTGCTTTGTTTTTGGCTGTCGGCTCAGTGGTTAGCCTTAGCGGTATTACGCAAGGTGTAAAAAGTGCACTGATGCAACGCAGCGCCCAGTTTATCGCGGCAGATAAAGTTTTGCGCTCAAGCCAGCCATTTGATACGGCGGTGATTGAACTTGCCCAGCAGAATAATCTGGCCACGGCGCAGCAAATGCAGTTTGACTCTATGCTGTTTGCCGGTGACAGCATGCAACTTGCAACGATAAAAGCGGTTAGTGGTGGCTATCCGTTACGGGGCGAGCTGTTACTCAGAGCGTCGGCAGATGTCAACTCTGGTGAGTATGCCAGCCTGGCACCCGGTTCGGTTTATGTTGAAGAGCGTTTGTTCAACTTAATGGGCATAGCGCCGGGTGATCAAATTGAGATAGGCATGCTAAGCCTTACCGTAAACGGTGTTATTGCTAATGAACCTGACGCGCCACTAAGTGTTTTTGGCGGAGCGCCACGTGTACTGATGCATCTGGATGATGTGGAAGCAACACAAATTGTGCAACCCGGCAGCCGTATTGGCTATCGCTATTTGTTTGCCGGTGCCGCTTCAGACCTTGCTAATTTTGAAGCCCAGATGACACCTCAACTTACTGCGCATCAACGCTGGCAGGATATGGACCGTGAGTCAGCTATTGGCAGTGCCCTGGAGCGCGCAGAGCGCTTTTTATTGCTTGCCGGTTTGCTTGGTATCGTTCTGGCGGCCTGTGCTGCTGCTGTGGCTGCTGGGCGCTATAGCCAGCGTCATACGCAGTCGGTAGCGGTAATTAAGGCGCTGGGTGCTACTACCATGCAAATCAGGCTTATTTATGGCAGCCATTTGTTTCTGGTTGTGCTGTTTAGTCTGTTCTGCGGTGCTATTGCAGGGCAGTTAACCATTGAAGCTGCACAGTGGGGTATTACACAGTTTCTTAGCGATTACAGAGCAGAATTCAATTGGCGGCCACTTTGGCTGGGTATACTCACCTGTGTTATTTGTGCCTTGTTATTTGCAGCCCGGCCTATGTGGCGGTTGTCGCAAACTGCGGCGATTGATGTATTAAAACAGCCGACAATAAATCTGGGGCTGGATAAACTGCAACTGGTTTCAGGTGCTGTGGCCATTTGGGGCCTGATGTGGCTGTTTAGCGGTGAGTTTGTCTTAAGTGTTGGCTTATTTGCACTGTGCGGCTTATTTGCCTTACTGCTGCTGGGAAGCGCCAGCTTGCTGGTTCGGCTGGCTAAGCCGGTAGCTGCCGGGCAAAGCAGCGCCAGGCGCCTGGCATTAGCTAATTTGCGCCGCAGGCTTTGGGCAAATAGTTTTCAGTTAATTACGTTCAGCCTGGCCATTTTTCTGGCATTACTATTATATTTTTTGCGCGCAGAGTTAATTGGTCAATGGCAGCAGCAGATCCCTGCGGGGGCGCCAAACCAGTTTTTGGTTAATATTACTGAGCAGCAACGCAGTGACCTTAACCAATTTGCTACACAACATGCATTGCAGCTGGACAGCTATTATCCAGTAGTGCGTGGCCGCTTAATGTCAATTAATGATGAACAGCTGCAGCAAGAAGCTACTAAGGAAGATCGCAGTCAGCAGCGTGTTGGGGTAGGGCGTGAGCTAAACCTGACCTGGTTGTCAGAGCTGCCAGCCAATAATCAGATCACTGCAGGTAACTGGTTTGACAGAGATTCTACGGCTCAGGTATCGGTGGAAGCTGAGCTGGCCGAGCGGTTGGCCTTAAAGCTGGGTGATTCGGTGGTGTTTTCAGTTGGTGGTGAGCCGATAATGGCTCAGGTAAGCAGCATCCGTAAAGTGGACTGGAATAGTTTGCAGCCTAATTTTTACATGATTCTAAGCCCCGACTTATTGGCAGATTTTCCTGCTACCTATATTACGGCATTTTATCTGGATGCTGAGCGTAATCAGTTGTTAAACCAGCTGGCCCGCTTAATGCCAACGGTAACCGTAATAAGCGTAGATACTATTATTAAACAGGTAAACGATATTATTGAACAAGTGACAGTAGCACTCAGTTTTATTCTGGTGATTATCTGTCTGGCAGCCGGGTTAGTGCTGGTGGCTCAGGTACAGGCTACGCTGGAACAACGTGAGCAGGAACTGGCCATTTTGCGCACTTTAGGTGCCCAGTATGCATTCTTACGTAATGCGCTGATACTGGAGTTTGCTTTGCTGGGGGCGATGGCCGGTTTATTTGCTACTATCCTGGCAGAGTTGATGCTGGTGATAGTACAGCAGCGGGTGTTTAATTTACCTTTTCAGCCGCATTACACCTTATGGTGGCTTGGGCCGGTACTGGGTGTTGTTGCCGTAACTTTACTGGGCTGGTGGCAGCTAAAGCGGTTACTGCGTATGCCCGGAGCCCAGTTAATGCGTAAAGTGCTGCAGGGTTAACCTTGCAGCGCCTTTAGTGCATCGGGTAGTTGAGGATAGTTAAATGTAAAACCGGCTTGTTGCAGTTTTGCCGGTATAACCCGCTGGCCGGTCAGTAGCAGATCGGCCATTTCACCCAGCATAAGCTTAAGCACAAAAGCCGGTATCGGCAGTACCGCAGGGCGGTGTAATATCCTGGCCAGTTGCCGACAGAATTCTGCATTGGTTACCGGGTTTGGCGCGGTAGCGTTAAAGGCGCCGGTTAAGGTAGGGTGTTGCAGCAAAAAATCAATTAATCGTAGCATATCGTGCAAATGCAGCCACGACATATACTGCTCACCATTGCCAATACGGCCACCCAAACCGAGCTTAAATGGTGGTAACATCTTTTTTAATGCTCCACCTTCGTTTGCCAGTACAATACCGGTACGTAATAAGCAGACGCGGGTCTTGGCAGACTGAGCCTCAAGCGCCAGTTGTTCCCAGCGCTGGCATAGCTCAGAGGAAAACTCAGCATGAAACGGCTGATAGTCTTCGTCAATAAACTGTTGTTGCTGGCGGCCATAAATACCGATGGCAGAACCACTGATTAAAACCGAAGGTGGCGAGCTGGCAGCTTTTATAGCAGCAACCAGCTGTTTTGTTATCGCCCAGCGGCTTTCACACAACACTTGTTTTTGTTTGTTGCTCCAGCGTTTACCAACAATAGGTTCGCCAGCAAGGTTAATTACCGCATCAATCTGATTAAAATCAACCTGCGGCACTGACTGCACGGTGCTCACTTCTGGCCCCAGTTGCTGCTTAGCGCGGTTGGGATTTCGTGTCAGCACTACCAGCTTATGCTGGTTAAGCCAGTGTTTTACCAGCGCTGAGCCAATTAAACCGGTGCCGCCGGTCAGTAAAATATGCATAAATAAACCTTGCCGCCAACGTTGGAGATAACTTTAGTATAGAAGTTATTTATTCAGCGACAGGGTAAGCGATACGGAGTCGGCAAAACGTAGAGCATGTGGTTTATCAATTTCTACTTCGGCATAACGCACAGAAGGGTGCTCAGCGGCAATCGCCAACACTTCTGCTGTCAGTTTTTCCAGCAACGAAAAACGTTGTTGTTCTACCAGAGCGATAATTTTCTTTGTAATAGTGCGGTAGTTAAGCGCCTTGTCCATATCGTCAGTATTGGCGGCATCATTAGCGCTGTAATGAATTTTTGCATTGATCACAACATCTTGCTTATTGTTTATTTCTTCGTCTTTAATACCGATATAGGTACGTAAACGTAAGTTTTTAATTTTTATTACCGCAGGGTTATTAAGTTCCATCAGGTGCTATCCAACTCAAATTAAATATTCTGTATGTCATTACGGATGGTTTGCCCGGTACGATCAGCGTCAGGACAGCGCAGAGTGTATATTAGTTAAATTTTACGCTAAAACGGGCGCCGCCCAGCGGGCTGTCATCCAATACCAGTTCACCGGAATAAGATTCTACCAGTTCGGCAACAATGGCTAACCCTACGCCATGGCCCTCGCGATAGGTATCCAGCCGGGTACCGCGCTCAAACAGCTGTTTACGTTTTGCCACCGGTACACCGGGGCCATCGTCTTCAACACAGAGGCTAAATGGGTTCTGACGAATAGTAACATGCACCTGATGCCGGCAGGCTTTACTTGCATTGTCGAGCAGATTGCCAAGAATTTCCATTAAGTCTGTTTCATCGCCGCGAAATACCGCATTAGCTGCGCAATCTACATCAAAAGCGACATTCTTATCACGGTGAATTTTCTGCAATGCAGAAGTTAGCTTCTCTATTAATGGCTTAACCGCAATTTGTTTTTTCCAGATGTCCTGGCCGGAGCTGCTGGCACGTTTTAACTGATGCTCAATCATGGCAGTAATACGGTCAAGCTGCTCTTTAAGCTCAGGTTGCTGGCTTAGAGCTGAGGTTTGTAATACCGCCACTGGTGTTTTCAGGGCGTGAGCCAGATCGCTAAGATGATGGCGGTAGCGCTGTTTTTGCCGGTTTTGGTTTTGCAGCAGTAAATTTAAATCTTCTTTAAGAATGGTAAGCTCTGCAGGATAACGGCCGGTAAGTTGCTCCTGGCTGCCGTTTTCAACGCGGCGTATTTCATGATCGAGCTGTGACAAAGGTTTAGTGGTCCAGTAATAGGCCAGCAGCATTAACAACAGCAGCATAATACCAATACCGATAAACCATTGAATTAATGTGGCACGAAATGTCTTTTGAGGTGCTATCAGACGCTCATGGGTTTGCACTACATGCATACTCAGTGGCCGGGTATATTCTTCGGCATCAAATAGTAACGAGATCGACAAAACCCAGTATTCCACACCATGCTGTGTAACAGAGCGGAATAAATGCTCGCCTGGTGGCAGTTGCTCTAGCGGCGGTACGAAATTCTGGTTCAGTGACGAGTCTGACTGCCAGACCAAGTCCTGTTCATGGGTAACAAAAGCGCTCAGGCCGGAATCTGGCCGGTAAAAATCTGGTGCCAAAGTATTATTGATTAACTCTACTTTGTCTTCGGATACGCTAAGTTCAGATAACATAGCGTACATGTGTACTTCCAGCTTCTGTTCTGTGTTAGTCAGAAGCTGGGTATAAAATGCCCGATCAATAGCCAGAAAAGAGCTGGGAAGTAGCAACAGCAGTAAAAAAATGCTGATCAGCAACTGCCTCAGCTTTAATGACAGCGTCATATCAGGCTACTGTCATTGTGAAGCGGTAGCCTCTGCCACGCAATGTTTCTATTGGCTTGGTTTCGCCATCAGGGTCGAGCTTTTTACGCAGACGCAGCACAAAAACTTCAATAACATTGCTGTCCAAATCGAAGTCCTGATCATAAATATGCTCAGTCAGTTCTGTTTTGGAAATAACCTTATTCGGGTTAAGCATGAAGTATTCCAGCACTTTATACTCGTAGGCGGTCAGGTTTATTTCTTCTTCGCACACCCAAACCTGTTGAGTACGGCTATTCAGAGCGATAGGGCCTGCAGACAGGGTAGGCTCTGGTTGTCCGGCGGCACGGCGGATTAATGCATTGCAACGGGCAAGTAGCTCTTCAGTATGAAAGGGTTTGGTCAGGTAGTCATCAGCACCGGCATCGAGGCCTTCAACTTTTTCCTGCCAACTGCCGCGGGCAGTTAATACAATAATCGGTGTTTTAAGCGCTTTTTGTCTGGCTTTACGGATCAGCGTCAGGCCATCCATTTTAGGCAGGCCGATATCAATAATGGCCAGATCGTAGGGGTATTCAGACAGTTTGAACCAGCCGTCGTCACCATCTACCGCAACGTCAACGCTAAATTGTTGCTGCTGCAATTGTTCTTTAATTTGCTGAGCCAGCAGGTTTTCATCTTCAACAACTAATAAACGCATTAATTTCCTTCCCTTTGCACCTGGCCGGAACGGCCATCAACTAATACAGTTACCACACGACCATCAGATTGTAACACCCTGATGCGATAATTTTGTTGTTCGGTCTGAACTTTAACGATTTTACCCGGATATCTCTGCTGGGCCAGTGTTGCCGCTTGTTCTTTTGTTACTGCAGGCCGTTTGGGCGATGTCATTGCCGAAGTAGCAGCACTGAATAGCAGCGCCATTATGATCAGAAGTACCTTAGTGCGAAGCATTGTTCTCTCCAGAATGTATCAGCGGTACTGTACCGAACTATTAATTCAGCGGCAATCATCAATGTGTGTCAAAGACTTATCTTTGTTTCTTCAACCCACATCAGTACCTTTTTTAAGCTCCTGTTTGCAGCTTAGTGGCAGATGTCTTAATTAGCGCTGAATGTTATTTTTTGCTTAAATGACATCAAGGTTAATTAATATTTGCAAATGTGAATTTATTGGCTAATTTAAAAGGTGTTGGCATTTATAGATCTCCGATGCTGATTGGGTAGCCTGCCTGCCGGAATAATGTCAACCGAGGTTTGTCAGGCTGTAGTCGAGGGAGTCTTCAGGGATAGGAGAGCACTTTAAGGATGAAACGATGAAAAAGTTAGCTATTGCTGTAGGTATGACATTATTAACCTTAACTGCAAATCAGTGCCTGGCTCAGACAAAACCTGCAGCTGAGGTTACCAAAGCCAGTGCTGCTGCGCACACGGTACAAAAAGTAAATATCAATAACGCTACACTGGAGCAACTTGAGGCCATTCCTGGGTTGGGCAAGAAAAAAGCTCAAGCCGTGCTGGATCATATTGCTGAAAACGGCCCAATTAAAGATCAGGCGCAGTTAACTCAGGTCAAAGGTATTGGCGATAAACTAGCGGCCAAAATTGGCCCCTATCTGAGCTATAACTAACCTGGGTAGCCCTTGCGATTAATCTCCAAGGGCTTTCATTTGCTCATTCGCCCATTGCACTGCAGTATGATAGGCATCAGGTACTTTGTCTGGTAGAAATTGCAGCATGCTTATTGCCTGGTTAGCTTCTTGCCACTGGCCATGTTCATAAAATTGGATCAGGGTAATGTACTCAGACAACACACCTTGTCGCATGACCAGCGCATCTTTAATTTCTCTGGCCAAAGGCAGTTTGTTCATTACGCTGTCGATTGGCTCGTCGAGTATGGCATCCATTAGCGACATCATACCGGTAAGAAAGGCTTTGGCGGTATCCACTTTGCCATGCAGTTCGGCAATACCTTCGGCAAAACGCGCCCGTGTCATTGATAAACGCATCAGCTCTGCCGGTTTATCACTGCTGATTTGAGAGGTAAATAATAACGACAAAAATTTCTTCAGCTCGGCCTGGCCTAATACTACCAGCGCCTGCTTTATGGTTTCAATTTCTGAGCGACGTTTAAAAATGGTTGAGTTACTGTAACGTAGCAACTTGTAGGATAAGTGTACATCTCTTTGAAATATCTGAGTAATTTTACCAAGATCCAGATCTGATTTAGAGGTTTCATACAGCAATTCTGCCAGCGTCATTTGTGCAGGTGACAAGGCTTTGCTTTGCATCATTTCGGGTTTGGAGAAAAAGTACCCCTGGAAGTAACTAAAACCAAGATCAAGGGCAACCTGAAACTCTTCGTTTGTTTCTACTTTCTCTGCCAGCAATTTGATATGCGGGAAATCAGCAATAGCTTGCTTAATATCGGCAATAGTATCGGTTGAGGTAGAACGGAAATCGATCTTTATAATATCGATAAAAGGATAAAAGTGTCGCCATACCGGCTGGTGAATATAATCATCCAAAGCCAGCACATAGCCTTTTTCTTTTAAATCCTGACATTCTGCCAGTAAGCGTTTACCAGGTTGTATAGTTTCGAGTATTTCTATTACGACCTGTTCTTTGGGCAGCATACTGGGATATTTTTTTTGCAGCGTGTCCAGCGTAAAATTAATAAAACCGGGTTTATCGCCAAGGAATTCATCTAAGCCGAAACTAAACTGGCTGCCTTCGACCATACGTGACGTTGCTTCATCAGCGTCTATGTCCGGAAATGCATTCTCAAGGCCGTCGCGAAATAACAATTCGTAGGCGTATAATGCTTTATTACGATCAAGAATAGGTTGGCGGGCCGCATAGAAGTACATAGACGTGTGGTCTCAACAGAAAGCTCTTACTTGGTAATTTAGCAAAGAATTATCAGCCGGGGATACAATTTTTTATTGCCCACCGGCTGTTCTGTAAAAGCAGATACTTTTAAGCCTGTTTCAGCTTAACTAACATCTGTTCGAATAGCTGTTTTACTTCAGCAGAGGGCTGTTTTGTTAGTTTACTTACCAGAATGATAGTTACAGTGCTGATAATAACGCCGGGTACAATTTCATATACCACGCTGCTTAATGTATCACCGTTTTCAAATACTGGTACGAAAATCCAGAATAAAACAGTAGCTGCGCCGCTGATAATACCACTTAATGCACCGGCAAAAGTCATCCGTTTCCAGTACAGGCTAAGTACGACCAGAGGGCCAAAGGCCGAACCAAAACCGGCCCAGGCATTGCTCACCAACTTCAGAATAGAGCTGTCTCTGTCATACGCCAGCACAATGGCAACCATGGCTACTGCCAGCACAGATAAACGGCCTACCATGACCAATTCGTGCTGGCTGGCATCGCGTTTAATAAAGGTTCTATAGAAATCTTCCGTTAATGAACTGGACGTTACCAGCAGTTGCGATGAAATTGTACTCATAATAGCAGCCAGAATTGCAGCCAGTAAAAAGCCGGAAATGAGCGGATGAAACAGGAATTCAGAAAATATAATAAAAATGGTTTCAGGATCGCTTAACGTCATTTTGGTATTGGCAACATAAGCTATACCCACCAGGCCAGTCATTACAGCACCGATGATCGTCACCAGCATCCAGCTCATACCGATTCGGCGGGCAGTTTTGATATCGCTGACTGAGCGTATTGCCATAAAGCGTACAATAATATGCGGCTGGCCAAAATAACCAAAACCCCAGGATAACAAAGAGATAATACCCAAGGCTGACAATGCCTGAGCTGTTTCTGCGTTAGTAAAGGGGTTGATATAGTCGGCATTAAGGGCTGTGACCTGCGAAAATACAGAGCTTAAACCGCCCAGATGATCAATGGCGACTACGGGCACCAGGATCAGCGCGACAAACATAATGCAACCTTGCACAAAGTCGGTGATGCTTACTGCTAAAAAGCCGCCAAACAAGGTATACGCCACCACGACACCGGCGGTTACGTACAGACCCAGCTCGTAGCTTAAACCGAACGAGCTTTCAAATAACTTACCGCCGCCAACTACGCCTGAAGAGGTGTAAAGTGTAAAGAAAATAACGATAACGACAGAGGATACAATACGTAATAAGCGGGTTTTATCGGCAAAACGGTTTTCAAAGTAATCCGGAATGGTAATGGAGTCGTTCGCTACTTCAGTGTAAACGCGCAGCCTTGGTGCAACGATGACATAATTAAGATAGGCTCCAATAAGTAAGCCTACAGCGATCCACGCGCTGCTGATACCAGCCAGATACATAGCTCCGGGCACCCCTAACAGCATCCAGCCGCTCATATCAGAAGCACCTGCAGATAACGCTGTAACACTGGGGCCCAATTTCCGGCCACCGAGCATATAGCCTGAAACATCATCGCTGGACGTTTTGTAGCCGTACAAACCTATCGCCAGCATAGCGATAAAATAAATTCCCAATGAAATAATTGTGCCTGTTTCCAAAACAGTTTCTCCTTATTACGCTACTCTGAGCTTTGGTTAACCCGCGGCTAACCAAAAACCAGTGGCTAACCTCCAAATGAAGTTAACCAAAATACAGTACAAAAAAATACCTGATACGGGATCAGGCTGAGTTAACTCATTTATGCTAACAAGTTGCGTGCATGCTTACCAGCGTTAAACGGTAAGCATGCAGGCAGGGCGGGTGAAGTGTGCTAATAAGTGGTAACTTGCTATTGCGGATAAAGAGGCTGCAGTTTGTCTGCAGTGCCGGCTTCTGGTCTGCTTGCATTATATTGCTGCCAGGCTTGCCACAGTGGCTCGCCTTGCCAGGCATGACTATTACCATACAGCGCTGCATTGAGTTTAATAAGCTGGTTTTTAAGCTCTGCTGAGTGAATATAGGCACTTACCTCAGTGAGTGACTGACAACGTTTGTCCAGTTGCTGATGAGCAAAGCGCAATAGTTCTGCTTTAGCAGCTGCAGTATCACCTTGCTTGCAGGCACGTTTAAGTTCAGCGCTGTTAAAGCGCACCCGGCTCGGTGTTGGTATGACTGGCTTAACGGGGGCTTTTAAGCGCCATACCACATAACTTGTAAACAAGGTTAACAGCCAGAGAGCCAATAAAGCACTGCTTGTATAGTTCCATTGCCATGGTGAGGCTTCGCTGCTGCCGGTTGGTGCGGTTAACGGAGCGGTAATATTTAGCGCTGGCGATATTGTGCTGGTTTGCTCTGCTGCGCCGGCAACCTCTGCAACACTTAATGTTCGGGCGGGCAGACGGGCATGTTCAAGTTTGTTGGTTTGGCTGTTCCACCAGGCTAAAGACACTTCTGGCAGTTCCAGTTCGCCTGGTGTATTGGCAATAACAGCAGTGGTAAAAATTTTCTGTGCTACCAGGCGGCCATTACGTTCAGCACTTTTAGCTTGTGGCTGCTCCTGGTATAGCCGCAGGCCTTCAGGGAAACCCTGGGTTAAATCAGGTAATTGGTTTTCTGCGACGTCTACTGCAGATAACGTAATAATCCGGGTCACCGGTTCACCTTGTTTTAACTCGGTAATATCCGGGCTCCACTCTTCTGTTAAGGTTACCAGGCCAGCTACCAGCCAGCTTCCCGGAAAGTTAGCCGGAATGGCATTTACCACTACATCTATCGGTTCGGCTTGCTGCACCACTGTTTTGGTGCGGGCGAAATAGTTGTAACGGGCGCTGTCTCGGTCAATCATTTCTCCGCTGAACGTTGGCGGAGTGATGGTAAAGCTGCCGCTGCGCTGCGGTGTAATGGCGTAACGGCGGGTAATAGTACGGTAGCGAATGCCGTTAACCAGCTCTGTGCTTTCCGCATCCTGGCCAACCTGCATAGCACTGGCGCCATCCATCTGTGGTTCTGATAATGAACCACGCTGCAGCTCGCCATTAAAGTAAATCGTTACCTGATAATAACTTAATTGCTGAACATACAGTTGCTGCTGTTCGATATTGGCCTGCAGAAACAGCTCGGCATTGTTATTGTTGTTAGTTTGTGCCGTTTCGTTAAGCACCTCTAAGCTTATAGGTTGTGTGTTAAGGCCCTGTAGGGTGAAAGCCGGTATGGTATAGTTGCCAGCCTTTTTGGGTAACAGCACAACTCTCCAGATGGTACTCTGGCTCGACTGGCCGTTAATGATCTGGGTACTGGTACTGACCGATGGTACCATTACCGTAAAATCCTGCTCCAGTACTCTGAAATTAATGGCATCGGCTGCAACCCGGGTGTTAGCTGTAACTTCAAGCGTAACAGCTTCACCGCGTAAGGCCGGGTTTTTATCTACGCTGGCGCTAAGCTGTGTCAGTGCCTGTAACGGTAAACTCAGCAGCAGCACGGCCGCCAGCAGAACACCTTTTACCATTGTTCATCAACTCCCTTGGGCAAACGCTGTTGTTGGCGTTTTAAATACTCTAAATACATTTTATTGCGTAGTAGCAGGGCAGGGTCGTCCTGCACTTTGCGTAGCAGATTATCCAATTGCTGTTGCTCTTCAGGCGTAGCATTAGGCCAGGTTTCATGCACGGCTTGCTGTTGTTCAGTTGCATCAGGCTGTACATCTTCTTCTGTCTGCATTGGTTGCTGTTCAGCTTGTTCTTGCTGCTCTGGTTCAGCATTTTGCTGTTGTTGCTCGGTTTGCTGTTGCTGTGACTCACTGTCGGTGTCGCCTTCGCTATCGGCATTATCATTGCTTTGCGGTTCGCCATCAGCGTCTTGCTGTTGTTGTTTCTCGCCATCCTGTTGCTGTTGATCCTGCTGCTCCTGCTTTTGTTGTTGTTCCTGTTCCTGTTGTTGTAGCAGCTGTTGCATCAAATCGGCATTTTGCTGTGCCGGGGTAAAGTCTTTACTGTATTCTAAAGCTTGTTGATAAGCTGCCAACGCTTCTTCATAACGTTGCTGCTGTGCCAGGCTGTTACCCAGGTTGTGTAATGCATCTTTATCCGGGTTTTGCTCTGCCGCCTGACGAAATGCCTGCTCTGCTGCGGTGTAGTCACCACTGCGGTAGGCAGCATTACCTTGCCACAGGGGATCGCTAAACTTGTTTTGTGCTGAAGTGAAGTTACCACTGGCATAATCTTGTATGGCCTGCTGTTGTTTGGTTTGCCACAAGTCGCGCCATTCTGCGGCATCGGCTTGATAGGGCAACAGCATTAGTACACCCAGGCTAAGCAGGCTGCTGTATTTACGTTGTAGCAGTAGCAGCGGTAATAATAACCAGACCAGATAAATGGCATTGTCCTGCCATTGATCGCCCTGTATTTGCTTACCTGCATCAGCCTGGTCCAGTGCGGAAAGCGGCGGTAAGTTAAGCAGACTATCCAGCGCGTTAGCAGAGGCAGTAGCCTGTGCATAAACGCCGCCGCTACGTTTAGCCAATGCAGCTAACTGGGTTTGCGGCAGTTTGGGTATAACTACGGCACCGGTAGCAGTTTTTAGCAGCTCGCCGTTTTCCAGTTTAACCGGTGCACCGGCCTCGGTACCAAAACCTAACACTGACAGCCGGTGGGGCCAGTTATTCAGAAAATCCTGAATGTCTTTTAAACTGTTATTGTCAAAGCCATCAGCAAAAACAACCACGTCGCCTCTGATATAACCGGCCTGGCGCAGCAGTTTATCTGCCTGCTGTAACGCCGCCAGTAAGTTAGAGCCCTGTGCCGGCATAATTTCGGGTTTTAAATCCGGGATCAGTAAACGGATATTATTGTGATCCGGCGTAAGTGGCGAAATAACAAAGGCATCACCGGCAAAACTCAGCAGAGCCAGCTCGCCTTCTTTTAACTGCCCGGCAAAATCCAGCGCGGCGAAGCGTTGTTGTGTCAGCCTGTCTGGTGCCATATCGGTTGCGCGCATCGACAACGACATATCCAGTACCAATACGGTAGCTTTTTTCAGCGCAAATGCCGGTTGCGGCAGTTTTTGCCAACTGGGGCCTGCCAGTGCCACTGTAGTAATAAGCCAGCACAGCATTAGCAATGGTAATGCTAGGGGTTGTTTTTTTACCAGTAGCTGGCCGCCGAGTAATGCGTGCTGTAAATGCGGAGCAATAAGGCTGTGCCAGGGGCTTTGTTCACGGCGGTAGTAATACAGCAGTACACCAAACAACAGCACCGGCAGGCCAGCGAGTAACCATAAAGGGCGTAAAAAGTGAAAATCAGCCAGCATGTTTAATTACTCCACGCCAGTATATGTTACGAGCTGCCAGCACAAATGACAGCAATAGCGCCAGCGCCAGCGGCCAGTGCAGCAGGCTGCGTTGTGGCCGGTAGGTTACGCTGTCGCGTTCAATCGGTTCCAACTGGTCTATCAACTGGTAAATCTGGTTTAGCTCATTTAAATCACGGGCCCGGAAGTAACGGCCGCCGGTTTCGCTGGCCAGCCGGGTTAATAAGGCTTCGTCCAGATCCTGGGACGGGTTAATCATGCGCCGGCCAAATACGCTTTGTTGCATCATTTGTTCTGCACCTACGCCAACAGTATGAATTTTTACCCCGGCGGCTTTGGCCAGTTGCAGCGCTTCAAGTGGTTGAATATTACCGGCGGTATTGGCACCGTCGCTTAGCAAAATAAGCACTTTGTTTGAGCTTTCATAAGTATTCAGCCGTTTTACCGCTAAACCTATGGCTTCACCAATAGCCGTGCGGGTGCCAACTAGGCGCAGTACACTGTCATCCAGCATTTTTTGTACGGTAGTTAAATCAAAGGTCAGCGGTGTTTGCTGATAAGCCGCATCAGCAAATAAAATTAAACCGATTCTGTCACCCTGACGGCGTTTGATAAAGTCGCTGACAACCAGTTTTACTGCGTCAAGCCGGTTAATACTCTGGCCCTGATGCTGCATATCAGCAATTTCCATTGAACCGGATAAATCCAGTGCCAGCATTAAATCCCGCCCCTGTTGTGGCAAAGATACCGGCTCGCCCAGCCAGCGTGGCTGTGTGGCGCATAACACCAGTAACAGCCAGATCAGCAATGCCAGTGCAGAGCTTAAACTTAGCCAACTGCGATCAACTTGTTTATCAGATGAAGCCAGTTTAGCCAGAGCGGGCAGGGTTAACGCAGCCTCAGAGGTTGCCTGGCGTTTTAATCGCAGTAGTAAAGGCACCAGTGCCAGTAGCGCCAGCCAGGGGTAACCAAAATCAAGCATTGGCAGCCTCCGTGCTGTTGGTTACGTTGGGTTGTGCTTTGCCGCTATAGCGGCTAAGCCAGGCTTTGGCAAACTGATAAAACTGTTCATTGGCGTTGCTGTCGCTACCAGAGCGGTATAACAGGCTGGACAGATCCGGTAGCGGCTTGCTGTGTTGCTGTGCCAGCCAGCTTTGCCATTGCTGTGTCGGCATTGACAGTGCAGGGTGTGCCGGCTGGTAATGCTGTAGCACCCGTTTTAGCAGCTGATTAATTTGTGCTGCAGCATCGGGTTCGATAGAAATCTGTTCCAGTAGCTGTAAAGCCTGGCGTTTTGCCGCGAAATAACGCCAGCGTTTATACAGTCGCAGCAGCAAGTACACCAGAGCAGAAAGCACCACGATTAATAGCAACCACCAAAGTGGCGCCAGCGCAAAGCCTGTTTGCAATGCTGGTTCACTGATGTCGGCAAGCTGGTCTAACGGCGAGTGTGTATCAGCCATACCACTTTCTCTCTAATTGGCTTAGTACCGGCTCGGCAGCGCTAACCGGCAGCCATTTACAGCCAAGCTGACTGATATGCTGCTGTAACAACTGCCGGGCATCTTGCTGCTGGCTGGCATAACGTTGTTTGAGTGTACTGCTGCCAAGTTCAATATAACCGGTGTCAGTGCCGTCACTTACCGCGGCGATGCCATGGCTGTTTACCGGCAACATTAAATCCAGCGGATCACTGATCGGGCAGCAGGTTACCTCGTTGTGCTGACGAATTGCGCGGATATGGCGCAGGCCATCGTCGTTAAAATCGTTAAAGTCAGACAACAGATAAACCAGGCTACCGGGGCGCACCAAACGGCGTAACTGGCTGAGGGCTTCGTTTAAACTCAGGCCACGGTTACCGCTGCTGCTTTGATGCACTTCTGTTAACGCATGAAAATAACGCAATACACCATGGCTGCGGCTTTGCGGTTTAAGTTCAAAGTGTTGCTGCTGGCTAAATACCAGGCCACCGAGTTTGTCGCCACGCTGTTTAACGTGCCAGGCAATCAGCGCGGCTAAGTGCGTAGCCTGTACCGACTTAAACAGCAAGCTGGAGCCAAAGCGCATGCTACTGCCAAGATCGGTAAGAATAAACACCGGCCGCTCTTTTTCTTCGCGAAACAGCTTAGTATGTACTTTGCCGGTACGGGCAGTAACACGCCAGTCGATGGTGCGTACATCATCTCCGCTCTGATAATGCCGTACCTCGTCAAACTCCATGCCGCGGCCTTTACTTTTAGCCAGATACGTCCCCGCCAGTTTGCTTTGGATTGCCATACCGGGGGTTAAATTCAGCACCTTGGTGTAACGCTGGTACCACAGCAGCTCTGCCAGGCCAGGCATGGTGCCGTTAGTGCCGTTTTGTGCCAGCCATTGCTGGGCAGACAACTGAACGCTCATATCAGGCCGACGGCACCAGGCGCAGAATTTCGCTCAGTACATCATCAGTGGTGATGCCTTCAGCTTCAGCGGCATAGGTCAGAATTAAACGGTGGCGCAGGGCGTTATGAAATACCGCCTGAATATCATCGGGCGTAACAAAGTCACGGCCAGCCAGCCAGGCTTTGGCGCGGGCACAGCGCTCTACAGCAATAGTGGCACGGGGGCTGGCGCCATAGCCAATCCAACTGGCCAATTTATCGCTGTATGCCTTAGCATTGCGGGTAGCCATAATCAGCTGCACTATATAGTGCTCCAGGCTGTCTGCCATATGCAGTTGTAAGATAGCTTTACGTGCAGCGAAGATATCAACCTGGCTGATGGGGGATACCGCAGCCTGGGCGCCAGACAGTGCTTCGCCGCGGGTTAATTTCAATATCGACAGTTCAGTGGCGGCATCCGGGTAATCAACTTTTAAATGCAGCAAAAAGCGGTCAAGCTGGGCTTCAGGCAGAGGGTAGGTGCCTTCCTGCTCCAGCGGGTTTTGTGTCGCCATAACCAGAAACAGTTCTGGCAACGGGTAAGTTTTACGGCCAACGGTCACCTGTTTTTCTGCCATCGCTTCCAGCAAGGCAGACTGCACCTTGGCCGGAGCACGGTTTATTTCGTCAGCCAGAATAATATGATGAAACAGCGGGCCGCTTTGAAATTCAAACTGGCCGGTTTCGGGGCGGTAAATGTCGGTGCCGGTTAAATCGGCCGGTAATAAATCCGGTGTAAACTGAATGCGGTGGAACTGGCCTTCAACACCATGTGCCAGCGCATTTACGGCCCGGGTTTTGGCCAGCCCCGGCGGGCCTTCTACCAGTAAATGACCATTTGCCAGTAATGCCAGCAAAATACCTTCAGTAAGTTCAGATTGACCCAGTACCTGGCTGTCCAGATAGGCTTTTAAGCCTGAAAACGCATTCACCATAATGTTATCTGTCTTAATTAATTGGATTTATTGGTTGTTTTATCGCCATTGACCGAAAAAACGGGCTAGGCTAAGACGTTATAACCTAAATATGGTTCCGTTTGCATTAAAACAAGTGTTTTAATTTTCAGCGACTGTCGTTACAATCGATCTTAACAATACAGGTCAGACCTGTAATATTGATAACAAGAGGAACACTATGAGCTCGCCAATTAAACTTACCACCCGCCAGGGCGACAGGATCGCTATTGTCCGGGGGCTGCGTACCCCATTTGCCAAACAGGCTACTGAATTTCATGGTATTTCAGCGCTGGATTTGGGCAAACTGGTGGTAAACGAGCTGCTGATCAGAAGCGAGTTGGAGGCAAAACTGGTTGAGCAGGTGGTGTATGGCCAGGTGGTGCAAATGCCGGAAGCACCGAATATTGCGCGCGAAATTGTATTGGGTACCGGTATGAATGTGCATACCGATGCGTACAGCGTTACGCGGGCTTGTGCTACCAGTTTTCAGTCTGTTGTCAGTGTGGCTGAGTCGATGATGGCCGGTATTACCCAAATAGGTTTAGCGGGCGGAGCCGATTCCAGCTCAGTCTTGCCAATTGGTGTCAGTAAAAAGCTTGCCCGGGCGCTGGTAGATTTAAACAAAGCACGTACTTTCGGCCAGAAACTGGCTATTTTCCGCCGTTTAGGTTTAAAAGATTTACTGCCAGTGCCGCCGGCGGTGGCTGAGTACAGTACGGGCTTATCAATGGGTGATACTGCTGAACAAATGGCAAAAACCC
Source organism: Rheinheimera pacifica (assembly GCF_024809855.1). Taxonomy (GTDB): domain Bacteria; phylum Pseudomonadota; class Gammaproteobacteria; order Enterobacterales; family Alteromonadaceae; genus Alishewanella; species Alishewanella pacifica_A. Next base: position 80,628 of record NZ_JANUEM010000005.1, read on the forward strand.
ATAATATCAGCCGGGCCGATCAGGATGCGCTGGCGCACCGCTCGCACAGTTTAGCCACCCAGGCCTGGCAAAGCGGTGTGATGAAAGATGAAGTAATGACAGCACACGTTGAGCCCTATTCACGCTTTTTAGATATCGATAACAATATCCGCCAGGATTCTAAGCTGGAATCTTACAGCAAATTAAAACCGGTATTTGACCGTGTACACGGCACCGTAACGGCTGCCACCAGCACACCGCTGACCGACGGTGCATCTGCGGTGTTAATGATGACAGAAAGCCGCGCTAAGGCGCTGGGGTATACGCCGCTGGGCTATATCCGCAGTTATGCTTTTGCTGCTATTGACGTGTATGACGACATGCTGATGGGGCCATCCTATGCCACGCCTATTGCGCTGGACCGCGCCGGTATGTCTTTAAATGACTTAACGCTGATTGAAATGCACGAAGCTTTTGCAGCGCAAACTCTGGCTAACGTGAAAATGTTTGCCAGTAAAAAATTTGCCGAAGAAAAGCTGGGGCGCTCAGCTGCTATCGGTGACATTGATATGAGCAAATTTAACGTTCAGGGCGGCTCGCTGGCTTATGGTCACCCGTTTGCTGCAACCGGTACCCGTTTAATCGTGCAAACTCTGAATGAATTAAAACGCCGTGGTGGCGGTATTGGCTTAACAACAGCCTGTGCAGCAGGTGGCTTGGGCGCGGCGATGATAGTGGAGACAGAATAATGACAACAACAACGGGTTTTAGCCTGCAAATTCGCGACGATCAGGTTGGCGTTATCACAATGGATATCGCCGGTGAGTCAATGAACGTATTAAAAGCTGCGTTTGCTGATGAAATATCTGCGCTGCTGGCACAGATAAAAGCCAACAGCCAGTTAAAAGGCCTGGTGTTTATCAGCGGCAAGCCTGACTCTTTTATTGCCGGGGCCGATATTTCAATGCTGGACGGCTGTAAAACTGCCGAAGAAGCACAGGCTATTGGCCGTATGGGCCAGCAAATGTTTGATCAGCTTGAGCAATTATCTATCCCGTTAGTGGCGGCGATTCATGGCCCTTGTCTGGGTGGTGGTTTAGAGCTGGCCATGGCATGTCATGCCAGAGTTGCCAGCAATGACAGTAAAACGGTGCTGGGGTTGCCTGAAGTACAACTGGGCTTATTACCCGGCAGCGGCGGTACACAGCGCCTGCCACGCCTGGTTGGCCTGCAAAAAGCACTGGATATGATCTTAACCGGCAAGCAACTGCGTGCAGTACAGGCCAAAAAAGCCGGGCTGGTGGACGAAGTGGTGGCAAACAGTATTTTACTTGACGCTGCTGTTAAGCGTGCACTAAAAGGTAAACCACTGCGCGGACAGCCGAAATTAAATCTGCTTGGTAAAGTGCTGGAGCGCACCCAGTTTGGCCGCAATATTTTATTTAACCAGGCACGCAAGCAAACCCTGAACAAAACCCAGGGTAATTATCCGGCACCGCTGAAAATTCTTGATGTGATAAAAACCGGTGTCGACAGCGGTATGCAAGCCGGCTTAGCCGCAGAGGCCAAAGCTTTTGGTGAGCTTTGCATGACCAAAGAATCGGCTGCACTGCGTAGCTTGTTTTTTGCCACCACTCAGATGAAAAAAGAAAGCGGCGCCGGTGACACTAAGCCTAATAAAGTGCGTAAAGCTGCAGTACTGGGCGGCGGTTTAATGGGCGGTGGTATTGCCAATGTTACTGCCACTAAAGCCGGTGTACCGGTGCGCATTAAAGACATTAACGAGCAGGGGATCAGCAATGCGCTGAAATACAGCTACTCGTTGCTGGAGAAAAAACTCAAGCGCCGTTTTATTAGCAAAGCTGAAATGCAGAAGCAGCTGCTGTTAATTACCGGTACCACAGATTACAGCGGTTTTCATGATGCCGACATCGTGGTAGAGGCGGTATTTGAAGATTTAGCCTTAAAGCAGCAAATGGTTGCCGATATTGAGCAGCATTGCCGTGAACAAACCATTTTTGCCAGCAATACCAGCTCATTGCCAATAGGAAAGATTGCGGCCAAAGCCGCCCGGCCAGAAAATGTGATTGGCCTGCACTATTTTTCACCGGTAGATAAAATGCCTTTGGTAGAGGTAATAGCGCACGAGGCGACTTCGGCGCAAACCATCGCTACTACAGTCGCCTTTGCCCGTAAGCAAGGTAAAACGCCAATAGTGGTAAAAGATGGCGCAGGTTTTTACGTTAACCGTATTCTGGCGCTGTATATGAACGAAGCTGCCAATATCCTGCTTGAAGGTGAGCCGGTAGAGAAAATAGATAAAGCTCTGGTCAAATTTGGCTTCCCGGTAGGGCCGGTAACCTTGCTTGATGAGGTAGGCATTGACGTTGGCGCCAAAATTTCGCCCATTTTAACTACTGAACTCGGTGAGCGCTTTGCTGCACCAGCCGCCTTTGACAAGCTGCTGGCTGATGGCCGCAAAGGTAAGAAAACTGAAAAAGGCTTTTACCTGTATGGCAAAAACAGCAAAAAAGGCAAAAAGCTGGTGGATGAAAGCGTGTACAGCGTGCTGGGTGTGACTCCGGCACCGAGGCTTAACCGTGACGAAATCAGCAGTCGCTGCGTGGTGCAAATGCTCAATGAGGCTGTGCGTTGCCTTGATGAGGGCATTATCGCCAGTGCTCGGGACGGTGACATCGGCGCTATTTTTGGTATTGGCTTCCCGCCATTTCTCGGTGGGCCATTCCGTTATATCGATCAGTTAGGTGCCGCTAACCTGGTTGCACAGCTGCGTAATCTGGAAAGCCGGTTTGGCAGTCGTTTTTCACCGGCGCCATTATTGGTAACGATGGCCGAGCAGCAACAGCGCTTTTATAACTAAAGCTTAACAGCAACAATAGCAACAGGCCGGTATAATAACCGGCCTGTTGCTATTTTTAGGGGATCTACGTGTTAGTGTTACCTGTAGTATGGTTACTTAGCGCCATTGGTATTTATATTGCGGCGCTGCGCAGTGGCATGAAGGCGTTTAAATGGGCACTGGCGGCTTTATTTACCGGCCCCCTGTTGTTACCCCTGTTTAGCAGCCATAAACGCCTGTTGCTTCACAAAGCGCGTGGCCGCAATACGGTGTTATTCCGGCCCTGAACATTTACAGCGGCTATTTAGCTGTGCTGTGTAAAGAGGTACGCAACTGTGCAATAATATCACTGATCTGGGCGCGCTGAGCAGCTTTGGGTAAGGATACCGCAAATAATTCCCGTGTCATTACCGGCGCATCTTCAATCAAACGTAAGCTGGTATCTGCCAGCAATTTTCTTACCATAGTGTCAGGCAAATAGGCCGACCCGCCGCTTTGCTGCATTAGCTCCAGTGCAATACGGGCACTACCGGTACGTAACTGTGGTGGCGGTAAAGTAGGGAAGAAACGTGCATGCTGGATTTCAAAAGCAGTACCCCAGTCTACCAGAATATATTGCTGTAGCATGGCCTCTGCGGCGTTATTGCAGGCAAAAGTGGTAATGGGCAAGAGCTTTATATCTCCGAGTTTATCTATCTGCATTTCTTCTACTTTGGGCGCATCAAATAAAATAGCCAGATCGAGATGGCGCTCCAGCACCTGCCGGGCAATCTGATCTTTACCCATCGATTCTGCCCGCCAGGATAAATCCGGCAATGCTTTTTGGATATTAATAAAACCCTGTAATAAAAACGCATCCCATACATTAGCGGTAGCTGCGACAGACAGTTGCAATGCCTGTTCTGCGCTTACCGCTACGTCCTGCCTGGCGCGCTGCAATGCTGTTAGCATGGCCTCAGCGTGCGGTAAAAGGCGCTCTCCGGCGGTGGTAAGCTGAATATTATTACGGTAGCGGCTAAACAGGTTAACGCCAAGTTGTTGTTCCAACTGACGGATGCGAAAGCTAACGGCAGACTGGGTCAGGTAGAGATTTTCGGCGGCTTTACCAAAATGCCTTGTACGCTGAACTTCTATAAAGGTTTTAAGCAGTTCGGTATCCAAATTGAATCCTTTAGTTTTTTTATGGTGTCGATAAAAAATATTTGTTTTACGACAGGAATTTTGTTAACCATACTCCGCACAGTTTAAACAGGCTGGCTTGATATTCAACGAGATTAGAGGAAAAAAGTGATGCAGCAAAGTTTTGTCGCTAACCGTCGCTTTTTCGATGACCGTAATTTCCCAAGAGGATTTACGCGGTCCGGGCGCTTTACTCTGGCAGAAGGTAATATGCTGGAGAAACATGGGGTGGCAATGCAGGAACTGGAGCAGGGAAACCGCGCACCGGTGAATGATGAGGAAAAACGCTTTCTATTGGTGTGTAAAGGGGAAGAGCCCGCCACCACAGCGTTTGAGAAAACCTGGCTGAAATACAAACAGCGCCTGGCAGAAAAGCGTAAGTTTCATACTGTGTTTGGTAAAAAGCGTATTGCCGATGGCAGTGACGACTTTTCTTATGTCGAGACCGACTCAGACTAACTTAAAGCCCCGTGACCGGGGCTTTTTTGTAGCTGCGGTTTGAGCATAAGCTTAGCTAAGTGCGGGTACAGCAACCGGTTTATTGTGCTGTATTTTGTGCTGGCGCAGAAATTCAGCAAAGTCATCAGCAGATAACGGCTTGCTGTAGTAGTAGCCCTGGATCACTTCGCAGCGTAGTTTACGCAACATCTCAAGTTGTTCTGCCTGTTCAACACCTTCGGCTACTACCGTCAGGCTAAGGTTGTGCGCAATGGTTACTATGGTGTCGACCATATTGCGGCCACGGGCGGTGTTCATATCATCAACAAAGGCTTTATCTATTTTAAGCGTATTAAGTGGAAATTGCTTTAAGTACGCCAATGACGAATAGCCGGTGCCAAAGTCATCCATTGCCAGATGAATACCACGGGCGCGCAGCTTTTTCATGGTGTCGATCGCCTGCGGTGGCGACTGCATTACCGTGCCTTCGGTAATTTCCAGTTCCAGGTGATAAGAGGGCAGTTCGGTTTCCTGCAGGATATCGTCTATCTGCTCACACAAAAATGGCAGGCTGAACTGACGTGAAGATAAGTTAACTGCAACCCGGCCCTGAAATAAATCCTGATCAATCCAGCGTTTTACATCTTTACAGGCTTGGCGTAATACGACTTCACCAATTTCTATAATCTGGCCGGTTTCTTCCGCTACCGGAATAAAGCTGGCAGGGCTTATTAAACCACCCTTAGGGGTAATAAAACGTACTAGTGCCTCCATACCAGTTAGCTGTCCGGTAGCGATATCCATTTTGGGCTGATAATAAACACTGAAGTAGCTTTCTTTCAGGCCATGGCGAATAAGGTTTTCTACCTGCAACCGCTTTACTGCCAGTTTGTTCATGGAGTCATTAAAAAACAGGTAGCGGTTTGCGCCCTGGCTTTTGGCATGGTACATCGCCGTATCGGCATTACGCAGTAATGCCTGCGGATCGCTGCCATCATCCGGAAACAACACTATGCCAATACTGCTGGTAATGGCCAGCTCGTGCTGATTAACCAGTATCGGCTGGTTGATCAGAGCCAGCAGCTCTTTTGCCAGTGAGGTAATAAAATGCAGATCATTAGTGTGGTCCAGCAGCATGGCAAATTCATCGCCGCCCAGCCGGTACAGGCAGTTTTGATAGCGCTTATGGTTACTTAAGCGATCAGCCAGTTTACACAGCAGGTTGTCGCCGAGCTCATGGCCGAGAGAGTCGTTAATTTTTTTAAAATTATCTAAATCAAATACCAGTAAAGCATGCTCGGTTTTTTCGCTTACCAGCTGCGCCAGCTTTTGCAAGAATACCGCCCGGTTTGGCAGGCCTGTCAGGGTGTCACTATTGGCCAGACGGCTTAACTCGGCTTCACGCAGTTTTCGTTCAGTAATATCTGAGAATACCGCAACATACTGGCTGACCATACCCAGATCATCTTTAATTAAATCGAATGTCAGTTCGGCCTGGTACACCTCTGAGTTAAGGCGCTGCTCACGGATTTCGCCACTCCAACTGCCATGTTGGTGCAGTGTATGGCGGATATCATGCATAAAACGGCTGGGGTACATTGTCAGTTCAAAGCGGCGGTTTAGCATTAGCTCGCGTGATTTACCGGTAATTTTGCTAAAGGCCGGGTTAACTTCAATAATGTTAAAATCGGTATCGCAAATCACTACCGCATCAGAAATAGTTTGCAGGCAACGGGCAAATAATTGCAGTTGCTCTTCAGTTTGTTTTAACTGATGAATATTTTTCAGGGTGCCGGTCATCCGGCTGGGTTTGCCATTTTTGCCAAATTCTACAGCTTTGCCGCGATCCAGTACCCAGGTCCATTGCTGATCGGCAGTTTTAAGCCGGTAGGTAGCTTCAAAATGGCTGGTTTTACCTTCCAGGTGCAGCTGTAATTGCTGGCAAACGCGGTCAATATCCTGCGGATGAATTTGTTGCTTATTCGGTGGTATATCGCTGCTGTTAGGCTGCAACTCTACCGGGTGCAGCCAGGAACTGGAGCGATACAGCTCGCCGCTGCTGATATTCCAGTCCCACAGTTCATCGCCGCTACCCCACAGTGATAACCGCAGCCGCTCTTCACTGCTTTCGAGTTTTGCCTGATAGCGGCGCATTTTCAAAATGCTGACATGCGCCAGAATTAAAGCGCCGAAAGAGCACAGCAAAACTGCGCTTAGCACATAGGGTTGCAAGCTGGACCAGCCTGCAGCATGCAGGCTAAAGGGCAAAAAGCAAATAAGCAATGCGCTGATATTTATAATTTTTTTTAGTTTTACTAACACTTATGGTGGCTAGTCAGCAATATGAACGCTTACGTTATATAACTTTACCGGCACTGTCAAAAGCAATTTGTTTTTGCGCCAGCCGTTGTTTCAGCTTGGCAGCTGTGATGAACTGCAAATGGCTGTGAGTTGGCTTGCCATCGGTTGCCAGAAATATGGCGTCATAATCGGGCAGTAACAGTTGCTGTAAAAAGGCAATAAAGTCGTCAAGGCTCAGCGTATTCAGTGCGCTGGCAATTTGGTTATTTAATGCAAAGCTGTGATCTTGCTGGCCAAGCGCCAGCCAGTAGCGTTTGGCTCTGGCTCCCAGGCTGTTGTCCCGTTCATGTAGTTGCGCCAGCAAGCCTTGTTTTATTTCGGCAAAATCGCTTGCTGACATCGTTTCCGTGTCGGCCAGAAAAGCGCGGAAAAACATAATGGTTGCTTCGTACAGCTGTTCGCAATTGGTGTTAGGCGATTGCACATAAAAAGCAATGCCGGGCAAGGTGTTAATAGGAACATAACCGGTACCAACCAGATAACCTAATTGCTGCTCTGTGCGCAGTTGATGGAAATATTCGGGAGACAACAAATGGTTTGCCAGCATAAACAGCGACATTTGTTCTGGTGTAGCCTGCTGCGCCGGTAAATAAATCACCAGAGCATGGTCATTGTGCTCTACATCCAGTTGCAGCCACACCGGCCCCTGACCTTGCAATGCAAAAGCCGGGTTATTTAGCCGAACTCCGGTGCTGGGTAGCCGGGTTTGCCAGCTGTATAATACGTCGGTCAGTTGTGTGGCCTGGCTGGCCGACCAGTTGCCCAGCAATAAACTTTCAATATGCACCTGTTGCAGCAAGTTGCGGTCAAATTGCAAAAAGTCGCTAAAGCTCAGCGCATCTAATGCATCGGCCAGTTGTTCAATTTCAGGGTTTAGTGGCTGCAAAATAGCCGATAACTGGCTGAATAAGCGCGAAACCGGTTTGTTTTTGCTGCTGTTGCGCCAATGCCGCCCCAACTGGCGTTTTAACTCGGCAAAGCGGGTTTCATCAAATTGCTGCGCTGGCATTTGTTTTAACAGTTCTTGCAACAGCAAAATCTGGTTGGTAGCCAGGCCGCTGGTATGAATACTGATCCCCTGACGTTGTACGTGCAGATGGTATACCAGGCCGATGGTAGTGGCGGCATAAAACTGCTGGTTAATATTATCCAGAAACAATTCAACCCAGAGCCGGGTTGCGGCCATATGCATACAGTTGTCAATACTGTGGGGCAGGCTAAGCTGAACAAAAATGTGGCCTTTGGGAGTGTGAAAATCGGTATCGGCTTTATACCAGACACTCAGTGCCTGTTGCTGGTATATCGTTTCGGGCAGTGCCATATGTGCACTTTGCTCAAGCAGGCTGATATCGCCGGCTAAATAAGGGTTGGTCTCAGGCAGGGTAATGGCGCTGTCAGGCTGGCAGTTATCCAGCTTCTGTAGTAAGGCTGTACTTAGCGGCTCTACACTGTAAGGTGTTTGGTACCAGCGTGCTTCATGGGTGGTAGGCACACCCGGCGCAATAAACATTAGCCGCATATTGTTGCTGTTAAAATAGCCCAATACCTGCTGATACAACGTATCGGTTGGCAGCTCCATGCGGTAATCACCAAATATGACATCTTCCATCGGGTAGTGCTGCATACTGACCGATAAATGATTAGCGGTTTGCTGCGCCGTAGAGGGCTCCTGATATAAATAACTCCAGTGCAGCAATTTTTGCCGCTCGGCAAATAAACCAGTAGGTAAAGGCTGGCGCTTCAGCTCTGCCAGGGCGCTGAACAGCGCCTGTAAAATAGTGTCACGGCCGTTAAGGCCGGCATCAGTAAGCTCAAAGGCGATGGTAAAATCTTTGTAGTTACTGCCATCTATGCCACCGCCAGCGCTTAGCTGGTTAACCAGGCCCAGTTGCTTGAGGTAACTGAGTAATGAGCCCTGGCCTTCGTCACCCAGTAAATGTGCAATAAAGCTGATAATTTTATGTTTATACCAGTGCTGAATATCCGGCATGGCAAAACTTGCCACTAATTTTTGTGTGTCGCGGTGCGGCTGAATATTAAGTTGTATAGCCTGATGCTCGGCTAAATACAGTGGCACAGTCAGGGCCGTTTTTTTTGGCAAATGGGCGGGTAGCGCGCTGAAATGCTGCAATACCAGCTGTTTTTGCTCTGCTAAAGTTAACGGTGATACCAGCGTAAGTGTCATGCGGCTGGCACTGTATTGTGCGGTGAAAAAATCCTGCAGTGCCTGTTGCAGGCTGCTCTCGTCGGTGTCGGCCAGGGTGCTCAGATTACCGACAGAAAATTTAGCAAACGGATGTGCCTGATTAATGGTTTCTTTGTGTACCTGATAAATGCGCCGGCCATCGTCTTTTAACTTCAGCGAAAACTCGGCTTCAATAGCATGGCGCTCTTTTTCGACATATTCATTGCTAAACAGTGGCTGGCAGAACATATCGGCGAAGCGATCCAGCCCTTCGGCAAAAAATGCGGTATCAATGTCGAAGAAAAAACTGCTGTGTTCAGTGCCTGTCCAGGCGTTGTGGCTGCCACCATGATGGCTGATAAAATGCTGGTAGTCGCCGGCAACAGGGTAACGTGCAGAGCCAAGAAACAACATATGCTCCAGAAAGTGCGCCAGCCCTTCGCGTGGTAGTGGATCATCAAAGTGGCCAACATTTACCGTAAGCGCAGCCGCACTTTTTTCACTGTCAGCCTGATGTACCAATAATACTGTTAAGCCATTACTCAGTTGCAGGTTCTCATAGCTGCGGCTGTCGTTAGGGCTTTGCAATATCTGACTATTTTTCAAAAGTTATCCTTTTTTTGGCGGCACTGGTGTGGCTCTGAACGGCTTTATCATAGCGATAAGTAATAAACAGCTTAGATCTTATGCGTTATTAGCAGTTACTCTGGACGACAACTTTCATTATCATAGCGCACAATTTTTACCCGGCGTATTGTTATCTGCCGGGATTTAACAGGACTCAAACAGCAGTATGGTACTTAAGCAATGGTAAATCTCGTTATCATGCGTCATGGTGAAGCTGAACCGCTATCATCGGAAGATAGCCAGCGGCAGCTAAACGCCAGAGGTCAGCATGAGGTTAGCCAGATGGCATTATGGTTACAGCACCACTATGCCGCCTTTGACTGGGTTTGGGCAAGCCCCTATTTACGAACCCGTCAAACTGCAGAGCTAATGTTAGCCAAGCAGGCGCCGTTTAGCCAACTGGAAATAGTGCCGCAACTGGTGCCGGACGGCGATGCGGCCTTATTTAAAGCCTATTTTGACGCCCGTATCAGTGAAAAGCCGGATGCCCGTGTGCTGCTGGTATCACATATGCCTTTGGTCAGCTTTTTGGTAGAGGCATTTACTGTGCCGGATCAGGCACCAATATTCAGCCCGGCGCAGCTTGCTTGTATTGATTACCAGCCGGGGCGGGGCGGGCGTTTGTTAGAGCGGTTAGCACCACAAGAGCTGGCGCTGCTGAGTTTCTGAATTTAGCTGGCTATTTTCAGTAACAGTAGCAGTGCGCCATGTTTGCCCCAGCTTTTCGGTGCGGTATGAAAAGCGCGTACGTTAGGGTGCTGTATCAGCCAGTTAGGTACTTTTTTCGCTAAAATACCCAAACCCTTGCCATGTACTACGCAGGCACAGTTAAATTGCTGTTTTTCGCAGTACGCCAGCAAGCCTGCCAGTTCTGTTTTTGCCTGTTGGGTGGTCATGCCGTGTAAATCCAGCACCACCTGGGGCTGAAATTCACCACGGCGCAAACGCCCGGCTAAATGCGGATCATCGCCGCTTTGGATCCAGCTCAGGTTGGCACCGTCGGCAACATAACCTTCAAATTCATCTGAGAACCAGAACAAATTTTCATCAAGCTGTTTGCTTAAGACGTCTGTACGTCTTTTTTTCTTGCGGGGGGCGACAACTGGCGGTATCTTGTCCTGCGCAATAGGCCGTGCGCCTGTTATCGACTCGCGAAACAGCTGGCTGTCCTCGGCACTAATGCCGGTTGATGTTACAATAGCTTTCTTTTGCATCGCGCAAGTCTACTCAAACTGACCGGTTTTTACAAAAAGAGCTTAAATCCATCATGTCCGATACTGGCGAAATTCTGTTTACCCCTGAGCTGATCAGCGATGCTGTTGCTGAACTGGTTAGCGTGCACGACTGGCTGCGCTTTGCTGTCAGCAAATTAAACCAGGCGCAGGTTTATCTGGGCCATGGCACCGATAACCCCTGGGATGAAGCCGCCGCGCTATTAACGCATGTGCTGTTTTTGCCGCCAATGACAGATGAAAAGCTGTTTCCGGTGCGCCTTACCCGCGTGGAGCGCCAGAGTTTTATCAGCCTGCTAAAACAGCGTATTGAACAGCGCCTGCCCGTGGCTTATTTAACCCATCAGGCTTATTTTGCCGGTTTACCGTTTTATGTCGATGAACGTGTGCTGGTACCGCGCTCGCCCATTGCTGAATTAATTGGCGCTAAGTTTATCCGCCAGCTTGGCGGTAAAACACCAAAACATATCCTGGATTTATGCACCGGCTCGGGCTGTATTGCTATTGCCTGTGCTTATGCTTTTGCCGGGGCAGAAGTTGATGCGGTGGATATAAGTGAAGATGCCTTAGAAGTGGCGCAGCTAAATATTGAAAGCCACGGTCTGGAACACAGAGTATATCCGATCTTATCCGATGGCTATGCTGCTTTGGCCGGCGCGCAGTATGATTTAATTGTAACCAACCCACCGTATGTCGATGCCGACGATATGGCCGATTTACCAGACGAATACCGCCACGAGCCGGAGTTGGGTTTAGCCTCAGGTGAAGATGGCCTGGCACTGACGCGGCGTATTTTACGTGAAGCGGCTGCGCATTTAACTGACGGCGGTGTGCTGGTATGTGAAGTAGGCAACAGCATGGTGCAATTGCAGCAGGATTACCCCGAAGTGGCATTTGACTGGCTGGAGTTTGAGCATGGCGGCTTAGGTGTTTTTGCTATTACTAAAGCCGAGCTTGAGCGCTGCCAGCATTTATTTAAAGACACATTATGTTAAGGAACAGCTATGGCCGGTAACAGCATAGGGCAATTGTTTAAAGTTACGACTTTTGGTGAAAGCCATGGCCCGGCCATTGGCGGTATAGTGGACGGTTGCCCGCCGGGTATGGCATTAACCGCCGACGATTTACAACTGGATTTAGACCGGCGCAAACCCGGCACATCACGCTACACTACGGCACGGCGTGAAGAAGATGCCGTTAAAATTCTGTCTGGCGTATTTGAAAACACCACCACCGGTGCCAGCATTGGCCTGCTGATTGAAAATACCGATCAGCGCTCGCAGGATTATTCTGAGATTAAAGAGCAGTTTCGCCCCGGCCACGCCGACTACACCTACTGGCATAAATTTGGTATCCGTGATTACCGTGGCGGTGGCCGCTCATCGGCGCGAGAAACCGCAGTAAGGGTGGCGGCAGGGGCTATTGCTAAAAAATACCTGTTTGAGCAATGCGGCATTGAAATTCGCGGCTATTTAGCCCAGTTAGGCCCGGTAAAAGCTGAACTGGTAAGCTGGGACGAAGTACACAACAACCCGTTTTTTTGCCCGGATCCATCCAGGCTTGAAGCGTTGGATGAGTATATGCGCCAACTGAAAAAAGACGGCGACTCGGTAGGTGCCCGGGTAAATGTAGTAGCAACCAATATGCCGGTAGGTTGGGGCGAACCGGTGTTTGACCGGCTTGATGCCGATATTGCTCACGCCATGATGAGCATTAACGCGGTAAAAGCAGTAGAAATTGGCGATGGCTTTGCTGTGGTAGAACAGCGTGGCTCTACCCACCGCGATGAATTAACGCCGCAGGGCTTTAGTGCTAACCATGCCGGTGGCGTGTTGGGCGGTATTTCGTCCGGCCAGGATCTGCTGGTTAGCATGGCACTTAAGCCGACGTCCAGTATCAGCATCCCCGGTAAAAGCATTAACACCCGCGGCGAAGTGGTAGATATTGTCACCAAAGGCCGGCACGACCCTTGTGTGGGTATTCGTGCCGTACCCATTGCCGAAGCTATGCTGGCCATAGTGCTGATGGACCACTACCTGCGCCATCGCGCGCAAAATATGCATGTACAGGTAGCCACACCTGATATTGCCCGCAACAGCAGAGATTAAACCGCCGCATGTTGAGTATTTCTGCCCGGCCAGCCTTAGTGCTGGCCTATTTTACTTATTTTGGCGTGCTGGGTATTTTTGTGCCGTATTTCGGCCTGTTTCTCGATGGCCGTGGCTTAAACTCGGCTGATATCGGCTTGCTGCTGGCCATTGTGACTGCCAGCCGTATTGTTGGCCCTACAGTATGGGCGCTGATCGCCGAGCGCAGCGGTAAACCGTTAACCGTAATGCGTCTTGGTGCTTTGTTAGCGGTTATTGGTTGGCTTAGCAGCTTTGCTGATTATGGTTTCTGGCCTTTGTTGTTGGGTTTTGCGCTGTTCAGTTTTTTCTGGACCGCCATTTTGCCGCAACTGGAAGTTACTACCTTTGCCTTTGTTAATGATGACACCCGCGCTTACAGCCGCATTCGTACAGCAGGCAGCGTAGGTTATATTGTGCTGGTAATGCTGGGTGGCTGGCTGTTTGAGCGCTACGGCAGTGAGTTTTTGCCATTATCTGCCTTGCTGTTTTTAGTATTACTGCTTACCAGCTTATTTTTACTGCCCAAAGTGACGGTAAATGCCGAACTTAGCAGTGAAGCGGTGCGCTTTAGTAAATTGATTAAAAACAGCGTATTGCTGCGTTTTATGCTGGCTGCTTTATTGCTGCAAATGAGCTTTGCGCCTTTTTATGGTTTTTTCACGCTATACAGCCGCGATCTTGGCTACAGCGGTACGCAAACCGGCTTATTTATCGGCCTGGCGGTGGCGGCAGAAATAGCGGCGTTTTACTTTGCCGGTAACTTAATGCGTAACCGCAGTTACCGTGTGCTGTTAAGCGTGTGCTATGGCTTAACGGTGCTACGCTGGAGTTTACTGGCAACGGTGGCCGATAATGTCTGGCTGTTGTGTTTTAGCATGTTGCTGCATGCCGGTAGCTTTGCCATTGCCCACAGTTGTGCCATGCAGTTTATTCAGCAGTTTTTTCCAAAAAAATTACGCAGCCGTGGCCAGGCATTGTACGCCGGTGTAATTTTCGGTGGTGGTGGCGCTATTGGTGCTTATTTTGCCGGTTTAATCTGGCAAAACGGCACTGGTGCCAGTTTGGCCTTTATGATTGCCGCCCTGCTGGCACTGGCCGCAACGCTGCTGGCGTTAACCTTGCCGGGTAGCAAAGCTGGCGCCAAGGCTTTACAATAGCCGCCATTTTTTATGGTGCGCTAAAGGATATTGCAGTATGGCAAATCTGTTTCGGCTGGGGCTTATTGTTAACCCGCTGGCCGGTTTAGGTGGCAGCGTCGGTTTAAAAGGCTCTGACGGCCAGGCCGAGCAAGCTCTGGCACTGGGAGCCACGCCACAGGCAATGAACCGTGCCGCTACTGCGCTAACTGAGCTGTTGCCACTGCGGGATAAATTTACCGTGCTTACAGTAGCCGGTGATATGGGCCAGAGTGTGTGTGATGCGCTGGGGCTGAATTATCAGTTGGTATATCAGCCACAAACGTTACCATCCACAGCTGCAGATACCGAAACTGCCGCCAGGCTACTGGCCGGGAATGGCGTAGATATTTTGCTGTTTGCCGGTGGCGATGGCACCGCACGTAATATTTGCACGGCAGTAGGTGAACAAACCACTGTGCTGGGTATTCCGGCCGGGGTAAAAATTCATTCCGGTGTTTATGCGATATCGCCCCAGGCCGCCGGTAAGCTGGTGGCCAAGCTAATTGCCGGTGAACTGGTATCACTTAATGAAGCACCGGTAATGGATATCGACGAGCAGGCGTTTCGTAGCGGTGTGGTAAAAGCCCGGCGCTTTGGTGAAATGCGCATTCCGGCGCAATTGCGTTATGTGCAAAGCGTAAAAATGGGCGGGCGCGAATCTGAAGAGCTGGTGCTGGCCGATTTAGCCGCTTACGTTGCCACGCAAATGGAAGATAATGTGCGCTATGTGATGGGCTCAGGCTCTACCGTAGCGGCTGTCATGGCAGAGCTTGGCCTGGATAACACGCTGCTGGGTGTAGATGTGGTAGAAAACGGCGCGCTTATTGCCAAAGACGTTACTGCAACGCAATTGTTTGAGCTGGTGCAGGGCTACCCCAGTAAATTAGTGATCACCTTAATTGGTGGCCAGGGCCATGTATTTGGCCGTGGTAACCAGCAGTTATCGCCAGAGGTTATCCGTGCTATTGGCCGCGACAATATTGTGCTGATTGCCGGTAAAACCAAATTGCAGCAGCTTGAGGGCAGGCCGTTACTGGCCGATACCGGCGACGCCAGGCTGGATCAACAGCTTACCGGTTTAATCAATATATTAACCGGTTACAACGACTACGTAATGTACCGCTTAGGGTATGAGGATGAACTTTAATATGACAGCAGTATCAGTACCAGAGCAGTTTATTGACGCTGCCGCCGAATTGTTTGATGCCTTAGTGCCGGTTGCTACCGATGACGAGTTATTTGCCTCAGGTTACCTGCGCGGCCACTTCGATTTAGCCGTAGGCACCTTGCAGGTAGCTGCCGAGCCATTTACCGCCGCCGATGTAATCACTCAGGTTAGCAGCACATTGACACAGGCGATAGCCAATGGTGAGTTAACTGAGCAGGATCAGCAGCACGTTAACGCTATCTGGTTACGGGTACAGCAGCTGGCAGAGTGAGGCGGCAAGACATTCATGCGTTTTTGCGTTAGCATAGGCGCACTTTTTAACCCGAAGCATTGCTTCGTTAGCATAAGTGGAACTCATGTCAGATAAATACACAACGCTTGAACAGCACGCCAGCTATGGTATTGGTTTACAAATGGGCCAGCAACTGGCCGACAACCCGTTTGACGGCTTAGATATTAACGCCGTTGCCGCTGGTGTTATCGCAGCTTTTACCGAGCAGGACGCTGAAGTTAGCGACGAGCAAATTCGCGCCGCCTTTGGTGTGATCAGCGAGCGCATGCAAGCAGAGCAAGCTGAGAAAGCAGAATTATTAGCTGGTGCCGGTGAAGCCTTCCTGGCAGAAAACGCCAAGCGCGCTGAAGTTACTGTAACTGCCTCTGGCCTGCAGTACGAAGTACTGGTAGCGGCTGAAGGTGAAAAACCTACCCGTAATTCAACGGTACGTACGCATTACCACGGTACCTTAATTGACGGCACGGTGTTCGATAGCTCTTACCAGCGCGGTGAGCCGGCAGAATTCCCGGTATCAGGCGTTATCGCCGGCTGGACAGAAGCACTGCAGCTAATGTCGCCAGGTTCAAAATTACGTTTATATATCCCGCACGATCTGGCCTACGGCGAGCGCGGTGCCGGCAATGCTATTGCCCCGTTTAGTGCACTGGTATTTGACGTTGAGCTGTTAGCTATTCTGTAATAGCAAACCGTTGCTGACAAAGCCCTGCAGTGCAGGGCTTTGTTGTTTTACAACTGTGCTAAACATGCACTGCAGTAAATAATAACGCAGTAATATTCACAGGTGAGTTATGTACCAGATCCGCCCTTATCAACCCGGCGAAGAGCCGCTACTGCGCGAGTTGTTTTATAGCACCGTGCATAATGTTAACCAGCGTGATTACAGCGTTGAGCAGCGCCAGGCCTGGGCGCCGCAGCGTTATGACGCTAATGTCTGGGCTGCACGGTTGGCGCAAAGCGAGCCTTTTGTTGCACTACATAACGAAGAAATTGTCGGCTTTGCCGATGTGCAAACCGACGGCTATATCGACTTTTTCTTCTGTCATCAGGCGTATCAGGGCAAAGGTGTGGGTAAAGCTTTAATGAAGCACCTGCTGAAAGCCGGCAAACGCTATGGTGTAAAACGCTTTTATGCAGATGTCAGCATTACCGCTAAGCCATTTTTTCAGCATTACGGCTTTGAAGTGGTAAGGCAGCAGCAAAAAGAAGTGCGCGGTGTGGCGCTAACGAATTTTTTAATGGAAAAGCGGTAGTGAGTGAAACTATTACCTTTTAAAGGTAACTTCGGATGATTGATGTCATATCAGCTCATAAACACAGTAGCGAACACTATACCGAAATAATGGCTAGTGACATTTGCGGTTGTTTCTATTGCTTGTCCATTTTTAAGCCTGTGGAAATCGAAGAGTGGGTTGTTGAAGATTGCGCAATTTGCCCCAAATGCAATATTGACTCAGTTATTGGGGCAAAATCTGGTTACCCGATCACCAAGGATTTTCTCGCAAAGATGCACAAGCATTGGTTTTAGTGCCTAGCTCTACACAAACAAAACTCCGCTTTTTAGCTGATCAAACGATGCACAAACAACTCTTTCTCGCAGCGCTAGCTGTTAAGCGCTTCCTGCCTTTAGGTTTACTGCTAATTTGACAATTGAGGTGGGCAATACAGGTCTACTTTTGTTGATAAATGGTTTTTATTATGTAAAATGTTATTTTCGTGTTGCATCAGGGATGCTACTTATTTATGGCAACTATTCAATTACTCATAGGCGGTACGACACTTTTTCCAAAAGTTAGTAATAAATTGCGCAGAAAGCAGGAAATAGCCAATGCCTCTATTAAAGATAAAAGCGTCACTATTGACCGGGTTCTGGCAGCGCGTATGCGCAATGCAACCTTGGAAGAAATGAAAAGACTTAGCAACATATCGATGCCGGAATTTCGATTGCTGTTGCTTGGTCAAGGTTTAAGTGCTGCTAGATATACTGATCAGCAATTGCAGCGAGTTGTTAATATAGAAGTATTTCATTTAAGAAAAATTGCCGTCCAATTGCTACAGGCAGATTTCCTGAAGTCAGACATCTCCATTATTATTGCTGGCACTCCAAAAGGTGCTTTAGGTTTGGTGGCTAAGATATTGGGACCTACTGCGGTTGCTAGCGGCATGCCAATAGGTATTTCGATATGGTGGACCTATGACTCGAGCTTCAGAATTGACGCGATACATTATTCCGATAAAAATAATCATCAGGTAATTAATCCATGAGCTTTTTAAAGAGTATTGCCTTATTAGGTGTATTGATTTGTGCCTCAGCTTGTCAGGCCAAAAGCCAGAATTATATGGACTGTGATTGGAGTATTCCAGTTGGTTTTAACCAAAAAGCTGAACTGGAATATAGCAATAGCGTTGATGAAGACGATTTAGAAAACTGGGGACCAGCCTTCATTATGTTCACTACTTACTCAGGATCAGAGCAGGAGCACTACCGTAACCTTAGCAAAGACGACGACAGTGATGTTTTGCTGCTTGAACATATCTCGATGCCTGGAGACAGATTTAAATATGTCTCATCGTTTATACGCAAGGAAAGTTTTGGTACGCCATTTATAGTAGCAGAACTTAGTATTATAAAAGACGACAAAATGTTGGCAATGTTCGGCCTTAGCAAAACTGATGCACTAGCTATGACCAGCGGCTGTGCCGAGTTTTCACAGGTGGAGCAACACTACGATGTACTGCAGCAAGTGACGAATGGCTTTGCAGACTTTCTAAAAAGTGAACATGGTATGCGTGTTCTTGTGCCGTGATGTTCTTTAAGGTGACTGAACAACATTCACTTGAGAGTTAGCGGTGATTTTGCAGGACTATCAGGTGAATGCTTTTCTCGCGAATGCAGCCAGTCTATTTCACAAATCATAATTTAACTTAAACCCAGCCCTTGAAATGCCTTTGCTTTAACTACATATATCGTTTCATCGCGATATGTAAATTAAAGATGAGCGTATGACGGCACTTAACCCAAAACACATTGATGACCTGATAAAGGCGGTAGCGCACCCGGTGCGGCGCGATATTTTGCACTGGCTAAAAACGCCGGAGCTGTATTTTGCTGATCAGGATCACCCGCTTAGCTTGGGCGTATGCGCCGGTAAAATTGAACGTAAAACCGGCTTGTCGCAAAGCACGGTGTCGGCCCATTTAGCTACTTTGCAACGGGCCGGGGCTATTACCAGCCAGAAAGTAGGGCAGTGGCATTTTTTTAAACGGGATGAGGTGCTGATCCAGCAATTTCTGGCACAGATCAGTAGCCAACTCTGAGCAACAAGCGGCAATTACACTGTAGCTTAACCACATAGGATTATATTATGACAACGCTATTTGACCCGATAAAAGTAGGTGATTTACAGTTACCCAATCGCATTATTATGGCGCCATTAACCCGCTGCCGTGCAAGTGAGGGCCGGGTGCCTAATGAGCTGATGGCAGAATATTATGTGCAGCGCGCTAGTGCCGGGCTTATTTTAACCGAGGCCACTTCTGTTACGCCAATGGGCGTGGGTTACCCCGACACGCCTGGTATTTGGTCAGACGAGCAAGTTGCCGGTTGGCGCAAAATTACTGCCGCAGTACATAACGCCGGTGGCCGGATAATGCTGCAATTATGGCATGTTGGCCGTATCTCTGATCCGCATTATTTAGACGGCCAGTTGCCGGTTGCCCCCAGCGCCATAGCGGCAGAAGGCCATGTTAGCTTAATGCGGCCGAAAAAGCCGTATGTTACGCCAAGAGCACTGGAAACCGCTGAAATTGCCG
The DNA here is from genome assembly GCF_024809855.1 of Rheinheimera pacifica. Taxonomy (GTDB): domain Bacteria; phylum Pseudomonadota; class Gammaproteobacteria; order Enterobacterales; family Alteromonadaceae; genus Alishewanella; species Alishewanella pacifica_A. The sequence goes on from NZ_JANUEM010000005.1 coordinate 100,069, forward strand.
GTATTGTTGAGGCTTACCGCCTGGGGGCAGAAAATGCGAAAAAAGCCGGTTTTGACGGCGTGGAAATTCACGGTGCCAACGGCTATTTGCTGGACCAGTTTTTACAGGACAGCACCAATAAACGCACCGACAGTTACGGTGGCAGTATTGAAAACCGTGCCCGTTTAATGCTGGAAGTTACCGACGCCGTGATCGCTGTTTGGGGCGCAGGCCGGGTGGGTATGCATTTAGCGCCACGCGCTGATGCACATGCTATGGGTGACTCGCAACGTGGCGATACCTTTGGCTATGTAGCGCAGCAACTGGGTAAGCGCGGTATTGCTTTTATTTGTGCCCGCGAAGCACAGGGCGATGACAGCCTGGGGCCAAAACTAAAACAGCAATTCGGTGGTTTGTATATCGCCAACGAGAAGTTTGATAAAGCCTCGGCTGAAGCCGCACTGGCAGCAGGTACGGCCGATGCGGTAGCCTTTGGTGTGCCTTATATTGCTAACCCGGATTTAGTGCAACGTTTTGCCAAAGATGCACCATTAAATACGCCCAGGCCCGAGCTGTTTTATGCCAGCGGTGCTGAGGGTTATACCGATTATCCTGCGCTTAGCTAAGCTGGAACAGATAAAACAACACCGGCGATAGCCGGTGTTGTTTTATCAAAAAGCACTAATCGCGGTAAGGGTTATTGCTAATCCTTACCGGCTGGCTTAGTAGCAGTATTATTGCTATTACAGCATAGATCCAAAGCGATACCGCACTCCAGAATGCCATACTTTTATCTAAAAATTGCCAACTGGTATCGCCACAACTGCCAGTAGGTTCAAATACACTTGGCAGCCATTGATCCAACGGCATCCAGGTTGGAAACTCAGCAAACAGAGCGCAACTGAAAAAGCCGCCTTCTGCCAGTAGTTGCTCAATATGCAGCAGCTCGTTGGCTTGCATAATGCCAAAACCGGCAGATACAAGTACACCAAACACGGCCAGCAGCCTGAACAATGCATTGGCAGGTGCCAGCAAGCCAATAATGGCAGCCAGTAATACGCCAACAAAAGCACTACGGATATAAATACATTTAATACAAGGCTGTAAGTTCAGCCCATACTGAAAATACAGCGCGCTGGCCAATAACCCCAGGCAGGATAATATCAGCAGCATCCATGGCCAGCGCTGCATAGATAAACGTTTGATCTGTTGTAGCATTTTTTATCCTTCTGACGGGAGTTTTCTTCAGCTGCGGTTAATCTACGGTATTTAAGCCTAATGCACAATCCGGCTGCGGTGTCGGGCTAATTTAGAAGGGTGGCTTGTTAACTGTTGGCGCTCTGGTACAATCAGTCAACTTTTTTTCTGAACAAAAAGACGGACAGATCCGCATGACTAATCTGATTAAAGCACAAAGCCCGGCCGGGTTTGCTGAAGAGTATATTGTAGACTCGATCTGGAACGGAAAATTTGCCCCTGGTTCTATATTACCAGCAGAGCGTGAATTATCTGAACTGATAGGCGTAACCCGTACCACTTTGCGTGAAGTTTTACAGCGTTTAGCTCGTGACGGCTGGTTAACTATTCAGCATGGCAAGCCAACAAAAGTGAATAATTACTGGGAAACTTCCGGTTTAAATATTCTCGAAACGCTGGCACGGTTAGACGAAGACCAAATGCCCAAACTGGTAGATGATCTGTTATCTGCCCGTACCAATATCAGCGCAATTTATATCCGTGGTGCGATCAAAAACCATGCACAGCAGGTAGCAGAACTGTTTGCCACTGCTGAAACACTGGAAGATACTGCAGAGGCATTTGCTGAATTTGACTATAATTTAAATCACGAACTGGCATTACATTCAGCTAATCGTATTTATGTGCTGATTTTAAACGGCTTTCGTGGTTTATATAACAAGATTGCCCGTTTTTACTTTTCGCACCCCAAAGCCCGTGAGCTGGCGCGTAAGTATTATCATCAGATCAAACTCTACGCTGAGAACGGCAAGTTTGACGAGGTGGTGTTTGCCGTACGTAAATACGGTAAAGAAAGCGGCTTAGTCTGGTCGGAGTTACGGCCGCAGATCCCCAAAGATCTGGTCGAGTAAACTGCTAAATACCAACCGCCTTCGGGCGGTTTGTTATTTAATGCGCTATTGGCGCTTGAGCTGTGCCAGCCTGCCAGTTATTATTGTGCGGAATAACATATTCTTTTTAGTTATATCAGGCAGAGGCAAATGCTATGAAAGGCGCGGCGCATACAGAAGTGTATCTGGATAACAACGCTACTACACCGGTATTGCCGGTTGCAGCTGAGGCGGCGATGCATGCAATGCAGCGTGGTTATGGTAACCCCAGCAGCAGCCATGCTACCGGTATTAAAGCTAAAGCTGAGCTGGAAACCACCCGCGCTCTGGCCAGACAGTTAATTGGCGCCAGCAGCGGTGATATTGTATTTACTTCGGGTGCAACAGAGGGTATTCAAACCTCGATTGTCTCGGCATTAATGGCAGCCAGGGCACAGGGTAAAACCGGTGCTGCAACCTTATTACTGTATGGCGCTACAGAGCATAAAGCAGTGCCGGAAAGCCTGAAGCACTGGAACCGGGTATTACAGCTTAATGCTACGATAAAAGCTATTCCGGTGAACCGGCATGGTGTGCTCGACAGCGACTTTATCCGCGAGAACCTGCCCGGTGCCGTAATGATCTGCACTATGGCGGCGAATAACGAAACCGGCGTAAAGCAGGATTTGGTGGCGCTGGAGCAACTGATCCGCAGTGTTAACCCGCAAGTGTACTGGATGGTAGATTGCGTACAGGCGCTGGGGAAAATGCCGCTAAATATTGCTGCTACCAGCATCGATTACGCGCCCTTTAGCGGCCATAAACTGTACGCGCCTAAAGGCATCGGCTTTTTGTATGTGCGTAAAGGCACGCCTTATCAGCCTTTTATTGCCGGTGGTGGTCAGGAGAGCGGTTTACGCTCTGGTACTGAAAACCTGCCAGGTATTGCCGCTTTGCACGCTATTTTCTCTGAACTGGCCAAAACAAGCGGCTCGGCGTTTCAAACTGAAGCCACGCTTTGGCAATACCGGCAGCAACTTATTGCTGCATTGCAGCAGGTGTTTCCTGCCATGCAGCTTAACAGCGATGTACCGCATGTAGTGCCAACCACCATTAATTTTTCAGTGCCGGGCTTTTACAGCAAAGACATTATGGATTTGTTTGATGCTGCCGGGATCCGGGTAAGCTCTGGCTCGGCTTGTAGCTCTAAAGTACCCAGCAGTTTTGTGCTTGATGCCATGGGGCTGGACAGCTGGCGCTCGCAGGGCGCTATCCGTTTATCTTTTGGCCCGGCGATGACCAAAGCTGAATGTGAGCATGCCTGCCAGGCTATTGCGGCACTTAAAACGGTGGTATCCAAGCATTGCCTGGTGTTGACCGATGCCACACCAACACTGGAAATTCATGCCCGTGGTTTACTGCAGCTAAAGCATGAAGCCTTGTGCAGTTATGTGCTGATCTGCCCTGACAGCCTCGAAGCACTGGTGATAGATCCGGTATTGCCGCTGGCCGGGCGTATTGCCAATATTATTCAGGGCCATGGTTTAAAGTTAAAAGCGGTGCTGGATACTCATTTGCATCAGGATCACCAGTCAGCACGCACAGAGTTATTAACCTTGCTGGGCAATCCTTGCGCTGGCAACGGCTGTGATGTATTAGGCTGGCCTGAACATTGCCCTGAAATTCAGCTTGGGCCTTATCTGCTAACCCGGTTGGCAACTCCGGGCCACACGCCTGAAGCGGTAAGTATTTTGCTGTACAAGCAGCAACAGCTGCTATGTGCATTTACCGGTGATGTCATACTGCCGGGTGGGGTTGGCCGCACCGATTTACCCGGCGGTGATATTTCTGCACTGGCAAACAGCATCCGTTTGCTGGCTGGCAAAGTAGAGCAGCATACTTTGTTGTTATCCAGCCACGATTACGCCCAGCGCTTTTTTACCAGCCTGGCGCTGGCAGCAACTGAGCAACCGCTGATACAGGCGCTGCTGAATAATCAGCCAGCAGCTGATTGGCACCCGCAGTTGCAGCAGCAAGCCGTTACGTTACAGCAGGCCAGCAGTTATTTTTGTGGTTTGGTTGAGGTAAGTTTGTCTGACGCCACGGATGTGATTGCAGCAGAACAACTGGCAGCGTTTTTACAACAATGGCCACACATGCAGGTAGTAGATGTACGTGAACCGCACGAGCAAAGTGCCGGTGCGTTGGCACAGTATTTACCGCCGGCTTATCTGGCACAGCATAAAGTGCAGGAAATTCCGTTATCTAAACTGGCCGATGCAGTTATTCACCGGCAATTATATAGCGAACAACCGTTATTGCTGGTATGCCGCTCGGGTAACCGTAGCCTGGTAGCCTGCAAGGTGTTGGGGCGTTTGGGCTTTAAGCAGGTATTTAACCTAAAAGGTGGTACTGCGCTGTTGTGTTAAAGCAAGCAGATAAAAACGCCAGCAATGGCTGGCGTTAATACGGAATGGCGGTTAGTAAAAAAACTGCTGTAGCGGGTTAAGCAGCCGGGTTAAACCTTTTTTAAACTTTAACGGCGCGCTTAATACCGACAGACACAGGCAATCTTCGTCTGCCATAGTACGCGGGGTATGGGTATCGTCTGGTGAATTAATCAGTAAATCTCCCGCACTGTATTCACCGTTTTCATCAACAATTTTACCGGCCAGCACTAATGTCATCTCCAGCCCCAAATGCGTGTGCTGCGGAACTTCAGTATTTTTATCAATATAAAGTAACGATATATGGTAATCGTTGCCTGCCGGCAATTTTGCCGTTGCTATACCACCTAACTGCAACCACTTACAGCGGTTTGCTGCCAGACGTTGCAAAGAGCGTGGCAGTATAAACTCGCGCTGGTTAACTATGATAGGCTCAGCTTGCTGTGCCGACACTTGCTGCTGCATGGTAGTTGCCTGTTTAGGCAATTGCGGCTGCGCCATAATGTCATTAAGCATCTGCTGCCAGTCGGTGTTGTTGGTTTTAACCGGTTGTTGTGCCAGCTGGCAGGCTAAATCCGTAGTAATGTCACGGCTAAGCTGCTGACAATGCGGGCACAGGTCAATATGGGCTGCCACAGCCAGCGCTATATCAGCACTTAAGGTGCCTTCGGCATGTTGTTCCAGCAGCGACATACCGGGATGAAACTTAATTGCGTGCGCCATCTAATGCCTCTCTTAATCTGTCCAGCGCTAAGCGGATGCGCGATTTTACTGTGCCCAGTGGGATCGCCAGTTCATCCGATACTTCCTGATGCGATTTTTCCTGCAAATATACTTTTTCAATTATCTCGCGCTGCGCCGGTGGCAGGCTGGTAAAATATGGCGCTAACTTATCCATTAGCAACTGGGTATCCCATTGTGATGTATCAGTGTCAGCTTCCTGCTCGGGGTACTCACCGTTAAGCCATAAATCGTCGGCACTGACATCATCTTTACGGCTTTGCTTTTTACGCAGCATGTCAAAGCGCACATTTCTGGCAATGGTAAAAATCCAGGTAGAAGCACAGCCGCGGGACGCATCAAATAATACCGCTTTTTTCCAGACGTTGAGCATGGTGTCCTGCACCATTTCTAAGGCCTGCTGCTCATTACCGAACATTTTCATACCAAAAGCTTTCAGCCTGGGAGCAAAATAATTAAACAGTTCTGCATAAGCACTGCGATCGCGTTGCAGGGCAACAAAAGTAAGTGCCTCGTCCCAGTTGTTATTGGTAATTTCTGGCCTTGACATAGAGGCTTGAGTGTCCTGTTTTGGCGGGGATCCCCTATCATGCCTTGCTACCTTGGCTAACTTCAACATGTTTTAAGTTCCTGATTACGCTGTTACCGGTATTGCAGCTGTGTGGCTATATTTACGCGTTATAAGATGTTCTGGATTGCTCGTTTAATGAATTAAAAATTAGAAAGGTATGTGCGTTTTATTGTTATTTTCTTCCTAAAAACATACGTTATTATGTGTTCACTTACAACGGGAGACGATCATGAAACATATTCTACTGATTAACAGCTCTATTAGTGGTGACAAAGGTCATTCAGCTCAGTTAGCGCAACAATTTATTGCCCGGTTACCAGAAGGCAGCTTTAACCTGGACACCCTGGATTTAAACGCTACACCGGTACCACACCTGGAAATGGCCGAAATGGCCGCCTGGATGACACCGGCAGAGCAACGCAGCAGCGAGCAGCAGCGCCTGGCTGCGATATCTGACGATATTGTTGCCCGTGTTAAAGCAGCTGACGTGATTGTTTTAGGCGTACCCATGTACAACTTTGGCATACCGTCACAGTTAAAAGCCCTGCTTGACCGGGTAGCACGCGCCGGTATTACCTTTAAATACACTGAGCAGGGCCCGGTAGGTTTGCTGGATGATAAACCGGTGGTAATTTTTGCCGCCCGTGGTGGTATTTATCAGGGTACCGGCCTGGATAGCCAGACACCGTTTTTACAAACATTTTTTAACTTCGTTGGTTTAAAGGATCTGCATTTTGTTTATGCAGAAGGCCTTAATATGGGAACGGACGCACAACAGGCGGCACTTACCGCAGCAATGGCCCGTTTAACTGAAATCAGCGTTAAAATAGCCGCTTAACTTCTCCACAGCTGTTCGAATACTTGTTATTCACGCTGTATTTGCCGGTCTGCTTCAGGCCGGCTTTTTTCTGTCTGTTAATCTTATCTGCTTTGCTGTCAGCCGCATCTGTTGGTGTGTCAGTTGCGTTACATCTGCGCTCTTTGTATAACAGAGCGTCTTTTACTACTATAAGAAACTCACTATGACTAAGATCCGTCATTCAGTGCTGGCTGTCGCGTTGTGCAGCTTAGTACTAACCAGCCCGTTGCAGGCCAAAAAAGCCGAGCCACAAACCTATCAAACATCCGCTATCAGTGTACCGCAGGTATTTAATGGCGATGCCAGTATTAAACTGAGCATGGAACAGATTATGGCCGATCCGGACTGGCTTGGCCGCCAGCCTGAGCAGGCGCTGTGGAGTGCTGACAGCCAACAGGTGTTTTATCAGCGTAAGCAGCAAGGTAATGAGCTGCGTGACTGGTTTGTAAGGCCGTTGGCGGCACAAGGCAATGGTGAGCAGGTGGCATTAGCCAGCCAGCATCAGATAGGCAGTGCCAATGCGGTATACAATAAAGACCGTAGCCTGCAGGCTTATATTTTTGAAGGCAACCTGTTTGTGCGCCGCATGGCAAACGCTGAATTAATTCAGTTAACCCGCGACAGCGCCGTGCAGGCTGATCCGCTGTTTTTGCTTGATGGCCGGGTAGCGTACCGCGAAGGTTGGACCTATTACGCTATCGATCTGGCTTCAGGCAACCGCACTGAACTGGCTAACTTACAACTGGCTGAAGCCCCCAAGGCACCTGCCGTGCCCAAAGGCTACCTGGCACAAGAGCAACGTAAACTAATTGAGTTTGTCGCGCTGGAGCAAAAAAATGCTGAACAGCGTTATGCTGCACAGCAGCAGCTACAGGCACAAAACAGCAGCATGGCGCCAAAAGCCTTTTATCTGGGTAAAGATTTACAGGTAGTGGGTGCAAGCTTGTCACCTAAAGCTGACTATATGTTGGTATCGGTACGTAAAGCCGGTAAGCGAAACGACAAAGATATTATGCCAAACTACATTACCGCTAACGGCGATATCGCCGCCCAGCCGGTGCGTGGCCGGGTTAATGATGTTATTCCTGCTGCGCAGCGTATTTTGTTGTTAAACCTTAAAGACGGTAGCAGCAGCGAGTTAAGCTACACCAGCCTGCCGGGTTACAACGAAGACGTACTGGCTGAGGTTAAAGCAGAAAATGCCAAAGCCCGTGGTGAAAAATACAAAAGTGAAAAAATTATCCGTGATATCGGCCTGATGAATGACTGGTACTGGACGCAAAGCGCTATGCGCTGGCACAGCAGCGGTGAACACGTTGCCCTGATGCTTAAAGCACTGGACAACAAAGACCGCTGGATAGCAACTGTCGATTTACAGAAAAAAACACTGGTGCCACAGCACCGGTTACATGACACCGCCTGGGTTAATTATTCATTTAACGACTACGGCTGGTTAAACAATACCGACAGCCTGTATTACCTGTCGGAAGGATCCGGTTACTCGCATTTATATATTAAGCCGCTGAAGGGCAAAGCTAAAAAACTGACCAGTGGTACTTTTGAAGTTAGTGATCCGGTGCTGAGCAGCAATGATCAGTTTATTTACTTTAAAGCCAATGTGGCGCACCCGGGCAACTATGAGGTGTACCGTGCGGTATTAGCCAGTGGTAACACTGAGCAACTAACCAAACTGGGTGGCAGCACCGACTTTACGCTGTCGCCGGACGAACAAAAACTGTTACTGCGTCATTCTACCAACCTGTTGCCGGAAGAGCTGTATGTGGCTGATGCAACGCCTGGCGCAGAAGTTAAACGCCTGACCGACACCATATCAGCAGAGTTTAAACAGTTACCGCTGGTAGCACCACAGGTAGTGGCGGTGCCTTCAAGCCATGGTGATCATCCGGTGTTCTCTAAAGTATATTACCCGGCCGACTACAAGCAGGGCGAAAAACGCCGCGCCGTTATTTTTAACCACGGCGCGGGTTATCTGCAAAACAGCGATTTGGGCTGGTCCGGTTATTTCCGTGAGTTTTTCTTCCACAACTTGTTGGTACAGCAAGGCTACGTGGTAATGGATATGGATTACCGGGCATCAAAAGGTTATGGCCGCGACTGGCGCACCGCCATTTACCGCCGCATGGGTACACCAGAGATTGAAGATTTAGTTGATGGCGTAAACTGGATGGTGGCAAATGCCAATGTCGACCGTAACCGTATTGGTACTTACGGGGGCTCTTATGGTGGCTTTATGACCTTTATGGCACTGTTTACCGAACCTGATTTATTCCAGGCTGGTGCAGCACTGCGCCCGGTGAGTGACTGGGCTTATTACAACTATGCGTATACGTCTAACATTCTGAATACGCCGGCCATTGACCCTATCGCTTATGAGCGCAGCTCACCGATTTACTTTACCCAGGGCCTGAAAAAGCCGTTGCTGATTAATGCGCCTATGGTTGATGACAACGTGTTCTTTCAGGATGTTGTGCGTTTAGTGCAGCGGTTAATTGAGCAGGAAAACATTAACTTTGAAACGGCAATTTACCCGGTAGAGCCGCACGGCTTTCGCCAGCCAAGCAGCTGGCTGGATGAGTACCGCCGTATTTATAAGTTATTTGAGCAGAATTTATAATGCTGTAACAATACGGCCGCAATACCCGCTCTGGCTCGCCGCAGCAACTCGCCCTAATGCCTGCGGCAGGGCTCAGACACTCTGCGCCGACCAGATCGGGTTTCCAGCCTCCTTATATTTAATACGTTAAAAACGCCTTCTTGTGAGGCGTTTTTTATATGCTGTTTAACTGGCCGGCAGCACTGACAAAGTCAGTGTCGGCATCAAACCTTAGCCGTTTGCCGTTGTACGGCTGGTTTAACTCCAGCGTGGCGGCATGCAGCAATAAGCGCGGGGCGGCATTAAAGGCAGCACCACTGGCGTAAAACGCATCGCCCAGTATCGGGTGCCCCAGTGCCAGCATATGCATACGTAGCTGATGCGAGCGCCCGGTAACGGGTTTTAGCTCTACCAGAGCCCGATCAGGTAATTGCTGCAACAGCCGGTAATGGGTAATGGCGCTCTTGCCCTGGCTGTAACACACTTTCTGTTTGGGCGGATTACTGCTGTCGGCTATCAGCGGCATATCAACCGTGCCTTCAGCCTGTTGCAGTGTGCCCCAAACTACAGCCAGGTAGCGTTTGCTGACAGTGCGATCGGCAAATTGCTGTTTTAGCGCCCGCTCGCTAGCGCGGCGCAGTGCAATAACCACCACGCCGGAGGTGGCCATATCCAGCCGGTGCACCAGTTGCGCCAGCGGGTATTGCTGCTGCACCCTGCTTAGCAGGCAGTCGGCTAAATGTTCACCGCGGCCGGGGTTGGTCAGCAGGCCGCTGGGTTTATTCAGCACAATCAGATCTTTGTCCTGATATAGCACCTCAAGCCAGGGCTCAACGGGCGGGGTATATACAAAAGGTTCGGTCATAAGGTGAAAGCTTTGGCGGAAAAGCGCTTAGCTTAGCTGAATTTAACCAGCAGACGAAGGGGTTTTACGGCATAATAGCCGCCGTTAAAACTACGGAGAACCCCATGAGTAACAGCACTGACGATCTGGCAATATTACCGGCAACCAGCGAGCCATACCAGATAGTGTACGAAGACGATGTGCTGCTGGTGGTAAACAAACCTGCACAGCTGCTTACCGTGCCGGGGCGACATCCGCAAAATCAGGATTGTCTTATCCGCCGTGTACAGCGTGAGTTTCCTTTTGCCGAGGTGGTGCACCGGCTGGATTACGATACTTCCGGGCTGGTGATTCTGCCGCTGACAAAAAGAGTATTGTCAGATATCAGTAAGCAGTTTCAGGCCCGTACTGTGCAAAAACATTATATTGCCGTAGTGGAAGGCAAGCTTGCCAAGCCCAGAGGGGTGATTGATTTAGCCATTGCCGCCGATGAGCAACACCGGCCCCTGTATAAAGTGTGCCCGCAACAGGGTAAGCCGTCACAAAGCCGTTATCAGCTGTTAAGTTACAACGCTGACACCAACCAAAGCCGGGTACAGCTGGAGCCGGTTACCGGGCGCTCGCATCAATTGCGGGTGCATATGTTGGCGCTGGGCCATGCCATGCTCGGCGACACCTTGTATGCGCCGCAAGCTATTGCAGCACAAAGCCCACGTTTAATGCTACACGCCGAGTATATCCGCTTTGTACACCCGCTTAGTGCTCAGGCCATGGAGTTTACTGCCAGCGCACCGTTTTAATACTTTTACTGTTTTGTTGGCCGGTTTTTTATGCTGGATCAAACCCCGCCAAGCTGCTATCTGTAAACTGCAACTGCCGATAAACCCAGCGGAGCGGGCATGACCAGTTTACAACTTCTTACAGCCTTAATGCCGTTACTCAGCGTTTTCGTGCTGCTGGTGCTATTGCGTTTACCGGCACGCCAGGCTATGCCGCTGAGTTTATTATGCTCAGTGCTGCTGGCGTGGTTGGTCTGGCAAATGCCAATGCAGCAAATGGCCGCTGCTCTGACTGAGGGGCTGGTTATTGCGCTGACTATTGTCTGGATTGTGTTTGGCGCTATTTTGCTGTTAAAAGTGCTGCAGCAAACCGGTGCTATTGATGTGATTAAACGGGGTTTTAGTCAGGTAAGTACAGATAAAAGAGTACAGCTGATTATTATTGCCTGGCTGTTTGGCAGTTTTTTGGAAGGGGCGGCTGGTTTTGGTACACCTGCCGCCATCGCCGCACCTTTGCTGGTGGCTTTAGGTTTTAGCACGATGGCTGCAGTGGTGCTGGCGCTGATTGCAGACTCCTGTGCAGTATCCTTTGGTGCTGTGGGTACACCGGTGCTGGTTGGCCTGGCGCAGGGCGTGCCAGAGCTTAGTGGCAGCGATCTGCAGCAAATAGCCCTGCAGGCGATCAGTATTGATATTATGGTAGCGTCCATGCTACCGGTGATTATGTCGGTGCTGTACTGCCGATTTTTTGCCAGCCAGCCCAGTTGGCGGGCTGGTTTTGCTATCGCCCCTTTTGCGCTGTTAAGTGGCCTGGCTTTTACTGTGCCGGCTTATATGGTTGCGTTATTGCTGGGGCCGGAGTTTCCGTCGGTGCTGGGGGCGCTTGCCGGGCTGGCAATTGTGTGCAGCCTGGCAAAGCGCGGTATTTTATTGCCGGCCGCTTTTGAACCTGTTGCCCAGGCCACAATGCTGCATAATATGCAGCCAGGCAAGCCACAGCCATTTGGTTTGTTACGTGCATGGTTACCTTACCTGATTGTGGCTTTATTACTGGTGCTAAGCCGGGTTCCCGAATTGCCGGTTAAAGCTTTGCTGCAAGGTGTCAGTATTGTTTGGGTTGATATTTTTGGCTCGGCTATTTCAGTAGCTGTGATGCCGTTGTATTTACCCGGTTCTTTTTTTGTGCTGACAGCACTGCTGGCATTGTTAATCCAGCGCGGCGGCCTGCAACATTTGCGTGTGGCATTACACCAGAGTAGCAGCATGTTATGGCCGTCTTTAGTGGCTTTGTGCGCAGCAGTACCGATGGTACGTATTTTTTTGCAATCCGGTGTGAACAATGCCGGGCTTGACGCTATGCCAATGGCTCTGGCAGAGCTGGCTGCTACCCGGTTAAGCGATATCTGGCTGTTAATAGCGCCGTTAGTGGGGGCTTTAGGTTCTTTTATTGCCGGCTCTGCGACATTTTCTAATTTAATGTTTGCCAGCTTTCAGCAGGCAATGGCTGAAGATGCCGGGCTTAGCAACCAACTGGTGTTGGCACTGCAAATGCTGGGGGCTAATGCCGGCAATATGATTTGCGTGGTTAATGTAGTAGCTGCCGCCAGTGTAGTGGGGCTTAATGGCCGCGAAGGCGAAATTATCCGTTATACCTTGCTGCCTATGTTGTATTACTGTGTGGCTGCCAGCCTGGTTGCCTGGTTATTTTTTGCCTGAACGCTGCCACACATACAGTAGTAACCCCAAAGTAAAGCCGCTGCATACGCCGTATAAGTGCGCATCTGTGGCAACACTGGCTTTAATCAGCTCAGCCAGCTCAGCATCCGGGCCGTGCCATTGCTCCCAGCCGACTTTACCAATTAATCCGGCCAATAACAGCCAGCCGGTACTCAGCTTTAACTGAATATCTTGTAGCGCGCCCAGTGTTAGCATGGCATGCAGCAGGCCGGATAAACCAACGTAAATATGTATCTCTGGTGAGTAATAATACAGCGCCAGGCTTATTGCCAGGCCACACAGCAGCCATTGCAGCGCTAACATTCTACTCTTGTAATAGCTGCCATGCAGCAGCATAGCCAGCAGCAAACCAGCCAGATTCATCAGTAAATGCCAATGGTTGCTGTGCAGCAAATGGCCGCTGAATAAGCGCCAGTATTGGCCATTGCCGATATCTGCCCGGTTGTATTGTAAGGCTTGCTGCCAGCTGTCAGGCAGCATGGCCAGTAAAACCATCGCAGTTGCCAGTAATAGATAAGCCCTTAAGTGGTTATTATACGGCTGGCTATTGGTTGGAAAAAAAAGGCGCAAACGGGAGTCATCATTAAGTTATCAGGGCGCCTATGCAAAACGATCTGCGCTTTAGCGTCAAGTAAAATTTTTTGCAGCAGCCTTAGCGGTAAACTGATGCTAAAGCCGGTTTAGCCGCGTTGCTGGTTATTGATCTTAAGCAGCTAACTGGTTAGGGTGTAGGCACCTTCTTTACAAGATATCTTCTACTATGTTTGTTCGTTCAGCTTTGTATCGTACTGCGTTTATTGTTTGTGGTTTAACGGTGTTTTCAGCCACTGCACAACAGGAAAACCGGGAGCCGGAAGCGGCTACCGGTGTTTATCAGCAGCAACTGGTTAGTAGTAAACAGTACATGGTATCGGCAGCGCACCCCATGGCAACAGAAGCTGGCCGGGCTGTGCTGGCAAAAGGTGGCAGCGCGGTGGATGCCGCCATTGCTACCCAACTGATGCTGGGCTTGGTTGAACCACAAAGCTCAGGTATTGGTGGTGGCGCTTTTATGCTGCACTGGCAGGCTAAACAGCAACAGCTTACTACCTTTGATGGCCGCGAAGTGGCACCGTCTGCTGCCACAGCTGATTTATTCAGTGATGCTAATGGCAAAACCATGAACTGGCGCGAAGCTTACGTTGGCGGCAAATCAGTAGGTGTACCGGGCGTTGTTGCTATGCTGGCGCAGGCACATCAGCAGCATGGCAAATTGCCCTGGGCTGAGCTTTTTACCGATGTAATTGATGCAGCAGAGCAGGGTTTTCCTGTATCGTCACGCACAGCGCGGCAACTGCAGATGGGCTGGAATAAAGGCGTATCGCAGTTTTATGAATCAAAACAGTATTTTTTTCCTAATAATCAGCCTGTGGCTGAGGGCAGTATACTGAAGAACCCGGCTTATGCTGCGACATTAAAAGCTATAGCAGCACAGGGGCCGGACGCGTTTTATAAAGGTGAACTGGCCAGGGCCATTAGCGAACGGGTGCAAACTGCGCCGGTTAATCCGGGCAAGCTCAGTGTAGCCGATTTAGCCAATTATAAAGTGCAGCAGCCTGAAGCGGTGTGCCTGCCATACCGTGTATATAAAGTGTGTGGTATGGCTCCGCCAAGCTCAGGTGGTATAGCGGTACTGCAGATACTGGGTATTTTGCAGCAGTACGACTTAAATAAGGTAGCTCCAGACAGTGTGCAGGCCACGCATATACTGGCGCAGGCAGCAAAACTGGCATTTGCTGATCGTGATCGCTACCTGGCCGATCCGGCTTTTGTTGCGGTACCGGTAGCCGGGATGTTGGCGCCGGATTATCTGGCCCGACGGGCGGCTTTAATTGATCTGAGTAAAGCCGGTAGCCAGGCCACTGCCGGTATGCCAGAGGGGGCACCGGCGCTGTTATCTGCTAAATCGCCGGAGCTGCCTAACACCAGCCATTTTTCTATTGTCGATGCCGACGGCAATGCAGTAAGCATGACTACCAGCATTGAAAATGTGTTTGGCTCCGGCTTAATGGTGGGGGGCTTTTTGCTGAATAATCAGTTGACCGATTTTAGTTTAAGCCCTGAAGTTGATGGCCATCTGGTAGCAAACCGGGTTGAAGGCGGTAAAAGGCCGCGCTCTTCTATGGCGCCGATGATGGTGTTTGACCAGAATAATAAACTGAAGCTGGTGATAGGCTCGCCCGGTGGCAGCCGTATTATTAACTATGTTGCACAAAGCATAGTAGCGGTGCTGGATTGGGATCTGGACGTACAACATGCCCTGAATTTGCCACGTATTACGCACCGTAATGATTATCTGGCGCTGGAGAAGGGCACAATGTTGGAACAACAACAAGCTGTACTTGAAGATATGGGCTATAAAGTGCAACTGCAGGATTTAAATAGTGGCCTGCATGCAATAATGGTTACTGCTGAGGGGTTGCAAGGCGCAGCAGATCCGCGCCGTGAAGGCAGTGTGGCAGGTAAATAAGGCAGAAATTTATGAGTGATATTACCCAACAAATTACGCAGGGCGTATTGCAGCTTAGCCTGAACCGGCCACACAAAAAGAATGCCCTTAGCCAGCAAATGTACCGTGATCTTAACCAGGCTTTAATGCAGGCTGCAACTGATCCTGCAGTTAAGGTGGTACTACTGCAGGGCAGTGCTGATTGCTTTAGTGCCGGTAATGATCTGCAGGATTTTATTGGCGCAGGCGAGTTAAACAGCCAGCACCCGACAGTACAATTCTTGTATATTCTGGCCCAGTTTTCCAAACCGGTAGTGGCTGCAGTTGCCGGTCTGGCCATTGGTATTGGTACTACAGTGTTACTGCATTGCGATTTAGTCTATGCCGCTGACAGCGCCCATTTTCAGTTGCCGTTTACCCAGTTGGGGTTATGCCCGGAAGCCGGTTCCAGCGTGCTGTTACCTAACCTGGCCGGGTATCAGCGCGCGGCACAATATTTATTACTGGGGGAGGCTTTTGGTGCAACCGAAGCCGTACAGATAGGGCTGGTTAATCAGGTGGTAACTAATACTGAAGTGGCGGCGCTGGCGCTGGAAAAAGCAGTTAAGCTGGCGGCGTTACCAGCCGATGCAGTGCAAAGCAGCAAAGCGTTGTTAAAACGTAATACACTGCCGCTAACGCTGGAAACTATTGCCACAGAACTGGTGCAGTTTCAGCGGTTACTAAACACCAATGAAAGCCAGCAGCGCATCAGTGCCTTTTTTAAGCGTTAGCCGGAATAAGTTTAGCGGGCACTGCTGCTAAACTTATCCACCTGAACAGTTTTTACTACCCAGCGGCTATTGTGTTTAACAATTTCGACAACTCTGAGTTCATCAACCTGTTTCCCATCGTGTGGGCCGGTAAGCAAAATGGCAATTTTAGCTTCATTTTCATATTGTTCACGCAGGTTGCCACCACTGCGGTTAACCCTGACTTCAACGGAATCAAATGACATATTCATCAGGGTACGGCTAACCTGACGTACAGAGCCGTATGACTCCATCAGGGCGGCGTATTCAGGTGTGCTTAGCTGCTTGGCTTTTTCCAGATCTTTTTCGTTATACAGCGCATTAAAAAACTGGGTGGCAATGTATTCCGGTGTGCCCCATTGGGCGTTTACCTGGGGGGGGCTTTCGCTACAGGCAACCAGTAACAGCAAAAGTGGCAGTATCCAGCGTAGCTTCATCTGTGGCTTCCGGTAAAAAATAAGCGCTCAGTGTGGCTCTTTTTTCTCCGCCTGTAAAGAAAAGGGCTGCAAAAGCAGCCCTTAATACGGTGCATCATGTTGATTACGCTTGCAATTCCTGCTCGGTAAACACGCTGGCAAACAATGGGCTGGTTAAATAGCGCTCGGCAGCGCTGGCCAGGATCACGACAATATTTTTACCGGCATTTTCCGGCTTTGCCGCCAGACGCTGCGCGGCTACCAGTGCTGCACCCGATGAAATACCGGCCAGAATACCTTCTTCACGCATTAAGCGCAGTGCGCCGGCGATGGCTTCGTCGCTGGTAACGCGTTCAACTTCATCTACCTGGGTTAAATCGAGGTTGCCCGGAATAAAGCCAGCGCCAATACCCTGAATTTTATGCGGGCCGGGCTTTAACTCTTCACCGGCTTTTGCCTGAGTGATCACCGGCGATTCTGCCGGCTCCACTGCCACCGTTAATAACGGTAACTTCTTCTCGTCTTTCAGGTAGCGGCTAACACCGGTAATGGTGCCACCTGTGCCTACACCGGCAACAAAAATATCAACCTTGCCGTCTAAATCATTAAAAATTTCCGGCCCGGTGGTGTCAAAGTGAATTTGCGGGTTAGCCGGGTTTTCAAACTGACCCAGAATTAAATATTTATCCGGGTTAGATGCCTGAATTTCTTTAGCTTTTTCAATAGCACCTTTCATGCCCTTCGGGCCTTCGGTAAGCACCAGGTTGGCACCTAAAGCTTTTAGCAGCTTACGCCGTTCCAGGCTCATGGTGGCAGGCATGGTCAGGGTTAATTTATAGCCACGGCTGGCAGCAACAAAGGCCAGGGCAATACCGGTATTACCAGAGGTAGGCTCGACAATTTCTTTATCAGCCGTTAAGGTGCCTTTTTTCTCGGCGTCCCAAATTAATGCGGCGCCTAAGCGGCACTTTACGCTAAAGCTGGGGTTGCGTGCTTCAATTTTAGCGTACACATTCGCGCCGCCTTCAATAGTCCGGTTTAGTTTGACCAGCGGGGTGCGGCCGATAGACAATGAGTTGTCTGCATAGACGTTTGCCATAAAAAAACTCCGTTTACGATAAATTGGTTATAAGAATACGCCAGCGCGGCAAAAATTACAGTAGCTTTTGGCTATAAGATATTACGTTTCACCACAAGCCTGTCAGGTTGTAAAAAGAGCAGGTTTGAACACTAAACATAGAGGGTAGTAATGGCCTTTGTAAGCACCGACAACTATATCGTGTCTGATGAACTAGCATTGGCGGTAAACGCCGCCGTAACGCTGGAAAAACCTTTGCTGATAAAAGGTGAGCCGGGCACCGGTAAAACCCGGTTGGCCGAAGAGCTTTCAGCAAGCTTAGGCACCGAGCTTATTCAGTGGCATATCAAGTCAACCACCAAGGCACAGCACGGCCTGTATGAATACGACGCGGTGTCCCGCCTGCGTGACAGCCAGTTGGGCAGCGACAAGGTGCACGATATTAATAACTATATCCGCCCCGGCAAACTGTGGCAGGCTTTCACTGCCGCTAAGCGACCGGTGCTGCTGATTGATGAAATAGATAAAGCCGATATTGAGTTTCCCAATGACTTGCTGCACGAGCTGGATAGGATGGCGTTTTACGTGCACGAAACCGGCGAGCAGATAAGCGCTGTGCAGCGGCCGATAGTGATTATTACCTCAAATAATGAAAAAGAACTGCCGGATGCCTTTTTACGCCGCTGTTTTTTCCACTATATCCGTTTTCCGGATGCCGATACCCTGCGTGCTATTGTTGCCGTGCATTACCCGCAAATCCAACAACAGTTGTTAAGCGTGGCGCTGGAGGCGTTTTTTGAGCTGCGCGAGCTGCCTGGTTTAAAGAAAAAGCCATCAACATCGGAGTTGCTCGACTGGTTGAAGCTGCTGCTGGCCGAAGATATTCCGGCAGAAGTATTAACCGACAAACAGCAGAAGGGCGGTTTAATGCCGATGTTTGGTGCTTTGCTTAAAAACGAGCAGGATGTAGCGCTGGTTGAAAAACTGGCGTTTTTGGCGAAGAGACCGGGACGATAAAAGTGACTTACTTTGAGTTACCGGCGAAGGATCAGAAGCTTGTTCCGGTCGGCGCAGAGTGTCTGAGCCCTGCCGCAGGCAGCAGGGCGAGTTGCTGCGACGAGCCGGGGCAAGGTTGTGGGCCGCAGCCTGCGGCAAACGAGTTTCCAGTCTCACCCAGCAGCATGAGTAAGCCCAATTTATATGAGCAAGCAGTATGCTAATTGACTTCTTTTTTACGCTGCGCAAATACGGCTTAAAAACCAGCATTACCGAACTGCTGGACCTACTTAATGCACTGAAACAGCAGGTAATCTTCGCCGACACTGAAGCTTTTTACCAGTTAGCACGGCTTTGCCTGGTAAAAGATGAAACCCAGTACGATAAATTCGATCGTGCTTTTGCCGATTACTTCGGGGGTATTGCTGAAGTAGATATCGCGGCCAGTATCCCAGCTGAGTGGCTGGTGCCGGAGGTGCTGCGTAAACTTAGCGACGAAGATAAAGCCAAACTGCAAGCCTTGGGAGGGTTGGACAACCTGCTTAAAACCCTGCGTGAACGCCTGGCCGAGCAGCAAAAAAAGCATAGCGGTGGCAATAAATGGATTGGTACCGGCGGTACCTCACCTTTTGGGGCTTACGGCTATAACCCTGAAGGTGTACGCATAGGCCAGCAGGGCAGTGGGGCACGCCGTGCGGTAAAGGTGTGGGATAAACGTGAATTTAAGGATTTAGACACCGACGTTGAGCTAAATAACCGCAGTATAAAACTGGCATTAAAGCAGTTGCGTAAATTTGCCCGCAGCGGCGCAGAAACCGAGCTGGATTTACACGGTACTATTCAGGCAACGTCTGAGCAGGCCGGTTGGCTGGATTTACGCTTTATGCGCGAGCGGCATAATGCTATTAAACTGTTGGTGTTTTTTGATGTAGGCGGCTCAATGGACGACTATATCGACCAATGCCAGAAACTGTTTGCTGCGGTAAAAAGCGAGTTTAAACATCTGGAGTTTTTCTACTTTCATAACTGCGTGTATGAGGGCGTGTGGCGTAACAACAAACGCCGTTATACCGAGCAGATAAAAGTGGACGATATTATTCACACCTACGGTAGCGACTACAAACTGATCTTCGTTGGTGATGCCACTATGGGCCCTTATGAAATAGAGTATCCGGGCGGCAGTGTTGAGCATTTTAACGGACTACCCGGCAAAGTATGGTTGCAGCGGTTATTAACACAATACCCCAAAGCCGTGTGGCTAAACCCACAGCCACTGCAGTGGTGGGGGCACTACTATTCGATTGGCATTATTGAGCAGATTATGCAAAAACGCATGTATGCGCTAACGCTGGATGGCTTGGCTGCGGCAATAAAACAGTTGGTGTAAGCCGCAGGGCTTAATTGCAGCAACCAACAGCTTGCTGTAATTTGTATACCAAGAAAAATAACGATATGGTTATTGCATGTTTGAAACCCTGACCCAGATTGGTTTACCCATAGCGCTGATATTGATTATGGCCGGTGTTGGCTTAAGCTTAACACCGGCAGATTTTCAGCGGGTGCTTCGCCAACCGCGCGGTTTTTTGCTGGGCGCCTTTGCCCAAATGCTGTTGTTGCCGCTGGCTGCGGTGGCGATTATCGCGCTGTTTAAGCTGGAAGGTGAATTGGCAATAGGCTTATTTATTCTGGCCCTGTGCCCCGGAGGCACCACGTCAAACTTATACAGCTATTTATCGAAGGCGGATGTTGGCTTGTCGGTGTCGTTAACAGCGGTAATTGGTTTTATTGCTCCTATTACTATTCCGTTGCTGGGTGCCTGGGCGATAGGTTATTACAGTGATGCCGAATCAGTACTTAGCCTGCCGGTGCTAAGTACCTGGTTTAAGCTGATGATCATTACTGTATTGCCGGTGTTACTGGGGATGGCGCTGCGGGCGAAATGGCCAGTGTTTGCCTGCAGGGCAGAGCCGCTGATCAGCAAGTTTTCTGTACTGGTGCTGGCACTTTTGATTGTGTCTATTGCACTGGATTTAGGCGATGCGCTGTGGGTTTATCTGGCTAAAGCTGGCCCGGCCGCGCTAACGCTAAACCTGCTGACCATGCTACTGGGATATCTGCTGGGTAATTACCTGTTGCACAGTGAAGCTCAGGCGCGCACGATTTGCCTGGAAGTAGGGTTGCAAAACGGCACTTTAGCCCTGCTGGTAACCACTGGCGTTTTACAAAACCAGCCTATGTCGGTGGCACCCAGTGTGTACAGTTTACTGATGTTTGTTAGTGCCACCTTGTTTACCTTGCTGGTGCTGCGTAAAGACAAACTGGCTGCTCCGGCAAATACCACTGGCTAGTATCTGCCAGTGGTTGCCAGGTATGGCAGAGCTGCTTAGTGTAGAAACTCTTCAATACTTTCATCGATATCAGTCATATTTTCCATTCTTACGTACAGGGCCGACAAATTCAGGTGCAGGCTGTGTACCAGTTTGGCAGGAAAATCATCAAAAATGCCTTGCTCAATTTTGGCTTCGTTATCCAGCATATATTGGGCAATAAGAATGCTGCTGGCATATCCTGATGGCTCTTCCTGAGCTCCCGGCTGCTCCTGCCAGCGAATAGCCGTAACGATATCTTGTGGGAAGTGCCAGTAATCGGCCAGTTCACTGCCGGCTTTGGCAAAATCAAAACCTAGTAATTGTTGCTCCAGCCGGGAACGGTTTTCACCTTTGGCTACCCGTTTATCTATTAAAATGGCTTCTTCGGGCTTTACTAAGTGAATAAGATACTCACCAATGGCATGTAGTAAGCCACAGGTATAGGCCACTTCCGGGTCTGTTTTAAGCGATTTAGCCAGCCACTTGCAGCGGTTAGCCACTTTAAACGACTTTAGCCAGAAAGCTTTTATATTAAAGCCTTCGGGCGCTTTTAAGGTTGAGACAAAACCTACAGATAGCACCAGGGTGCGTAGCGAGTCTATACCCAGCACTATTACTGCATCTTTTATTGAACCGACTTTACGGTGGCCGCCATAGCGCACCGAATTAGCTATCCGCAGTACTTTGGCAGATAAGGCCTGATCGCTGCTTAAAATTACCGCTATGCGGTCACTGTTTACTTTTTCGTTACTAAAACTGGCAATCAGCTCTTGTACTACTTTAGGGATGCCAGGTAAATTTGTCGCTTTTTCAATCAGTAGCTTCATAGTCGTGCTCTTGTTTATACCGGTTCAAAATTATTTAGTGTATTGCAACATAACCATAGCTCAGCTATTGCACCTTGTGGTTGTTTTATATCTGAAATAATGTGGACAGGTATAAAAAGCAGAGTAACTGGACAGCCTGCAGTGCTGGCTTTATATTGGCTGTTACCAGATGTAACTGTTTAGCTGTAAGGACAGTACGTGAGCAGACAAAGCCAGAATATTAATTGCGCCAAAGATTTACAAAGCCTGTTTGCAGCCCAGCCAATTTTTGATCGCAATAAACAACGCTATGCCGTTGAATTGCTGTATCGCAGTGACACCGGTGTTACTGCGCTTGAAGTGGGTGATGTAAAAGCTACCACTGAATTGCTGTATAACCTGTGCTGCGGCATTACCGAGCAAATTGAGCAATACCGCGCCCCCGTGTTTATCAACGTTTGTGCACGATTTTTGTTATCGCGCAGTTTCCTGCCGCTTGACCCCTCACAAGTGGTTATTGAGTTGATTGAGCGTATTGAGCCCACCCCGGAATTTATTGCTGCGGTTGCCAGTTTTAAGCAGCAGGGCTTTCGTTTCGCCCTGGACGATTTTGAGTTCAGCGAGCCCTGGCTACCCTTGCTGGAGCTGGCAGATATTATCAAGATAGATGTACTTAACAGCAGCCTGGCTGAGATAGAGCGTTATAAAGCGCAGTACAGCAGGCCTGGGCTGATTTGGCTGGCAGAAAAGGTTGAAACTGAACAACAGTTCACGGCCTTTAAAGCATTGGGCTGCGAGTTGTTTCAGGGCTACTTTTTAGCCAAGCCTTTATTGATCGCCGGTAAAAAAATTGAACCCAGCGTGCTGCGGCTGGCAGAAATTATTGCTTGTCTGTTTGCTGATGAGCCAAACATTAATCAGTTGGTTTTATTGCTGCAGGACGAACCGGCAATAGTGATGGGCATGCTGAAAATTGTGAACAGCCCTTTGTACCGTAAAACCCGCGAAGTGAGCTCGGTAAAAGAAATGGTAACCCGGCTAGGGCTGGAGTTGGCCCGCAAATGGGTGCTGATGTATGCCGTCCTTAACAATACTGCACCAACAGCAGCAATAACGGTATTAACCCGTGCATATACCGCACAGCGTATTGCCAAACTGTGGCAGCTTAGTAACGAGCAATGCCATCAGTATTTTCTCGCCGCGCTGATTTCCGGCTCCGATATGTTGTTTGGTGTGGAGTCAGAGCGCTTTTTGCAGCATTTAAATATTAACCCGGATATAAAACAGGCTATCAGCTGCAACAGCGGACGTATGGCAGAGGCATTGACCATAGTGTGTAATATCGAGCGTGGTTACGCGTTAAAATTAGCCGCCAGTGCTGCTGAGCTACCTTATATCAGTTGTTATAACCAGGAACTTGCCGATGTACAAAAACGGCTGGCGCCAGTGTTGTAATAGGTTTTCTGATAGCGAAGGCTTTTGGCCATTGATAATGCCTGCGTGAACCACTGACAGTGGCTAATACTACAAAGTGCCTGTATTGGGATCCGATATGAAAGCAATTGCAATCGTTAAATATTTATTCACCTTGGTTGGCTTCGCTATGCTGGCGGGTGCTCTTTTTGCCTACAACAACACCAGCTCATTTTTAAAAGAAGCCGTAATGGCAGACGGCACTGTTATTGAGCTGCTAGCGTCCCGCTCTGATAATTCAATTACCTATCGGCCGGTAGTTCAGTTTCTGTCTGAACAAGGCCAGCTAATTGAATTTGTGTCATCCACTGGTAGCAACCCTGCCAGTTATTCTCAAGGTGATCAGGTAAAGGTGTTGTATCTGCCAACGCGGCCGTCAGATGCCAAAATTAATGGCTTCTTTTCACTATGGGGCGTGGCAATTATTTTAGCCGGTATCGGTGCGGTGTTTTTTCTGACAGGCGCTGGCATTATTGTTTTTGTCAGGCTAAAAAGCCGACAGGATGAAATGCTAAAAACCAGTGGCGTGGCGATAGAAACCCAGTACCAGAGTGTTGAGCAGAATACGGCCTTGTCGGTAAATGGCAAACATCCGTTTCGGGTGTTAACGCAATGGCAAAACCCGGCTACGTCTGATATTCATATCTTTAAAAGTAACAACTTGTGGTTTGACCCGTCCGCTTATATCAAGCAGGAAACGATCAGAGTATTTATCGCTAAAGGCAACCCGGTAAAATACTACGTCGATTTATCGTTTCTGCCAAAGCTGAAATAGGAGGCAACATGCGGCGGCTTATTTGTTTACTGTGACCCGTCCTAAATAAAGTTGACACTTTCCAGCTTCTTTTTGGAGAGTGTAATGAAAACAAGTACTGCCTGTATGTGCATCTGCGGATGTCAGCCGCACCAGCGGCGATATGCAATACCGTTTTGGTCAACCCGGCAAAATAACCACAAAAATTTATATTCGGGCGGTGAGGTAACATGCAAATAGCGCTTAACAACGAGAAAGAACATCTTTCAAAAGTATTCAGCAAGTTATCTGCGATAAACCAGGAAATTTGCAATATTGAATTTGAAGATTGTCACTTTCAGGATTGCAACTTTACCGACACTACCTTCAAACAATGCCGCTTTATTGAATGCACCTTCAGCTGCTGTAATTTAAGCGTGATAAAGGTTACTCAAAGTCAGTTTACTGATGTCGTGTTTGAAGAGTGCAAATTGGTTGGTGTTGATTGGACACGGGCCGCATGGCCGCGATTAGTTTTTTCAGTGTCACTCAAGTTCAATAAATGCATTATTAATGATTCATCTTTTTTTGGCCTTAGCCTGGACGAAGTAGTTATTGAAGAATGCAAAGCGCATGATGTTGATTTCAGGGATGGCAGGTTCTGCCGGGCAGTTTTCACCTATACCGATTTCAGCAATAGTTTATTTGGCAAAACGGATCTGTCTGGTGCTGATTTCTCTGAAGCCACTAATTACGATATTGATATCTTTAACAACAAAATAAGCAAAGCAAAATTCAGCCGCGATGAAGCTGTCAGGCTGCTAAACAGTGTAGATATTGAGTTGGTTTATTAGCAGAATACTTAAAAGGCTCGTTGTCAGGCATAGGCCACCCAGCCTCTGAATCCTAATCCAATATAAAAGGTGCTGATGTTTGAAAAACCGGCCTTTCGCATCAGCGCTTCATCTTGGGCCGGCGAGAGAATCGGCAATTGCTTGCCAATTGCAACTGCTGAGGCTTTTGCCTGTTCAGCAGCAATACCAGATAAAATAGCAAATTCAGCACATCGGGACAGCCATAAATTACGTTCTGCACTGTGTTGAGAAATACTGTAATGCACGGCAACAAGCGCGCCACCGGGCTTTAAGCGCGTATGAATTTCACAAAGTGTTCTGTAGCGTTCAGCTTCGTTGGTAAAGTGCAGTGTCAGTAGGCAAGACGCCGCATCAAATGGCCCCATGGGCGCAGCATCAATAAAGCCATGATGCAGCTGCACACGCGACATCAGCGATCCCAGATTTGTTCTTGCCATATCGAGCATTTCTGCTGAGGGATCAACGCCATCAAATGTCCAATTGGGAAATAACCGGGCGAAGACATTAAGTTCCATGCCGCCGCCCGCACCAACAACTAAAACATGGCCGTTAGTACGTGCGCGTTCAGCCAGCAGTAGAGCTGCCATGCGATGTATGTCATGCAATCCGGGAACACGCCGGATGGCGTTTTCTGCATAGCCGGCAATGGCCTTCTGATCTGAAAAAGATGACATGCTGTAACTCCTGACACCCATTAAAGGGTTGATAATAGTTTTCTAAATGACTGTTCAAACAGAAGATGCGATGAGAATATGACGCAAATCTATTTCTCAAACATGCTAACGTAACAAACATGGTTACATAAAATGCCAATTACTGCAATTCATGTAACTTTTAAAATTTCTTGATGGTGAAAATAGGGTTACTGCTACGCTGTTGGAGAGAAGAATGTTAATCAGGGCAGAGCAGAATCTGAGAAGGGGAGAATATGCAACCAAATAACTGGGACAACTATGGGTGGTAAAACCGCTGTTGCTGCGTTAAAAGGCCGTAAAAATTGAAGTTAGTGCTATTACCCGGAATGGATGGAACCGGAATATTATTTGACCCGCTGCTGGCAAATATTCAGAGCGTGGAGGTAGTGGTTTTACCCTTACCCAATGAAGGTGAGCAAGATTATAAATCTCTGGCAGAGTACATATTAAAACGTCTTCCGGATGAAGACTTTATTCTCGTTGCCGAGTCATTCTCCGGTGGTATTGCCGCATTCCTATCACAGCTGCCAGTACCGCATTTAAAAGGTATCATCTTCGTTGCTTCGTTCTTATCGGCGCCGAAAAAGTTGCTGGCGCACTTTGCCTCGTTGTTACCAATACGCCAATTAGCCCATTTGCCGCTGTCCGGCATTGTCTACAGGCTACTCTTTCTGGGGAAAGACGCTGGCAATAAAGAAATTGAATTGTTCAGACGCGCTATAGATGCTGTTCCAGCTCGCGCTGTTAAATTAAGGCTTAAAGTCATCGGCCAGGCAAAATATAACGGCTTTAAGTCTGTCGTTCCGGCGGTATATATTTGTGCTGCAAATGATATGTTGGTAAACCCGCAGAAAAGGTTGGAATTTGTTCAGGCATATAGCGACATTACATTTGCACAGCTTGAAGGCCCTCATTTTATTCTTCAGGCTAAACCCAAAGAGGCTGCGACAGCCATTATAGAGGCTGTATGCCTTTTAACCGGCAAAGTAACAAAAGCCTGATAACAACCGCAGCTTTGAGCGTTAAGGACCGCTGCGATAAGAACAGTGTCAAAAAAGGAGCAATGAATGTCAGAAGTATTGTTTTTCCCAGTTATCGAAACTGATCGGTTAACATTGAAACCTTTAGTATCCGATGATTCTGCCTGCTTACTGGAAATATTTTCTGATCCTGAGGTAATGAAGTACTGGAATACTGCACCCTGGTCTGACATTCACGATGCTTATCGTTTCGTAGATAACAGCAACGCTGCAATGCAGCGTCAAGAATCACTGGTGCTTGGCGTATATCTTAAGTCTACCGCTGAGTTGGTTGGCAAATGTATGTTGTTTAGTTATGACAAAGAATCGAAGCGGGCTGAAATTGGTTTTGGTTTAAGCCGGGCCTGTTGGGGTAAGGGCTATATTACTGAGGCTGGTGAAGCACTAATTCAATATGGCTTCAATTCTCTGGGCCTTCGCCGGATTGAGGCTGAAATAGACCCGGATAACCAATCCTCAGCAAAAGCATTAGAAAAGCTCGGGTTCTGCCAAGAGGGCTTACTGAGGCAGCGCTGGGAAATCAATGGTATTGTTTCTGATTCAGCACTATTTGGAAGGTTGGCCAGTGATCCTTCACCACAGCATATCAAAGCCATGCACACCTCAAACGCCAATGCAGTGTAAGCAGGCTATGACAGTGATTACGTTTCAACCTGCTAAGGATTTAGCAAAGGCTGCAGAGTTAACCCTTACCAATATGCGTTCATATTACGCACAGTACTCGGTAGAGTGGGATAAGGCGCAAATCGAGGAAATGACTCAGGAGTTGATTAACTGGGACATTTTAATGGCTGGTAAGGTGGTAGGCGTTATCAGATTATCTTTTGACAGTGAGGGCTGCTACCTGCGGGATTTGCAAGTGGATCAACAGTTTCAAAACCGCGGCATTGGTGCTGTAGCATTGGCAGAGGTTGAACGGTTAGCCAATGCCTCTGACGCCCGTTTGCTTAGATTAAGAGTGTTTAAAAACAGCCCGGCTGTACAGCTTTACCAACGCCACGGCTTTAGCGTAAATGACGAGGACGAGCGATTTTACTATATGCAGCGTAGCGTTTGCTGATAGCTGGTTTAATACGCCATGTGCTTAACCAGGAGAACATTTTTTGATAAACATCGAAACCAACCGTTCCGTGGCACTACTGCAGTCGGATATTCGTTGCTTTTACCATTTTGCAGTTAGCTGCAAACCCATACCATTTAAACCAGCTGTTGGAGTTAGCTGCACACCATAAAACGGTTCGGCGAACCAGTAGCTTGCGGCTATGCCGATCAATGCGCCAGCTAGTACATCGCTGGTGTCGTGATGATCATTGTTTACCCGGCTATAGCCGACATAGGTTGCCAGCGCATACGCCGGGGCGCCGTATTTCCAGCCGTAGCGGCGCTGCACAAAGGCTGCGCCCTGAAACGCCATAGAGGTATGGCCCGAAGGAAAGGCGTCATTGTCTGAGCCGTCTGGGCGGTTTTTATGGATAGCTGTTTTCAGCGCGTAAGTAGCGGCTATCGTACTGGCAAAGCTGTAGTAAAACTGTGTGCTGCCCTCGTCGTCGGCAAAATATTGCGTCATGCCCCAGGCTGCAGCAGGCAGGGCCACGCGCAATACATCGGCTGCGGTATCTTCGGTGCTGGCACTGGCATGTTGCAGCGGTAACAGGCTTAACAGTGCAGCGGTTGCCAGGCGGCAAAAATAGTTATTCATTGTACGTCCATTATACGTTGTTGCTTACAATTCCAGATACTGCGGCCAGCCGAGTAGCGGGTTAGTTAAACCTTGTTTGCCTTCAAAAGCATCAAGCTTTTCCGGCGAAGCGTCGGTTTGTGCCATGGCTTTATAGTCTTTAGCAAATTTTAACGTTCGTAGCAGTGCCGGAATAAAATGCTGGCCTAAGTCAGTTCGTATTGCGTCGGCATTGGCGGCGGGTAGCTCTGCCAGAGTGGCTTCGGTTTGTAGCTGGAAAAAGGTGTCATTAAACCAGTGCGGTTGCAGCTCAATGCTGCGGATGCGCTTTTTTAAATCCTGCCGTACTTTATCGCCACCGGTGAGGGCCCGGTAAAATACCACTTCAGCCAGTACTTCTTCCAGGCTGAAATGCTCAAATTCGTCAAAATGGCTGCGGGCATAAAACTGTTGCTGCAGTAACTGCATTGACTGAGTGCGCCGGTGCTCTTTCAGCGCCTGCTGGTACTGCGCCCAGCCGTTCCATTCTTCGGCATCTGGCGGTGTGGAAATACTTTGCAGCAGTTGTTCTTCTACATCGCCGTACAGCGAGTTTTTACCGGTTTTTTTGCTGACGGTGCTTAGCATGCTCCAGCCTTTTTGAAACGGCTTGACCACGCCCTCCGGCGCCAGTAACAGTGTTAGGGCTCGCTGTGGGTCGTTATCGCTAAGTTCCTGCAAGCCTAAGCTTACCACGCCGATAATGTCGTGCGCGGCCTGTTCAAGCAGGTGCATTTTGTACTTATTGTAGAATTTGTCGGCAAACTTTAAGCTCATCAGCACGGCTTTACTTTTAATTTGCTGCAACTCTGCAGAGCTGAGTTTATCGTCGGCTTGCGCCTTATCCAGTACCTGAGTTAAAAACGGGCCAAAACTGCTATCGCGTAGCATTAACTGCATGACGTTATTCCTTAGTCGAGAAAGCTAAACATGTCGTCTACTTCGGCGTATTCGTCTGTGGCCTGGTTTTTCTCTTTTGCCTGCATTACCAGCTCGGTAGCAAATTTACTGATAATACCTTCCCAGCCGGAGTTTTCGTTACGAATAAGCGCTTTAATGGCTTGCTCTACCTGCGGTGCTAACTGGCGTATTAAGGCCAGTAAACTGCGTGGATCGTCAAAACCCAGGCCGTGTGCGTCTTCGCTTATTTGCCGCTCGGTGTAGCTGAGCGCTTCTTCTAAATCTTCCTCTTCTTCGTGCAGGGTGTCGGCGTAAAAGTCTTCATCGGCAAATTGTTCGCCGCGGTAAATTTCAATAAACGGAATAGATAAATAAAACAGCCCGGCAGGGTCTTCTGCTATGCATTCTAAAATAGCGGTTTGTTTGTCTTCGTTATCCTGAGTGCGGATTAAATACGTTAAAAAATCAAAGGTATGCTGCTTGAGTTCTTCAGCATTGTTTTTGATTTTTTCTTCCCAGTACAACGGCTGCTGGCAAACGATATCGCGAATACGCTCGGGCGTCATCAGCTCAGAAATAATAGAAGGGAACGAAATATCATGTTCGCTGTTAATTTGGGTAAGCGTAACAATATCTATATTTTCAATCACTTCTACCAGTTGCTCGTCGCTCATGGTGTTGGCAATCAACTCAAATTTTTTGCTGGCTTGCTTAGGCTCTACTACTGCCAGTTGTTTTATTTCAGCTACGGCAATCTCAATTAAGTTGGTCGTCATTAAGGTTTTTCTCCGTTAAAGCGAATATCATCGTACTGATCGTCGTAACCTTCTTCGTCGCTGTCATCGTCATCACTACCGTAATCGTCACTGTCGTAGTCGTTGTGGTAGTTGTCAGTTTCTTCGTCATCAGTGTCGTAGTTTGGATCTTCGTTGTAGGTTTCGCTGCCATTACGGCGCTTGGCGGTGATTTGGCCACCTTCAAGTAAAAACAGCACGGCACAGGCTTCAATTAACTGGGCTTCAGAATATGCACGAATGGCTTTTACCAGTTCAACATCGGCGTTATTAAAGGCAACTGAGGTTTTAAACTCGTCCCAGAGCGGGGCTGTACTGCTATTTAGCCATTGCTGCCAGCGCGTTTTGGCCGCTGGTGGAAACTTAACCCGACCGTACAATGCTACCGGTAAATACTCAGGCACGGATTCAAGCATTTGTGGATCAGCCAGTAAAATGGCTTTCATCTTTGCAGTAAATTGCTCCAGCGCTTTGGGTGTGTCCGGATCCATATAGGATTCAATATTTTCCAGCGCATCAGTTTGCAGGACGCGAATACGCGCCATATTCAGTTTGTTTGCCATAACCTGTTCACGACCATGATGTTTTATGAATAGTACTGATCCCACAGCTCCTGCATGGCAGCGGCGGGGTCGGTAACAATAACGTTGTTAAAGTCTTTGATAAAAGCAGCTTTTTGTTTTGGATCCGATAACACCTCATAAGCGGCTTTTACCCGTTGCAACTGGGCTGCAGCCTGATCTTTTTCATCGTCGGTCAGGCCATGTAGTTTGTCCGGGTGGTACTTATTGGCGAAGCGCTTATAGGCTTTTTTAATATCGTCATCGCTGGCATTGGTTTTTACGCCAAGTACGCGAAAGTGGTTAATCATAAGAGTTCCTGCACAAGCAAAGCGGTATCGTATAGGTTGTCTGTCAACAACGATAAGATGGGTTAACAAACAGCCGGTAATAATAGCAGAACGGTGTCACTTCACCTAGTGCTGTGCCGTAG
Organism: Rheinheimera pacifica; assembly: GCF_024809855.1. Classification (GTDB taxonomy): domain Bacteria; phylum Pseudomonadota; class Gammaproteobacteria; order Enterobacterales; family Alteromonadaceae; genus Alishewanella; species Alishewanella pacifica_A. The sequence continues at coordinate 130,870 of NZ_JANUEM010000005.1, forward strand.
CGATTTTGTCATAACGTGGCAACAGCCAGGCCGTTGTGGCCCGGCTGATTAAAAGGCTTAACACTCGATAATATTTACTGCCAAACCACCGCGTGAGGTTTCTTTGTACTTGGTTTGCATATCTTTACCGGTATCCCACATGGTTTTAATAACCTTATCCAGTGATACTTTCTGATCGCCGCTGCCCCGCAGTGCCAGTCTGGAGGCGTTAATAGCTTTAACCGAGCCCATGGCGTTGCGTTCAATGCAGGGGACCTGCACCAAACCACCTACCGGATCGCAGGTTAGCCCGAGGTTATGCTCCATACCAATTTCGGCGGCGTTTTCTACATGCGAAGGAGTACCGCCCTGAATTTCTGTCAGTGCTGCGGCCGCCATCGAGCAGGCAACACCCACTTCACCCTGACAACCAACTTCGGCGCCGGAGATAGAAGCGTTTTTCTTATACAAAATGCCGATAGCGGCTGCAGTTAACAGATATTGCACGGCAATATCCGGCGTGACCGGCTGAATAAACTTGTCGTAGTACATTAATACGGCAGGAATAATTCCAGCTGCACCGTTAGTTGGGGCGGTAACTACACGGCCGCCAGCGGCGTTTTCTTCATTAACCGCCAGTGCGAACAGGTTTACCCAATCCATTACCTGCAACGGATCGCTGCTTTTTTCTGCCATCAGTTTTTTATACAGCGCCGGAGCGCGGCGTTTGACTTTTAAACCACCGGGTAATATGCCCTCGGTTTTAATGCCACGTTCAATACAGGCGCGCATCGTCAGCCAGATATTGTTCAGCTCGTCGGTTATTTGCGCCGGGCTGCGTAATACTTTTTCATTTTCCAGCATTAAACCGGCAATCGACAAGCCGTGCTCTTTACACAGCGCCAACAGCTCTGCGCCCGATTCAAACGGAAAGGGAGGTGGGTTGTCAGAGGCAAACTGGCTGGCAGCTTCTTTTTCTTTGGCAAAATCTTCAGCTTTAACAATAAAACCGCCACCGATAGAGAAATATACATCGCTTAGCACGATGTTTTTATCTTTATCATAGGCAATCAGCTCCATGCCATTGGAGTGCTCTTTTAAAGTTTTACGCCGGTGAAATACTATGGCACCTTCGCGCGGAAAGCTGACCGGTTTTACCTTGGCCAGACGAATTTGCTGTTCATCGTTCACTTGCTTTAACAGGCCAGGTACGGCGTCAGGGTCAATGGTTTCCGGCAGGTAACCTGCCAGGCCTAAAATAACGGCTTTGCCGGTGCCGTGGCCAATGCCGGTTTGGCCCAATGAGCCAAACAGTTCTACTTTTACGCCGGTAACGCTGTCAAGCAGGTTATTGCTGGTTAAATCGTCGGTAAATTTTTTCGCTGCCCGCATCGGGCCTACAGTATGTGAACTGGACGGCCCTATGCCGATACTGAACATGTCAAATGCGCTGATAATCATAATTTATTCTGTTTGGTCGTTATCAAAGTTGCACCATTGTAGCCCAAGCGGCGCGGTTCTGTAAGTCAGTTAGTAACTGGTCAGCGCTTATTACAGATGAGAAAAACTAATAGGTATTGATTGCCTGATTTACATGTAACGCCCTAAGCGCTGCTTAGTATGCAAAAAGCTTGTTGCTTTGTGTTTTTGCGCAAACTATATTCATTATTGTTATTTTTGAATATCTGAGGTGTGCTATGGCAACTACCAGCTTGAGCTTGGGCGAGCACTGGGAATTGTTTATTAAGAATGAAGTCTCCAGTGGCCGATACGGCTCTGCCAGCGAAGTGGTGCGCGATGCATTGAGGACACTGGAGGAGCGTAAAAGTAAACTGGAAGCCTTGCGGGCGCATTTAGCTGAAGGTGCAAAGCAAGCTGACAGTGGCGACTTCGTTGAAAACTTCAGTATGGATGCGCTTATTCAGCAACTGGATAGTAGCGCTTAATGGTGCAATCAAAGCAAAAAACTTACCGCGTTACGCTTCGTGTCAGAGATGATTTGATAAATATTGCGCGCTATACAGAGAACCTATGGGGCAAAAAGCAACGTGATATCTATTTAAAACTTCTCGGAAAACGTTTTGCCTGGCTTGCCGAAAACCCTTTACTTGGTAAACACCGTACTGATATCCGGCAGGGGTACTACAGTTTTCCGCAAGGTCAGCACGTGATTTTTTATTTGGTGGGTCAAAATGTTATCGATATTATCGGTGTGCTGCACCAACAGATGGATGTTGTTGGTTACTTTAACGCGCCTTTATAAAGGCTATGCTATAACAGCTAAGCTAACTGTAAACACAACCGATGCAAGATTGCTGCTGTAGCGCCCCAGATAAACTTATCCTGATAGGGCATGGCATGCAGTTGCTGTACTTTACCACGCAGGGGCAGGCTGAACTGATGGCGGTTTTCCTGCTGCAAAAAATGCGTTAACGGCACTTCAAAAATGCCAGCCACTTCATCTGCCTGTAATAGCCAGTTGCGCTGTGGTGGCAGTAAACCAACCCACGGCACTATGGTAAAACCAGTACTGGTGCTTTGCGGTGGCAGGCGGCCAAGTAGTTCCACTGCATCAGGTGCTAAACCTATTTCCTCGTGCGCTTCGCGCAAGGCGGCGGTACAGCTGCTTTCGCCGGATTCTATCCGGCCACCCGGAAAGCTGATTTGACCGGGATGATGGCGTAAATGCAGCGCGCGTTGGGTAAACAGTACATGCAGCTTGTCACCGTAATCAATAATGGGGATCAGCACTGCGGCTTGCTGTTTATCACTATGCAGTATCGCCCCGGCTTTGGCGGCCGTTTGCAGTAAAAAACGCTGGCGAAACTCTGCAGCAAGCACCTTTATTGCCCCTTAGCTGCCAGTACCGGCAGAATTTTGTTCAGTTTATCTAAAGTTTCCTGATATTCGCTGTTAGCTTCCGAGTCGGCCACTATGCCGCCACCGGCCTGGCAATGAATTTGCCCTTCGCTGCAAATCAGCGTGCGAATAGCAATATTGGTATCCATATCACCGCTGCTGTTAATATAGCCAATAGCGCCGCAGTACACTGAGCGGCGCTGTGGCTCTAACTGCTCAATAATTTCCATGGCCCGCACCTTAGGTGCACCGGTAATTGAGCCACCCGGGAAGGCGCCTCGCAGCAAATCGCAGGCGCTGAATTCTGGCGCCAGAGTGCCGGTTACGGTGCTGACCAAATGATGCACCGCCGGAAAGCTTTCAATGGCAAATAATTGCGGCACGGCAACCGAGCCCGGCAGACAGACTTTGCCTAAATCGTTACGTAGTAAGTCTACTATCATCACATTTTCGGCGCGATCTTTGGCGGAGTTTCGCAGATTATCGGCTTCTACTTCATCTGTCAGCGGGCAGATACCACGTGGCCGTGTGCCTTTAATCGGTTTGGTTTCAACTTTGTTTGCGTGTAGCTGTAAAAAACGCTCCGGTGAGATACTCAGCACGGCACCCTGCGGCAGGCGGATAAAGGCAGAAAAGGGCGCCGCATTTTTATCGCGCAGTTTAAGGTAAGCCTGCCATTCATCGCCGCTATAACCGGCGCTAAAGCGCTGTGTCAGGTTAATTTGATAGCAATCACCACTTAGCAGATATTGCTGCACTTGATTAAAACGGGCCACGTAACCAGCCTTATCCATATTGGCTTGCCAGTTACCGTTTAAACTAAATGGCGTTGATGCCGGTAGCTTGTGTTGCAGCCTGGCATGCAGCTTCTGCCAGCCGGCTTCGGCCTCGCCGTAATAATCGACATACCATAACTGCTTTAGTTGTTTATCGAGGATTAGCGCCCGGGGATAAAAGCCCACTGCCATATCCGGCAGGCTGATGTCTGCTTCTGCGGTGGCGGGCAGCTTCTCAATATAGCGGCCTAAATCGTAGCCAAAGTAGCCCATAGCACCGCCAACAAAGGGCAGGTTGCTAATTGCAGCTTCAGGGAAATAGCGTTTTAACGCACAGTTCAGCACGGTAAACGGGTTTTCGTTGTAAGTATGAGCACCGTGCTCATCGGTGAGTATGCTTTGCCCGGCTTTGGCTTCCAGAGTTGCCAGTGGTTCTGCCACTAAAATGTCATAGCGGCTGTTTACGTGCTCTGGCGCGGCTGAGTCCAGCAACATTGCCCAGGGCTGCTGGGCAAAGTGGCAGAAAAAGCTTAGCAAGTTGTCCGGCGTATCACCGTAAATTTGAGGCGGAATAAGGTACTGCTGCATGAATGGGGCTAGCCGCTGTTTCTGATGCGCGCTATCATACCAGCACCCGCTAAAATAGTTAAACATGGCGCTGCCAGAGGCGCCAGAGGACAGGTAAAACAACATGACGGTTATTCGCCAGCAAGACTTTATCGACAGCATCGAAGATGCGCTGCAGTACATCTCTTATTATCATCCGCTGGATTTTATCAAAGCGCTGGAAGTGGCCTACCACAAAGAGCAAAACCAGGCGGCGAAAGATGCCATAGCGCAAATTTTAATTAACTCGCGCATGTCGGCCGAAGGCCACCGGCCTATTTGCCAAGACACCGGCATTGTGACCTGCTTTGTTAAAATTGGTATGGATGTAAAGTGGGATAAAACCGATATGACAGTACAGCAGATGGTGGATGAAGGTACCCGTCGTGCTTACTTAAACCCGGACAACCCGTTACGCGCTTCTATTGTGGCAGACCCGGCCGGTGGCCGTAAAAATACCAAAGACAATACGCCCTCTGTAGTACACATTGATTTGGTGGCTGGCCATCATGTTGAAGTGATGATTGCCGCCAAAGGCGGTGGCTCGGAAAATAAAACCAAGATGGCGATGTTAAACCCGTCTGATTCTATTGTTGACTGGGTGCTGGAAACCTTACCGAAAATGGGGGCAGGCTGGTGCCCGCCGGGTATGCTGGGTATTGGTATTGGCGGCACAGCAGAAAAAGCTGCTGTACTGGCTAAAGAAGCCTTAATGGAGCCGGTGGATATTCAGGAACTTATCGCTAAAGGTGCAGAAACAGCCGATGAAAAGCTGCGCCTGGAGCTGTACGAAAAAGTAAATAAACTGGGCATTGGTGCTCAGGGCCTGGGTGGTTTAACTACGGTAGTTGATGTAAAAATTAATAGTGTACCAACCCATGCCGCAAGTTTGCCGGTAGTGATGATCCCTAACTGTGCCGCTACGCGCCATGTGCATTTTCATTTAGACGGCAGCGGCCCGGCTGATATTACACCACCAAAACTGGAAGACTGGCCGCAGGTAACCTGGGAGCTTGGCGCTAATGTACGCCGGGTAAACCTGGATACGGTAACGCCACAGGAAGTACAGACCTGGCAAGCCGGTGAAACGGTGCTGTTAAGCGGCAAAATGCTGACCGGACGCGATGCGGCACATAAACGCATTGCCGATATGCTAAATAAAAGCGAAGCATTGCCTGATGGCGTTGACTTTAAAAACCGTTTTATTTATTACGTTGGCCCGGTAGATGCGGTGGGCGATGAAGTAGTAGGCCCGGCCGGCCCGACTACTGCCACGCGGATGGATAAATTTACTGACATGATGCTGTCGCAAACCGGCCTGCTTGGCATGATTGGTAAATCAGAGCGCGGTGATAAAACGGTGGCCAGTATAAAACAGCACAAAGCGGTGTATTTAATGGCAGTGGGCGGTGCAGCCTACCTGGTATCTAAAGCAATTAAAAAATCCCGTGTGGTGGCTTTTGCCGATTTAGGCATGGAAGCCATTTACGAGTTTGATGTACAGGATATGCCGGTAACGGTAGCGGTAGACTCCAATGGTAATAACGTGCATCAGCAGGGCCCGGCCATCTGGAAAGTAAATATTCAACAAATGGACAAAGTATAATTGCGCCAGGGCTGTAGCATTGCTGCGGCCTTATTTTTTTCAGCTATAACAAAAAAATCCAGGGAATACGCATGAAAAAGACCTTACTTACGCTGGCACTGTTAGCAACAGGCAGTGCACTGGCTAAAGCTCCGCTGACGGTGGAGCATTTAAACCAGTTTAATAAACTGCATGATGTGGTGCTGTCACCCGATGGCCGCTTTTTGGTTTACGGCCAAACCAACGGTGGTTTTAGCCCGGCAGATACTTCCAGCGACTTATACCTGATGGATTTATCCAATCTGAATAAACTGACCCGTTTAACCCAGAGCGCCGGGCGTGAAAGCCAGCTGCAGTGGGCGAATGATGGCCAGAGTATCTATTTTATTGCTAACCGTAGTGGTACTAACCAGGTGTGGCAGTTGCCACTATATGGCGGTGAGGCAATGCAAATTACAGATTTACCGCTGCCGGTAGAAGGTTTTAAAGTTTCTGCAAATAATAAACACCTGGCACTGGCATTGTCGGTAAAGCCGGGTTGTCAGAACCTGCAATGTTCGCTGGATGCTAAAGCGGCGGATGCCGCGAAGAAAGACACTGCCATGGCGTTTGATCAGTTAATGGTACGCCATTGGGACAGCTGGTTAACACCGTACCGCAGTCATTTGCATATTGCAGAGCTTGGTAAGGGTACTGTGAAAAATGCAACTAACCTGATGGGTGAATGGAATACTGATATCGCTGGTATGAACGAAGTTGCTTTTACCCCGGATAACGAAAACCTGGTATTTAGCGCTAAAATCCCGGCTGAAGATCAGGCCTGGCATACCAACTACGACATCTTTAAAGTGGCGGTAGGCGGTGGTGAAAAGCAAAATATGACAGCCGAAAACCCAGCCTGGGATGCGCAGCCATCGTTTTCAAATGACGGCCGTTTTATGGCCTACAAAGCCATGAGTAAGCCACAGGCTGAAGCCGATAAATTCAGTTTAATTTTGCTGGATATGGTAACCGGGCAGCGTAATGAACTGGCACCGGAGTTTGATCGCTCAATCAGTGATTACAAATTCGGCCCGGATAACCGTACTATTTATGTCACTACTCAGGATGTAGGCCAATACAGCATTTACGCCATTAACACCAGTTTTGGTGATGTGCGCAAAGTGTATGGCGACGGCACAGCCGGTGCATTGAACGTAGCCAGTGACAAAATTGTGTTTACTAACCATAAACTGGACATGCCGCCTGAGGTGTTCCAACTGAGCCCGGATGGTGGCAGCTTAACGCAACTGACGGATATTAACGCCAATTGGCGCAAAGAGGTGCAGTTCGGCGACTATGAACAATTCAGCTTTAAAGGCGCAGACGACGCTACGGTATATGGCTATCTGGTAAAACCGTGGAATTTTGATGCGAAGAAAAAATACCCGATGGCGTTTTTAGTACACGGCGGGCCGCAGGGCAGTTTTGGTAATATGTTTAACGAGCGCTGGAATGCGCAAATGTACGCTGCCAAAGGCTATGCGGTGGTGATGGTAGACTTTCATGGTTCTACCGGTTATGGCCAGGCGTTTACCGATTCGATCAGTCGTGACTGGGGTGGTAAGCCACTGGAAGATCTGAAAAAAGGTTTTGACTATATAGTTCAGGCTCAGCCATGGATTGACGCTAACCGCGCCTGTGCGCTGGGAGCGTCTTACGGTGGCTATATGATGAACTGGATTGCCGGTAACTGGCCAACCGGGTTTAAATGCCTGGTAAACCATGCTGGTTTGTATGATATGCCAAGCTTTTACGGCAGCACGGAAGAACTGTGGTTTCCGGAGTTTGATTTAGGCGGCCCGGCTTGGCAGACAGAATCAGACTACCAAAAGTTTAACCCGGCGGCATTAGCTGATAAGTGGCAAACACCTATGCTGGTTATTCATGGCTTAAAAGATTACCGCGTACCTTATGCACAGGGATTAGGCGCTTTTACTAACCTGCAGCGTAAAGGTATCGACTCGCGCCTGGTGATTTTTCCGGATGAAAATCACTGGATCTTAAATAAAGATAACCGCGTGCGCTGGTATAACGAAGTGTTTCAATGGCTGGACAAGTACACTAAGGGGTAATGTATTCAGCTTTTGCGGCAGTAGTATTTACCGGTGGTATGCAAATATTACCCGCACCCGGTATTTACCCTGCCGCTTTAGCCGTGGTAATAAACCCTGATATATGGCTCAATATCAGCAGTATAAGCGTTTATTTACCACGGCGAAAATGTGTTGGTACAACTGTTGCGTAGTTAATACCAGCTGCACTTCTGCAGCACAGTTTATTTAACAACTGAAGGAGATTTGACATGAAAAAACATATCAATTCTGCGCTGGTATTAGCTTTATCACTGGTGTCTGCTTCGGCATTGGCTGCCGACAGCAAGTTTAATGAAATTGATCAGGACAATAATGGTTCAATTTCTAAAACAGAGTTTGAAAGACATATCGGCGATCGTTTTTTTGGCAAGATGGACCGCAACAGTGATGGCATGATTGATGAAAGCGAGTTTAGCGGTACCCGTTTTGGTAGCAAACTAGCCGATTTTGATCGCGATGGTGACAGCCGTTTAACTCAGGCCGAGTTATACAATGGCTTGTTTGAAAAATTCGATACCAACCGTGACATGGTACTGGACAAAGAAGAGTGGAAAAAAGTTCAGGGCGCTGGCATCGTTGCGAAATAACACTATGATGGTGCGCCTGAGCAGGCCAGCTTCTCAGGCGTTTTCGCTATTTTACTTCCTTCCTGTGCGATACCTTTCTTATTCTGTTGTGCTATAAAGCTGCTGTAATAAACCCAACTCCAATACCAGGGTCAGCTATGAACTTTTCACAATGCCGTGATTACTGCCTGATGCAACTTCAAAGCATCGAGGACTTTCCGTTTGGTCCGGATCTCTACGTTTATAAAGTGGCCGGTAAAATTTTTGCAATCTTAGCTGAACAGCAAAGTGTCGGGCGGGTAAATCTGAAATGTGATCCGGCAGAAGCTTTGATGCTACGCGATATTTTTCCGGCCATTACGCCCGGTTACCATATGAACAAACAGCATTGGAACACCGTACTGCTTGATGGCAGCGTACCCGAAAATGAAATAAGACGGCAGATTGAGAACTCGTATCAGTTAGTGATTAACAGCCTGCCGAAAGCAAAAAGGCCGATGTTAAGCTCAACCTGAATTTAGTGAGGCAATTTCTGAACTTTAGCCATAGTGCTGAGCCTTACGGCAGAGTCTGAATGTTTTGCGCGGAGTGCTAAATGCCAGTTTTCTTTGTGTTGTCCCATCACTTAAAATTAACCTTGTTATTGCTGCTGTGGTTATTGCCGCTGCGCAGTATGGCAGACACATTCAGTGATAAATTGGTGGCTGCTGCGCTTGAACGCACCGAGCATAAGGTGCGCTATGATGGCCGCTATATGCGCATTGCTTATCCTAATGGTGACGTACCGGCTGATATGGGGGTTTGCACCGATGTAGTGATCCGCAGTTACCGTGCACTGGATATCGATTTACAGCAATTAGTGCACGAGGATATGCGTGATAACTTTACGTTATATCCATCGAAACGAATTTGGGGTTTAACCAGGCCGGACAGTAATATTGATCATCGCCGTGTGCCGAATTTACAAGCATTTTTCAGCCGTCACGGTGAAAGTTTAGCGGTAAGCCAGCAGGGTAGTCATTACCAACCCGGAGATCTGGTTACCTGGATGTTACCGGGTAATTTGCCGCACATAGGCATAGTGGTGGATAAAACCTCTACCGACGGCCAACGGCCATTAATTGTGCATAATATCGGTGCCGGGCCGGTACTGGCTGATATGCTGTTTGATTACAGCATTACCGGCCATTACCGCTTTATGCCTGGTGCAGGTTCTCAGTAGCTTTACGTCATTTCTGTGGCAATTTGCTGTAAGCTGGCAGCCAGTTGGGCAGGCTCTTGCGCTCCGGAGATCAGGTAGCGGTTATTGATAATAAATGCCGGTACCGATGAAATACCGGCCTGCTGATATTGAGCAATATCTTCAGTTACGCTATCGCTATAATCATTACCGGCCAAAATACGCTCAGCCTGAGCTTTATCCAAGCCGGCCTGTTTGGCGCAGTTAGCCAATACTGTTGCGTCAGATACATCTTTGGCTTCACCAAAATAAGCTTCGAATAATGCCAGCTTCATAGCGGTGGCCTTGTTCTGTGTGGCGGCCCATTTGACCAGCCGGTGACCATCAAAAGTATTACAGGTATAGCGTTGCTGCATTTTGCTGAAGTTAAGTCCTAAATCAGCAGCTATTTGCATCATATTGGCCTGGGCTGCGCGCATTTCATCTTCGCTACGGCCATACTTGCGGCTAAGCGCCGGTAAGATGGGCTCCTGAACGGCGTTTTTATCCGGGTTTAGTTCAAACGCATGCCACTCCAACTCAATTTGTAGCTGCGGTACAGTTAATAGCGCTTGTTGCAGTCTGGCATAGCCTATTGCGCACCAGGGGCAGGCAATATCTGATACCAGATCAATTTTCAGTGTTGTCATTCGGTTGTTGCCCCGGGCGTTAAGGCCAGTAAATAATTTACCAGATCATTAAACTGTTGCTGCGACGATACTGCACTGATATTAACCAGATATTTATCATTAATAATAAAACTGGGAACTGAGCGCACAGCGGCTTGCTCAATAGCCTGATCAAAATCGGCCACCATAGCGGTAACCGGCATACTATCGAAATTAGCGTCAAACTGCCGGGCGGTTACTCCGGCTTTGCTAAACAGGGCTTGCAGCGCGGCTCTGTCTGCCGGTGGCTGGCGCTGCTGATGAATTTGGGTAAACAGTAATGGGGTAAATTGTTCGTCAACGTTCAGTGATACAGCCATGGCATGAGCGCGTTGTACTGCAGGTGCCATTTTACCGCCGTGAAAAGATACCGGTATTTTTTGTACCTTGATACCGGTAGGCAAAGCCTGTTTTAGTTCTGCAACTATGGGTTCAAAGTTATAGCAAAACGGGCAGTAATAAGAGAAAAATTCTACTACCTTGCTATTGGTACTTTGAGCTGTATTAAGCACCTGATAGTGCTCACCTTCGTTAAATGTGTCGTTGGCATTAGCAAAACTGGCACTGAGTAGCAGGGTAAAAGCAAAAAATAGTTGTTTCATCATGTATCCAAAGCAGTAAATAATACTAAAACGCTATCACAGCAACGGCTGACAACCAAGCCAGGCTGCTACAAAAGTGCAGTTAATTAAGCTTAGTGGCAAGATAGTCTACCAATACCCGTACCTTAGCAGATAAATGCCGGTTTTGCGGGTATATCGCCCAGATACCGTCATCCGGCTGGCGTAGCTGATTCAGTACAGCCAGCAGTTCACCGCTCTGTAATTTATCGTTCACGTAGTAATCTGGCAACTGCACCAGCCCGAGGCCTTTTAGTGCTGCATCCATTAATGCTACGCCGCTGTTACAGACTATACGGCCCTGTGGTTTAAACTGTGCCAATTTGCCCTGTTGCATAAAACGCCATTGTGCCACGGTACCGGTTAAGCACTGGTGCTGTACAAGATCAGCCAGGCCTTGTGGTGTACCGTACTTAGCTAAATAGGCCGGTGAAGCAACGACATACTGAGTGCGGCTGGCCAGTTTACGGGCTATAAGGCTGGAGCTTTCCAGTGTGCCGAGTCTGATGGCTAAGTCAAAGCCGCCCTGAATTAAATCCAGCTTGTTATTGGTTAGCTGTAAGTCCAGCTCTGTGTCGGGATATTGCTGCATAAAGTTATGCAGCAACGGTGCTATACGGGTTTCGCCGTAAAATACCGGCGCGGTAAGTTTAATCTGGCCGCGCGGGGTGGCTTTTAAGTTAGCCAGAGTGCGGTTGGCTTCTTCTAAACTGGCAACTAAGTGCCGGCAATGTTGTAAATAAAGTAAGCCTTCTTCGGTTAAGCTCACGCTGCGCGTACTGCGATACAGCAGTTTTATTGCCAGAGTAGCTTCAAGTTCAGCAATATTACGGCTTACCTGGGCTACAGAAATGCCCAGTTGCTTTGCTGCTTTGGTAAAGCTTTGCAGTTCTGCTACTGCAACAAATTCGCTAATGCCAATCCACTGTTTCAATTAAACCTGCCTCTTCTAAATCAACTGTCGTTAAATCGGCTTCGGCGAAGAAAGGCTGCTTATGTTACAACACCCGCCTTGGCTCGCCACAGCAACTATGTCGGGCTATCCTGCCCGACACCAGAGGCCAGCTGAAGCTGTTCAAATTCGTTCCAGACGAATTTGTCGCCAGCCTACGGCAGGGCTCAGACACTCTGTGGCGACCAAAACGGGGTTCTAACCGCAGCCTTTTGCCTGTTAGGTTTTGCATATATGAAAAACTGATTTGCATTTTAGTTTTATTCATACTGATATGGCAAAAATAAAAATCAGGTTACACTTGCTGGTAACAGATTTTTGCCTGTGCAAACAACAAAAAGGATAACTTGATGCAAATGATCAAAACACGCGCCGCGGTAGCCTGGGGCCCGGGCCAACCATTATCGATTGAAGAAGTGGACTTAATGCCGCCGCAAAAAGGCGAAGTGTTGGTAAAAATTATTGCCACCGGCGTATGCCACACCGATGCTTTTACCTTATCGGGTGAAGACCCTGAGGGCATATTCCCGGCTATATTGGGCCATGAAGGTGGCGGCATAGTTGAAGCTGTGGGCGAGGGCGTAACCTCGGTTGCGGTGGGCGATCATGTGATTCCGCTTTACACACCAGAGTGCGGTAAATGTAAGTTCTGTTTATCTGGCAAAACAAACCTGTGCCAGGCGATTCGTGCTACCCAGGGCAAAGGCTTAATGCCGGATGGTACCACGCGCTTTTCTAAAGACGGCAAGCCGATTTATCACTATATGGGTACTTCTACTTTTTCTGAGTACACAGTACTGCCGGAAATTTCGCTGGCTAAAATTAATAAAGCCGCGCCGCTGGAAAAAGTGTGTTTGCTGGGCTGCGGCGTAACTACCGGTATGGGCGCAGTAATGAACACTGCCAAAGTAAAAGAGGGCGATACGGTTGCGGTATTTGGCCTGGGTGGTATTGGTTTATCGGCTATTATTGGCGCTGTTATGGCCAAAGCCAGCCGCATTATTGCTATAGATATTAATGAGAGTAAGTTTGATATTGCGACAAAACTCGGTGCCACTGACGTTATTAACCCGAAAAAGTTTGATAAGCCTATTCAGGATGTGATCGTTGAAATGACCGATGGCGGGGTAGATTTCTCGTTTGAGTGTATCGGTAACGTTAATGTGATGCGCTCGGCATTGGAGTGCTGCCATAAAGGCTGGGGTGAGTCGGTGATTATCGGTGTTGCAGGTGCCGGCCAGGAAATTTCGACCCGGCCATTTCAACTGGTTACCGGCCGTGTTTGGCGCGGCACCGCTTTTGGCGGCGTAAAAGGCCGCACTGAGCTGCCAGATTATGTAGAGCGCTATTTAAACGGTGAGTTCGAGCTGGATACTTTTATTACCCACACCATGCCGTTGGAACAAATTAACGAAGCCTTTGATTTGATGCATGAGGGTAAGTCTATCCGCACGGTGATTCATTTTTAATATTAAGCAAATGTAATTGATGGACGGATTAGAACCCCGTTTTGGTCGCCACAGAGTGTCTGAGCCCTGCCGTAGGCAGTAGGGCGAGTTGCTGTGGCGAGCCAGGGCGGGTGTTGTAATCTGTCCCTACTCAACACTATGGGCAGGCTATGACAACTTCAGCAATAACCAAAGTCAGCGAACAGCTTTGTTTTGGTGGCAAACAAATTCGTTTTACCCATACATCCACCGTGCTGAGCTGCGATATGCAATTCTCGGTGTTTTTACCGCCGCAGGCAGAAACACAGGCTGTACCTGCGCTGTATTGGCTATCGGGTTTAACTTGTACTGACGAAAACTTCTCGGCCAAAGCCGGCGCACAACGTGTTGCGGCTGAGCTGGGTATAGCGCTGATAATACCCGACACCAGCCCGCGCGGCGATGGCGTGCCGGACGATGCAGATGGTGCTTACGATTTTGGCTTGGGTGCCGGATTTTACGTTAATGCCACGCGCGAGCCATTCGTTAAACATTACCGTATGTACGACTATATTGTCAGTGAATTACCGCAATTGGTTGAAGCTGAACTGCCGTTATCGGCCAAACGTGCTATTAGTGGCCATTCGATGGGCGGGCATGGCGCTTTAGTGATAGGCCTGCGTAACCCGCAGCGTTATAGCAGTATGTCGGCATTTTCACCCATTTGTAATCCGGTAAATTGCCCCTGGGGTATTAAAGCTTTTAATGGCTATTTGGGCGAAGATGAAAGCCAATGGCAGCAATATGATGCATCCTTGCTGCTAAGTGGCGCGAAAAATCCGCTGCCGCTATTGGTTGATCAGGGTACGGCAGATAACTTTTACCCTGAGCAACTGCGTACTGAAAGCTTAATTGCTGCGGCTAAGCAAAGCGGCGCACAAGCAGATATTCGTATGCGGGCAGGTTATGACCATAGCTACTACTTTATCGCCAGCTTTATTGAACAGCATTTACAGTTTCATGCACGATATTTGTGCAGTTAAAACGCTTTGCTGCAACACCCGCCTTGGCTCGCCACAGCAACTCGCCCTACTGCCTACGGCAGGGCTCAGACACTCTGTGGCGACCAAAACGGGGTTCCAGCCCGCGTTTGTGAGCTAAGGCGTATTGTCAAAAGCTGGTTTTGTTTCACCAGATACTGGCATAATCGGTTAAGTTTGCTGTATTGGTCCGCACAAAGGAGAGCTGTATGAGCTACGATAACGACAATATTTTTGCCAAAATTCTGCGCGGTGAAATCCCCAGCTTTAAAGTGTACGAAGATGACTACACCCTGGCTTTTATGGATATTATGCCGCAGGCCGACGGCCATACGCTGGTGATCCCCAAATTTGCTGCCGAAACTCTGCTGGATATTCCAGCCGACGAGCTGACACATACGATGACCACAGTGCAAAAAGTGATGTCGGCGCTTAAATCTACGCTCGGAGTAGAAGGTGTCGTTTTGATGCAGTTAAATGGCAGCGCTGCGGGGCAAACCGTACCGCACCTGCATTTTCACTTAATTCCGGAGCATTTAAGTAAATTATCCGGCCATGGTGCGGCAATGGGGGATATGGAAAAAATAAAAGCACTGGCAGATAAAATCAGCCAGGCACTCTGATTTTATCAATAGCTATATAGTAAGGGCGGCAATTTGCCGCCTTGCTTAAACACTTCGTTGCAGTAAATCCCATTTGTTGCCATAAAGGTCTTCAAACACTACTACGGTAGCATAAGGTTCTTGTCGTGGTGCTTCGAGAAATACCACACCTGCAGTCTGCATAGCATGGTAATCTCGCCAGAAATCATCGGTTTGTAAAAATAGCCATACCCGGCCACCGGCCTGCTCACCCACGGCTGACAGCTGCTTTTCGTTAGTGGCTTTGGCCAACAGCAAGGCGGTGCCACTGTTGTTTTTCGGCGCCACCTGTACCCAGCGTTTACCTGCGCCAAGGTTGGTATCCTCCAGTAAATCAAAGCCCAATTTTCGGGTGTAAAAGGCTATAGCCTCGTCATAGTCGGTTACCAGTAAAGCTACGTTTGAAATTGCTGCCATAATTATCTCTGCCAGAGCAAAATGCCGATCCTGCCTGTCGGTACACAGCAAAACAAGCCACAAAGGCAGATTTTAACTTGAGATCATGCGCTTTTGTGCTTAAGGTAGCCGCCAATATCTTTGCCCGATGTACCGCAACAAGGTTTGCCGTTTATGCGATTCGTCTCTTCACTGCTTTTTTCTGCAACGCTACTGGTCGGCTGTGCTTTAGCACCGGCATCAGCACCAGAGACAGGTTTAACCTTAAGCCTGATCCATATTAACGACACTCATTCGCAATTTGATGCCAGCCCGGCCAGCGTGAAAGATGCCTCCGGTAAGCCGGTTTATACCTATATTGGCGGCCACCCGCGCTTGTTAACCAAAGCGCAGCAGCTACGTATGCAGGCTGCGCAAGATGATGTACCCGCTCTGTTTTTGCATGGTGGTGATGCGTTTAAAGGCAGTGCTTATTTTGAGTTGTTTGAGCAACGCATTAACATCGATGTATTAAACCGGATGAATATCGACGCTATGGCACTGGGCAACCATGAGTTTGATATAGGTTTAACCAAGCTAGCCGACTTTGTTGATAAGGTTAATTTCCCTATTCTGGCCGCTAATATTGATACTGCTGCCGAACCGCTGCTGGCTGACAGCCAGAACCTGAAACCATACAGTTTATTTGTGCTTAATAAAAACCAATTAACGCCGGTAAGCAGCGTTGCTGATGCAGCAGGGCGGGCCGTAGTAGCGGTATTTGGCCTGGCGCTGGAGGATATGCGTGCTATAGCCCCTGATACCGGTGCTGTGGTGTTTAACAATGAAATACAAAGCGCCCAGCACACCGTAGATGCTTTAACGGCGCAAGGCGTGCAGCATATTATTGCACTGACCCATTTAGGCTATCAGCGTGACTTAGCGCTGGCCAGTGCCGTTAATGGCATAGATGCCATAGTGGGCGGCCATTCACACAGCTTGTTAGGCGATTTTCGCCACTGGTATTTAGGGGCACAGCGGCCTTATGCCGAAACAGTAACTAACCCGGATGGTAAAGGCCAAACCTGTGTAGTGCAGGCTGGCCAGTTTGCACAGGCCGTAGGCCAGGCCAGGCTTAAATTTAACCTGGCAGGCCAATTGATAAGCTGCACCGGGCAGAATACTTTACTGGCAAGCACAGATTATTTTAGCTCTGCACTGCGCGATAAACCAAGCCGTTTTAGCGCAGCTCAACAAGCTAAGACCGAGCGCTATATTGCCAGCCTGCCGCGTACGGCTATTGTGCAGGAAGATACCGCGTTGCGCACTTTGCTGGATAGCCAATACTTACCGGCTGTGCAGCAAGCCTATGGCAGCGTAATCAATGCCACTGAAGCTGAAGTTCCTCACGTGCGCCTGCCAGGCTCGGCAGGCAGCGATAGTCATGGCTCTGTGCTGGCCGGACATATTGCTGATGGCATGCTGGCATATGTTAATCAGAGTGCCTTGCAAAGCCTGCTCCAGCGGCCGGTGCAACTGGCATTAATTGGTGCCGGTAATATTCGCGCGCCGTTAGCTGCAGGCGAAATACGTGAGGGCAATATTCGTTTAGAAGTACTACCGTTTGACAGCCCGCTTAGCGTGCTTGGTATTAGTGGTGCAGATTTACGGGCTTTACTAACCGATATTATCAGCCAGTCTGTTGCGCCCGGCGCCCATACCGGTAAGTATCCATACGTGGCGGGTATACGCTATGTGGCAAAGCAAACCGGGCCTGATACCGCAGAGTTAAGTGTACTGGATATAAAGCAGGAAGGTGTTTGGCAAGCGGTTAGCGCACGGCAGCAATACACCATGGTAACGACCAGCTATCTGGCCGATGGCAACGACGGTTGGCAAGTGTTGCAGCAATTGCAGGCAACACAGAGCGACCGGCAGGATATAATATTGCACCACAACCAGCCCCGGTTGTATCCGGTGGCAAGGGTTGAGGCCACGCAAGACAGCAGCGGGGCGCAGTCGTTTAGTGCCCGTTATCGCAATGGCGGCGTATTGCCATGTAAAACCGAAGAAGTAGATTGCAAAGTCGCTGCACAGGCCTTTATTGATTATCTGAAAGCCAACCCGCAGTTATGGCAGCAAAAGCGTGAGCCAACGGTAACGTTGCTAAAATAACGAAAATGGGGCAGCTTTGCTGACTCTGCCTAGAGCAGTTAGAAATCCGTGTAGGTAGATTATCAGACATTATCTTCTGCCTCTTACTCCACGATTTTGGCTTATATCGTAAGCTGCGCCAGCGATTCCTTTACCAAATCGGTCCATTGTATGCGCCGCAACGAATCCCGCTGCCAATGCTGCGTACAATATTTTCATATCTATTTGCTTCAGAGCGACACTGCTAGATGCATGCCTTATATACCTCAAGATGCACATATTTAGATTTACGGAAAAGTCTCTACGTACCAAACACATACAACGATAAAGAGAATACCAGACAACATTAGCCACAGAGCCAGGGTTTTGTCTTTGGCTGTGGCAAGCTCTTTGAGCAGATAAGGATCAATTAGCATGGTATTTTTTCCCCAAAACGAAGCTGGCAATACCAGCTTCATTGCATACGTCACAACACGCCAACCAGGGCCATCCCAATCACTAATAGTGTCTTTGTTTAATACTTTTAATTTTTTCTCCAATGGCCTCATGCTAATTTGCGCAAATATCAGCCAAGAGAGAAAAAAGTTAATCATAAACGCAAACATTATAATGGTCGCAATGAACATAATATCGTCAGGTGTAGCGGTTGAAATCATCTCCTGCCTCTGGATGAAAAGGTTGAACTTTTATCGTAAATTACGCCAGCACCGGTTTTGGCTGCGGAATTAACATACTTAGCTGAGTAATAACCGGCAGCTAGTGCTGTTAAGCCGGCTCCAGCTAAAATTACCCACCCAGCTGGCGTCCATCCCAATGCTATACCAACTTTTGTCATTGCAGCTGCAGTTGATGCAAAAGCAATTTGTGCTGTATAAGCGCCTGCGGCAGTACTAGCGCCAAAGCCAGTAATTTCCTGTACTGCAACTCTATGATAATCCTGTCCCTGCTGTTTAGCATCTGCTACGTTATAGGCTCGGATTCCTGCATCAAGCAGGATTACACTATTTCCCAAATATGTTGCTCGTGTAGACATATTTCTTAATATCTTCACGTCGGCTGATTTGGTTACTTCAAGTTTGGCAACTGTAGATTGATTTAACCGGCCAGAACGGGCAATGTTAGTTCCTCTATTTACATTTGCTACTGCACCTCGTGCTCTGGGAGACTTAAAATTGGTTAGATGCCGTTGGAGTTGATATTCAAATGTTTGCTGCAGTTTTGCGTGCTGGATTCTAGCTAACTGTTCCAGCCTCAATATTTCAGCTCTGCCAGCGCCACTTTTTCTTGCGTCATATATCTGCAGTAAAATTTTTTCATACTTTGACATGCTTTCCATTAAGCCATTTCTGCTTGATGCAAGAGTACCTGCTAAGGCCCCACTTAACGTTATGCCATCTTCTTTCAGGTATGGATAAATATGCTCATCGTACATTGCCGCCAGCGCAAGAGTATTATCTGAACCAATACTTTCTACTGTATGGCCGATAATTTCACGCTGTTGCAGCGGAATAGTGCACATTTGGCTATAAAAGTCGTGAGTATCAGCCTGGCCTGCGTTTAACATATATGGCTGATAAGGCAGAAGAATATCATCAACAATACTTTTGTTATTGCGATAAAACTGCTGCTGCCAGTCTTTATTTGCAAACGCAGAATTGGCGAATAAAGAACTGGTATGTTGCGGGTGGGTATTAAGAAGAATCTCAGCCATGACAATGTCCTTATCGGTAAATTATGCCGATTTTAAAACGTTGTTATAGCTGCAGCAATATTTATTTACATTTAATTATCTATATATTGCAAAATTAATCACGTTAGCGTTTAAATTTTGTTTCTAAAATAACCGACGAATTAGTGCGCTCTACACCGTCTAAATTACCAATATCGTCCAGAATGTGGCTGAGTTGCTCGGTGCTTTGTGCCTGCACTATAGCGATAAGATCGTACTCTCCGCTAATGGCATACAGTGCTGAAACCTGAGCAATTTGCTTTAGCTCAACATTGGTTTTGGCAGTAAGCTTTTGCCGCACTTTAATACTGACATGCGCTGATACCAGCGACGCCAGATAATCCTCACCGTAATCTACCGAGTAGCCTTTAATTACACCGCTTTGCTCCAGTTTGGCAATGCGGGTTTGCACGGTAGAGCGGGATAAATCCAGCATCCGGGCTAAGTCAGAAATGCTGGCGCGGGCATTGTGCTTCAGCACAGCTAATAGTTTTTCATCTTCCTTGCTTATCATTTTGCTAACCTTTTCCGTTGAATTGCAATTTAAGCTTGTTAAATTGTCGATAATGGTACTGCAATGTGGCAGTGGTGGGCAATATAATAGAGTTAAATTTATCCGAGCCTGTCAGCGTTTTTCTTTATAAAGGCAGGCCATTGCAACAGACAAAAGTGAGGTAGTTATGCAGGTTTCAAGAAGCGTATTCGATGATGTGATGGTACCAAACTATGCCCCGTCTAAGATTATTCCGGTAAAAGGTGAGGGTTCACGCGTTTGGGACCAAAACGGTACAGAATTTATCGACTTTGCCGGTGGTATCGCTGTTAATTGTCTTGGCCATTGTCACCCTGCGTTGGTAACGGCGTTAAAAACACAGGCTGATAAACTGTGGCACCTATCTAACGTAATGACTAACGAGCCTGCGCTGTTGCTGGCCCAGGCACTGGTTGACGCGACCTTTGCTGAAAAAGTGTATTTTGCCAACTCTGGCGCTGAAGCCAACGAAGCCGCACTGAAACTGGCCCGCCGCTATGCCAAAGATAAATACGGCGAGCAGAAAAACCAGATTATCTCTTTTAAGCAGGGCTTTCATGGCCGTACTTTCTTTACCGTTACTGTGGGCGGCCAGAGTGCTTATTCAGATGGTTTTGGCCCTAAGCCAGAAGCCATAGTGCATGGTGAATTTAATAACCTTGATAGCGTAAAAGCACTGATTAACGCTGACACCTGTGCAGTAATGGTAGAGCCGGTACAAGGTGAGGGTGGTGTAATGCCCGCCACCGCTGAATTTATTAAAGGCGTGCGTGAGCTGTGTGATGCAAACAATGCATTACTTATTTTTGATGAAGTGCAAACCGGCGTTGGCCGTACCGGTGAGCTGTATGCCTATATGGGTTATGGCGTAACACCAGACATTCTGACAACAGCCAAAGCGCTGGGTGGTGGTTTCCCTATTGGCGCTATGTTAACTACTACTGATATTGCCAGGCACTTAGTGGTGGGTACGCACGGCTCTACTTATGGTGGTAACCCGCTGGCTTGTGCTGTTGCTTTAGCCGCGGTCAACACTGTCAACACACCTGCAGTGCTGGCGGGTGTTAAAGCTAAAGCACAATTATTTCAGGATGGCCTGAAAAAAATTAACGACAAATACCATGTATTTAGTGAAGTACGTAGTGCAGGTTTATTAATTGGTGCCGTGTTAAACAGCGATTATGCCGGTAAATCACGTGATTTTATGCTGGCAGCAGCGGAGCAGGGCCTGATGGCATTGGTTGCCGGTACCAGCGTGGTACGTTTTGCGCCGTCGCTGATCATTCCTGATGCTGACATTACCGAAGGCTTAGCCCGCTTTGAGCAGGCTGTAGCTCATGTAGTGAAGGGGTAAATCATGTTAGTTATCCGGCCGATAACGGCAGCTGATTTTGCAGCGCTGAAAAACATCGCTATAGAATCCGGTGCCGGTTTTACCTCGTTGCCGGTAAACGATGAGCGGCTAAAGCAGAAAATTGCGCATGCTGAGCACAGCTTTGCGGCAGAAGTGAGTGCACCTGGCGATCAGGGGTATCTGTTTGTGCTGGAAGATACTCAAAGCGGTGAAATTGTGGGTACTACCGGTATAGAGGCTGCGGTGGGCACCAGCACGCCGCTGTATCATTTTCAGCAGAACACCGTTATTCACCATAGTGCTGAGTTAAATGTGTTTAACCAGCTAAAAACACTGACACTGTGCAACGATTACACCGGCGCTTCTGAAATTTGCACGCTGTTTTTGCGAGAAAGCTACCGGCGTAACCATGCCGGGCGCTTTTTATCCAAAGTGCGGTTTTTGTTTATGGCCGAATATCCGCAACGCTTTAGTGACAGGGTAATAGCAGAAATGCGCGGCGCTGCCGACAGCGATGGCCAGCCGCCATTTTGGCATTGGTTACAAAAACTGTTTTTAACCATTGATTTTCCAACAGCGGACCATTTAATTGGGATTGGCAAAAAAGCCTTTATTGCCGAGCTGATGCCGCGTCATCCGATTTATGTTGGCTTACTGCCGCAGGCTGCTCAGGATGTTATCGGCCAGGTGCATCAAAACACCAAGCCCGCGCTTAACATGCTGGAAAATGAGGGTTTTGCTCACCGAGGTTATATCGATTTATTCGACGCTGGCCCAACGGTAGAAGCTCGGTTAAGCCAGATCAAATCGGTTGCAGCCAGTAAAAAAGTCAGGGTTAAAATTGCTGAGGTTCAGGGCGGACAAACGCTGGCAGTAGCGAACACAGCACTGCAACAGTTCAGGGCTAGTTTTGGTAAGAATGCAAAGTTTGATGCAGATCAGCAGTTGCTACTGCTAAGCGCAGAATTTGCCGATACACTGCAACTGCACGATGGCGATATGGCAAGATTTATAGTGTTAGATAAGGCCTGAGGGCCAGACAAGTAATAACTGGTAAATGTTAAGGCGGAATAAATATGCATACTGATGTAAAAGCGTTGTTTGCCAACCTGTGGCAAGACTATGTAGCCGTGACTCCTTCTGCCAAAAAAGTACACCAGTTGCTGGGTAGCTCGCAGCAGGATGACGTAATTAACGATCATATTGCGCTGCGTACTTTTAATCTGGAAAAAGTCGGGCTGGAAAAACTGGCGGCACACTTTAAAGCATTGGGCTATGAAGAGTGTGGCGAGTATCATTTTGAAGCAAAAAAACTGTATGCCAAGCATTATGAGCATGCAGATCGCAGCTTACCCAAAGTGTTTATCTCTGAACTGCTGTTAGATAAATGCTCGGCTTACCTGCGCGATACTATTACCGCGCTGGTTGAACAAATTCCGGCTGATGCAGTAACAGCAGATAGCTTTTTATACAGTGGTACTCACTGGCAGGTAAGCCAGGCTACCTACGAAAAACTGCTGGCAGAAAGCGAGTACGCGGCCTGGGTTTCGGCCTGGGGTTACCGGGCTAACCACTTCACAGTAAGTGTGAATGACTTACAAAGCTTTAGCACCTTAGAGCAGGTAAACCAGACATTAAAAGACGAAGGCTTTTTACTGAATACCTCAGGAGGCGAAATTAAAGGCACGCCACAAGTGTATTTAGAGCAATCATCTACACTGGCCGATTTGCACCCGGTACAATTCAGCGATGCTGTTGCCACTATTCCAAGCTGTTTTTATGAGTTTGCCCGACGTTATCCAATGACAAACGGTTTACTCTATACCGGCTTTGTTGCAGCGTCTGCAGATAAAATTTTCGAAAGCACCAACGCCCGCTAAGTTTTGCTACGTAATTGAAGCCGGTATTTGCCGGCTTCTTGCGTTATCACCCGGATAATAATACGTTAGGTAATACTATGTATTCGGCTAACGTTTTAACCGGGATAACAATAATGAGAAAAGTCAGTACGCTGCTGTTTGCTTTAGGTTTTGTCTGTGGCGAAGCATTAGCGGCACAGTTAGATAAAGTAACGGTGGCGCTACAGCACCCGGCTAATGGCAGCATTGTTCATATACCAGAGCGGCAGCAGTTACTGGTGTCAGGGTTTAGCCAGTTTGCCCGCTGGTTGTCGGTAGTTGATTTAACAGACTACAAAGCGCAGTTATTGCCTATACCGTCGGATGCGCAATTTTTTAATAAAGCCATTCTGGCCGGTGACAGCAAACCTCAGCTGGTATTTCTGGGATTGGGGGGTATTAGCCGGTTAAATGCGGACAATACTGCGGCTGAACGGCTTGTTAGCAGCACATCATTGTACCGGGTGTTGGATCAAAACCGGCTGCGCGAGGCTAACTTTGTGGTCGAGCTTGGCTCGGGTTTAACTGATTTTATTATTGCTGATTTCCAGCACACACATTTATACCGCCAGCAGGCGGATGGCAGTTTTAATCATTATCCGCTGGCTATTCCGGCTCTGATGCAAAGCTGGCGTGCCAGCCCCGATTACAACCCGCGTAAGCCCTATTTAGCTGATGTAAATCAGGACGGCAAAACGGATCTGGTGTTTGTCTGGCAGGGCAAGTTTCAGGCGTTTTTGCAGCAAGCTGATGGCAGTTTTGCCACTGAACCTGTAACAATGAATTGGCCGGTGGCACTGTCTACCGAGCAGGAAGCGGACCAACGCAACGATGCCGGACGTAGCTACAGCGGGCAGAATATCGATACATTGCGTGATATTACTGACATAGATGGTGATGGCATCGCAGATCTGGTGATTAACCGCGAACAACTGGCCGATGCACTGGAGCGTAATAACAGCTTTCGTATTCACTTTGGTAGTGTCACTGAGCAGGGCTTAAGCTTCAATGCCGAGCCGGATACATTTATCACCACCGATACTTCACCGATAGATGTCGTGATTGACGATTTTAACGGCGATGGTCGCAAAGATTTTTATATTCCCAGCACTCACTTTGGTGTAGGTACTCTGGTTCGGGTATTGCTGCGTGGCAGTGCTAATCTGGATATCGATTTTTATTTATTAAATGAGCAGCGCCAATACAGTGCCAAAGCTGATTTTCGTCAGCAGGCAACTATCGATGTCAGCATTGGTAATTTCCGCTATGACATGCCGTTGTTTCAGGTGGCTAACTTCAACGGAGATGGTTTTAAGTCATTGTTGGTAGGGGATGGCCGCGAACAACTGCGATTATATCAGCATGATGATAAACGGCTGTTCAGCCGGCGCAGTGAAAGATTAAAAGTAGATTTGCCACGCGATGCCAGCAAAGTGCGTGTGATGGATCTTACCGGTAATGGCAAAGATGACCTGGTATTACCTTTTGATTCCCAGGATAAAGAAGGCTTACGTAACCAGCTGCATTTTTTGCTGAAACGCTAGGGCTTATTCTACGTTTGTTGTTTAGAGTAGCCCCGGCCATATGCCGGGGCTGCATGTTTTAACGTGGTTCAAACTCGAATAACTGCCGTTTGCGCTCACGCAGGCCAATTTCGTTCATGCTGTTGGCGTCAAATAAGCGGCCATTCACCATGGTATGACTAACCCGGTCACTCACGCGGATATCATCCAGCGGGTTGCCGTCTATTACAATTAAGTCGGCCAGTTTACCGGCTTCAATCGAACCTAACTGATGGTCCATACCAAAGGTTTTCGCCGGGTTGATAGTAGCGGTTTTCAGCGCCTCCAACGGGCTCATACCGCCCTGGGCAAACATCCATATTTCCCAGTGTGCACCTAAACCTTCACGCTGGCCGTGAGCACCTATATTGGTTACTACACCAATATCGCTTAGCTCTTTAGCGGTTTTTACCACATTAAAATGGTTGTAGTGGTTATCCGGGGCCGTAGGGCGGCGCATACTGCGTGGCGCCAGCTGATCCATCGGTACGTAGCTGCGCATTTTCGGGTGTTTCCACACTTCGGTTTTGTCGTACCAGTAGTTTTCACCCCAGATACCACCATAGGCCACTACCAGCGTAGGGGTGTAGGCGGTTTTGCTGGCCTGCCACAATTGTTTAATATCGTCATACACTTTTGCTGCCGGTAGTGCGTGTTCAACAGTAGTGTGGCCATCGACAATCATGGTCAGGTTATGCTGCATTAACGAGCCGCCTTCGGGCACTACCATCATATTGAGCTCGCGGGCGGCCTGAATAACCTGCTGGCGCTGATTACGCCGGGGCTGGTTGTAGCTTTTTACGCTGAATGCTCCGGCTTTTTGCAGGCGCTCTAAATGGAATTTAGCATCATCCAGGCTGTCGATATGCGAGGTGTAACCGGCACCTTCTGCACCGTACAAAATTGTGCCGGTAGAGAAAATCCGTGGCCCGGCAATAATACCAGCCTGCTGCATTTCGCTGGCGGAAAAAACTTCGCGGGTATCGTTAGACGGGTCATGAATAGCCGTAACGCCAAAAGCGAGTGAGGCATAGTTCTGCCAGTTTTGCTGCGGGATGATCTGGTTGCTACCCTGTGAGCTGTGGGCGTGGGCGTCAAACAGGCCTGGCATAATGGTTTTACCGCTGATATCAAATACTTTTGCGCTGGTTGGTACGGCCACGTCACTGCGTTTGCCAACGGCTTTTATCTTATTGTTTTCTACCAGTACTACACCATCCTGGATCACTTCATCGCCGTTCATGGTAATCACCTGGCCGCCAACAAAAGCTACGCTGCCACGCGGTATATCTGTTGGTGCGGTAAAGCCGAGGTTAATACCATTTTTTGCGGCAAAGTCGGTTTTGTCATTAAAATCAAACAAGCCTTCAATGCTGGCATGATACAACTCTGGCCCCAGGCTCCAGTAAATATGCCGGCTGTTGCCACTCCAACTGATATATTCACCGGCGCGCACCGACAGTTGCTTTACCGGAAACTGCTTATCTGTACCGCTGATATCAATGGCTTTGCCGCGTTCAGTAAAAGGCGTAACGAAAACTTTAAAGCGATCGGCAAAAGCCAGGTATTTGCCATCCGGCGACAGTTTAAATTCAGTGCCAAACTTGGCCGTGTACAACGTTTGCTGGGTATGTTTGGTTAAATCTATGCGGATAAGGCTGGGCGCGCTGCCATAATCCATAGCATAAACAGTGTTATTGTCGGCGCCGAACATAGGTGCGCGGCCATTACGGCTGATACGCTCTGCTGCGCCGCCTTTGCTGCTGATCTTATATAAGCCGGTGTTTAACGACCATTGGCGTGGCAGCAGGCTGCCGGCACCGGTTTTACGGTATATAACCGTTTTGCCATCCGGGCTGAATACCGGTTCTACATATTTACCCGGTTCGCTTGTAAGTTTACTGATGCGGCCATTACGCAGGTTAATAATATTTACCGCACCCTGGCTGTTGTCGTTCCAGCTAACATATACCAGCTCTTTACCGTCGCGGGAAAATTGCGGGTAATATTCAAAGTCGGTACTTTGTTTTGTCAGGCGACGGGGTTTAGGGTTATTTATATCAGTAATGTACAACTGGCCTAACGCAGTGAATACGGCCTGTTGGCCATCCGGTGATACCTGAATAAAGCGCAGCATTTTGGTGTTGAACTGATCTTTATCCAGATCTTGTTTTACCCGTACTGCAGTTTGTATTTGCTTGCTTGTGGTCAGGTTAAACGCAATAGTTTGGGTTTGTTTATTGGCAATGTTCAGCTTTTTAATCTCGCCACCGGCCCAAAATACCAAAGCTTTATTATCGGGTGTCCAGCTAAGCGTAGGGTAAACACCATGAATAGCCCAGGTTTCCTGCATATCCCTGTCCAGGCCGTCATACAGCTTAATATGTTCGCCACTTTGTAAATCATATAAAAACAGCGTGCTTTGAAAATCTACCCGGCGGATATAAGCCAGGTATTTGCCGTCCGGTGATGGTGTAGGGCGGATAGCGCCACCAGCGCCGTCCAGCACTACTTCCCACTTGCCGGTTTCGCGTTCAAAACGTTTTATTTTATATATACCGCTTTCAGAGTCTTTACTGTAATGGAAGGTTTTACCCGGCGTATCATCCTGTGAGAAATAAATGTACTTGCCGTCAGGGGAAAATGCCGGTTCGCCTAAGTCTTTCTGGTCGTTGGCTCTTTCTGTCAGCATAATGCCGTTGCCGCCGGTTTTATGGTATTGCCATATTTCACCGGCGCCCAGCGAGCGGCTGGCAGTAAAGTGTTTACGTGCCACAATAAATTCGCCGTCCGGGCTCCAGGCCGGGCTGTTTAACAGCCGGAATGTTTCGCTGGTTACCGCCCGCGGCTCGCTGCCATCGGCATTCATAATCCAGATGTTATCACCACCGCCTTCATCACTGGTGTAGGCAATATGTTTGCCATCCGGGCTAAAGGCTGGCTGCATTTGCCAGCCAATATCTTTGGTCAGCTGTGTGGCTTTGCCACCGGTTATTGGCATAGTGTAAATATCACCCAGCAGGTCAAAGGCAATTGTTTTGCCATCCGGGCTTACCGCAACATTCATCCAACTGCCTTGCGACACGTTAATATCCACGGTTTCAAACTGGCCTTGCGGCGCGTTAACGTCCCAGGCAGGGGCTTTGTCCGGTGCATTTTCTGCCTGCAGGGTAAAGCTGCCGATGGCCAGCGCCAGCAAGGTAGGGGTAAAAGTTCTCATACAGGTTCCTGTCAGTTGTATTGCTATTTTTGTTGTTGAGGCGTTTTACCAACAGGGTGACATAAAGCAGCTGCGGGGTTAAGTTTTTCGCTTTGATATTGCGCTAAAAACCGGCATTACAGAGATAAAATGTGCCGCAACATATTGCGACAAATTAACCTTATGTAATTTAATCTGGTAAGTGGCTTGTTGCTGTTGATATTATTGCACACTGAGTTACTGAAATAACACACTGGTGGCCGGTTCTGTACGGTTGCTGTACGGCACTTTTACTATTTTATTTGAGCAAATACCCCGATGTTTATTGTTGATCAATTAATTATGCTGGCGGCGATATTAATTTTACTGGGTATTTTATCCAGTAAGTTGTCGGCCCGGCTTGGCCTGCCTATGCTGGTGCTGTTTTTACTGGTGGGTATGCTAGCCGGGGAAGATGGTCTGGGCCGTGTCGCTTTTGACAGCCCACAGGCGGCACATGCGCTGGGTACTCTGGCTCTGGCGCTGATCTTGTTTGATGGAGGCCTGCAAACCCCGGTGCAGTCGATTAAACAGGTTTGGAAACCTGCTTCTTTGCTGGCTACGCTTGGCGTGTTTACTACCGCTTTGGTTACCGGCGTTGCTGCCAGCTATATTTTGCAAATTTCAATGCTTGAAGGCTTATTGCTGGGCGCTATTGTTGGTTCTACTGATGCTGCGGCAGTATTCTCTTTACTGCGAAATGCCGGTATTAATCTGAACAGCCGGCTTAAATCGACGCTGGAAATTGAGAGTGCGTCGAACGACCCTATGGCGATATTCCTTACCGTAGGGCTATTAGAAATTTTGATGAACGACTTAAAGCCCGGTATTGGCCTACTGCAATTGTTTGTATTGCAGATGGGATTGGGCGCGGTGGTTGGCCTGGCCGTTGGCTATGGTATTGTCAGTATTATCAATCGTATTCATTTGCAGGCCAATGGCCTTTACCCGGTGATGGTAACGGCTTCGGGCCTGCTAGCCTTTGGCGTGGCAGCTAACCTTGGCGGCAGCGGTTTTCTAGCCGTATTTATTTGCGGTGTGATGGTTGGCAATGCACGCTTTGTGTTTCAGCGTACTACCTTTTTGTTTCATGACGGCCTGGCCTGGCTTAGTCAAATTACCATGTTTGTGATGTTAGGCTTGCTGATCTCGCCAAGTTCATTGCTGGAAGTATGGTGGCAGGGTTTATTAATTGCCGCAGTGCTGGTGTTTGTTGCCAGGCCGGTAGCGGTAATACCTGTACTTAAATGTTTTGGTTTTAACAACCGCGAAACGGCACTGGTATCCTGGGTGGGGTTACGCGGTTCGGTACCTATTATTCTGGCCATATTCCCGCTGATGTTTGGCCTTGCCAGTGCTGAACTGATTTTTAATGTGGTGTTTTTCGTGGTGTTGATCTCAGCCACCCTGCAGGGTTCTACCTTACCCTGGGTAGCGCGTAAGCTTAATCTGATAGAGCAATTACCACCGAAAGCACCGGCAACACTGGAAATCACTTCACTTGGTGAAGTGGATGCTGAAATTGTCGAATATACCTTATCGGACGATTCGCGCGCGGTAAATCGCCGTTTGGCAAGGATGGCATTGCCTGAGGGCGCAGTAGTGGCGATGATAGCTCGTGGTGAGAAGGTGATCCCGCCCCGCGGCTCAACAGTATTGCAAGCCCGCGATCATTTGTTTGTCGTGATGAAAAATGATTATAAAACCAGCGTTGAGCAGGTATTTGCCGATAAAGGTTTCGAGCCTGACAAACCTGTGGCGGAGCTAAGGTTAAAAGGCACCAGTACATTAAGCGACATTGACTGGTGCTTTGCCCTTAATCTTACAGAGTTACACCGCGATATTTCACTTGAACAGCTATGTAAAAATGAATTAGCAGGCAATGTAGCAGAGCGGCAGCAATTTACGCTTGGCCCGTACCGGTTTGAAGTGGCGGAAATGGTAGGCGAGCGGATAACAACAGTGCTGCTGCATCAGGACCCTGTTGCTGCGGTAAATCAGGCGCCGGTAGCTTAAATGCAAAGCCAGGTTAACATTAACGGCAGCATTGCATGATTGAATCACCCTGTGTGGCCGCTTGCCGGCTTAACAGCGACAAGCTTTGTGTTGGCTGTTACCGTCATATAACTGAAATAGTTGACTGGAACAAGCGTACAGATGAGCAGAATGCCGCTATATTACAGAAGGTTGCAATACGAAAACAGGATGCTGTGTTACACCCCCGGCCAGGGGGTGAAACCACAGCGATAACACAGGCTGAGTGGCAGGCTGCAAAGCAGCAAACGCGCATAGCTTAAGGATTTAGTATGCCAGACTGGCAATTAATTTTTGACGTCAGGCCCTTTGCCTGGACGGAGTTAGGTACGGCGCTACTGTGTGGTTTTATTATCGGCCTGGAGCGGCAACTGCGTGGTAAACCGGCAGGTATTCGTACCTCTATCCTGATTGTAATGGGCACCTATGTGTTTATTGCCGCTTCAATGTCGATTAACACCAATATGACTGATCCGTCCCGTATTATTGGCCAGGTAATTACCGGCGTGGGGTTTCTGGGGGCCGGTGTTATGCTGGCCCGCGATGGTATGGTGCTGGGCGTTACATCGGCCGCTACTATCTGGATGTTAGCCGCTATTGGTGTGTGTATTGGTATCGGCCAGGATTTAGTGGCGATTAAGTTATCAGTACTGGTGATTATAGTGCTGGCAGGTATAAATATGCTGGAAAATTCATCTTCAGCTATGCGCCGTGGGGTGCACCGCACTTACAATGAATGGCTTATCCGCACCAATGGCAGCTTATTTAGCCGGCGTAAAGATGATACTCAGCCCGGGCTGCGTCAGGATATTGATGAGCCGCACTAAGCTGCCGTCCCTGGCAGCATGGCAGGTTTAACTGCTGAGTTTTAAGCCAATTAACCCGGCCAGGATCAACATAATGCTTAGCACCCGTGGCAGGTTAACCGGATCATTAAACAAGATAATACCGGCAATAACCGTACCTACAGCGCCGATGCCTGTCCATACGGCGTAGGCTGTACCCACCGGCAAATGGCGCATGGCCAGACCTAATAAACTGATACTGATCAGCATAGCAACCAAAGTAAATACCGATGGCCAGAGTCTGGTAAAACCCATACTGTATTTCAGCCCAAGCGCCCAGCCAATCTCAAACAGGCCAGCCAGAGAAAGTAAAAACCATGACATAGTGGTAATACCAAAGCAGGTGGGGTCGTCCCCGTTACAGATGCGCTGGCGGGTCGTCCCGTCAGGCTAAGTGGAAAGCAAATTATAGCAAAGCCAGGTGCTAAGCCAAGTACTATAGAAAAACAAAGGCGCCAATCTGGCGCCTTTGTTAAAAATAATCAGCTTATTAGCTGGCGCTACGTTCTTTGATAGTAGCGATAATTGGTGAAGCACCAAAACCGTTGCTTGCTGCCCATTCTGCATCACCTGATGATGCAACCAGGCTGCCTGGTAACTGGCTAAGAATAAAGCCTGCAGTATCAGCAGCATTGTGCTTGATAGCGTGGCGAACCAGTGGTAAACCGTCACATACGATACCATCGTATACTGCACGTAAACGTAAACGGTTATCTGCTAAGGTTTTACGCAGGTTGTTTTTGTTGTCTGCTGCAACATAAGAGCAGATTGATTGTGCCAGCTGGTCGTTAGCTGCAACTGGAGTGCTGATAAATGAAGTGGCGGCGATAACAGTAGCTAAGGTGATTAATTTTGCTTTCATAGTCGTGCTCCAAAATGAGTTATTTCACAATCTTTAATTAAGCAGCTTCAGTCATTTGAAGTGCTTATCGCGAAAGGACATGCAGCATGTCGAGTAACTCTGACAGAGCAGAATAAACATCGCATTTGCGACGGCAGCCCAGCTATCGTAGATGCCATTACCTGACAAACCTTAGACCTGAAGCTTTGCGTGTACTTCCTTTCGGAAGACTTGCCTTTCGAGCGAGCGCATTCTAATGAGCGCTCGTTTTTTATGCAAGCTTAATTTGCGCTGGATCAATATTATTTTTTAAATAAACCATATTAGCGTTATGCTGCAGTTATTGTGCAGCCGGGTAATAATGTTAGCCTGGTTACTTATACAAAAGGGGTAAAGCAGCATGATAGTCACGTTTAAATCCAAAGCCAGCGGCGATTTGATTTACTTTAAAGATGTAGCGCTGAAATTATTAACCCTGATGGGCCGCGACGAAAAAGTGCCATCGGCATTATTCGCCGAAGATGTCGCAACAGCATTAACACAACTACAGCAGGGCTTAGCTGCAATAGCCGACACCGAGCGGGAAAAAGCCGCACAAGCTGAAGAGGCTACAGGTAACGGGCAAAGCGGGGCAGGCAAAGCTTATGTCAGCCTGAATATAAGGGCGATGCCGTTAGTGGAAATGCTGCAAAAAGCTACAAAAAAGCAATGCCCGGTGCAGTGGGAATAACATCCGCTTAGTGCTCTGTTTGGGCTTGTTTTGGTAATTGTACTGTTACTTCAAGCCCCGGCGGCTGATTACGCAAACTAATACTACCGCCATGTGCTTCGGCAATATCACGGCATAATGTCAGGCCAATACCGGAACCTTGTGGCTTATTGGTATAAAACGGTACCAGCGCATGTTGCAATACCTCTTCTGTCATACCGCCACCGCCATCCTGCATGATCAGTAATAGCTTATCCGGCGTTTGTTTTATTTGCAGTGAGATATGCTCAGGGTTGCTGCCGCTTTCGTGGGCATTTTTCAGTAAGTTCAGCAATAGTTGGGTTAATTGTTGCGGATCGGCTTGCCAGCTTTGGTCTGGCAGTTCTCCTTCCAGTTCAAATTCGTACTGATCCTGCAGTTGGTTTATCAGCCTGGGCCAGTTAATGCTGCTGCACTGTGGTGGCGGCAATTTGGCAAACTGAATATAAGCCTGCACAAACTGATTAAGTTGCTGGCAACGCTCACTGATGGTGTCAAACAATTGCCCCAGCGTGGCATTATGTTGCTGCTGTGCCAACTGGCTGCCGGAAAATGCCAGTGACGATAGCGGCGCCAGGGTGTTATTTAATTCATGGCCGATTACCCGTAATAGTTTTTTCCAGGCATTTAGCTCCTCACGCTGAATTTCACGGGTAAGGGGTTTTAGCAAATACAGCCAGTGTTGTTTCTGGTTAAGCTGAAACTGGCTGACAGACAAATGCCATACCGCTTGTTCGGTATTTTCCAGCCGGATCAGGCCTTGTTGGCGGTTTTGTAGTGCTAATGCCAGCTCAGGCTGAATGCCGGTAACGGCAAACAGCTTGCTGCCATCAAAGGCTTTACCGTTGTTAAGCAGCAACCGCGCTGCCGGGTTACTCATTAATACGGTATCAATGGCATCGGTTAGCAGCAGTGCTGTCGGGCTACTTTGTAAAACGGTATCAAGCAGTAACTCACGCTGATACAAGGTAGCGCGTTCGGCCCGCAGTTGGGCCGACATTGTATTTAAGCTGCCAGCCAGACTACTGAGTTCATAAATTTTTAGCTGGTTAGCGCTGGTATTAAAACTACCATCCTGCAGGTTTTGTGCATGCAGGTTAAGCGCCTGAATTTCCAGCATTAATGGTTTTAAAGCCTGCTGGAGCAACAGCGCCAAAGCCACAACGCCTATGCAGATCACTAAAGTAACAGTAGTGTTGGCAGTAAAGAAAGCATACTGTATTGCCAGCAGTAATACAGCAATAAGCAGACATAGTCCATTTAACCGGCTACGGGTGCTTAACTTTGTTAAACGCGGCAGATAAAAACGCTGCTTAGGGGGCATCAATACCGTAGTACTCCATTCGCCGGTATAACGCCTGGCGGCTGATACCAAGCTGTTTAGCCGCACGCGATACTACACCGCCAGCTTGTGCCAGCGCCTGCTGCAATTGTGCCTGATCGATGTCATCCAGTGCTCTTTTACCAGCCTGGGCAAGCTGTGGTATGCCCAGATCGCTGCTTTGAATGTCATCAGTGCTGCTTAGCAGCAGGGCCCGCTGGCAAACGTTTTGCAGCTCGCGCACATTGCCGGGCCAGGGGTATTGCTGCAGTAATTGTTCGGCAGCGGCAGTTAGGGCTTTTTTCCCGGCAAGAAAATAACGTGCCAGTGGCAGTATGTCTTCCGGCCGTTGATGTAAAGCCGGCAATGCCAGTTGCACCACATTAACCCGATAATATAAATCCTGCCGAAACTCGCCGCGTGTTATTGCGCCGGTTAAATCGCTGTTGGTGGCGCTGATTAGCCGTACATCCACTTTGCGCGTTTGGCTGGAGCCTAAGCGCTCAAACTCACCGGTTTGCAGTACCCGCAGCAGTTTGGCCTGGCCTGCCAGTGATAAATTGCCTATTTCATCCAGAAACAAACTGCCGCCATCGGCTGCTTCAAAGCGGCCAATACGGGTTTTGCTGGCACCACTATACGCACCGGCTTCAGCACCAAATAGCTCAGCTTCCATTAAATCGGCGGGCAGGGCGCCCATATTCACTTTAATAAAGGGCTTATTTTTACGCTCTGAATTGGCATGTAATACATTAGCTATACCCTCTTTACCGGCACCGTTCGGCCCGGTGATTAGCACAGCCGCTGACGAGGGGGCTAATTGCAGTGTCATTTGCAATAGTTGCTGCATCTGGCTGCTGGCAAAGACCAGGCCGCATAAGTCTTTACCGGCAAAGGCTGCAGTGCGATCACGTTCTGCACGTTGTTGCTGCTCGGTTAGTTGCTTGAGTTTAAGGGCATTGGCTACGGTAAGCAGTAAACGCTGATCGTCCCAGGGTTTGGCGATATAGTCGGTGGCACCGGCTTTTACCAGCTCTACCACCATTTCTAACTGGGTCCAGGCGGTCATCAATACGATGGGTATTGCCGGGTAATGCTCGCGCAGTTGATAAAACAAGGCTTTGCCCTGAGCGCCCTGCATTTCACCGGCGCTAAAGTTCATATCCTGCAGTATCAAGTCAATGCTGTGCTGGCTGGCGTTATGCTGGCTAAGCAACTGCCAGGCTTGCTCAGGTGTATTGGCACAAAACACCTGATAGCCCTGCAACGCAAACAGCGTTTGCAGGGCCTGGCAGATTGGCTGATTGTCATCAATAACCAATAATTTCAGCATAAATTATAAGGCTTTAGTAGCAGTGGCCGGTGATATCCGGGTGGCAATAGCCGCAGGATACCATGTTGCCACAGTGACACAAAGCAACAAGATAGCGCAGGTTGCCACCGGTAACCACCAGCTCAGCGGCGGAATGCTAATCACCTGTGACAACAGCTGATTTAACACTACTGCACAGCCCACACCGGCGATCGCACCCAAGCCGGTACTTAACCAGTTTTCACTGAGCAGTTCGGTGAAAATACGCCGTTTACTGGCACCAAGTGCACGTTTAATACCAATTTCCTGCTGGTGCTTTAAGGTATGAAAATACGCATTGCTGTAGCTGGAGATCATACTTACCAGCAACATCAGCACACTGAGTAAACTCAGTAAGCTGGCTAAACCAAACTCATTGCTATACAAACGTTGCAATTGCTCCTGCAGGGTACGAACAGAGAAAATTTCAATGTTGCTATCTACCCGTTGCAGCACCTGGGGCAATGCCTGGCGGACTGCCTCTACATTGTCTGCTGTGGTGCGTATCAGCAGGACGTAGCCCCAGTCGGCGTTCCAAAGCGGCGCTACCTGAACAGAGTTAAAATTAATTTCAACTTCATTACGTTTACGCTGGCCGTAGAAATCTGCTACTACAGCGGCTACCGGGCCACGGTTTAGTTGCCGGCCGATAGCCGGTTCACTGCCAAATACTTTATTGGCCAGGCTTTTGGTCATCACTACCGGTGATGGCGCTATGCCGTCTATGGAAATTTCACTCTGTGGTAGCTCACCGGCCAGTACCGATAACTGTAAGACGGTAAAAAAATCTGCCGATACATTATAAAGCGGCACGCCGTTGGCCTTACTTAACTCTTCGCGATCAGGGTCATGTATATTACCGTTACTACCGCCTTCATGTAGCGGGCCCTGATTCGCATAAGCCACTGCAACTACGCCAGGTATGGCTCGCACGGCTTCTAACTGGCGAACCAGTAAATCACCCAGTGCCGGGTACTGCCGTAGTGATACACTGGTGGGCTTTAGCTGTACCTGTAATGTTTGCTGCAATGGTAGCCCGGTAGGTTGTTGCAGTTTCTGCCGGGTTTGCTGCGCCAACAACATGCTGTTGAGTAACAGGGCGAAGGTCATGGCCAGTTGTATTAGCAGTAAAGCTGTTACCATTTTACGCCGGAGCAATGATTTAAACAGTAAATGTAGTGGCATCAGAATTACTCCTTCAGTTGCTTGTTCAATGAGCCAAAAGAGGCGCGTAATGACGGATATAGCGTAACCAGATAGCTACACAGCAGGGTCAGTGCAGCAAGCGCCAGCATTAGCTGCAGATCCCAGCTGGCAAATAAACTGTTGGCTGGCCACAGGTAGTTCATTAGTTTAATGCCACCATAGGCAATAATTGCAGCACCCGTGAGTGTAAAAGTACTCATCAGCCCCATATCGACCAGCAACTGCACTTGCAACTGGCTGCGGTTAGCGCCTAAAGCCCGGCGCAGGCTAAATTCATACTGGTTACTCAGGTAACGGTTTAGCGATAAATGGCTGGCATTAAACACACAGACCAGTAAAAACAGCAGGGTGACGATAGCAAAGGCTTTAATATCGCCGGATTCGCCATCGAAATAGCTGACAATATCACGCATCATAACTAACTGATTGGCTTCAGCGCTGGGATGGCGGCCGGCCGCTTTTTCATCGGCTACCAGATTAGCCATAAACTGGCGGTAGGCATTTTGTTGCGCCAACGTGTCCAGTTGTACCCAGTACTGTAGTTGGTGTATGGCTTTGGTACGGCCGTCTGTGGCAAGTTTGCGGTAATCTGCATCTTCAAAAGTAGATGAATTAGTGTTTGATAAATAGTTATAGTCGTAGCCGCTTTCCAGTGGCAGGTAGATATCTTCTGTCGGGTTGAGGTAATTACGGTTGAACGCATCATAGAGTCTGGGCAGCATTTGCCACTGATCCAGCACACCAATAACAGTAAACAGCCGATCATCAAGCAGCACTTGTTGCCCTGTTACGTTGGTACGGCCAAACAGTTTCTCTGCGGTGGCTTTGCTTAGCAGCACTTCATCACGTGCCTGGTTATCCGGCCAGATGCTACCGTGCAGCATAGGGACATCAAACATGCTGAAAAAATCGCGTTGCGTAATACGCACATTTACCGGCGTAGGAGCTTGTTCTGAATTAAGCCGCAGATATCCACCGGCACTGTACATTGCCGCTTTTGCGCTGGGGATATCGCTGGCATTCAGTTTGGCGATATTACTGTAGCTCAGTACCGATGGTGGTTTACAGTTACTGCACTGATAAGGTACCAGCAGCATCATCGGGAAAAACAGCTTGTCGCTTTTAGCTGGCAGCGGATCGCTGTTGATCCGGTAGTAAAACGTGGCATTACTAAAAAATACCCCCAGCCCCAGGCTTAAGATTAATACTGTCAGCATATAAGGTAGCGGCGCCCGTTTGACGCTGAACCAGCTGACTTTGAGGTAGTAAAATAGCTGTTCCATAAAATGTCCTTACGCAGTGTGCTGTGCCAGTGGGTCATACAGGGTAGAGTCGTGCAACTGACCGTCGATGATCTGAATATTACGCCCGGCACGCCGTGCCTGATCCGGGTCGTGGGTTACCATTAAAATAGTGCAGCCTTGCCGGTTTATTTGTTCCAGCAGCTCCATTACCTGGCGTGCCATTAACGAGTCGAGGTTACCGGTAGGTTCGTCGGCCAGTAAAATACGCGGCTCACCGGCGATAGCGCGGGCAATAGCTACCCGCTGCTGTTGGCCACCGGACAGTTGCCCCGGCAGGTAGTCGCGCCGGGCATGCAGGCCTACCAGTTCCAGCGCCTGCTCAATACGCTGTTTGCGCGCGGCAGCATTTAAACCACGGTAGCGCAGTGGCAGCTCGATATTGTCGTATATGCTGAAATCTTTAATTAAATTAAAGCTTTGAAAGATAAAGCCGATCTTTTCATTGCGCAGTTTAGACAACGCAGCATCTGACAGGCCCTTTACCGATTTACCGTCAAGCTGGTAATCACCGCTGTCAAAGCTTTCCAGCGTGCCTAAAATGTTCAGCAAGGTAGACTTACCCGATCCCGACGGCCCGGTAAGGGCGGCAAATTCGCCTTCATTCACCTGCAGGTTAACGTCGCGCAGGGCATGGGTTTCAATTAATTCGGTGCGAAAAATTTTGCCTAGGTTAGTTAGTGTTATCATCTGTTATTCCTATATCTGATCCGTTGTATTGTTAATTCAGGTTTACCCGGTTTTGATCTTTAAAGTCAGCTAAATTGGAAATGACCCATTGCTCGCCTTCAGTAGCACCGCTGAGTATTTCTACCCATTGCACCGACAGGGCACCTAATTCAACCGGCTTACGTACGGCCTGGTTATTGACCACCTGATAGGCCTGGCGGCCACCACCTGAGCTGATAAAGTCGCCACGGGCAATTTTCAGGACATTTTCTTTATGCTCCAGTATTACCCGTGCGGTTAAGCGCTGGCTTTGACGCAATTGCCGGCTGTCGGCCTGGCTAAAACGCACCCGTGCACTAACCTGGTTGTTACGTACTTCCGGCGCAATATAGCTGATGGCACCGCTTAACTGCTGGTTGCCTAAATCAACTTCTACCTGCTGGCCGGGCAATAAATCGCGGGCATAGCTTTCCGGTACGGCAAGTTCAGCTTCGTACTGGCTTAAATCAATAACGGTTAACAGCGCCTGGCCCGGCAACACATGGCTTTGTTGCTCTACCAGCCAGTTTCCCAACTGGCCGGTTACCGGCGCGGTAATATTTAATGCGCTAACTTTACGTTCCAGTTCGTTTACTACCAGTTGCTGGCGGTGAATATCCTGCTGCCGTGAGCTCAACTCAAAGCTCAGCTTGTCTTTTGCCAGCTCAACCTTGCGCTTGGCGTGATCAAACTCCAGGTCAGCTTTAGTGAGATTGTCGGTAGCAATATCAAAGTCCAGTTTGCGAATGACGCCAAGCTCAATCGACTGGGTGGCCCGTTGCAATTCGCGCCTGGCCGCCAGCAAATTTACCTGAGCGGCGTTCATTACCTGTTCCATATCCAGCTGTTGTTCACGCGCATCTAACTGCGCACGTTCAGCTTCACTTTTCATACCCGCCAGTACGGCCTGCTGTTGCTGTAAATCGTTTTGCAGTGCCGGGCTGGTAATGGTTGCCAGCAGATCGCCCAGAGTTACCGCTTCGCCTGGCTGTTTAAATAACTGCACCTGGCCGGTTTCCTGGCTGTACAGGGTTGGGGCATTGGCCGCTACAATACGGCCCTGCACAGCGATATCGCGCACTAAATCACCGCGTTGCACACTGGCAAACTGCATTTGGTTGCGTGGTAAAACTAAACTGGCGCTTTCACCAACCGATTGAAAAAACGCCACCGCCAGTACCAAAGTGGTACCGGTGATGGCAACGGCTGGGAGAAACCGGCGCAGCGCGCTTTTAGGCGGGCGCTGAATAATATTGTCTTGTTGTGCTGTACCCTGGATCATCGTTGCAGTGCTCTTGTCTGTTAGCAATGCTGTGATATAGCAGCTTTAATGCCAATATTTAACTTATTGAATAGTAATAACTTATTGTTTCGTGTGTGGCGTTTTGCAGTGTCCGCGGACAATTGTTGTGTCCGCAGTAACGTTGCGGACAACAGTTGCCAAAACAATTGCTTAACGTAGAATCGGGAGGCAGATAATAATAAAACATGAGACTAAAATGGATTTACAAGCCCGGCAGTGTGACAACTGCCATACCAGCTTACAAGGTGATTTTTGCCATCAGTGTGGCCAGGAAAAGAAAAGCTACATTCGTAATGTCAGTGGTGTGGTAACCGAGTTTTTCGGTGAGTTTAGTAACTGGGATACCCGTGTATGGCGCACACTGGTGCCGCTATGGTTCCGGCCCGGCTACTTAAGCCGCCGCTATGTGCAGGGCCACCGGGTGCCGTATGTGCCGCCATTGCGGTTATATTTATTTACCTCAATTATTGCTTTTTTGCTGTTTGCCCAGCTAATGCCAGAATCTGTGGTTACGGTAAATCCGGCAAACGCTAATGCTCCGCTTGCTATTGATGGTGTTACAGCACAGCAGGCAGAAAATATTAGCGGCCTGCTCAGCGGCATTAACGAAGGCGTAAAAAAGCAGGGGCCGACTGATAGCGATCTGATGTTTTTATCCGATGATAACAAAGACATCTTTTACAGCAAACTGGATGCCATTATTGCCAACCCAAAACTGGCAATAAATAAATTCTTCAGCCTGGCACCGCAAATGATGTTTATGCTGCTGCCACTATTTGCATTGCTACTTAAGCTGTTGTATATCCGCTCTGAGCGTTACTACACCGAGCATTTAATTGTGGCACTGCACAGCCACAGTTTTATTCTGCAATTCTCAGTGTTATATCTGGCATTGCAGGCACTGGCTGCCGTTAGCTGGCCCTGGCTGGTGCAGCCTGTTGAATGGCTGGCCACCGCCACCCTGATTTGGATCCCAACGTATTTATTGTTATGTCAGAAGTTTTACTATCAGCAAGGCTGGGGTAAAACTCTGCTGAAATTCTGGCTTACCAGCGCCTTGTATAGCATTTTGTTTATGTCGGCAATTATTGGCTTAATTATCTTAAGTATTTTGTGGTCTTAAACGGGTAGCGCAAAAAGATAAAGCATAAAATTTGCGCTGCAGCGCACAGCTGCCTGCTATCTTTATTGCCAGTATCAATAAGTAACAGGCGGCTGGCAAATGGCACAGTTTCTGGATGTGATTATCGGCAGTTTTCTTGGCAGCAGCGTGGTAACGGCCTTATTGGGGTTGCTGTTTTTACGGCGTAATAAAACCATTGAAACCCAGATAGAAGCCCAGTTTAGCCAGGGCTTAAAGGTGTTTGAATCTACCCGTAACTGGAAAGAGCAAGCACTTGCCGAGCTGTTTGGCCCGATGCAAATGCAGTTAGAGCGCACCAAACGCGCCTTTCAGCGCTGGGATAATAAAAACCTGCATTTAGAGGCCGAGGTAATTCAAAAGGGCAATATCGCCATTCGCGATCTGTTACTGGCCAAAGGCCATCTGATCCCCGCACAACTTATGACCCACGCTGTTAGCCTGATAGAACACTACGACGCCTGGATAGAAGCCTATAACCGCATTCGCAATGACAATAACCTAACCGCGCAAACCGATTTCGTTTTTGTCGGCCCGGCAGGGTATCCCTTCCCAGCCAAAGCAGAACAGGCATTTAAAGACGAGTTTCACGCTTTGCAGCAAGCATTGTATGGCGTGTAAATTAAAATAAATTGCATGGGTAAATAAACAGTTGCAGGTGAATTTATTGTTAGCAATTAAATCGCAAGCTTAAACCACGCTTTCGCCAGGCAAAGCATTATGTTCAACCAGAAATCTGTTGATTTACTTAATGTTATTGGCTAGTGTGATTTCATTTACAAAATGATAGAAGGGAGTTTACACAGCGTGAAAGCCTGTACGCTCCAAGCTATAAAGCTGTTATATTTTACTGAGCATTCTATGGAAGTAGCTGATATACCAATAAATAAAGCCCGTGGAATTAAACTGGCGTGTTCGGCTTATGATGAATTCTCAAATGCGGCTGATTTCATTTGGAAAACACCACGGTTACTTGACGCCGAGCGCGAAGAAGAACTTGCGAAGTTGCCGATATATTTTCCAAATGCACCTCAATTAGCGTCTTTACGCTGGCAACATGAGAGTGCAAAGTTAGATAGAACATTTCCCTTTTTAATGAGCCGTGGAAACTTATTCTCTATTGCTTCGCTTTATGAGTCATATTTGCACTTACTTGCCAAGGATATCGAAAAATTAACTGGAAACCCGCTTAAATTGGCTCGTGGTCAAGGGGTTTCAAAAATATACAATTACTTCAAGGCTGTTGGTTTAAATTATTCTGCAGTCGATTTGTTTGAGCAAGTCGATGCAGCTCTGAAGATTAGAAATTGTCTTTTTCATGCCAGCGGGATTTTGGATTGGTGTAAGAACCCCGAACAGATTGTTAGGGTCGTAGACGATTTGATTTATCTCAGTAAAGATCATCGGCAGCGCCGCATTAAATCAGATAATCGCGACAATGAAGTGATTATTTCAAAGTCAAAATTTGGACATAGATTGGAAATTATTAATCAGTATCCTTGGATAGTGGCTTTTTATTTTCGAGATTATTTTGTCGGTCTTTGTCTGGAGGCTAAAGGCAAAGGTAAAATATAACAAGCCGCGTCATTCGGGGCCTAAGGCCCCTGCGACGCTCACAAGTTCGCGCGCATGCGCGGGGCGTTAGGTGTCGCACAATTTACATTGCAGGAATTCAATGGAAAAGAGATATCAGGTATTTGTAAGTTCAACTTACGCAGATTTAAAGGAAGAGCGGCAGCGCGTCATTCAAGCCCTTATGGAAATGGATTGTATCCCCGCTGGAATGGAGTTGTTTCCTGCTGCAGACGAAGAGCAATGGGAATTTATAAAGAAAGTAATCGACGACTGTGATTACTATTTATTGATTATAGGCGGTCGGTACGGCTCAATTACTGATGATGGCATAAGTTACACAGAAAAAGAATTTGATTATGCCGTAGAAAGTGGACTCAAAGTAGTCGGCCTGATACATGGTGAGCCGGATGACATTCCATTTGGAAAGTCAGAAAAAGATGAGAGGTTGAGGAATAAATTATTTACCTTTAGAGACAAGGTTATTGATGGCCGTTTGGTTAAGTTCTGGACTGCGGCAAAAGAGCTTCCCGGTCTAGTGGCTCTCAGCATGACTAAAACTATTAAAATGTATCCTGCCACGGGCTGGGTCAGGGCCAACAATATAGCCAATGAAGACATTCTTGTGGAGCTAAATGAACTAAGAAAAGAAAATTCCACACTGCAAAAAAAGATAAATGACAATAAAGTGCAGAATGCCTTGGATGTAACCGATATCGCTGATATCGACTCAAGATTTACAATTCATGGGGAATACAAGGTCTACCGGCTCGGCCATGATGTGAGGAGCTACACCTTTGAAAGTGTAATTTCTTGGAAAGAAATGTTCACGCTAATATCTCCATATCTTGTCGACTATTACAATGAATCAGGCGTAGATAGCAAATTGGCAAACTGCTTACTTGAACGGGAAGGAAAATCTGGCAGTAGCGTTTCTATAAACGAACAAGAATTTAAAACTATAAAAATACAGCTTGAAGCCTACGGGCTTATAAAAACAGAGCGCCTGAAAACTGTTAAAGGAAATATGGCAACATTTTGGTCTTTAACTGAGAAAGGCAAGAAGTTAATGATCGAAAGCAGACTAGTGCGTCAAAACACCTAACACATATGAGCCTTCCCGGACTCAATAGGCAAAACCACTCTTCTGGCCGCATCAGCGGCCAGGCTGTTGTCCATCAGCAAGATAGGCTGCTTTATCTGTCATCATGGTTGCCAGGCGACAGCCTGCAACAAACACATATCGGGGGCTCTCTTATCTCACTCTTAATAAGTGCCTGCTGATAGGTTTTGCCTCACTACTACCTTCCAGATACGCCACCTCAAAGAAGTCTTTGTGCGTATCTAAGCCTATAAAAGTTATGCTACTGTTAACTACGCTGACTGCCAGTACTGCATCTTCATCAAATACGGTATGGCTCTGGCTGCAAAGCTAACCCATGCACCCGGATGTCAGCACCATGTGAGGGAGCGCGCAATTGCTCGCAAGGCACGCACTTGGAATCAAAATCTGGTATGTAATCTGGGCGGTGATTATAAAAATGGGAAGCAAATTTTTATGCGAGTGTGGATATCACGTGAGGACAAACATGTTTGAAGGACATTCTATATACAGAATGTTAAGCGATAACGATGTCGACTCAATTGATGATTCTGATAACGCAAAAGATCTCGTTGAATTATGGCTCGGTTCTCAGGAAGTAATAAGATGTAAGGGCTGCGGTTGCCTCTATCTATGGGATCCGAGTGCCAATCTATATGAGAAATATGTAAAAGTTGGCCTTTAAGTGCTTTGGATGTAATTCTCAAATGCTGGCTGTAAACGGGCGTACACTGCTCACTCCTGCGGCAGTACATAAATGTATGGATAAAAGATGACGTTTAACGCTATAAATTTTAAAGATAAATTTTCTAAGTTTTCTGAGCACTGGTCCCCTCGTGTTATCGCAGAAATGAACGACTATCAATTTAAACTGGTGAAAGTAGAGGGGGATTTC
Source organism: Rheinheimera pacifica (assembly GCF_024809855.1). GTDB lineage: Bacteria > Pseudomonadota > Gammaproteobacteria > Enterobacterales > Alteromonadaceae > Alishewanella > Alishewanella pacifica_A. Next base: position 175,153 of record NZ_JANUEM010000005.1, read on the forward strand.
GTTTGGCATAACCACCCGGATACAGATGAGGTTTTTATTGTGATTGAAGGCACGCTGAATATTGAATTTCGGGACGGTGTTGTTAGTTTGAATGCCGGTGAAATGTTTGTGATACCAAAAGGGGTAGAGCATAAGCCTGCTGCCGCCAATGAATGTAAAATTATGATTGTAGAGCCTAGAGGTGTTGTTAATACAGGTGACTCGGGTGGTGAGCTAACGGCAGAAAATGATATTTGGGTGTAATGTGCGGCTAACAAACAGCTTAATACATGGATCGCAGACCACTTACACAGATTTAAGGCAACATAACACAAAGCAGCAGATGCGTATTACGCGTCTGCTTTAAACGTAGGTAACCATGAGAACTCTATTTTTATCAACAATAGCCATTTTTCTATCAGCCTGCACTGACCCGTGTGTAGATGAAATTATTCGTCAAGTTGCTGACAAAGAACAAAAAACTGCCGCTGTACATATACGCCGAAACTGTGGTGCTACCACAGGCTATGTCGAGCAAGTTTACATTGTAGTTTCTGGTGCAAGTTATAAAGATGCCGAGCCGATTTTTACAGCTGACAAGGTTGATAATCTGGCTGTTAATTGGTTGGATGGCCGAACTTTAGAAATTAGCTATGATGCAGCCAGAATATTTAACTTCAAAAACTTCTGGCACTCTGCTGAAGTTGATAACTTTCAATACGTTATTAAAGTTGTACTACGTGAGAGCAGCCAGTGATTAGCAGTGTTAGATAAGCAAACCGGCTATAAACCGGCTTGCTCCAGTAAGGTTGCCATATGCTGCAGAAATGCACTTTTCCTGAGCACCGGGAGATTGGTGGGGTAAGCACAGTTGCCGGTCAATTTCGCTGTGCTGCATCTGCGACTATAGGCTAGTATTCAGTAAGGAAATACCGTGTTATTCTGCCGGATCATAAAGTAAATGCTAACCACGTGTCATAGTTGATTTACCTAAGTACCTAAAATAATAAGGAATTTTCTAATGCTGATTTTCTTTGCCTGCATAGCCATACTTCTTGTAGGCTATAAGTTCTACAGCCCCTTTGTTGAAAAACAAGCCGGTATAGACCCTAATATCAAGACGCCTCAAGAACGTTTAAACGATGGCGTTGACTATGTTGCAGTTAGTCCCTTTAAAGCGTTTTTAATCCAGTTTTTGAATGTTGCCGGTGTTGGCCCTATTTTTGGTCCTATTTTGGGTGCGTTATACGGCCCTGTAGCACTTGTCTGGATAGTTATCGGCAATATCGTTGGTGGCGCAGTACATGATTACTTTTCTGGTGTAATGAGCCTGAAAGAAGATGGCAAGAGTTTGCCAGAAATTGCTGGTAAGTATTATAACGTGGTGTTTAAAGGCGTTATGCTGGTCTTTACTGCCATGCTGCTGTTCTTTGTTGGTGTAGTGTTTATTATGAGCCCGGCAGGGCTATTGAGTAATTTGTCTTATTTTGAAGGTACTTTTTTAGCAGGTAATACCTTTTGGGTATTGGTAATACTGGTGTACTACTTTTTAGCGACCTTGCTACCGATTGATAAAATTATCACTAAGCTGTATCCGGCATTTGGTTTGCTGATGATTGTTATGACAACATTAATTGCTGGTGCATTGCTGATGGAGGCGCCGCATCTTCCTCAGGTAAATGATATTTTTGCCTATTTTCATGGCCATCATGATCATGACTTTTTAGCACCAAATCCGGATGGTTTGCCAATTTGGCCATTGCTGTTTTTAACCATTACCTGCGGTGCTATAAGTGGTTTTCACTCGACACAATCGCCTATGATTGCCCGTTGCCTTACGAATGAAAAATATGCCCGTCCGGTTTTCTACGGCGCAATGATGTGTGAAGGTATTGTGGCTTGTGTTTGGGCTTTGGCCGGTATTGCTGCGTTCCCGGGCGGTTATGTTGAGTTAAAAGCTATGCTGGCTCAAGGTGGCCCTGGTTTAGTGGTTAACCATATTGCGACCAGCTACCTTGGCATTTTCGGTGGCGTTATGGCTATTCTTGCCGTGGCTATTTTTCCGATCACCTCAGGTGACACCGCGTTCCGTTCGTTGCGTCTAACCATTATGGATGCCTTTAAAATTTCGCAAACAACCGTGCACAGACTTGCGTTGGCGGTGCCAATACTGGGCGTTGCCTATTTGATGACGTTCCTGGATTTCTCGTTGATCTGGCGTTATTTCGCGTTCTCGAATATGCTGTTATCAACCAGCGTATTGTGGTTAGCAACAAAATATCTGTTTGACAGAGGCACGTTCCACTGGATTACCAGTGTTCCGGCTGTAATTGGTACAGCTATAACGGTGGCTTATATTGCTACTGCGGGTATTGGCTTGAATTTGCCTGCTACATACAGCAAGCCGATAGGTATAGTTGTAGCGGTAGTGTGTTTGATAGGGCTGGTTATGGCGCATAATAAGCGTACTGCAACAGCGTAAAACATTCGTTTAAAAACGGCGCTTGTGTTATCGGCGCCGTTTTTTTATGCCTGATATATCTACATTTACTGGCAGGATCTGTTCCGGCCGTTAGCTTTGGCTTTATATAACGCATCATCTGCACGGCCCAGCGTAATATTTAATAACTCATCGTGTCGGCTTTGTGCAATACCTAAACTGCAGGTAATAGAAAACGGCTGTTTACTGTCATTCACCTCAATAGCTGCCACGGCATGGCGTAAACGTTCGGCTATTATCTCTGCCTGTTGTAGTGTGGTATCGGGCAGTACAATCAAAAACTCTTCGCCACCGGTACGGCCAAAGTGATCCTGCTCACGCAATAAGCTGCTGACAGTAAGGCTAAACTGCTGCAGGGCTAAGTCGCCTGCTTCATGGCCATAACGGTCGTTTACCTGTTTAAAGTGATCCAAATCCAGGCTCAAAAAGCTCAGTGGCAAGGTGGTATCAAGCGCTTTTACCCGTTCTTGCTCGGCCAGCAACATAATACGCCGCCGGTTGGCAATACCGGTTAGCTCGTCTGTCATGGCAAGGTTATGCAGCCTGCTGTTGCGTTTTTTTAATGACACAGCTGCACTAAATAAAATCAGCAGTAGTAAGGCAATTAAGCTTAATGCAACGTATTGCCAGCGCTGAGCCAGTTGCAGGGTGCTGACGTGCTGTTGCATCAGGGCTTTTTCTGCCGCCAGTTGCTGGTTGCGCTCTTGTTGGCGGGCTGAGTCAAACTGGATGCGCAGTAAATTACTTTGTTGCTCTCTGGCTAGCTGCTGTTGCTGCTGATTACTGCTGACATAGTGCTGCAGCATTTGGTAGGCTGCAATGCCATCACCGGTTGCTGCCAGCGCCGCTGCCCTTGCCTGATACAGCATCAGCCGGTAACGTGGGTTGTCATCAATACTGAGATACTGTTCTGCCAGTGTAACCTGATGTAGCGCATCTTCGGGTTGTTGCAGCGCAACAAGGGTTTCGCTGTGGTACAGCGCCAATAGCCCTTTGTAGGTGGCTAGTGACGAGTGATCCTGTACGGTGCTGCTCTCCAGCTCGGCAAGTGCCTGGCGGTGAAACAGTGAAGCGTTATCATATTGTTGCAGCAGGTTATATATCCACACCAGGTTTACTTTTATATACGTTTGCCAAAGTGGTTCATCCAGCTGCTGGTATGCCTGCAAAGCTTGTTCAAACAGCTCGAGTGCCTGCTTTGGCTGGCCCAGTTCGGCATAAGAAAAGGCTTTTTCGTTCAGGATCATCGCCAGGCGGAATTGCTCCTGGGGGGCAGTAAATTCCTGCTCAGCCTGTTCCAGATAGTTCAGTGCATCCTGATATAAACCCATGCGGCGGTAAGTGGCAGCGATGGATAACACTAAATCATTGATGTAAGAGCGGTACCCTAAGCTAAGCTGCAATTGGTAGGCACTGACATAGTGCTGCATAGCATCAGCATAATTGCCGCGGTAAGAGTCAATACTGCCCAGCAAGCTTAAACTAATGGCGATACTAAGCGGGTTTTCACTGGCACTGGCGGCATCATAGCTTAGCCTGGCATTTTGTTCGGCCAGCTGGGTTTGCCCAAGTTGGCTGTAAAGATAATAACGGCAGACATAATAGTCGGCTAACGTTTCATAATCATGCTTTGCTTTAGCCTGGCTGATTTTTTCATCACTAAAGCTGATACCCTGTTCTGGCTTATCAAAATACGCCAAAGTACAGCGCAGCCGGTTAAGCATGCTGGTACGTTTGGTATCGTTGGCGGGCAGGGCGGCTTCAAGTTCAAGCAGGGTTTGCTGATAATCTGCAATGCTGAAAAATGGCCGTTCGCCACGTTCTATTTGTTTAACCAGGGCATCAAACTGCTGTGGTTGCAGCGCACCGGCGCCGTATAAACTGGCGCAAAACAAGCAAACAAAGCCGATATAAGGTTTTACTGGCATAAATATGCCCTATGCCAATAAGTTACAGATTCCGGCATCTTGTTTGCAGATGCCGGCTTGGTATGTATAACGCTTAAAGGGCCGGGGCTCAGGGCTTTTTAACCCAGTTACCGTCAAGCAAAATATAGTGCCCTGCGCTGGTGCGCTCGAGGGCTTTTTTGCCTGCCATTGCTTCTACATCGGCTACTGCAATATTGTTTTGCTGCGCCAGTTTGGCGTATTCAGCCCGGCGGGCGTCGTTAATCAGTTTAACAATATTGGCTGCGTCGCCGCTGTTGTTAACTACACCTAAATAGCCGTTAGCCTGCTCGCCAACCAGGCCTTGTGTTTTGGCCTGGCCCAGTGCCGACATCGCTTGTTGTAAGTTCATTGCCAGTACCGGCAGGCTAATGGCAAACAGCGCAGGTAACAGCAGCAGTTTTAATTTATTAAACCGTTTCATCATGTGCTCCTTAGAATAAACCACTGTCATCGCTGAACAATTCATCCAGCTGTTTATCGACTTTAATATAGATTTCGTGCTGAATCTTTACATTCAGGTTAATGTTAATCGGTTCGGCCGGTAAAGCCACCTGCACTTTGGGGGTACAGGCGGCCAGTAACAGTGCCAGCACGACTGCTCCGCTAAGTTGTTGTATCATGGTTGTACTCCGTTAGCGCGTTTTGCGCCTGACTGTTGTAAACGTTGTTGCACCCGTTGCTTTATTTTATCGCTGATTTTACTGCTAAGCTGCAGGCTGGTGATCAGCGCCGGTATATCTTCTTCTAAATTAATATTTAAATTTATTGCCCGGCCAGCTTCCAGCGCCGGGTTTTGTCCTTTCAGGGTTAAGCCCAGCAACAATTTACCACTGGTATCATAGCTGACATTACTTGATAGCACTGAATAATGAAAATCGTCCAGTGCTTCCAGCACCACTTTCATGCCCTGATTGGTTGCTGCCATAGATTGCGCTGTCGGTGGCCGGTACTGTAACTTGCCGCCGGGGCTTTCTGCAGCAATACTACCATCTTTTACGCTGGCCCCATTACGCCCCAGCAGCAGCGGAATAGTGCCGGAGATCCGGCCATTGCCGGTAAGATCGGTAGTAGGGTGTTGTTGCAGCAACTGGGTTAAGTCTATTTGTTTTAACTCCAGTAATAATTGTTGCTCTGCCAGGGTTAAGTCCAGCAATACCGGTTGCACCTGTATCTGCCCGCCCATAGCCAGCAGCTGTAATTGTTGTATATCCAGTTTACCGGCAGTAACGGCATCGGTACCGGCAGTATATTGCGCATTTAATTTTAGCGGCCCCACCACTACGCCGTGTTCAATTTCGGCTACGGTGGCATCAGTAGTACCAAGCTGCAGTGTATCGGCCTGGTATTGTAGCTGCAGTGCTGTGGTTAACTCTTTAAACAAGCTGCGATCATAAATGCCACTGATACCCGACAAATTAACATTAGCACGGGCACTGATTGCCGGTAGCAGAGTTAGTTCACCGGTGCCACCGATACGGCCACGGCTAAACTCGAGTAAATCGGGCCAGGCGGTTAAGGTTGCGGCCAGCGGGTTACCGGCCAGCAAAAACATATCATCCAACTGCCAGCTAAGTTCAAGCTTATCCTGCTGATAACGCAACTGATGTTTCAACCCCAGGCTGGCTGCATTGCTTAGATGGCCGTCAAGCGTTAAGGCGCCAAGTTCACCCCTGAGTTTACTTTGCCACTGCCAGCTTTGGGTTTTTAACTGTGAATGCTCAAGCCCGGCCATACTAAGGTTGATATCGCTATATAATTGAACCCGGCTGAAGCGGGCGTCTCCGCTAAACCGGCCGGGGCTGATATTGAGTTTAATATTGCGGCCATGAATATCCGGTGCGCTCAGGGTTGCGGCACTGGCGGTTAATTGCTGTACATCCAGCTGCCAGCTGTCAGAGAGCCAGTAAGCGTTAAAGGTGCTATTAAGCTGTATATCGGTCAGTTTAGTGTCGGGTGCCGGGTTAAACAGCTGCTGCTTCAGGCTTAGCGTAGTTTGTTGCAACTGCGCACTGATTGGCGGGGTAAGGTTAAGCATTACATTGCTGGTTAAGCCCAGCACGGTTTTACCTTCGCTGTTAAGTGCAACATAAAGTGGCAGGGCGTTAAGTTGTGGTTGGTTTTTACCGTCGGCATTAACGGTAATATGCAGCGCATCAGCATTCAGGCCCAATTGCAGTAAGTCACCGGATAACTGCGGCTTTAATAAAGTTAGCTGGCTGTTTAACTGATACTGGCTAAGTTCACCTTGCTCAAGAGCAAGTTTAGCGGCTACCGTGCCTTGTAACTGGCCTATGCCCGGCAGGCTAAGCGGGGCGGGCAGGTTAGCACTTAGCTGCCAGTTACCGCTGGCTTGCTGGCTAAAGCCGGCCAGGCTGAGTTGCTCTGGTAGTGCCAGCTGCCAGCTACTTTGTACTGTTACCGGTGCGGTAAACTGTGCCAAAGCATCTGCAGGCAGCTCAATTTGCCACAGTTTAAATTGTTGTAGTAGCCAGGGCGAAGGCGGGGCAATATCCAGTTTAAACTCGCCACTGGCGTTGATGCCGTTTTGGGCTGAAAGTTGCTGGCTAAGCTCAAGCCAGGCGCTGTCATCCAATGTAAGTTGGGTATTAAGCAGAGGCAGATTTTGTATGGTCTGATAATCACCGCTTAGTTTGAGCCGCGCGATATTGATGCTGCCTGCATCGGTGCTGGCAGCATCAGCAACAGTAAGCTGGTACTGCAGTTTTTGTTGCTCTATGCTCAGTTCAGCCTGGAGCTGATAACTGCAGCGGTTCTGGCCGCAAGGCAGGTTAATACCAAGTTGTTGCAGCGAAACGCTGCCGGGTAATATGGCTGGCAATTGCCAGTTTTCCGGCAGGCTAAAAGCAGGTTCTGATGGTGTTGCTGTATTGGTGTCGGGCTGCGGCCAGCGGGTAAGGGTAATATTGCCGCTACCCAACTGTACATGATCAAGCGCCACACTAAACCATGCCGGAAACTGCCAGCTCACTGCAATGTCATTTAACTGTACGTGAACATCTGCAGCGTCAATATTGAAACTGAGCTGGCTTAACTGCAATTGGTGCAGTGACAGGGTTTTAACCTCGTAATGCAGATTTTGTACGGGCAGGGCGGCTAGCGTTTTTTGCAGGTACCAGTAACCCGTGGCCACTAACAGCAGCACTAGCGCTAAACTTGTAAGCAGTGTTTTATGCCACCAGCGCATGGGATTATCCTTTAGTCGATTGAGCCGACAGTAAGCTGAACTTACTGAATAGATTATGAATATATCAGCTGGGCCGGGTTATCTCTATCTGGCAGTGGGATAAAGATAGCAGTAATAAAAAAGGGCAGCCTTAGCTGCCCCGGTATTTTAAAGTTTTTTACTTACGCGCATCGGCTGAGGCATCGCGTATTGCTTTAAATTCGTTACCCTGATTCCAGTTTGGCCAGGTACGGCTGTTAGCCAGCTCGTTGCCAACCTGATAAAACAGGAATAAGTCTTGCTGGGCGCCGCGTAAATCCCAGTCGTCGTTCCACTCGTCATTAACCTTGTGGTAGCAGCAGGCATTGTATTCAGCACGCTGGGCTTTGCCCCATTCTATGCCTTTTTCAAAGTGGTCGTTACCGCCCTTTGCATAAAGAATTGGTACGCCTTTTTTCGACAGGTTAAAGTGATCTGAACGATAAGCGATACCGGCTTCCGGGTTATGTTCACGCACGGCATAACGGCCTTGTTGTTCGGTATACTTAATCAAAATATCTTCAGCATTGTTATTACCCAGGCCAACAATCACCATATCTTTCATCGGGCCATACACGTTCATTACGTCCATATTAATGCCTACCACGGTTTTCTCCAGCGGAAATACCGGGTTAGCGGCATACCAGGCTGAACCTAACAGGCCGCGTTCTTCAGCTGTTACCGCAACAAATACCACTGAGCGCTCTGGTTTTGCCTGTTCGGTGAAATATTCAGCCAGTGCCAGCAAGCCGCCGGTGCCGGATGCATTATCCTGAGCGCCATTAAATACTTTGTTTTTCGGGTTAGAGAAGTCCATCCCCAGGTGATCCCAGTGGGCCATATACAGCACGTATTCGTCCGGATATTTGCTGCCTTCGATATAACCTACCACATTGCTGGATACCAGCTCGCGCAGATTGTTATTTATGCTGACAGATGCGGTGGCATTCAGCGCTACCGGTGCAAAATCTTTTTCCAGCGCTTTTTTATGCATGCTGGCTAAATCGGTACCAATATTAGCGAAAAGCTTTTCGGCGGCTTCTGCCGTTACCCAGCCTTCTACTTTGGCGCGATCCATGTTTTTGTTTTCGTTGATTAAATCAAATTTAATCGGTGAGCCATGTGCTACTACCCCCCAACCATAGCTTGCCGGTGCGGTTTCATGAATAATCAGCGCCATAGCGGCACCCTGGCGGGCTGCCTCTTCAAACTTGTAGGTCCAGCGGCCGTAGTAGGTCATGGCATTGCCGTTAAATAATGCCGGGTCCTGGGTAGCAAAGCCCGGATCGTTTACAAACATCACCACGGTTTTGCCTTTTACATCCAGTCCTTCGTAGTCGTTCCAGCCATATTCCGGCGCTACTATGCCGTAGCCGACAAACACCATTTCGCTATCAGTTACTGTAACCTGTTCGGTTACCTGGGTGGTCCAGGCTGTCATATCGTCGCGGTAGTTAAACTGCGCCGGTAACTTATCGCCTTTTAATGTCATGGCTGATACCAAAACCGGATCAATTTGTACCAGTGATACCGGTTGTTTATAGCTGTCACCATCAATAGGTTTTAAACCGATGCGGCGGAAATTGTCTTCCAGAAAAGCTACGGTTAATTCTTCACCTTTTGTGGCAGGCGCGCGGCCCTGAAATTCGTCTGCTGACAGTGTTTTGATGTATTCGCCTAAACGCGGATTGACTTCGGTAAACTGTAATTCGCTGCTTTTAGCTTCAGTTTCGCTTACGACAGTAGAGTTAACTTCAGCTGTTTTTTCGCTGGCTGGTTGCTCTGAACAGGCAGTTAATACCGCCATGGCTGTCAGCGCAGTAGCAAGCGCGCTAAAGCGGGAAAGGGTAATCATAGTGGCTCCGTGGTTTTTCTTGTTGTTTGCTTCGTTATCTGGCGCATTGGGGCGGCACCAGTTGGACAAAATCAGTTTATCTTAGCCTAACTGAAATCAGGCAACCAGCTTACCGGTCGCCTGTGCCGTGGTATTAGTCTTTATAGCCCCATGGTGTTGGTGGCAGAGCAACCGGTTTGGTTAAATCAAAATCAACCCTGAACTCGCGGCCTTCACGCACCAAACGGTAGCTAAAGGTTTGCGGGTAAATATACATCTGCCAGATATTGGTATTTGACTGCGGGTTACCTAAACGGGAAAACAACTCTTTAGAATATTGATCGGCCGGAAAGCTTTGCACTGTAGGCCAGCCCGCGTCTGTCGTATGGCCGCCATACATGGTAGAAACGTCATGGCTACCGTTTTTTTTGCGGTGATCGTGTTTTAAACTCAGGCCAGAACCGGTTTTAGTAATAATCCAGGTACGCGAGTGATCATCACCAACATGAAACGGAATTTGTAATTGGGTGTCTGTACAGTTACGCACATGCATAACTAAACGGCCTTCAAAGCCTCCACTTTGCGGGTTATCGACACTGATTTTGCCCTCATAGGCTTTGCCGCAATGGGCGCGCAGGTTGTCGAAATAGGCGTCGTGGCTGGCGATAGAAACCAAAGGGGCGTCCTGTACAACGTTTGCTGCAGCGGTAGCAGAAAATGTCAGGGCGATAGCGGTTGTAATGAAGGTCTTTTGCATATATTTCTCCTTATAAGACGACCGGACTATAACCTTTGTCCGTATTGGCTGCAAACCAGTGTTACTCTTAAAGCAACAGATACAGGAGCAAAAGACAGATGCAAAATGAATTGGATGCTAAATTTTTATTCAGCGTGTTTAGCAAAATAGAAAAGCACGGCAAGGCTATAAATAACGAGCTTGGTGCCGGTTTTGAACTGGATGGCGTAACGGTAAATTCCGGTTTTGACGGTTACGAAGCGTATTTTAGCAATGGCAAGGTGCAGCTAACCCTGGGGTTTCATAATAAATGGCATAGCGATGCGAATTCAGAAACCGATATGGATGAATTTATGGCGCAGCTGCGGAAAATTAACCGGCAGTACTAATTTATTTCACGGCGGCTAAGGATTTGTTCAGTTTAAACCGCTACCATAGCACGCAATTGTAAGCGCTGGCAGACGCAGCAGCAGGCGTTAACTGTGTAACTGTTTTTTAGACGGCTAAAAGGCTATTGCCTGAGCGATAAAAACAAGGTAAGGTGTCGCCCGTCAATCATATCTGATAGACCAGAAGAGGTGCGTTAGCCAGGTAGTTCAGGACAGATGTCTATACATCGCAGCCTGAATAAGGGGGGACTAACGCCGAGAGAGGTGCAGTTATAGAGCTGCACTTCTCGGTCGTTAAGGCTGAATCCTTGCGACTGTCACCTGAATTTCGGTGGAGAGCTTCTGGCCTTTGTTAATTACACAAGCGGTCTGTTGCCATTCTCGTTTTGCTGTTAGCAAATGCCATGCTCTGCTTATTATGTTTTATAAGGAGAGGCACCCTTGTCCAAACTTATTGTTGCAAAATTTGGCGGCACCAGTGTCGCAGACTTCGATGCTATGTCACGTTGTGCCGACATTATTCTGGCAGAACCGGCTATTCGTTTAGTGGTGGTTAGCGCCAGTTCCGGCGTAACTAACCTGCTGGTTGATATTACCAAACATACAGATATTACCGAGCGCTATGCCTGCTATCAGGGCATTGAGCATATTACGCTGGCCGTACTTAACCGCTTGCAGCACAGCGATACCGTAGCGGCTGATATTGAGCAATTGCTGTCGGCTCTTAAAGAGTTGATAGAACAGGGCGGCGCGGTATACAGCGGCGCGCATAAAGATGAAATTCAATCTTTTGGTGAGCGCTTAAGCTCGGTGTTGTTTGCTCAGGTATTGCGTGAGCGTGGCGCTGCCGGGCTGTGTTTTGATGCCCGCCGCGTATTACGCACCAACAGCCGCTTTGGTAAAGGCGAGCCGCAAATAGAGCAAATTAGCGAGCTGTGCGCCATACAATTGCACCCTTTGCTGGCGGATAACGTAGTGGTTACCCAGGGCTTTATTGGCGCCGATGATATCGGCCAGACTACCACGCTTGGCCGGGGTGGATCTGATTACAGTGCCGCGTTGTTGGGTGAAGCTTTACATGCAGCAGTGGTACAAATATGGACCGACGTGGTAGGTATTTTTACTACCGACCCACGCTTAACCGAGCAGGCGCGCTGCATTAAAGAAATCAGCTTTGATGAAGCTGCTGAAATGGCCACCTTTGGTGCCAAAGTATTACACCCGGCAACCTTAATACCGGCAATGCGGCGTAATATCGGTGTATTTGTCGGTTCCAGCCGCGAGCCACAGGCCGGAGGTACCTGGATAGCCAAAGAGGTAAAAGAGCGCCCGCCGTATCGGGCTATAGCGCTCAGAAAATCCCAAACACTGATCACAGTTAAAAGCCCTGCCATGTTGCATGCAGCTGGGTTTTTAACCCGGGTGTTTGATATTTTAAGCCGGCATCAGATTTCGGTTGATTTAGTGACTACCTCTGAAATCAGTGTAGCGCTAACATTAGATGAAGGCGGTATGAGCAGTGCTTTCAGCGTTTCGGTAGAACCTGCAATTAACGAGCTGCGCAGTTTTTGTGAAGTGTCTGTAGAGCAGGGCTTAAGCCTGATTGCCGTAATTGGTAATCACCTACACAGCAGCAAAGGGGTCACCGGTGATTTATTTAATACCCTGGAGCGCATTAATATGAGGCTGATATGCCATGGCGCATCAAAGCACAACTTATGCTTTTTAGTGCAGGATGCCGATGCCCCGGCAGTAGTAAAACAGCTGCACCAAAGTTTATTTAGTGCTTAATGCTGGGGCAAGTAGGTGGTCAGGGCAGCTCATGCGCTATTGTTGTGTTAAGTGTTTGAGTGTCAGCTGCTATCCAATCATCAAGGCGCTGTCGTAACAGATGCAGCGGTAGTGCAGCGCCACCTAGTATCAGATCATGAAAGGCCCGGACATCAAATCGTTCTTGAAAATGTGCTTCAGCTTGCTGGCGTAAGCTTAAGATTTCATTCATGCCTATTTTAAATGCTGTTGCTTGCCCGGGAAACATCAGATACCGCTGTACCTCGGCAACAATGGCATTATCATTTATCGGTGTATGAGCTCGGAAATAGTCGATAGCCTGCTGCTCTGTCCATTGTTTTGCATGTAAACCTGTGTCTACCACCAGGCGGACCGCGCGCCAGATTTCAGTCATTAAACGACCGAACTCATTATACGGTTCCTGATAGGCACCCATCTCTTTCGCCAGAAACTCTGCATAGAGTGCCCAGCCTTCAGTGTATACTGTAGAACGGGCCACGCGTCGAAAGGTAGGCAAGTGTGTCAGTTGCTGAGCTACCGATATTTGTAAATGATGGCCTGGCAGCCCCTCATGATATGCTATGGCTTCCATTTCCGGTTTAGGCATTGCAGCCATATCAATCAGATGCGCATAGTAGACACCTGGTCTGGAGCCATCAGGAGTACCTGCCATGTAATGTTGGGCGGCACCAGCTTGCTCGCGGTAGGCTTCTACCCTCCTGACTTCAAGTGTTGTACTGGGTAGTAGACCAAAGTACTCCGGCAGTTTTTGTTTCATTTTTGCCAGATAAGTGCTGGAGTCGGCTAGATAAGCTTGTCTGCCCTGATCGGTATTGGGGTAGAAAAAACGATTGTCCTCGCGAATAAAATTAAAAAAATCGGCCAGAGAACCGTCAAATTTCAGCTGTCGCTTAAGCTGTTCCATTTCTGTAGTTAAGCGGCTGACTTCGTCTAAGCCCAACTGATGTATCTGTTCGGCTGTCATAGAAGTGGTGGTATGAAATGCTAACTGATAGGCATAGTAGTCTTTGCCATTTGGCCGCTGCCAAATACCGGTGTTAACCTTTGGAGCTAATAGCAAACTTGCCTGACACCAGTCTATCAATTGTTGGTAGGCCGGAGCAACATGCCGTAGCAAAGCTTGCTCTGCAGCTTTTATCAAGGTTTGGGCTTGTTCGGTGTTGATAAGGGCCTGCTGCTGTAACGCTGCAATTTTTGACATGCTATCTTGCCATAAAGGTGACTCCTCACCTTGCGTAAAAGGCTGGCCGCTGATCAGGTTTTGACTTTGCTGCGCAATAGCCTGTAGCGCAAAAGCTGGATAAATGACGCCATGCTTCTTATTAGCTTCTGCCCGCGCAGTCAATTGACTGATGGCGGTACCGAGATGATTGAGTCGGCTAATGTAGTCTCTCATATCCTGTTCGTTTTCAACCCGGTGAGAGGTGATGATAAATTGTGGCAGGGAGGTGTGTAGTGAGAACATTTGATTAAAAATATAATCGGAATGTCTAAAGATATGCCTCTGCTGTATAATTTGCTGCTGATACAGCCAAAGATCGTAAGATGTTTTGCTTTCTTTATCGAGCAAATGAGGATTGAAGGACTCGACCATATGGGTGCTGACTTTATTAAACCAAGCATATTGCTCGATTAGAGCTTGTTCACTGAAGTCATCAAGCTTGTCGTAGTGCAGTTTTGAGCCTGATCGTGTCATTTGCATCGGGCTAAACGAGAGCTGCTGTCGGTATATTTCTTCAAACCAATTATTTAGTCTGGTGCTCTCTTGTTGAATAGCCAGCTGTTGAGCTGACTGAGTGTGAGCGTGTGCACTGTAACATAGCGCAGCATAGAGCATAAAACCGAAAATGCGAGCTTTCATCTGGTTCAATCCTTTACAGAGTTTTAGCCACTCTTACTTTATAATGGGTTGACTGACAAGATGATTCTGATGGTTACAGCAAAATTGTCGATATTAGGAAGGCCAAACTGACACCACCTGGTTGGCTAGGTGTTACGCGACTACCCCGGTATCGTATCGCTGCTACCTGAGGTACCGTTTAGCCTTTCGCAATTATCTCGGTGAAGGTTATGCACCTTCTGGAAAATCAGGTTAGCGATGTTGTTGTTTCTGTTGGGGGAAGCTTTCTGAGGTCACCAAACCTTCAGAGCGGCCAATCACCAGTGCTACCATAGTATCGCCTGTTACATTGGTGGTGGTGCGCATCATATCGATAATCCGGTCTACTGCGGCAATAAAAGCAATACCTTCAATGGGTAAACCCACCACGCTTAACGTTACCGTTAGCATAACCATTGCCGTACCCGGTACACCTGCAGTGCCAACAGATGCTAATGTTGCAGTACCGGCAATCAGTAAGTAATCGAAGGCGGTAAGATCGATACCATACAGATGGGCAATAAAAATGGCGGCAATGGCCGGGTAAATACCGCCACAACCGTCCATATTAATGGTTGCACCTAATGGCAGTACAAAACTGGCATAATCTTTTGATACACCTAAGTTTTCGGTTACCACTTTATGGCTTACCGGCAGGGTGCCGTAACTGCTGGCGCTACTGTAGGCTACCAGTTGTGCCGGTAAAATGGCTTTAAAGTAATCGCGTACACGCATACCACCAAACAACTTAACCAGGCCGCCATAGGTAAATACGATATGGATAATGCAGGCCAGATAAATAGCCAGAATAAACTTGCCCAGTGGCAGTAAGGTGTCCAGGCCATAGTTACCTACCACCCAGGCCATTAAACCAAATACGCCAAGCGGGGTTAGTTCCAGTACCATGCGGGTGATCTGATACATAATATCGGCACCGGACAGCAGTACTTTTTTCATCGGTGCCGCTTTTTCGCCAATTTTATTAATGGCGATACCCACTAAAGCTGCAAAGACAATAATCTGCAGAATATTACCGTTTACCATAGCTGCCAGCGGGTTAGTAGGAATAAGGTTGGTTATCACATCGGCTACCGGTGGAATGTCGCGCGGTTTTATCTCTGCAGCAGTTAATTGTACGGTATCGCCCCAGTTCACCAACGAGCCTACTGTTAAGCCAATTAAACTGGCAATAAAGGCCGTTAGCAAGAATAAGCCCACGGTTTTAAATGCCAGCCGCTGCATTTTGCCACTGTCGGCCAGTGAGGTAATACTGCTTATCAGGGCAAAAAATACCAGCGGCACTACCAGCATACGAATAGCGTTGATAAAGAAGGTGCCTAACGGTTTAAATATCGTGGCCGTTTCGCCCAGCAGGACACCGGTAGTAACACCCAGCAGTAAGGCACCCAGTACTCTTTGCCAGAACGGAATTGCAAACCAGAAAGCCAACATAAAACAGCGCCAAAATTCAATTTTACGCCATTATAGAGACAACAAAAGCGGCAACAAGGCCGCTTTTCTATATGTTATAACCAGTTGTGCGGTATTAGCTCAGGTTTTGCTCATATGGCAGTGGATCTGTAACGTTATTCAGCGTAAAGGCTTCTAACCGCTCCTGGCAGGAGCCGCACTTACCGCAGGCTTTTTCGCGGCCGTTGTAGCAGGTCCAGGTTTTACTGTAATCCAGCCCCATTGCCAGGCCATCAGCCAGGATCTCTATTTTGGTTTGTGCCAGATAAGGGCTGATGATATCGACCGGTTCGTAGTTGGCTATCTGGCAGACATCATGCATTTTTTGCACAAATTCCGGCCGGCAGTCGGGGTAAATAAAATGATCGCCCGAGTGTGCTCCGTAATATACCTGCGATGCGCCCAGCGATACCGCGTAACCTACCGCCAGCGACAGCAAAATCATATTGCGGTTGGGTACTACGGTAGACTTCATATTATCTGCAGCGTAATGGCCTTCAGGAATATCAATATTGTCGGTTAATGAAGAGCCCGCCAGCAGTTGGTTAATCGCAGAAATATCAACAATTTTATGCTTGATACCCAGTTCCTGACATACCTGTGCGGCGCACTGCAGCTCTTTTACATGGCGCTGGCCATAGTTAAAAGACAAAGCGTATACATCATGGCCGGCCTGCACAGCTTTGTGTAACACAGTGAAGGAATCCATCCCTCCGGAGTAAATCACTACAACTTTGTTCGGCATAGCAGGCTCTCTCTTGTATAATACGGCTTAAATTTTCTGTAAATGCTGCCGGCCCTGAAGCCGGGCGCGCATTGTACTGTAATTCAGCCACAGGCTAAAGGGCAAAGCACAGAGTGTATAAAGTTAACGAGGTTTTTGAAACCATTCAGGGCGAGGGTAGTTTTACCGGCGTCGCAGCTATTTTTATCCGGTTGCAGGGCTGCCCGGTAGGATGCAGCTGGTGCGACACCAAACACACCTGGGATATTAAAGACGAGCTGGCAAGGCCGCTGGGCGATATTGTGATCAAAACTGCTGAGACAGAGCACTGGGCAGGGGTTACGGCTGAGGATTTGCTGGCACTGTTTGCTAAAGAAGGCTATCAGGCTAAGCATGTGGTTATTACCGGTGGTGAGCCGTGTATGTACGACCTTAACCCTTTATGCGAATTGCTGCACCAACATGGCTACAACACGCAAATTGAAACCAGTGGCACTTTTGCTGTTCAGGCACCCGCGCAAACCTGGGTTACCGTATCACCTAAGGTGAATATGGCTGGTGGCTATACCGTATTGCAAAGTGCGCTGGACAGAGCCAATGAAATTAAACACCCGATAGCAATGGAAAAACATGTCGATGAATTGCGGCAGTTATTGCAACATACTGATACTAAAGCTAAGCTGATTTATCTGCAGCCTATCAGTCAGCAGCGCCGTGCCACAGAACTGGCAATAGCAATGTGTAAAAAATATAACTGGCGGCTTAGTGTACAGGTGCATAAATATTTAGGGATCAGCTAAATGCCACAAAATATTGAGCCGTTTTTTCAGCGTTATGCCGACGCCTATTCCAATTACCAGCTATCGCCTTTGCTGGAGTTAGTCTCGTTGCCGTGCATGTTATTAGCCGATGAAAGCAAAATAATGTTTTCTGAGCCTGAAAGCCTGCGCCAGTATTTTGAACAGCAATTTGAACAGTACCGCGAGGTAGGGGTAAGCCGGGTAAGTTTCCGCCTGCAAAGTCAGGTGCGGTTGTCAGAAAGCTTAAGGTTTGTCAGTTTGTACTGGTATTTCTATGGTAAGGGCGATCAGGTGTTGTTTACCTGCCATACCTCTTATACATTGCAGCCACAGCAAGGAAACTGGCAATTGGTTGCCTTAGTAACTGACGACGAGCAAGCGGCTTATCAACGGGTGCGTAACGCTCAGGCCTGATGCGACAACCAGGCTTGTAAGCTGTCCAGGCACGGTGCCGGGCTGTTTTCCTGCGCCAGTTGTTGTTTAAGTGCAGGCTGCATAGGAATAAGCTCCAGCCAGCGTGATGCCAGCCAGGCGGCGTCAGTATATTTAGGCGTTGGATATAGCTGCTTTATAGCCGGGTATTGCTGTAATAGCTTTTGCAATTGTCTGATAAGCGGGGTGTACTCTGCATTAACATCTGTGGTTGCCCAATTTGCCATAGGTTCGGTTTTTGCAACGTGCAATTGATCAGGCTCTTGCCAGCGTTTAGTAATTTTTACCCGTTCAATGCCAGCTATGGTAATACCCAGCAAGCCATCCTCCAGTTGTTCAAAATCTTCAATCTGCACCCGCGTTGCCAGTGGTAAAATACGATCAGCATGCTGCTTGCTGACATAAGGGTTAATTTGCGCCAGGGCAAAATCGCGTTTACCGGCACTGGCTTCGCTTACCAAACGTATATAGCGTGGCTCAAATACCCGTAACCGCATACGGCCTTCAGGTAAAATAAAACTGTTTAGCGGAAATAATGCCAGTTCTTTCATAGTGCTGCTGATAAAGTTGTATAGTTGCCTGTTATACGTAACATGAGCGGCAATGGTTTGGCAGCAGCAGAGGTTTTATGACACTACAACACTGGATTTATCTGATAACAGCGGTGCTGACACTAAATATCGCGTTATTACTACTGTTATTATTACGCCGTGCGCCGGGCAGTGGCCTGGCTGAACAACTGGCTCAGCATAAGCTTGAGCTGGTGCAGCAGCAGGGGCAGTTTCAGCAACAATTGCTGGAACAACAGCATTTGCAGCGCCAGCATTTACAACAACAGCAGCAAGAGCATTTGCTGCAGGTATTACAAAAAATAACTGACACCCAGCAATCAGCCCGTTTTGAGCTGAGTAAAAACCTGCAGCAGCAAGCGATTATGCTGGCAGAGCAGGTAAAGCAATTAACACAGAGTATTGATCAGCGGTTAAAAGACATTGCCGGTCAGGTAGAGCGCCGTTTAAGTGAAGGTTTTGAAAAAACGAATCAAACCTTCACCGATATTGTTAAACGGCTGGCGTTGATTGATGATGCGCAGAAAAAAATTACCGAGCTGTCTACTAACGTTGTCAGCCTGCAGGAAGTATTGGCTGATAAACGCTCACGCGGTGCTTTTGGTGAAGTACAGTTAACCGCGCTGATCCGTAATGTAATGCCCGAGCAGCATTTTTCACTGCAGCATACGTTGAGCAATGGTCGTATTGCCGATTGCGTACTGTTTTTACCCAAGCCCAGCGGTAACATTGTTATCGATGCCAAATTTCCGCTGGAAAGCTATAAAAAGATGACCGAGCCACAATTTGGCCCGGAAGAGCGCAGGCTGGCGCAGCGCCAGTTTAAGCTGGATATTAAAAAACACATTAACGATATTGCCGATAAATACATTATTGCCAATGAAACCTCGGATGGCGCAATTATGTTTTTACCTGCCGAGGCTATTTTTGCTGAGCTACATGCCTATCATGCCGACATTGTCGAAGAAGCTTACCGGCGCCGGGTGTGGTTAACCTCGCCAACAACGTTAATGGCCGTACTAACCACGGCCCGTAGTGTGCTAAAAGACGACGCGACACGCAGGCAAATTCATTTAATTCAGGAACACCTGATTAAGCTGGCAGAAGATTTTGACCGCTTCCGTGGCCGCTTTGATAACCTGGCGAAGCATATTGATCAGGCTGCGACTGACGTAAAGCAGATCCATACGTCAGCGCATAAAATAAGCAGCCGTTTCAGCCAGATAGAAAAAGTGGAATGGCTGGAAGAACGCGATTAACCGGTGAAAGTATTATTGCCTGGGGTCGTCTTTGAGCTTGGGTATTTTTAGCCCGAGCTCCTGGCCACGATGGCGGGCATAGTAAGTACAACCGACAAACATCAGGCTGGCCAGCACCAGTTCAATTACTGACAATAGCTGATGCATACCGCTGCTTACCCACAGGTTGGTCAGGCTGTGCAAAAAATAAATCATCACAATAAAGTTAGCCCAGGCCATGGTATAAGCATGGCCTTTTACAATGCCATACAAAGGCAGCCACAGCGGCAGCCAGAGTAAAGCAAGTAATACATAGGCATTACCCATTTGTGGTGGTGAAAGCCATAAAATCCATAGTGGTTGTAATAACCACAAACCAAAAAAACCAAGCCGGCCCAGTAATAAGTAGCGTGTTGTTTTAGCCGACATCGGCGTAGTACTGCCTGGTTGCATAATTTATAACCTGTGTTGTTTTAATTGCAGGCTTAACGTAGCCAGCCGTTTACCAAACGCGATGGCCAGCCGTTGTTCATCTACGCTGAGTTTGTCATCGCTGTGGTGGCCGCTGACATGCGTAGGGCCGTAGGGAGTGCCACCGGTTTGCGTTTGGTGCAGCTCTGGCTCGCTATACGGAATACCTGTTAGCAGCATACCATGGTGCAACAGTGGCAGGCTCATGCTAAGCAAGGTAGCTTCATTACCGCCGTGCATACTACCGGACGACGTAAAAACACCTGCAGGCTTGTCAATTAACTCACCTTTAAGCCAGACACTGGTGGTGCTGTCCCAGAATGCTTTGGCATCCGCTACCATATTGCCAAACCGCACCGGGCTGCCAAAGGCCAGGCCGTCGCAACCGGCTAGTTCTTTAACATCTACCAGTGCATGGCGGCTGGCGTGTTGTTTGTCCAACGGTGGAATACAACGCACCAATGCTTCGGCGCCGCTTTGTTGTACGCCAATAGCAATTTTGTCTGCCAGTGCCGCTACTGCCCCGTGGCGCGAATAATACAAAATCAGAACGCGGCAGCTCATGATAGTAACGGCAGAATATTACTGGCCGGACGGCCAATAACGGCCTTATTGCCCTTAATAATCACCGGGCGCTCAATCAGTTTGGGGTGTTGTGCCATAGCAGCAATCAGTTGCTGTTCGCTCAGGGCCATATTGTCCAGCCCCAGTTGTTTGTATTCTTCTTCTTTATTGCGCAATAGTTGGCGGGCCGGCATAACCAACATACCCAGTAAAGTTGTTAGCTCATCTGCAGTTAGTGGGGTTTTTAAATATTCGACTACCTCAACAGCTTGTGCCTTTTGTTGCAGCAGATCTAGCGCTTCACGGCTCTTTGAGCAGCGTGGGTTATGCAAAATTTTTATCATTAGTGGTTCCTGTTGCGGCAGGGCCTGAGCGCTACATACGCTGCAGGCGGTTAAATTCGGCCTGTAGTTGTTTTTTCTTTGCTTCCAGCCGGCGGTTTTCGAGCTTTTGCTCCGGCTTAAGATGATTTAATGCTTCGTTAAGATCATCAATGGCTTTGGGGTAGTTAGCCATCTGGTAAGCTAAATCGGCTCTGGCTTCATAGTATTTGCCAAAATCCCCTAATGCTTTGTAGGCATCTGACAGTAAATCATAGGCCAGTATGTTGTCATTTTTGTAGAACAGCAGGCTTTTCAGCAAATGAATTGCCAGATGGTGACCATCTGATTTCATCGCCGCATTGGCATAGTTTAGCGTAACTACCTGATTATTTGGCCGCAGCAGGTATTGCTGTTCCAGCATATCAAGACAAAGCTGATACTCTTTTTGCCCTAATAAAATGTCAGTATAAACATCAATGTAGTATAGGTTATGCTCGTCTTTTTCCAGCAACTGTTCAATAAGTTTACGGGCTTGATCCAGTTTACCGTTGTCAAGCAAGGTTATGGCCAGGCCGTATTGGTTAGCTTTGGTATTACCCCCGGGCTCGCTCAGTTTTTTGCGGAAGGTATGCTCGGCGTCTTTTTTATTGTAATGATAACGCGCCAGTACTCTGGCTTTACTTAACGTAAAATCCTGGCTGTCGGGAACAAAGCGCTGCGGGAATTGCTCTGCCCGCATCCGTGTGTCGCTTACCCGGTTTTGCGATAACGGGTGGGTTTGTAAAAAAGCCAACTGCTGACTAATAAAACGGTTTTGCTCTGTCAGTTTACGAAAAAAATTAGGCACGGCATAAGGGTCAAAGCCGGTATCTGCCAACACCTGCATACCAATGCGGTCGGCTTCCTGCTCGTTACTACGGGTAAAGTTTATTGCACTTTGCTGCGCAGCGCCCTGGGTTGCCATCATCGCCGCCATGCCAGCTTCCGGGTTAACCGTAGCCAGTACAATAGCACCTAATACGCCAGCCAGCGTTAACGGGGCTTTTTGGCTTTGTGCTTCAACAAAACGGGCAATATGGCGCTGCGTTACGTGGGCAATTTCGTGCGCCATAACAGAGGCAAACTCACTTTCAGTATCTGCAATGGCCAGGGTGCCGGTATGGGATGCGATATTGCCGCCCAAGGTAGCAAAGGCGTTTATGTTTCTGTCTTGCACCCAATAGAATTTAAAGGGAAAACGTACATCGTTAGAGCGCGCGACTAAACGGTTACCCAAAGAATTTATATATTCGTCAAGCAGCGGATCGTACACCATAGGCAAACTGCCACGGGTTTGGCGCATCATTACATCGCCAAGCTGTTTTTCTTTATCCGGTGTAATGACGCTAAAGCCATTGCCACCCAAATCCGGCAAGCTACTGGCAGCGCATACTGAGCTAATCAGGCTGGCTGCAAACAGGCAGGATGTTAAAGAGTTGATTACTGCTGAAAATTTCATGATAACAACGCCCGGGCTCTTCTGTGTGTCAGATCAACAATGCAGACTTTGTCTGCTATTTTGCTGATTAGTTCCAGTGTTTGTGTCGTGCTAATTTACCATATATTTTGTCAGCTCAGAGTGTTAACTGCCAAATTATCTGTGATCTTCGGTATACTCAAAATACGACAGCAATTGTTTAACCCCCTGTAACACGGAGTAATAATATGCTGGACTGGCTGAAAAAATGGTACGCCAATAAGTTTTCTGACCCTCAGGTTGTTACGTTATTCCTGTTATTGCTGATCGGCTTTATGGCCATTTACTGGCTAAGCGGTATTTTGGCACCGGTGTTGGTGGCCATTGCCTTTGCCTACTTGCTGGAGTGGCCTGTGGTACGGCTTTGCAAGTTAGGTTTGTCACGAGGTGTCAGTACCATTGCGGTGGTGGCTGGTTTTGTTGGCCTGGCTACACTGACCCTGATGTGGATTATTCCCATTTTCTGGTATCAGGGGCGTAATTTACTGCGCGATTTACCACAGATGATAGATCAGGGCCGTGCTTATATGCTTGAGCTGCCTGAAAACTTCCCCGGTATTGTCAGTGTTGAACAGGTGAATATTTTAATGCATTCAGTTGATGAGCGGGTGATGGCCTTTGGCCGTAATATGCTGGAGTTGTCGCTGGCTTCTATTGTTGATTTGGTGGCGCTGCTGATTTATCTGGTATTGGTGCCGCTAATGGTATTTTTTATGCTTAAAGATAAAGCGCAGTTAACTGCCAGTTTTGCCCGGTGGCTGCCAACAGAGCGTAAGCTTATTACCCAGGTGTGGCATGAAATGAACACCCAGATCATGAACTATATCCGCGGCAAGATTCTCGAAATTCTGATTGTTGGTACGGTTAGCTATGCTGTGTTTGCGCTGTTTGGGCTGAACTACCCGTTGTTACTGGGTGTGCTGGTAGGGTTGTCAGTGTTAATTCCCTATGTTGGTGCCGCAGTAGTAACCTTGCCGGTAGCATTGGTGGCGTTTTTTCAGTGGGGGCCAACAGCCGAATTCGGTTATCTGATGCTGGCATATGGCATTATTCAGGCGCTGGATGGTAATTTGCTGGTGCCGTTGCTGTTTTCTGAGGCGGTAGATTTAAACCCGGTATTTATTATTATTGCTGTGCTGTTTTTTGGCGGTCTGTTTGGTTTTTGGGGTATTTTCTTTGCCATTCCGCTGGCATCACTGGTTAAAGCCACTATTAATGCGTGGTCGACCAGAATACATCCATACTCTGAGCCGACCGATTAGCAGCCAACCAATTAACACCCGGTTACCAGTTGTAGCCGATGCTGATACCGGCACTGAGCTGACGGCCCGGTGCCGGTTCAATGGCCCGGCCATTGCTCTGGTTTACAATAACTGAACCCACATAATCTTTATCGCTGACATTATCCAGTACCAGCCAGTAAGCCAGGTTAAGCTGTTGCCATTGCTGGCTGTGGCGCGCACTAAGTGAGAATGTCAGTGCAGAAGGGGCACTGTTGCTGTTGGCATCATCAATATACACCTGGCTGCGATACTGGCTGTGCAGGGCAAATTCAGTGTTGTCCTGCCAGGGTTGTACGGCCAGTTGCCAATGTAGCTGGCTGTCGGCTATGCCTGGTAAACGTTTGCCATCCAGGCCGGCATCAGCAAACTTTGCCGACAGATAACTGGCCGTAAGTTGCTGGCGAAAATAAGCATTAGTTTGCCAGTTAAGTTGCAGCTCAGCACCATGGCGCTCGGTTTTAGCGGCATTACGGTAACTGGTTCTGCCACCCGTGTTGCTGTCAACTAACAGCTCATTTTTACTGTCAATGCTAAAATAGCTCAGGCTGGCGCTTAAGCTGTCACTTAACCATTTAAAACCGCTTTCCCATTGCCGGTTTGTACTGGCGTTTAACGCCAGATTCACGCCGGTATCGTCGGTCTGGTAAGCAATTTCTGCCAGAGTAGGGCTTTCAAAGCCGGTACCTGCACTGACAAACCAGCTAAGCCCCGGCGCAATACGATAACTTAACCCCAGCGCAAAGGCATCGTTGTAAAACTGTTTCACGCCGCTGTCATCAGGGTTTTCTGGCAAAATAAAGCGATCGGCAATACTGAGTTTTAATTCACTGTAACGCCAGCCACCCTGTACCTGCCACAATGCTGCCGGTTGCCAGTTAAAGCGGACAAAGGCATCGGTGTTATCGGCACTGTCGGTCTGGTCGCGACGTAAATCGCCGCGCTGCCCAAAGTCATTAACAAAACCCAGGCGCTCATCGTCGCTTTGTACCAGGCTACCGCCAGCACGTATGCTGTAGTTATCACCGGCCAACAACCGGTAACTGCCATTAATACCTTTAAACTTGCGTTGCAGCACCACTTCGCCACCGGCAGAGGATAATGCGCTGCCGGTAAAGGCCAGACGTTGGTTTACATGGCGGTCACCAAGCCAGGTAGCCAACTGCCAGCGGTCCGGATCATCATAGGCTGATAAACTCAGGCTCAGCTGGCGGTGGCGGCTGTTTTTTTCGGTATCAAACTGTTCAGCTGCGCTGTCTGTTTGCTGTGGGTTTTGCTGCCAGGCGCTCAATGTTATGCCAAGTGGGTCCTGCAGAGTAGGATCACGGGCGTAATCAAGCCGGGCGCTAAGGTTGACACTGTCAGCCAGCAGCGTTTTATACAATAGCTGCGCCTGCTGTTTTTCTGCGCCAGAGTGCGGCCGATAGCCATCGGTGCGAAACTGTTTTATTGCCGTGCTTAAGCTGTGATCACCGCTAACCCAGTCAGCCTGCAACTGGTATTGGCGGTGTTGCTCGCTGCCTGCCACACTGGCAGTAACAGCGTTTTGCACCGGTGTGCGGCTGTACAATGAGATAACGCCCCCCGAAGCATTACCATACAGCGCTGCCAGCGGGCCTTTTAGTACTTCTACCTGCGCTACGCTGTCTAGCAAAACGCTGGATAACTGACCCTGGCCATCAGGCGTAGACAGCGGTATACCGTCTTGTTGCAGGTGCAGGCCACGAATGCCAAAAGCACTACGGCTACCAAAACCACGGATACTGACACGGGTGTCCTGGGCAAAATTAGCTCTGCTATCTGCCTGTACTCCGCTAATGGCGCCAAATATCTGCGCGCTGTCGATGATAATCCCTTGCGCAGGCAAAGGACTAAGCTCTACCGAAGCTGCACTGCTTAACCATGCTTCTGGTTGAGCAGAGGCACTAATCACAATAACTTCGGTTTCTTCAGCGTATAAACTGTGGCTGAGCAGGCATGGCAATGCCAGTACCAGCGCCGGCAATGCCGGTTGGCTGGCAGTAGATTTTACTTTTTTCACCGGACTATTTCGCCGGTGTTAAACGTAATAACTGGCCGTCAGAGCTGTCAGTCAGTAAGTAAACGGCACCATCCGGCCCTTGTTCAACGTCACGGATACGGTGGCCAATCATAATACGTTCTTCGTGGTTTACTTTATCGCCATCAAGCTCCAGGCGCACCAGTTGACCAAATTTTAATGAGCCTACCAGCATGTTGTTTTTCCACTCACTGAACAGATCTGCGGTGTAAAATATCAGGCCACTTGGTGCTATGGACGGTACCCAATAGTGTAACGGTTGCTCAAGGCCATCCTGCTCTGTTTTGCCAATTACACCGCCGCCGTACTCTTCGCCGTATGTGATCAGCGGCCAGCCGTAATTTTTAGTCGGCTCGGCAATATTAATTTCATCGCCGCCCTGAGGGCCGTGTTCATGTGTCCACAGTGCGCCGGTTTGCGGGTGCAGTGCCGCACCCTGAATATTACGGTGGCCATAAGACCAGACTTCCGGCCTGGCTTTGCTGTCTTTAATATAAGGATTGTCTTTTGCCGGTGTACCATCGGTATTAATGCGGATCACTTTACCTATGTGGTTGTCCAGCTTTTGTGCCTGATCGCGCTGGCTGCCACGATCACCGGTGGTAATAAACAATTCGCCGTTCTTATCAAATACCAGGCGGCTGCCAAAGTGATGGTTGCTTTTATATTTTGGCTGCTGGCTAAAAATCACTTTTACGTCAGTCAGTTTGTCGGCGCCTAACTTAGCGCTGGCCACTGCAGTGCTGTTACCATCTGCGCCAGGTTCGCTGAAACTAAAGTATATAGTGTTGTCGGCAGCAAAATCGGGTGACAATGCAACATCCAGCAAGCCGCCCTGACCACGGGCATCAATATCAGGTAAACCTGCCAGCGGCGCACTTTTGTTACCTTCTGCGTCAACAATCAGCATACCGCCATTACGCTCTGTAACCAGTACTTTGCCGTCAGGCAGGAAAGCCATCCCCCAGGGGTGTTTCAGCCCGGAGGTAACACTGCTTACGGTCAGAGGCGTTTTTTCCGTTGTCAGATCCGCAGCCTGTGTAGCCGGAGCTATTGTCAGAGCAATAAGCACTGCCATTAAATGTTTTTGCATGTGGTACTCCTGTAAAGATTGGATAATCAGCGATTAATACAAATTGACGGTAAAAACCATAGCAGGTTACGCCATGCACTACGGCAAAATTAAGACCAACTACAGTGCAGGCACGGCGTATTGTTAACAGGGTTAGCCTAAATAATTTAACACCACCTGATGGTGATCTTTGGTTTTAAAGCTATCAAAGACTTTTTCTACCTTACCATCCTGAGCAATTAAGAAACTAATGCGGTGTAAACCGTCATAGATTTTGCCCATAAATTTTTTCTCGCCCCAAACACCAAAGGCATCAGCAACTTTATGATCTTCATCGGCAAGCAGTGTGAAATTTAACTGGTCGCGCTGGGCAAATTTCGCCAGCCGGGCAGGGGTATCTGTACTGATCCCTACCACGGTTACGCCTTTAGCTGCCAGCTCGGCTTTACTATCGCGCAAAGCACAGGCTTGTACGGTGCAACCCGGTGTCATTGCTTTGGGGTAAAAATACACTAGTACCCGCTGTTGTTTTAGCAATGCAGATAACTGTACCGGATTATTCTGTTGATCTTGCAGGGTAAAGTCAGGTGCGTTAGCACCAGCACTTAAATAGGTCATTAGGCACTCCTTTTCAGGTTTGGGCATGAAAACTGCCGGTTAAATTCATGGTTTGCATTAATGCTGTAATGTCTGCTTTTATCTGCTCTGGCTGCTCGCCTTCAGGTAACTCCAGTGTCATCAGCGTATGCATTACGGTTTGGTTACTATCGGCACCGGGCCGGCTTTCTGATTGCAGGGAGCCAATGTATACCTGCCGGCTTGCCAGTAAGCCGGTAATCGCGCCAAGGGTACCAACCCGGTCCGGCCCGGTATATTCCAGCACATAGTGTGCGGCTACCGGTTTGCGCTGATGGGCACTGGTACGTTTGGTCATGGTGGTCAGATCAAGTTCCAGCCCCAGGCTGGGCAATAAATATTCTATCCGGCTAATAGCAGCAGGATCGCCGGACAACAGCATAATAAACGTAAATTCGCCGCCAAAAATAGCCATGCGGCTATCAATAATGTTGCAATTACAGTCGGTAACCAGACGCGCCAGTTTACTGACTATACCAGTACGATCGGTTCCGATGGCGGTAACAACAAGTTGTTGTGACATAATAAAATCCCGGCAGAAACATAAAACAGACTAAGTAAAACAGTGCGCGGCAGTGTAGCACACGGCGGAAATATTTCATCCCCGGGCACCAAGTTGCAATAAGCATGGATCCATTCTTGTGTTTGCTGCCTGCTGTCTTTAACATAGGCGCCCTTAACATAAAAAGGGTTGCGCTTTACATGTTTACAGGAAGCTGGGTTGCACTGATAACGCCGATGACGGCTCAGGGCGAAATTGATTACACAGGCTTAACTGCGCTGGTTAATTTTCATTTGAAAAATGGCACTCAGGGCCTGGTAATAATGGGTACTACCGGAGAGGCTGCCACTATTGCTTTTAATGACCAACTACAGGTTATTGCTGCGGTATGCAAACAGGTTAATGGCGCTATTGCTATTATTGCAGGTAATGGCGCTAATGCCACTGCAGAGGCGGTAGAGCGCACTAAAGCGTTATCAAAATTACCCATCGACGGTTTTTTAACGGTAACGCCGTTTTATAACAAACCCATGCAAAAAGGCATGGTATTGCATTTTAATGCGGTGGCACAGGCGACAGACAAGCCGGTATTACTGTACAACGTACCTGGCCGTACCGGAGTAGATTTATTACCTGAAACAGTAGCCGAGCTGGCAAAAACAAAAAATATTGTTGGTATTAAAGAAGCTACAGGTTCAATGCAGCGTTTAGCTGAGTTACAGCAATACTGTCCGGCTGATTTTGCGCTGTTAAGTGGTGATGATGCCTCGGCAGCTGAATTTATGCTGCAAGGTGGCCATGGTGTTATTTCTGTTACCACTAATATAGCTCCGCGTTTAATGGCAGACTTATGTCATGCCGCCACGCAGGGCCAGCGTGCAGAAGCTGAAGCAATTGATCAGAAGCTGCAGGCACTGCACCACGATTTATTTATTGAAGCTAACCCCATTCCAGCCAAGTGGGCATTGCACAGAATGGGGCTGATAGGTTCTGACATGATGCGCTTACCACTAACGCAGCTGGAACCAATTCATGCGGCAGTAATCGAACAGGCATTAAAGCAGGCTGATATTGAGCTGCCATAATGCATAGCGTTATTTATTAGGAGTAGTTAAGTGCAATATTGGGCCAAAAGTAGTATTGCTGCCAGCGTGTTGCTGGCAGGTTGTTCCATGTTTGACAACAGTCAGGTTGATACCGGCAAAGAGCAGCGCAGCCTTGAAAGCATTAAAGTGCCGGCTGGCTTACACCAACCCGCCAGGCCAGGCCAGTTCGATATCCCAGCTACAGACGCCCCAGCGGTTGATGTTGAAATAAAAGCACCATCTCTGGTGTTGGCAACGGCGTCCAGCAGCCGGGTAGAAGAGGGCGAGCGTTTGGCACGCGTCTGGTTTGACCGTAACGATTTTACCGGCGATTTGATCCCCTTTTTGCAGCAGGCTTTAACGGCACAATTTGCAGAGAAAGGTGTAACCCTGCAGCAAACGGACGAAAAAGGGCTGGAGTATACTACCGGCTGGATAACGCGCTCAGATGAAACCGGTTTTTGGTTTTGGAAGTCAGCTACTGCAACCGAACAGGCCCGGTTTAAATTGTTATTTGAACCACGCCCACATGGCCGCTCTGCCAGTTTAACGGTAACGATGCTTGAACATGAACATTTTGTTGCCGAAAGCAAACTGGCTGGCCGCGAAGCACATCGCCAGGAAGTGGCGTTACTAAACCAGATTATTGACCGGGTTGGCAAAGAGGAAATTGCGGTTGCACTGGCAAACAAGGCCAAAGCCCCCGATGTTTCTGTTGAACCAGGCTTAGATAAAGACGGTAATGCTGCTTTATTAAGCAGCCAGTCAGTTGATGTGGTGTGGTCGCAACTTGAAGCGGTATTTGCGGCATTAAATTTATCAGTAACCGATATGAATCGCTCGACATTTACCTATTATTTGAGTTACCAAAAACCGACACAGAGCTTTTGGAGCAGCATTTGGGGTAAAGATGCACCCATTCAGTTACCATTACAGGACGGTGAATATCAACTGGTGCTGAAGCGTAATGACAATGGCACGGCCATTATTATGCAAAACAGCAGTGGCGAAGCGCTAAGCCCTGAAACCGTGCTGACATTACATGAGCCGTTCGTACAGGCTGTACGGCAGGCAAGGGTTGAGCTTTAATTACAAAGCAAACAGAAAACGCAGTTGAATAAAGAGCAAAGATCTTTATACTCTGCGGCTGAATTTTTCGCTGCGCGGCTGGAGTTTTAGAATGGTTCAGAAGACAACCGAGTTATACCGTGGTAAGGCTAAGACGGTATATAACACAACAGATGATAACTTGCTGGTGTTACACTTTCGTAATGATACTTCAGCTTTTGATGGTGAGCGTATTGAACAGCTTGACCGCAAAGGAATGATCAATAACAAGTTTAACTATTTTATTATGCAAAAATTGCAGGCTGCCGGTATTCCTACTCAAGTAGAAAAACTGCTGTCTGACGATGAAGTGCTGGTTAAAAAGCTTAAGATGATCCCGGTTGAATGCGTAGTACGTAATTTTGCAGCCGGCTCTTTGGTGCGCCGTTTGGGCGTAACTGAAGGTATGGCATTAACTCCGCCCACTTTTGAACTGTTCCTGAAAAACGATGCGCTGCATGATCCTATGGTAAATGAGTCATTAGCCGTATCTTTTAACTGGGCAACTGAAGCGCAATTGGCAAAAATGAAACAACTTACTTTTAAAGCCAATGAAGTATTAGCTGCGCTGTTCGATGCAGCCGGTATGATGCTTGTTGACTTTAAACTGGAGTTTGGTGTTTTTAACGGCGAAATTGTGCTTGGCGATGAGTTTTCACCGGATGGCTGCCGTTTATGGGATAAAGCTACCCGCAAAAAGCTGGATAAAGACCGGTTCCGCCAGGGGCTGGGGGGCGTGGTAGAAGCCTATGAAGAAGTGGCTAACCGCCTTGGTGTTAAGCTGGATTAAAGACTAAGTTCGCGATAAAGCCACCATAAGGTGGCTTTATTCTTTATAAAGGTATTTTTCCGGTACTGGCCAGAGGTTGCATCTGATGAAACACTATTTTTTGCTGATTGGATTTTTACTGGGCATTTTTTCGGCGCAGGCCGCTTTTGCTACTCAAATCGCCGGTTTATATCAGGCGGGTGTAGATTCTGCCACATCAGGCAATGAATGGCAGCGCCAGGCGCTTGCACAGGTGTTGGTGCGTGTCAGTGGTAAAGCTGAAGTAACAGAGTTACCCCAGGTTAAAGCTGAACTGGCCAAAGCAGCCAGTTATGTTAAACAATTTGAAAATGTGCGCCAGGCTGGCGGCAACCGGATGCGCGTATTGCTTGATGCTGATAAAGTAAACCAGTTGCTACAACAGCAGGGTGTGCCGGTGTGGGGCGCATTACGGCCTGATACATTAATCTGGCTGGTAGAGCAAAACGGCGCAGAGCGCCAGTTCGTGCGCCAGAGTAGCCATCAACTGAATGTTGCAATGCAGCAGGCATTTCGCCAGGCGGCTTTGCCATTAATGCTGCCATTGTATGATATGGATGATTTGCTTAATTTAGCAGAAACAGACGTTTGGGCAGGTTTCTGGCAACCTGTTGTTGCAGCCAGCAGCCGTTATGGCGCTGATGTTGTGATTATAGGCACAGTGGAGCGCCAGACAGTGGATGGCACAGAGCAGCTGCGGCTAAACTGGCAGCGCCAGGAAGACGGCCGGACCTTACGTGAGGAAATTACTGCCGCTGATGAAGCCACACTGATGCAACAGTTTACAAGAGTATTGGCAGCTCAACTGTCAGAGCGTTATGCCAGTGTATTATCGGGTGAAAACGTAGGGCAGTTTGTACTGCAAGTACAACAGCTCAGCGATCTGGCCGATATCGTGCAGGTGCAGCGCTTATTACAACAGGTTGTTGGCGTGTCGCAGGTAACTGTAAGCAGCTATCACGCCGGTGTGGCGCGTTTTACTGTACAGGCCGGTATTTCTGCTGACGGCTTGCTTAATGCTTTGCGGTTCAATAAACAGTTACAACCGCAATCCGCTGGCGATGCGATAGCAACGGATGAACCGGCGCAACCAACGCTGGCGACATACCGCTATCTGAGGCCCTGATGCAACCGCTACAATATACGCTGGCGGTAACTTTGCCGGAAGATGAAACGCTCGACAGTTTTTATGCTGCCGGGCAAACCGCTGCGGTCGCATTTTTAAAAAACTATCTGCAAAAGCCGGCTAGCCAAAGCCCGGTTTATTTGTTCGGAGCCAGTGGCAGTGGTAAGTCACATTTGTTATACGCTGCCTGCGTACAGGCGCAAGAGCAGGGGCTGACCAGCCAATTATTGGCGCTGGATGACTGGCGGCTGCTAAGCCCACGTTTGCTCGATGATTTAGAGCAGCTTGATCTGGTGTGCCTGGATAATATTCAGGCTATTGCCGGTGAGTTAAACTGGCAAACTGCGGTGTTCGATTTATATAACCGCATGGCAGAGCAGGGTAAAGCCCTTATTATTGTTGGCAATGAAGCGCCGCAGCAACTTGGCCTGCAACTGGCCGATTTGGTCTCCAGGCTGCAGGCTTGCACCGGGTTTCAGCTGCGTTTGCTTACCGATGACGACAAGCACAAGTTGCTACAGCAAAAAGCCCGTCTGCGTGGCATGGAGCTACCGGATGAAGTGGCTCGTTATTTATTAAACCATCAGGATCGTGACATCCGCGCTTTGGTGTCTACTCTGGATAAACTGGATAAAGCCACCATAGTGCATCAGCGTAAGCTGACCATTCCCTTTGTTAAAGAAATCCTCAGTTAATCCGCAATATTATTTCAGCCCGCTTTTTAGAAAAAATGCCTTAACAGCCTGCGTTTAGCGCTAATTCTGGTGTATCATTGGCGGCTTTGACACGATTTAACCCCCTAGCTGCTTTGAGGACACGCATGAACCTAACAGCAATATTGGAAAACGCCTTGCAGGCCGTTGCCGGCGCCGCAGATATTCCGGCACTGGAAACTATCCGGGTCGAGTTTCTTGGTAAAAAAGGCAGTATTACTGAATTATTAAAATCCCTCGGTGCGATGGACCCTGAACAGCGCAAACAAGCCGGTGCTGAGATCAACGAACTAAAACAACAGGTGCAGGATGCGTTAAATGCACGGCGCGATCTGCTGCAAAATGCCCAGCTGGCCGCCAAACTGGCGCAAGAGCAAATTGATGTAACCTTACCGGGCCGCATGCTGGAAACCGGTGGCTTACACCCGGTTACCCGCACTATTGAGCGTATTTCGGCGTTTTTCGCTGAACTTGGCTTTGAAGTAAAGCAAGGCCCGGAAATTGAAGATGACTTTCATAACTTTGATGCGCTGAATATTCCGGAACATCATCCGGCACGGGCTGATCACGATACCTTTTATTTCAACCCGAAACTGATGCTGCGCACTCAAACCTCCGGCGTGCAAATCCGCACTATGGAGCAACAACAGCCACCACTGCGCATTATTTCGCCTGGCCGTGTGTACCGTAACGACTACGACCAAACGCATACGCCGATGTTTCATCAGGTTGAAGGCTTAATGGTCGATACCAAAGTCAGCTTTACCGAGCTAAAAGGCATACTGCACGACTTTTTACATAACTTTTTTGAAGAAGACTTACAAATCCGCTTCCGGCCATCATTTTTCCCGTTCACCGAGCCTTCAGCTGAAGTGGATGTAATGGGCAAAAACGGCAAATGGTTAGAAGTACTGGGCTGTGGCATGGTGCACCCCAATGTTCTGCGCTCTGTAGGTATTGACCCTGAAGTGTACAGCGGCTTTGCTTTTGGTATGGGTGTAGAGCGCCTGACTATGTTGCGCTACGGTGTTACCGACTTGCGTGCCTTCTTCGAAAACGATTTACGTTTTTTAAAACAGTTCAGATAAGCGGAGTTAATTTAGATGAAATTCAGTGAAGCCTGGTTACGCGAGTGGGTAAATCCAGCCATTGACACCAACACCTTATCTGAACAGCTGTCTATGGCTGGCCTGGAAGTTGACGGCATTGAAACCGTAGCCGGTCAATTTCATGGCGTGATGGTGGGTGAAGTGGTTGAGTGCGGCCCGCATCCGGATGCCGATAAATTACAGGTAACCAAAGTGAGTATTGGCGGCAGTGAGCTGCTGGATATTGTGTGTGGTGCAAAAAATTGCCGTAAAGGCTTAAAAGTGGCAGTGGCTACCGTAGGCGCCGTATTGCCGGGCGACTTTACCATTAAAGCTGCTAAGTTACGCGGCCAGCCTTCAAATGGCATGCTGTGTTCATTATCTGAGCTTGGTATGGCAGATGATTCAGATGGCATTATTGAACTGCCGCAGGATGCACCGGTAGGCCAGGATATCCGCCAGTATCTGCAACTGGACGACCGTATTATTGAAGTAGATTTAACACCAAACCGGGCTGATTGTTTAGGTATTAAAGGCCTGGCGCGTGAAGTGGGTGTGTTAAATAAGCAAGCCGTAAGCGAGCCACAGATCACCCCGGTTGCTGCTGTAATAAGCGATAAAAAAGGCATTACGTTAAGTGCGCCTGATGCCTGCCCGCGCTATTTGGGCCGTATTGTACGTAATGTAAATGTACAGGCACCAAGCCCGTTATGGCTGACTGAAAAACTGCGCCGTTGTGGCGTGCGCAGCATTGATGCGGTGGTTGATATTACCAACTTTGTGTTACTGGAGCTGGGCCATCCGATGCATGCCTTTGATCTGGCTGCTATTGATGGTGATATCAATGTGCGTTTGGCTGAAGAAGGTGAAAAGCTGGTATTGCTGGATGAAAGTGAAGTAACACTAAAAGCCAACACCCTGCTGATTGCTGATAACAGCAAAGCACTGGCGATGGCTGGTGTGTTTGGTGGTTTGCACAGCGGTGTTACCGCACAAACTAAAGACGTATTTTTAGAAAGCGCGTTTTTTGCCCCGCTGGCCATTGCCGGTAAAGCACGCCAGTACGGTTTACACACTGATGCCTCACACCGCTACGAGCGTGGTGTTGACCCGCAACTACAACATGCTGCAATGGAGCGTGCAACTGCTTTGTTACTGCAAATTTGTGGGGGCGAAGCCGGGCCTGTTGTTGAAGCAGTATCTGAATCTCATTTACCCAAAGTGGCAGATATCAGCCTGACTGAAGCCAAGCTGGCGCGTATTTTAGGTATTAGCATTGCAAAAGCCGAAGTAACAGCTATTTTCAGCCGGTTGGGGCTGAATGTCAGTGAAACAGCCGATGGCTGGCAGGTTAGCGTGCCGGGTTACCGCTTTGATATCAGCATTGCTGAAGATTTAATTGAAGAAGTTGCCCGGGTATACGGTTACAACAGTATTCCGAATGTTGCACCGCAAGCTGCACTGAAAATGCGCAGCTTTAACGAGGCAGAGCTGAATGTTCAGCGTTTGCGCACGGTGCTGGTAGACCGCGGGTATCAGGAAGCCATAACCTACAGCTTTGTTGACCCTAAAGTGCAGCAGCAGCTGTTTCCACAGCAACCGGCACTGGTGTTGCCTAACCCTATTTCAGCCGACATGTCGGCTATGCGGTTAAATCTGTGGCCTGGTTTGTTGCAAACTGTGCAATATAATCAGAACCGCCAGCAAAGCCGTATTCGTTTATTTGAGTATGGTCTTAAGTTTATACCTGATGCTACAGCTGAAGGTGGTGTGCGCCAGGAAGCGGTGATCGGCGGTGTTATTGTTGGTTCAATGCACAACGAGCACTGGAATATGGAAAACCGTGTTGCAGATT
This sequence comes from Rheinheimera pacifica, assembly GCF_024809855.1. Classification (GTDB taxonomy): domain Bacteria; phylum Pseudomonadota; class Gammaproteobacteria; order Enterobacterales; family Alteromonadaceae; genus Alishewanella; species Alishewanella pacifica_A. Next base: position 210,892 of record NZ_JANUEM010000005.1, read on the forward strand.
TCTACGATGTGAAAGGCGATGTCGAAGCGCTGTTAGCACAAACATCTGCAAGCGGGCAGTTCCGTTTTGTTACTGCAGAGCACAGTGCTTTGCATCCTGGTCAAACTGCCGCGATTTATCGCGGTGATGTGTTAGCCGGCTATGTTGGTGCACTGCACCCGGAAGCCGAGCGTAAACTTGGCATTAAAGGTAAAACCTATCTGTTTGAACTTAATATGGCTGCGCTTGGTCTGCGTGATATAGTGCAGGCACGTGAGTTGTCTAAGTACCCTGCCAACCGGCGTGATTTAGCGGTAGTAGTAAAATCAGAGGTGCGTTTTGCTGATATAGCTGCTACTATAAAAAAAGTTGGCGGAAATCAATTAGTTGACCTAAAATTGTTTGACGTGTATACAGGGCAGGGTGTGGCAGAGGGTTTTAAATCGCTTGCCATTGCACTGACCTTGCAGGATATAGCGCGTACCCTGGAAGATAAAGATATCCAACAGTTGGTAAATCAAGTAGTTAACGCGCTTAGTGAAGAGTTCAACGCAACGTTGAGGGATTAAGAATGGCGCTTACCAAAGCCGATTTAGCAGAACGTCTGTTTACAAAATTTGGTGTTAGCAAACGCGATGCCAAATTAATAGTGGAAGCTTTTTTTGAAGAGATCCGCGCAGCACTAGAGGCCGGTGATCAGGTAAAGTTATCTGGCTTTGGCAACTTTGACCTTAGGGTTAAAAATCAGCGCCCTGGCCGTAATCCAAAAACGGGTGAGGATATTCCTATTTCAGCCCGTTGTGTTGTGACTTTCCGGCCGGGACAAAAGTTAAAATCCCGTGTTGAAGTTGGTACCAGCAAAAAATAAGCTAGTGTTATTCTGAATACTGAATAACAAAGCGGCAAGTTGCGCAGGCAACTTGCCGTTTTTTTATGCATATAATACCGCTCTGCAAAAAAATTCCGATCCAAACTGTTTCGCCTGCTGTAATTAAAGTAGGCTTATATTTAACGGCAATGTTATGGCAATAAAAGTAGGGATCAGCGCCTGCGTACTAGGCGAAAAGGTGCGTTACGATGGCGGGCATAAAGCATCTGCTTTTTGCTTACAGCAACTTGGCCCCTGGGTTGAATATGTAGCGGTATGTCCTGAAATGGCGATAGGTATGAGTTCGCCGCGTCCGGCAATCAGGTTGCAGTTAGATGCCGGGCATGGTGTTCATCTGGTGCAAAGCAATAACAGCGCTATTGACCACACTGTGGCCATGCTGGATTTTACTGAAAAAAAGCTGCCGCAGTTAGCTGCTCTTAGTGGTTATATTGTCTGCGCTAAATCACCCAGCTGTGGTATGGAGCGGGTAAGGTTATTTGATGCGGCAGGCCAGCAGCTTGGTAAGCAGGGGGTAGGCCTTTACACCCGCCAATTGATGCAGCACTATCCCTGGTTGCCGGTAGAAGAAGATGGCCGCTTATTTGACCCGGAGCTAAAAGAGAATTTTATCTGCCGGGTATTTAGTTGCTACGACTATCAGCACACTATGCAGGATGGTTTTTCTGTCGGTAAGCTGGTGGCATTTCACAGCCGGTATAAGTTTCTGGTTATGGCGCATAGCCCGGTAGCATACCGCGAACTTGGCCGGCTGGTTGCCAGTGCCAAACTATTTTCAGCGCAGGAACTACAGCAGCGTTATCTGCATGATTTAATGCAGGCGCTGAAAAATATCGCTACCCGTAAACAACACACCAATGTGCTGCAGCATTTGCAGGGCTTTTTAAAGCATGGTTTAACCGCTGTAGCAAAGCAGGAGCTGTCTGAGCTGATCCATCGTTACCGTCAGGGCTTTGTGCCGCTTATGGCTCCACTTACGCTGTTACAACACCATTTAAAGCAAGACCCTAACGCTTATATCAGCGCCCAGCGGTATTTTTCACCTTATCCGGAAAATCTTGGACTGAGGGCCTGATATGCAGCAACTGAATGTGGTGTGGTTACGCAACGATTTGCGTAGTTTTGATAATGCCGTACTAAGCAGTGCAACAGAAGATGCAGCCAGAACCGGTGCGGCTGTGCTGGCACTGTATATCGCTACGCCAGATACCTGGCAGTTACATGATATGGCAGCCATTAAGCAGGATTTGCTCCGCCGGCGGGTTAAGCAACTACAACAAGAACTGGCAACACTTAATATCCCGTTATTAGCCATAGAAGGCAGCAGTTACCAGCAAATCCCTGTAGTTTTTACCCGGCTTGGCCAGCATTTTTTATTAAAAGTATTTGTACAATCTGAGTATGAGCTGCGCGAGCAGCAGCGTGATAACCTGGTTGAACACGCTGTGCAGGTTAGCAATGGTCAGTTTATCCGTTTTGATACTCAGTGCATTATGCCTCCGGGCTCTGTGCGTACCCAGCAGGGTGATATCTATAAAGTGTTTACCCCGTTTAAACGCAGTTGGCTGGTGCAGTTAAAGCAGCAAGGTATAAGCTGCTATGCCCGCCCCAAAGCATTGGCGCAGGAAAAATTGCAACTGCCTGATTTTCCGGCGTTAAAACCAGGCGATAACAGCTCTGCGGCCTGGCCGGTAGCCGAGCAGGAAGTACTGCAGTTAATGCGGGCTTTTTGCCGCGAAAAAGTACACGACTACCAAAATTCCCGCGATTTTCCTGCCATAGAAGGTACATCAAAGCTGTCGGCTTATCTGGCTATTGGCGTTGTTTCTGCAGCTCAGTGTATCGCACGTTTGCAACTTGAAGCTGCCGATAGCTGGCAGCAGGATAAAAGCGGTGCTGAAGTCTGGCTGTCTGAACTCATCTGGCGTGAGTTTTACAAACACATTTTGCTAGCTTATCCCGATTTAATAAAACATCAGCCATTTCAGGCTGAAACTGCTGCTATTCGCTGGAGTAACAACCCTTCGCTGTTTAAGGCCTGGTGTGAAGGTATGACCGGGTATCCGATTGTTGATGCAGCGATGCGGCAGCTAAATAAAACCGGTTGGATGCACAACCGGCTGCGCATGATCGCCGCCAGTTTTCTGGTTAAAGATTTGCATATCGACTGGCGTTGGGGCGAGCGTTACTTTATGTCAAAGCTGATTGATGGTGACTTTGCTGCCAATAATGGCGGTTGGCAATGGGCGGCATCTACCGGTACCGACGCTGCGCCTTATTTCCGTATTTTTAATCCGGTCAGCCAGAGTGAAAAGTTTGATCCAAAAGGTGATTTCATCCGTTTTTATGTGCCAGAGCTAAGTAAGCTGCAAGGTAAAGCAATACATTGGCCACACGGGGTAGGTACTGCCAGCGGGTATCCTGCACCGGTTGTTGATCATGCTGAAGCCCGTAAACACACATTAGCGCTTTTTGCAGAGGTAAAGAAAACAGCATGAGTACTGCCGCAACCCCACGCATTGACCAATTTCTGGCATTTTATAATGGTTTGTCCGGACAGAATATAGAGACATTACCACAGTTGTATCATGCTGATGTCAGCTTTATTGATCCGGTGCACCAGCTACATGGCCGTAACGCACTAACAGAATATTTTACTCATGCCTATGCCCGCTTACAACACTGTGAGTTTATTGCCTTGCAACAAATGGAGCAGGGCGAGCAGGGGTTTATCAGTTGGCAGATGCAGTTTAGCCACCCGGCGATTGGTAAAGGTAAAACTATAATGGTGAATGGTTGCAGTGTATTACGCTGGCAGGATGGTTTAATTATTTATCACCGTGATTACTATGATTTAAGTGAAATGGTGTACCAGCACTTACCGGTTATTGGCTGGTTAACCGATAAAGTAAAACAACGTATGGCCAACGGTCAGTAAAGCAGCCAGAACATAGAGTGTTATAAAGGAAGTATATGCGTATAGCGGTAGTGGGTGGTGGTATTTCAGGCATGATGGCGTGGTATTTGTTGCAGCAAAAGCATGACGTAACGTTGCTGGAAGCGAACGATTACCTTGGTGGCCATACAGCAACAACAGATGTCGAAGTTGCAGGTAAGTCGTACGCCATTGATACCGGCTTTATTGTGTTTAATAACTGGACTTATCCTATATTTAACCGCTTTATTGCAGAGCTTGGTGTTGCATTTAACCACACTACAATGAGCTTTTCGGTCAAAAACAGTGCGCAAAACCTGGAGTATAACGGTAATACCCTTACCAGTTTATTTGCTCAGCGCCGTAACATACTGCGGCCATCATTCTGGTTAATGCTTAGCGACATTATGCGTTTTAATAAACTGGGTAAACGCCTGCTGGCAGCTAATGACGCCGATCTGGATCTGGCCCTGGGGGATTTTTTACTAAAGCATAATTTTGGTAATGGTATTCGTGATAACTACCTAATGCCAATGGGGGCGGCAATCTGGTCGGCTGGCCTGGCGGATATGCCGGCATTTCCGGTGCGTTTTTTTCTGCGCTTTTTTAATAATCATGGTCTGCTGAATATTACTGACAGGCCGCAATGGTCAGTTATTAAAGGCGGTTCCCGAAGCTATGTACAGGCTTTGTTAGCAAAACTGGGGCAGGATAAAGTAAAACTGCAGCAACAGATTAATGCTGTTGTGCGTAATGAGCATGGGGTTACATTAAGCTTTGCTGACGGACGCACTGAACAGTATGACAAGTTGATCCTGGCCTGCCACAGCGACCAGGCGCTGCGATTGCTTGGCGATAATGCCACAGAGCAGGAGCGTGTAGTATTAGGTGGTATTGCGTATCAACAGAACGAGGTTGTGTTGCATACCGATACCTGTTTATTACCCAAATGCAAGCGGGCCTGGGCTGCCTGGAATTATAACCTGGACGCCAATACCAATGATCGCGCCACGCTTACGTATAACATGAATTTGCTGCAGGGTATCAGCGCCCCTGTCACATTTTGTGTCACGCTGAATAATACTCAGGCTATTGATCCGGCTAAAATAATCCGTGTTTTCCAGTACGACCATCCGGTATACAACCATTACACACTGGCTGCACAGCAGCAACGGCATAAAATCAATGGTCATCATCATACCTATTACTGCGGTGCATACTGGCACAACGGTTTTCATGAGGACGGCGCCAGAAGTGCAGTAGAAGTTGCTGCGTTATTAGGAGTGGATTATTAATGCACTCTGGTCATGCGGTATATCAGGGCGAGGTAGGGCATTTACGGCTGGCACCGCGCGAACATGGTTTTAGTTACCCGCTGGCGCAATATTGGCTTGATTGCAGCAAGCTGGAGCAAACCGCACTGCAAGCCTGTGGTATTAAGTATGAACGCTTTGGCGCACTGAGCTTTAGGCGCAAAGATTATCTGCCTGGCAGCGGCAGTGTACATAGCGCTGTGTGCCAAAAGGTTGCTGAGCTGGGCGGTACTCATCCGGTGGCAAGGGTATTTATACTCACGCCGCTGGCCAACTGGGGCCTGTATTTTAGCCCGTTGACACTATACTACTGTTATGACGAGCAGGAGCGTTTTTGTTATTTACTGGCTGAAGTAAGCAACACACCCTGGAATGAACGGCATTACTATTTACAAACTATACCTCTGCAAGCTGCAGACTCAGGTATACATCAATTTGTGCATGATAAAGCCTTTCATGTATCGCCATTTCATTCAATGAATATGCAATACCACTGGCAAATAAGCAATCCGGCTCAGAGTCTGCAGTGCAGCATTCGCAATACTGAAGCAGATAAACATATTTTTAGTGCCTGGATCAACTTAACACGGCATGAGCTTAATGCGTTATGGCGGCGAAAATGGCTGATCCGTCAGCCATGGCAAAACGTACAGATAGTACTGCGAATATACTGGCATGCTGTAAAGCTTTATTTTAAAGGGATCCCTGTGCATGCCCACCCCAAAACGAAGGATACTAATGCATGACCATGAGCCTGACTGAAGTTTCAGTTTTTGATAATCTGAGCTGGTTTGACCGCTTATGCCGCAAGTTTGCGCTGGATTTTATCAGCCAACTGAAACATGGCGATATCACCGTGGTAGAAGGTAATCAACGTCTGCGTTTTGGTGATGAACACGCTGAATTAAAAACGGTTATTACCGTTGTTGATCCCGGCTTTTACCAGAAAATGGTTATGGCAGGCTCAGTAGGCGGAGGCGAAGCTTATATTTATGGCTGGTGGCGTTGTGACAACTTAACAGCACTGGTACGTATTTTTGCCCTTAATCTTGCCACTTTAGACAAGCTGGATTCGGCGATAACCCGTTTAGGCCGGCCGTTGCTAAAGCTACTAAACTGGCGCAACAGTAACTCGAAACAACAAGCCAGAAAGAACATTGCAGCACACTATGATCTTGGCAACGATATGTACCGGCTGTTTCTCGACAGTAGCATGATGTATTCCAGCGCTGTTTATCCTGACGCGACAGCAGATCTGGCCCAGGCGCAGCAGCATAAACTGCAGATAATTTGCGAAAAATTGCAGTTAAAACCTGAAGATCATTTGCTTGAGATTGGTACAGGTTGGGGCGGTATGGCGATATTCGCTGCTCAGCACTACGGCTGTAAGGTCACTACTACAACTATTTCACAGCAGCAGTATGATTACGCTAAGGCCCGTATTGCAGCGCTTGGGCTCCAGCAGCAAATTACTTTACTGCTACATGATTACCGCGATCTGACAGGCCAGTATGACAAATTAGTGTCGATAGAAATGATAGAAGCTGTCGGTGAAGACTATCTGGACACTTATTTTGAAAAATGCGCCAGCCTGCTAAAACCTGACGGTTTAATGGTATTACAGGCTATTACTATCGTTGATCAACGTTATAGCCAATATGTGCGTGAGGTCGATTTTATTAAACGCTATGTATTTCCCGGTGGCTGTTTACCGTCAGTCAGCCGGATGACGGATGCCATTAGCCGTAAAACAGACTTTGCTTTGCGTCATTTGCAGGATATAGGTTTTGATTACGCCAGAACGCTAAAAGACTGGTGCGATAATTTTATGCATGCCCGCGATAGGGTGCACCAGTTAGGGTACGACGATAACTTTGTCCGGCTATGGCACTTTTATCTTTGCTACTGCGAGGGCGGATTTAGAGAGCGGGCCACCAGCGCGGTACATTTGGTGTTGTCTAAACCACAAAACCGCAGTGCTTAACTATTGATTAACCGGCAAAAGTTGCAATGACGCCGGTAAAAGCTACTTACCTTTATTAAACAGCATTTAACAACCAAGCAGAATGAATAAATAACACTATGAAAAACATAGTGTTATTTCTATTTTTATTTATGGTACATGCTTTGCTTTATTAATACGGCAACTGCAAAGCGCGGCTGGGTGTTGAACACGTATTTGCAGTGTTTAGTAATTAACTAACAGTGGAGCAAATTTATGAATAGTGATATTGCAGAAGGCAAATGGCGTCAGGTGAAAGGCTCTGTTAAAGAAAAGTGGGGCAAGTTAACTGATGATGACCTGACAGAAGTAAATGGCCGCTTTGAAAAGTTTTGTGGCAAAATGCAGGAACATTACGGCATGACCCGTGAAGAAGCTGAAGATGAATTCAGACGCTTCAGAGGGTGATGCCACCAGTTAAAAAGGGCCGTATGGCCCTTTTTAACTGTTTACCAGAATGATACCGGCTTCCAGAATAACGATTTTCTTGTCTTTGTATAAAGTACCGATAGCCTGCTTATAAGCTTTTTTGCTAACACCAAAGGTAGCATAAATCAGCTCTGGTGAACTCTTGTCGGTTAACGCCAGCTTACCGCCGTTTTGTTGCAGCTTTTTCAGCACCTGCTCGGTAAGTTCCAGTGCTTGTTTATATGTTGTGGCGTTTAAGCGCAGATCAATTTTGCCATCGTCGCGTACTTTAACAATAAATGCCTGCATTTTTTCGCCGCGGCGCAGTGGTTTAAACACCTCATTTTTGTACAATACGCCCCAGTGCTGATGATTCACAATGGCTTTATAGCCAATGTCGGTTTGTTCACTGACAATAATGTCGACTTTATCTCCAGGCTTATATTCAGGAGTAGTTTTGTGCAAGTGCCGGTCAAGTTTGCTGGATGCCACGATGCGGTTGCTATTATCGACATAACAATACAATAAGTACTTATTGCCTTCTTTTAGTGGAATTTGCTGTTCACTAAAAGGCACCAGCAGGTCTTTTTTCAGGCCCCAGTTAACAAAAGCGCCTACTTTAGTGGTAGCAATAACCTGCAACTGTGCTACTTCACCCACTTTAATTTTCGGTTGTTCAGTTGTTGCAATAAGCTGATCTTCTGAATCCAGATATAAAAATACATCCAACTGCTGGCCAATCTCCAGACCTGCTGGTGCAACGTTATTGGGCAGCAGAATTTCACCCCAGCTTAAACCATCCAGATAAAAGCCAAATTTAACCTGTTTTTTTACCGTTAAACGGTTAATTTTTCCAAGAGCCAGCATGCCGTATCCAAAAGTGCGCCCCAAGCGGGCAGATTACAATGGCGGCTATTGTAGCGGTTTTTTTGCGGTACTGCTTCATATTAGCCATAGCATGATAAACTTAGCGCAATTTTTCCTGATACAGGCTCTGCTATCAAGTGTCTTCAGCACCGTTACTCCATCCGCGTAATCTTCATCAGGGCCGTTACGACTTTGCCGCACTGATTGCAACTTTACCGCAACTTGAAGCTTATGTGCGGTTGAATCCGTCGGCAGAGGCTACCATCGACTTTACCGACAGCCAGGCTGTGTTGCTGCTTAATCAGGCTTTGCTGGCAAAATATTATCAGGTGAAGTACTGGCTGCTACCGCCGGGCTATTTATGCCCGCCGATCCCAGGCCGGGCAGATTATGTGCATTATCTGGCAGATTTGCTGGCGCGCAGCTATAGCGATTTGCCAACAGGTAAACAGATTAAATTGCTTGATATTGGTACCGGGGCTAATGTGATTTACCCGGTTATCGCCAGCCAGAGCTATGGCTGGCAGGTGTGTGGCACCGATATTGATGCCGTGGCAGTGAAGGCCGCAACGCTTATTGTTGCAGCTAACCCGGCGCTTAAATCGCATATTAGTATTGTGCAGCAGCACGACACAAAGGCCATTTTCAGTGGTGTAATTAAAAGCGGGCAACGGTTTCACCTGACGATGTGTAATCCGCCGTTTTTTGCATCCGGGGCAGAAGCTGAAGCGGCAAGCCGCAGGAAATGGGCTAATCTTGGTAAAGCCGCTCAGGGGCAGCAACGTAACTTTGCCGGGCAACAACATGAGTTATGGTGCGAAGGCGGAGAGCTTAAATTTATCAGCCAGATGATCACTGAAAGCCAACTGTTTAAACAGCAGGTATGCTGGTTCAGTACCTTGGTGTCACAGCAAAAGCATGTGAGTATACTGAAAAAACTGCTACGCAGTGTCGGTGCTGTACAATCTGAGGTAATTGAGATGCGCCAGGGGCAAAAAACCAGCCGTATTCTCGCCTGGAGCTTTCTGACACCACAGCAGCAAATACAGTGGCAGAGTGTTGTTTAACATAGTGCCGTTAACGGCCGGCCTGTTAATTTATACACTCGACTTTTTTATCTGCTGAAGCGGTATTGCCAAGTTTTTGCCAGATTTTTTCGTGGAAAAAGTAACCCACAGTGTTAACTGCAGGTTCTACCACTGCGATCAAGCCGCCCAATATGAAGCTGCCAGTGATCAGGTAAGTAACGGCAAATGCTATGGTGAAATGCATAACAGCAAAAGTGATGGTCTTGGTCATGGTGGTATCCTCTGTAATCGCTATGAACTAAATGATAACGGTTCTTAATATTTTTTAAAGTGAATAAACCAGCTTAAGTTAATCGCTTTTATGAATGATGTCGTAACACGCTATCGGAGATAGATATGGACTGGCGGCAGTGGTTAGAGGTAAAACAGTTTGAGTTTTTATTGCATTGGTTTATGCGGCGCCAGCGCGAGCTAAAACTGGCAGAGCTAAACGAGCCTTTGGCCTATGATGGTTTTAGTATGTACGATCAATTATGTCTGCAGATGTTAAAAGAAGCTGAAGTCGCTTATATAGAACGGTTTTCTGAGCCGGTAGCACCTATCGCATTAACCAATATATTGCATCTGGCAGAGTTAGAGCTAGCGGGCAGGCCACCCAAGCGGCCTGCGCAAACCGTGCATTAAGGCTAATGGCCGGGTGTTTCGATCCGTTTTAATGCATCAATCAACATGGGTAAATCAAGTTTATCGTTTAGTGGCAGTAATGTACCTGCAGACCAGACACCGTAACTACCATCGGCACGTAGTATAACCATCTTATCTTTTTTAAAGCTGATAATTTCCTGGCCACTGATATTGAGCTTGGGTAATGAGCGGGGTTTTAGCAGATTGTCGCCCAGCCAACTTGCATGAGCGCTACAACCAGCCTGTGCCAGCAGTGTTGGCAGCCAGTCCAGATGCTGGGTTACCTGATGCGGTTGTAACCGGCGTAACGCGGCCCAGTTTGACCAAACCTGAACCGGTGCCAGATTAAACTGATTGTGGCTGCCGATGATGTTCATCAGCACTATATTGCTGTACTGCTGATATTCTTCCCAGCGCTGCTCCGGGATGTCATCAAACACAATCGCAAACTGACCGGCTTGCCCTGCCTGCAGCCAGGGTAGGCTGGCAACTTCAGTGTCTGCGCTGCGGCTGATGCTGATGTTAGCTGGCGAAAGCTGGGCCAGCCAGCCTGGTTCAGCCAGCAGTTGCTGCTCGGTTTGATTATCTATCATAAACTTGCCATACAGTAAGTTTAGTAAAGCTTCATTAACTGCGCGCGGTGCAAAGTGCTGTTCCAGTGGCCTTAAGCCTTTGCTGGCAACAGTGTTTTTCAGCTGTTCGCTAAAGTCGCGGGTAACCAGTAGCAGGGTTGATGCTCCGGCCTGATCAGCATGACACTCCAGTGCCTGATGAACAAACTGATTTGGTAAGCTGAGCTTATCCAGCTGCACCAGAGCGCGCTGGTTTAAGTCTACCAACTGATAACGGGCCAGAAATGTTTTCGCGGTGGCCGGGTAAGATAAAGGCAATACATTGTCTTGCTTGGTAACATCGTACTTCAGATTGGCATCAGCATATATATGCAGCAGGTGGCTTAACATAAAACTGCTGATAAAAAGTGCAAATAAAGGTGTTGCGATGCCAGACTGTTTTAAGCGCTCTACTTTTTTCCAGCAGTAGTTGCTTAGCGTTAACTCAACGGCCAGCAGCAAAGAGCCAACAGCCAGTACAATCAGCACGAAATTACGTAAATTGGTAACTATTTGCTGGCGTAGTAACTCAGTGGCCTGATCAATTGAGGCGCTGCCGATGTGATAACCGAGGCTGGCATAAACGTAAGCATCAAAAATCAGCACCACCAACGCCGTGGTTGCCAGTATAGCGGCTAAGCCACGTACATGGCGCTGGTACGGAAATACCAGCGACACCGGGAAAATAGTCAGGATAAAAAACATAAAACACAAAAAAGCGGTGTGACCAATCCAGTTTAACAGTAGGTACAGCCAGCCTAAAACAGAGGCAGGCGAGGGTTCTGCTAACCAGTACGCTGAAGTAACGGCAAGCGCCAGCAGAATATTAAAAAAACTGAACCAATGGCCCCAGTTAAGCAGGCGGTTTACTTTTTTTACCAGTGACAGATTATTTTCCAGCACCATACGCGCTTAATTCACTTTGGTATTAACGGCATCGGTTAATGCCTGATTAAAGTGGGCAACAATGGTTTGGCGCTGTGCTACCGGTACGCTGCTGTTAACAACATGGCTGATGGCGTTACCCAGACACATCAGGCTTAGTTCTGTGGTGGCTTTTTCGTTGTGCAGTACATCCAGTAACTGATTTACCAGTTTTTCAATCTGAGTGGTGGAATACTTTGATACAATTGGCATGAATTATCCGCAAGTCATGTGGTTTAAACAGTTAGAATAGTAACAGAATTCATTTTAAACAGGAAAAGTTATGTCAGTAGATGTGCAGCAGTTGGCGATAAATTACCTTGAACTGGATGAACAAACGCAGAGTAAAGCGCACTACCGGCCGTCTTTGGTTGCCCCTACGGCGGCAGTAGCGCATTTGGTAGAGCAGTTACACCTGGCTTATAACGGTAAGCCCGCCAAAGGCTACGCTGCTTTTAGCGCTGATAAAGATCCGCAGGTTATGACAGTATTAAATGACTGGCAAAAGCAAACCTCAGATTTTCTTGTACTGGCTAATACCTCTACCGCAGCGCTGGAGCAGCAACTACTGGCGCATCAGTTGCCGGAAAGTGGCTATTTGCTGATTTGCCATTATCGCTATCTGGCCAGTGATTACCTGCTGTTTTGTCTGTTAGGCAGTAAAGACCACTTTTCTTTGAGCGACGATCTGGAATTGGCGACATCACGCCATCTGGATATTGCCAGAATGCAACTGGCCGCCCGTATTGATTTAACCGAGTATGGCAGCTCGCCAGAGCAGGGAAAGTATATTAGTTTTATCCGGGGCCGTGCCGGGCGTAAAGTAGCCGATTTCTTTCTTGATTTTTTAGGTTGTGAAGAAGGCACCGATGCGCGGGTAAACAGTAAAGTGGTACTGGCGTCGGTGGAAGAGTACTTTAGTGCTGCCGAGTTTGACAGTAATGAAAAAACAGATGCCCGTAAACAAGTGTTCAGTTACTGTGAAGAGCGGGCTAAAGCCGGGCAGGATGTGGTGTTAAGCGAATTGTCGGCTGTTATTGACGAGCAGGAGCAACAGGGCTTTTTACGTTATTGCCAGGAGCAACAGCTTGAGGTGGCAGAGCAGTTTCCGGTAGAAGTAAAAGAGCTGAAAAAGCTGATTAAATTTGCCGGGCAGGGCGCCGGGCTATCGTTAAGTTTCGAGCAGAAATTGCTCGGTGACAGAGTGCAGTATGATCCGCACAGCGATACGATTTTGATTAAAGGCACACCGCCTAACCTGCGCGATCAGTTGCAGCGTTTTATTCAGGGCTATTCGGCGTTTGATCGTGAGCAGGGCTCTGCTGAGTAGTGTTACGTTGTGTGGTAGTGTTGTCTGCAATGCCCTCTGGCTGTTTTGCTGATGAGGGCATTTTTAACTTTGCCGCGTGTTTTATCAGCAAAATATTACTGATCACCAGGCCAAAGGCCAGGGCTAATGCACAAAACAGGGGCCAGTTCATGGCGCTGCCAGACAAATGTTAGCAACATAGCGCTGAAAAATAGCATCGAGGTGGGTTAATACTAATTGCTGCTCTGCCACAGGGTGTTGTGTCAGGCACTGGCGCAATAATGTACTGTTAAAGTTGGCCAGGTAAGCACTGGCCAGTGGTTGATAACTTATATGCCAGGGCTCTGCAGCAACCCCTCCCTGAAACTCGCGGTAGGGTAGAAAAAAGCCAAAGTCGGCTGCATATGCACTTAACCACTGCTGTAGCCGGTAAAATGGGCCATCCTCGCCATATTCTGCCGGTTCCAGTTGCGGTTTATAGTCTGGGGGGACTGCGGCTGCGTCGTATACATCAAGGTCTGTGCCCCAATGATGGCGGCTGGCACCGGGCAATGCAGAGTACAAGAGTACGGCATCGAGTTTAGCTTTTCCGGTTAAACTATTAATATCAATAGCTTGCCCATCCTGAGCGTAAACAGGCCTTTTTCCAGCTAATTTGGCCTGCCAAATAGCTGCCTGGCGCTGATAGGAACGAAAAGCAGAAACAAGAGTTATCTCAATGCCCTCTGTTTTGGCTGCGATACATAATGCAGTAAAGGGTTGCGCGATATCTTTATGTAACATAAAACCGTCCGGGCGCTTTAGCAGATGCTGCTCGCTCAGGCCGGTCAGGATGTCATCGCTGCAGTCGATCATAGGCTCAGTTCAAGTTGTTCCAATACGGCTTCGTACATTTTGGCCAGCTGCTCCAGCTCGGTTACCGACACACATTCATTAATTTTATGAATAGTGGCATTGCAGGGACCAAGTTCAACCACCTGAGCACCGGTTGGGGCGATAAAGCGGCCATCTGAGGTACCTCCGGTAGTTTCCAGCCGTGTTTCAAAGCCCTGAACCTGATAAATGGCTTTCACTGTTGCTGCGACTAAACTGCCACTGTCAGTTAAAAATGGCAGGCCGTTTAATGTCCAGGCCAAATCATAGTTCAAACCATGTTTGTCCAGCAGGGCAATAACTCGTTGCTGTAGTTGTTCTGCGCTGCTTTGGGTGCTGTAGCGAAAGTTAAACATAACGTTTAATTCGCCGGGGATCACATTGGATGCGCCGGTACCGGCATGTATATTGGCAATCTGAAAACTGGTTGCCGGGAAATAAGCATTGCCGTTATCCCATTGTTCTGCTGCAAGCTCAGCTAAAGCAGCGGCTGCTTTGTGCACCGGATTCTCTGCCAGTTGTGGGTAGGCGACATGGCCCTGAATACCTTTTACAGTAAGCTGCCCGGTTAATGAACCGCGCCGGCCATTTTTAACTACGTCACCGGCTTTCTGGCTGCTGGAAGGCTCACCAACAATGCACCAGCTAATCTTTTCGTTGCGGGCTTCCAGTGTTTCTATCACTCTTTTCGTACCATTGATGAACGGGCCTTCTTCATCACTGGTAATAAGATAAGCCAAATCGAATTTGGGAGTGGGGAAGCGCTGCAAAAAACGCTCTGTTGCTACCACCATTGCTGCCAGGCTGCCTTTCATATCGGCCGCGCCACGGCCATACAGCGTATCACCGATAATGGTTGGTTCAAACGGTGGTGTGTGCCATTGTTCTACCGGCCCTGTAGGTACTACATCAGTATGGCCGGCAAAACAAAATACCGGTTTGCTGTTACCACGGCGAGCCCACATATTTAACGTGTCGTCAAAATGCATAACCTCAATATTAAAGCCCACTGCGGCCAGGCGCACAGCCATGACTTGCTGGCAACCGGCATCTTCCGGAGTGACAGAGGCGCGGGAAATTAGATCCTGGGTTAATGCCACTACGGCGCTTTGGCTACTCATGTGTTTAATCCAAAAATTTGTTGATAGTCGCCCGGTTTAAAGCCTAAATGGTATTTACCGTTGTACAGCAGTAGTGGCCGTTTAATCATCGCTGGTTGCGCCAGCATTAGCGCCAGTGCCTTTTGCTCGGTCAGATCGGCTTTATCACTCTGATCTAACTGCCGGTATGTTGTGCCCCGGGTATTAAGCAGGTTTTGCCAGCCGCAGTGAGTGGCGAAGGTTTGCAACTGCGCAGCTGTTAAACCATCAACGCGGTAGTCAATAAACTGGTAAGGGATTTGCTGTTGCTCCAGCCAGTTACGAGCTTTTTTTATCGTGTCACAATTTTTTATGCCGTATAGCGTAGTCATATTTTATTTGTTCTTTAGCTGAATAATTATGGCGATATCCGTTGCCGCTGCAACATAGCGCTGCATACAGAATATCGCCTCGATAGCCGGGTGGGGTAATACCATCAATGCTGCATAGCAGCCCTGGCCAGCTTGCAGATAGTGCGGGTCCAGCCGCAATACAGGTTGACCTGCGCTAAGCAATTGCTCTGAATCTGCCAGATACTCAATGCCTTTGCCCAAACCGCTCATGACGCTGGAAGGAAAGTCCAGTTGCAAAGTCAGGCCGCTGCTGTGTTTAAACCGCAACCTGCGTCTGCCATTCAGGCTGCACTGATACAGGCTGTTAAACGGCGCTACCACAGTGTTTTGCTGTAATTTAATACATAAAGCCTGTTGCACAATACCACTGTTATACAACAACTCCGGGTGTGAGCTTATTGGCAACAAAGTGCCGCAGGCCGGGCTTTTTACAGCAATACCTTCTATTTCGTTAAGTTGCGTTAGCCAATTTAGCAACAGCGGCAGATCCTGATACAGAGTATAGCGTTTATCCTAATCTAAACCGGCATGATTACTCAACGAATTCCTGCCATAGCGGGCCAGGTTAAACAAAATATCACCTGTTCCGTTTTTACTAAATGTGACATTTTAACGGCCTTAGTATTATTTTTTCATGAAATCATTATTTTTACTGGCAAATAACCTGACAACAGCCGTACTTTTGCTGTGCTATATAGGGTTAGGTTGTCCACAGATTTTGTGGATAACTTTGTGTGTAACGCTGTTTAACTTGCCTAAGTTAGCGTAACTTAAAGACTAAATATTATGGCATATTTTTTGTTAGTTTGTGCTTAAGCTAAAGGTGGGTTTAATGCTGGTAAAAAGTGAGTTTCACAAGGCAGCCAAGGCTCAGTCCGGTTGAAATGTCAGTTTGCACTAATTGAATTACTGGTTTTTGCTGAGGCAAAGTGTAATTTTTATTTCCCATAATATCATACACCTTTGACTGGCCGGGCGAAGTGCTATTAATGTCAGGAGTAAAGTGGCTGGTTTTATGCTATCGTTCAGACATAGTTTTCGGTAGGAGGTGGTAATGCAGTATCCGCTTTATGCAACCCTGCGCGCCGGGCGCGAGTACAGTAAGTTGTGGCCCGCCAAAGCAGAGCTTAATAGCCTGTTTATTGAAAATAAGGTTATTTTACTGACATCAATCACCGGTCGTTATTTACCCGGTCTGGCGCTGCTGTTTGCGGCTGTACAATACAGTTATCTGGGCAGTGCATTTTTGCCACAAATTTTGGCGATGATGTTGTTCTTAGTATCGCTGCCGTTGCAAGGGCTGTATTGGCTTGGGGTGCGTGCTGAAACAAAGTTACCGCCATCAATTGCATCCTGGTATCAGCATATAAGGCAGCAAATGCAACAGCATGGAGTAGAGCTGGCCCCTGTATCACAACCAGGGCGTTACAAAGACCTTGCGGCTTTACTGAAAAAGGCCTATCAGCAACTGGATAAAACTTTCGTCAGGCAGTGGTTGTAGCCACTACCTGGCAATGCCCAGTGTTAGAGCTTACTTAAATACAGACCATACCGGAGCATGATCTGAAGGGCGTTCTATACCGCGCAGTTCATAGTCAATACTGCTTTCTATACAGCGCTTAGCCAGAGGCGCTGTAGCCAGAACAACATCAATACGCAAGCCGCGGTTGTCATCAAAACCCTTAGAACGATAATCAAACCAGCTATACTGGGCGCTTGTTTCCGGGTGCAGGGCACGAAAAGTATCAATTAAGCCCCAGTCTTTAAGTTGCTGTAACCAGGCCCGTTCCTCAGGCAAAAATGAGGTTTTGCCTTCGCGTAACCAGCGCTTGGCATTGGCTTCGCCTATGCCAATGTCCAGATCAATTGGCGATATATTAATGTCGCCAATAATGGCCAGCTGCTCATCCGGGCTATGGTGTTCGGTTAGGTAACGTTGTAGATCGGCATAAAATTTGGTTTTTGCCGGAAACTTGACCGGATGATCGCGGTTTTCTCCCTGAGGGAAGTAGCCATTCAGTACGGTTAGCGGCGTGCCGTCGGCCTGGGTAAAGCTGCCAATCAGCATTCTGCGCTGAGCATCCGCTTCGTCTGTAGGAAAGCCATACTGCATTTTTGTGGCGGGCTCTTTACTGAGAATTGCCACGCCGTAGTGCCCTTTCTGGCCAAAATGATAAACGTGATAGCCCATCGCCTGAACATCAGCCAACGGAAACTCATCATCATGAACTTTAATTTCCTGCAGGCCGATAATATCTGGTTGATGTTTATCGATAAGTGCTTGCAGCTGGTGTAGTCTTGCTCGTATTCCATTGATATTAAATGAAATAATTTTCATGCTGTGTTAGGCCCTTAATTTGTTTAATACCGCTAAGTAGCAGGATAATAACACTTTATCCGCTGCTGTGGCACAATGATGGCGTGATTAAGCTAAGTCAGAACCCCGGTATGGAGTAGAGATTGTCAGCGTTAAAGATAGAAACCGAGCAGTTTAGCTACACCGTGCATTACAGTTCAAGAAGACGTAGTGTGGCGTTGCAGGTTAAGCAGGGCCAACTGACAGTGCGGGCGCCACTTGGTTATAACCTGGCTGACATAAAGAAGTTGGTGCAACAGAAGCAGCAGTGGGTAATAAAACATCTGCAGCAAGTGAAGCAGCAAATCAGGCCACAATGGCTGGCAGGACAGCAATTACCGTTACTGGACAGTACCATCGGATTAACCCGGTTGCGTGGAGCGAAATCAGTAGTGCTGCATGACGAACATAATATTACAGTTATTGTGTCATCCCGTGTGCAACCGCAACGCTATCAAAAGGTGCTATTAACCTTGTTGCAAAAATGGTATCAAGAACAAGCGTTTAGTTGGTTTGCAGAGCGGGTGTTTTACTGGCAAAACAAGATGAATGTACGCTCCGGCAATATAATTATTGGCAATTGGCGCACAAAATGGGGTTATTGTAAAAGCACCGCAGAGTTGGGGTTTAACTGGCGTTTAATGATGGCTCCTGCCTGGGTAGCAGACTATGTGGTGGTGCATGAACTGGCTCATCTTAAGCATCTGAACCATTCGCCGCGTTTCTGGCAACTGGTAGGCGTGTATTATCCGCAAGCAGAACAGGCTAAAGCCTGGCTAAAACAGAATCAGCACTTATTAGAGCTATAAAAAAAGCGCCGATACAGGACCGGCGCAAACACTAGGACATCGAAACAGGAGAGAAAAGGTGTTACATAGCTACTACTGGTAAATAAGACCGGGCCTTTGGCAAAAGATTCAAAATTATTTTCAATTATTTTTCGTGACAGTGTTTTGCATTTTTATGGGTATTTGGTTTAAGCTCCGCGGCATCTACAGTGTGATGTTACTACAGCGAACAGACAGCTAATATTGCTGTTTTGCGACGGGGCTTTAACGATGACAAACCTGCTACGCCTGCAACAACTGGCAAAACTATTAGATATTACCCGTTTACAGGATGATGATACAGAGCAGAGCTTTGGCCAGTGGCTTGGAAGTGTTCCCGCTCTGACTCCTGCGGCTTACTGTGTTTATCCTCAATTTTTGGCAAGTTTACAACAGTGGCCACAACGTGCACGGCAGGCGAACATTGCCACAGTGGTTAATTTCCCCGGCGCAGAGTTGGCTGCCGATATCGCATGTGAGCAAATTCAGCAAGCCAAAATGGCCGGAGCAACAGAAATTGATTGTGTCTTGCCCTATAAAGCTCTGCTGCGTGGCGAGCAGGGCTTAGTTAAAAGCTTTTTATACGATATACGCCAGGCTTGCGCTAACAGCTGTTTAAAAGTGATTATCGAATCTGGTGAGCTGGTTACAGCGCAACAAATTACCAAAGCGACCGAACTGGTAATAGAAGGGGGCGCTGATTTTGTCAAAACATCCACCGGCAAAGTTGCCACCGGGGTTACTATTGAAGCGGCCCGTATTATTCTCACGGTAATTGCTGCGGCAAACCGCCAGGTTGGTTTTAAAGCGTCTGGCGGTGTACGTAATATTGCTCAGGCGCTTGAACTGATGCAGTTATATGAGGATATTACCGGGCGAATTGCCACCAATGCCGGCATTCGAATTGGTGCCAGTGCGCTGGCTAATGACGTAGCGCAACAACTTCTGTCGCAGTAATCAGCGCCTGAATTCATCGCGTAGTTTATCAAATTGCTGCAGAAGCTCTTTATAACGTACGCGATGATGCTCGGGTAAAGGCATGTTGTCGACAACGCGGAATGTTTTTTTACAGCGCTCAAATAGCTCTCTTGATTTATTTCTTTGCTGACTGTTTAACTGCTGAATGGATGCCTGGATAAGATTCAAAGCACTACCGGTATTCATTGGCGCCACTTCCAGCGCTGCTTCAAATTGCCTGACTGCAGCGACAAAATTACCTTCTTTGTAGCTTTTGATACCCGCTTTATTCAACTCAGCAAATTGCAGCTGCTTCTGATCGACAAAATGTTGTTGATCGCCGAACAGTGAATTTAGCACCGGGTTGGCCATCAGTTCTGCTGGTAATAGCTTTTGTAGTGTAGCTGCTTGCTCATACTCGCCAATTTGATTTAGCAAAAAGATAGCATCCGGCAAAATCTGATGTTGATCATGTAGCTCTTCAGACACCGCCGCATAGGTTTTTTTTGCCTGATACTGGGCACCGTTTAGTGATTCCAGCCTTGCCTGACACAGAGATTCAAATAAATCGAAGTTAATTTCTCTTGTCATCATTTCATCACGTTTAACGCGCTGTAGAGCAAGCGACACTTCTTGCAGGTAGCGGTTACGGTTTGCCGGTTCGTCAGCTCTTACTGCAGCCTCAATAACGGTGCGGATATAGTTAAGCAAATGAATAATGTCCTGCTTTATTGAGCGGCGGGTAATCTCATATAACTGCTTACTGGCAAGAACCTGTTGGGGAATATTATTTAAATCGCGGGCCATTTCCATCACAAGGTATTGGCGCTGCATACTGTAGGGGGCTATTTCTGCCGCCGCCTGAATGCTGCTGAAGGCTTTATCTGTCTCGCCCATAGCGCGATAATTTTGTGCCTGAATATCATAAGCTTCAGCAAAATAACGATTATTCTCTATCGCCTCCTGACACAGGGCCATACTGTCTTCAAAACGGTTTTGCCGGTAGCACACTTTTGCCTGCAGCAATAATGCCCAGCCGCTGCGTCGTTGTGACAGCGTTTCCTGTAATATATGTTCAGCTTCGGCAAGCTGGTTTAGCTTAATAAGATTTTCTACCAGCACACGTTTACAGAATGGCTGATAACGACCTTCAGTGCCTATTTCCTGCTGACACAGTGTGACCACCTGTTCTGCTTGTTCGTCAAATAATGCCTGATACACTGCAGCCAGTTGAGTTTTTTTTCTTTTTATCCGTTGAATTCTGCTACGCAGTACGTTTTGTGAAAAGGGTTTGACCAGATAGTCGTCAGGCTCTAATTCTACCGCGCTCATTACCATAGGGACGGTATTTTCACCGGTTACCAACATAAAAATACTATGCGGGCCAAGCAGTTTTTTTTCCCGTAGATCTTCAAGTAGCTGCTTGCCGTTTTTGCCTACACCCAAATGGTAATCAACAAACAAGACGTCATAATTTACATTGGCGCACTTGGCCAATGCCTGCTCACCAGTGGGAGCAAAGGCAACGTTGGTGGCTCCCATAGAGTACAGGATGCCTTTAAACATCAATTGAAAAGCCCGTTGATCATCAACAATTAGTATCCGCTGATTCTCAAGCGTCTTGTTATTCATTCACACCACTTCGCCTAAAACTAAATTCAGTTAAGTGTCGGAAATAACAGGGTGATTAGCAAGAAAATTAATACAGCAGTGTGGTGCAGAGGAGTGTTTAGCTTAGTACGGTAGGAAAATGGTGGAGGGGGAAGGATTCGAACCTTCGAAGGCAGTGCCGGCAGATTTACAGTCTGATCCCTTTGGCCACTCGGGAACCCCTCCACGAGTGGACGGCATATTATCAAACTGACTTTTGAAGTAAAGGCATTTGCTAAACTTTTTTGTCTGACTGCCGATAAATGCAGCAAGAGCAAAACAAAACCGGTATAACTGCGCAAAATGTCGATGGTAATTAACGAATGGCAACTTGATGTAAAGCTGAATCGAGCTCTGCAAAATGCCCAGCGCACAGATTTTGCTTTGTACCTTGCGCTGTTGTCACCGGCAGTAGAAGAGTCTGCCCAGTTCTATACGCCGGATGCTATTGAGCAAAGCGCACAACTTAATTTATATCAGCAACTTGGTGTTGCGTTACCGCGTAGCCTGGCACAGACAGAAGCTGATACGATAACAATGCTCAAACAGAGCAAAGCTCTGGGCAGTAGTGGTTTAGCCCAGCTAAAGCTGGCTACTTACCTTAACCCGCCGCCTTTAGCCCGGCATGATGATAAGCAGCGGCTAGCTGATGATGTATGGCAAAACTTAAGTTTGCATAGTCGCAGAAGGTTACAACATACCACGCCTGAAAAACCACAGGCTAACCCGGCAGATCTTTATGAAGTATTACAGCAATTACACGGTAGTGAGGCTGCCTGAGTATTATAAACAGCGTGGCTAGCTACCTGATATACGGTGCACTACACAATGCTTAAATTTTTTAGCGCTACCACAAGGGCAGAACTCATTGCGACCAATTTTTACCGGCGCTTTATCATTTAATATACCGTCAATGTAGTACCAGGCTTTGTCGTATACGAAGCGGGAGCGTTCGGCAAATTCGTACAGTGTACTTTGCTGTATATAGCGCACACTGAAACTAACATAGCCCTCGCTATCTGTTTGTTCTGAGGACAGAACAGTTAGTTTGATAAAATGGCTGTTATTGGCAAAAGCCGCCAGTGATGTATGAGAGTTAGCCGCCTGTTTTGAGGGATGATAAGTTTGATGCAAGTAATTGATATTACGCTGGCAATAAGCACTGTAACGTGAGCGCATTAACTGCTCGCAATGTGCTGCGTGTGCCTGCCCGGATATCAATGGCAGGCAACACAAACTGAATTCTTTGGCTGAGCCACAGTAGCATTGCATATTAATCCGCTTTACCTGTTCGTTAAAAAGCCTGATCTTAGCATCTTTGCCGCGTGAATTTAAAATGCATTAGTGGGTAATGTGCTCTTGTTGCAGCTGTTCGCATTGATAAAACCAAGTGTTATGCATTACTGCCAGTTTACGACAGATGTTTAGCTGCTGCGGGTCCAGCATCCGGGCAAAGTTGATAACGACTTTACAGCTCGCGGATACCAATGCCTGCTGAATAGTTGCATTGAGATCCCTGATTTGCTTCTGATGTACAATCAAAACATTATGAAAAGATATTTGGTGCTGCTCAGCCCAGGTTTTGTGCGGTATATGCGATGGAGCTATTAACAGAATCCATCCTTGCTGATGCTGATGCTGCTGAATCAGCTGCAGTAAGGAGTGATGTGAAGGATTAGCTGTAATGGCTTCACTATCAGTTACCGAATGTATTTTCAACAAACGGCTATCGGAGTAAGCGGTTGCTGCATTAGCATAAAATTGTTGATTAACCGGGCGGTTATACATATCTACCTCTACATGTCTATTTATACAGTGTATGTATATACAGTATTTGCTTGTTGTGTAAAAAGCAAGCGTTTTAGCCGTTTTTTTACTGTCATAGAACCCAGGCAGTGTCATGCAGTTGTCATACTGAAGTATTAACCTTTTGCCGCAGTTGCTTACATCGGTTGTAGTTATGACGGTTAACCCGAATTATTGTACTGAGTTGTCGAACCTTATCCGGCAGCGCGCACTGACTCCGCTTTTTCAACCTATTTTCAGTCTGTCGTCTACAGAGGTGCTGGGTTATGAGGCCCTGATAAGAGGGCCATCAAATAGCCCGTTGCATTCTCCCTTATTGTTATTTAAAGCGGCATTGATGTGCGAAATGCTGGAGCCGCTTGAGATGCTGTGCCGACAGATAAGTATTGAAGCTTTTGCCAGAGCAAAGATGCCTGGCTTGCTGTTTCTCAATGTTAACCCGTTATTATTGCTTACCTCAGATCATCCCTCCGGGCTAACAAACAGGCTGTTGCAGCAAGCAGAACTTGACCCGTCCCGGGTTGTTATTGAAATTTCAGAGCAATATCAGGTTGAAGATCCAAGCGTATTAGTAAGGGCTGTAAACCATTATCGTGAGCTTGGGTTCTCTATCGCGATTGACGATTTAGGCAGTGGCTTTTCCGGCCTGAAGCTGTGGTCTGAGTTAAAACCAGATATTGTCAAAATTGACCGTTATTTTATCAGCCAACTACATACAGATCCGACCAAAAGAGCTTTTGTGCAGAATATAGTGGCTCTGGCTAATGCAACCGGCTCAAAAATTGTCGCAGAAGGCATAGAAACCCAGGAGGAGCTATTACTGTGTCAGGAGCTTGGCGCTGATTATGGCCAGGGCTTTCTGCTGGGTCGGCCAGTTGCAAAAATAGAAGCCTCACCGCACGGGCGGTATTTACTGGTTAAACAAAAGCAGCCTTACACAGCGGCGGCTGAAAAAGTATCTGCGATTGTGCAGTTTTTACCAGCCATTGAAAGCGGGGCTTTGGCGGGAGCGGTTATGCAGTTATTCAGCGACAACCCTGATTGGGCAGGTCTGGCTATTGTCGAATCTGGTATTCCGGTTGGCATGATAAACCGGGCACAGTTGCTGGCAATGTTTGCAATGCCGTATGGCCGCTCGTTGTATGAAAAAAAGCCAATAAAGCGCCTTATGACAATAAGCCCGGTGGTCGTAGATGAACACACTAGTCTGGACGACGTGAGTGAGTTAGTCACCCGTAATGAAGATGGTGATAATAACTGGTTTTTTATTGTGACATCAGCACAGCGTTATATTGGTATTGGTTCAGTGCGGTTGTTGCTAAAAAAAATTACAGAGCGAAAGTTGCAACATGCCCGTTATGCCAATCCACTAACATTACTGCCGGGGAACGTACCGATTTATCAGGAGGTCGATCGCTTACTAAGCCAACAGATGAACTTTACTCTGGCTTATGCAGATTTAAATCACTTTAAGCCATATAACGATATATATGGATACAGCAGAGGAGATTTGGTATTACAACTGCTGGCTGAAATTATTAGTCAGGCTGTTGCCGATTCTGGTAATTTTGTCGGCCATGTTGGCGGTGATGACTTTATTATCATCTTTACCAGTGATAATTGGCAAACTGCCTGCCAGCAGATAGTACAGGATTTTAATCAGCGTATTGTGCATTATTATGATGCAGCGCATGTCGCAGCAGGTGGGCTTAGTGCTGTTAGCCGATCTGGCGACATGTGTTTTTATCCTTTGCTGGCGTTATCTATAGGAGTAGTATTACCCGATCCTGCATTGTGTTCATGTCATCATGATGTGGCTGCGATAGCGACGTCGGCAAAAACAGAAGCGAAAAAGTTGCCGACAGGAGGCGTATTTGTTTCGCGACGCAGAGGCCCTGCCACAGCTATTCCGGTACTGGCTGGACCATTGCCCCGCTAAATTTGAGTAGAATAGCCTGCTTATATTGTAAGAGAGTCAGCAATCGATGTTGTTAGAAAAGTATGTTAACCAAAGTAGCGCAGGTTTTAGTTTTAGCCGTAAGCAGGCCAGTGAGTTTGCCAAACAAGTAGCAACGGACTTTAATCCGATTCACGATGAAGAAGCGAAACGGTTTTGCGTACCAGGCGATTTATTGTTTTCGTACCTGTTAAACCGGTACGGTATTACAGAACAACTTAGCTGCCAGTTCTCTGGCATGGTAGGCGCTGACGTGCTTTTACAATGTAAAGAGCAGGATAACCTGATAACGATTTGCGATAATCAGGATAAAACCTACTTGTCTTTGCAGCATAACGGCGCTTGTCAGCATGACTTAGCTGTTATTGAGCCATTAATCCGCGACTACGTGAAATTCTCCGGTCAGAACTTCCCACATATACTATTACCGTTGATGCAACAGCATCAGGTGATGATTAATCCGCAGCGTCCGCTGGTGATCTACGAGAGTATGGCACTAAGCTTTGTCCGTTTGCCCAGACAAAAAGTGGATTTATGCCTTACCGCATCTTCGCTATCGGTAGATGGTAAACGTGGTAATGCTTTGCTGGAGTTCTCGTTAAGCGAGCAGGGTGAACTGATAGGTAAAGGCGAAAAGCGGATGATCCTAAGCAACCTTATGCCATACGATGACGCTCAAATGCAGCAAATGGTTGCTGAGTATAATAGCCGTAAAGTTGCGGCTTAATACAAAGAAGGGAAATGCGTGTTTTGGCTAATTAATCAGCAGTCACGCTTTTTTCTCAAATAACCGCTTGCAGGTCTCCTAAAAGGCCCTATAATGCGCGCCATGCCACGGGGCGCTGCAGTTTGGGTGCTTCAGGTGAGTCAAAACGGGTCGCAAAAATCTTTTAAAAAGACGCTTGACAGACTGGTTTAAATCACTAAAATGGCGCCCTCGCT